>JAJYLT010000041.1 GCA_021787565.1 Acidobacteriota bacterium
TGGAAAACCTTCGGGGCTTCGCCCCTCAGGTTTCCCACACCTCCCACAGCCCCTACTACTAGACGAGAAAGGGGACATTTCTAGGGAGCAAAGAAAGGGGACATTTCTAAAAAGTGTTGACAGGGCGGGGGTTGAAATCGGATGGTCCCAAAAGAAAAGACTGACCACCAAGACACCAAGACACCAAGGATTTAGGACTTGGGAATTGGGATTTGGGAAAACCCGGGCGAGGGGGTGGCCGGCAGGTTGTGGGAGCGATCGCCAGATCGCGAATGAGGGGAAGTCGCCGTCGGGCGACGGCTCCCACACCGGCGGGAATTCCATCGCCGAATTTGGGCGGCTAGCATCTCGCGGCCCGCGACCACCGACGCGGCAGCCGCTTACCGGCGGGGTTCAGTGGCGGGAGGTGCGCTCGCGGCTGAGGAGGGCGGCGGCGGCGTTGGGTTCGACGGGGCCGTGGAAGTAGAAGCCCTGGGCGAAGTCGCAGTTGATGGTACGCAGCAGCTCCGCTTCTTCGACGGTCTCCACCCCCTCGGCCACGACCACGAGGCCGAGATTCTTGGCGAGCGCCACGATGGTCCGCACGATCTCCATGTTCTGGCTGCCGCGGGCGATGCCGGAGATGAAGGAGCGGTCGATCTTGAGGGCGTCGATGGGGAACTGGTGCAGGTAGCTCAGGGAGGAGTAGCCGGTGCCGAAGTCGTCGATCTGCACCCTCACGCTCAGCGCCCGTAGAGAGGAGAGCACCGCGATGGCCGCCTCGGAGTTCTCCACGATGGTGCCCTCGGTGATCTCGATGCCGAGCGATCCGCCCTGGAGGCCCGCCTGGAAGAGGGCCCGGTTCACCTGCTCGATGAGGTCCGGCTGGGCCAGGTTCCGGCTGGAGAGGTTCACGCTCACGGTGATGGGGGAGGCGGAGGGGAAGCTGGATTGCCAGGCGCTGGTCTGCCGGCACGATTCGGCGAGCACCCACTTGGCGATGGGGACGATGAGGCCCGTCTCCTCGGCAACGGGGATGAACTCCTCGGGAAGAATGAGCCCGCGCTCGGGGTGCTGCCAGCGCAGAAGGGCCTCGAAGCCGGCGATCTTGCCGGTGGCCATGGAGACGATGGGCTGGTAGTGGATGCGGAGCTCGCGCCGTTCGAGGGCCTTCCGCAGGTCGTTCTCGGTCTGGAGGACCTGGACGGCGCGGTCGTGCATGGAGGCATCGAAGATCTCGTGCCTGGCGCGGCCGCGCGACTTGGCCTTGTACATCGCCGTGTCCGCGTCCCTCAGGAGCTGCTCGGGCGTGTCGTAGCCGCGGGTGCTGAAGGCGATGCCGATGCTGCACGTGGCGTACACCTCGTGTCCGCACACGCTGAAGGCGGCCTCGAGCTCGTGATGGATCCGGGAGGTGAAGCCGTCCGTCTCCCGCTCGGTCCGGATGTTTTCGAGGAGGATCCCGAACTCGTCCCCGCCGAGGCGCGCCAGGATGTCGTTGGGGCGGAGGCAGCCCTTGAGCCTCTTGGCCACGGCCACCAGGAGCTCGTCACCCGCCACGTGGCCCAGGCTGTCGTTCACGAACTGGAAGCGGTCCACGTCCAGGAACAGCAGGGCGAAGGCGTAGCTCGGGTCCAGGCGCGAGCGAAGGATGGCGTCCTGCAGGCGCTCCAGGAAGAGGAAGCGGTTGGCCAGCCCCGTGAGTCCGTCGATGGCGGCGTCGTGGCGGATCTGGTCCTCGCTCATCTTGCGGTCGTTGACGTCGACCAGGGTGCCCGTGAGGCGCAGGGGCGTGCCGTCCTCGGACCGGAAGGCCAGGCCGCGGCAGGCCACCCAGACGTAGCTGCCGTCCTTGTGTTTCAGGCGGTGCTCGCAGTCCACCATGGGGCTCCGTCCCTCCAGGTGGGCCTCGATGGCCGCCTGGAGGAGTTCACGGTCCTCGGGATGCACGCGGCCGAACCACTCCTGGCCGCCGCTTCCCACCTCCGCCTCCGCGTAGCCGAGCATCTCCTTCCAGCGGGGCGAATAGTCGAACTCCTCGGTGCGCAGGTTCCAGTCCCAGAAGCCTTCGATGGCGCCCCTGGCCGCGAGGGTGAAGCGGGCCTCGCTCTCAATCAGGGCCTCCTGGGTGCGCTTGACCTGGGAGACGTCCTCCACCAGGCCGTCCATGACCAGTTGCCCGTTGTGGGAAGATCCGATGCTCTCGGTGAGGAGCACCCAGATCACCTCGCCGTCCATGCGCCGGAGCTTGAGCTCGGTGCGGTGGACGTGGCCGTGGTGGCGCATCTGATCGAGCAGCCTCACCCGGTCGTCGGCTCCGACGAAGAGCTCCTGGAGCCTGACTCCCTGCGCCTCCAGAAGGCTCTGGAACCCGAGCATCCGAAGAAAGGCGGGGTTGGCCTCGAGGATCTGGCCGTCCGCCGTGGAGCGGAAGATGCCCACGTTGATGCGCTGGAGGAGGCCGTTCAACCGGCGTTCCAGCCGGGCGGACTGGGTCCTGGCCCGCGACCGGCCCAGGAGGCCGAGGATGGTCGATTGGAGCCGGCGCAGGTAGCCCGGCGTCCGGAGGATGTAGTTGTCCAGCCCGCGCCGCAGGGCCTCGACGGCTTCGCCCTCGCGGCTCGGGGTGGTCAAGAGGACCATGGGCCATTCCGGGTGGAGGCCCCTGATCTCCTCCACGAGCCCAGCGATCTTGGCCCAGGGGACGGAGCCATCCAGGATCACGACGTCGAACCCCGACTCTTCGAGGCGCTCGTGAAGCGCCTCCGGAGTCGTGGCAACCTGCAGATCGAGATCGAGGAAGTCTTCGGAGAGGGCCTTTTTCAGCGGGAGGCGGGTGCCAGCTTCGTGCGTCACCAGCAGGACCGCCAATTTCTCCACCCAGCGCCTCCATGGAACGTGCCCGCACGCCGCTGCGTGGAAACTACCACAATCCCGGGGCGGCCACAACGGTGGCTTGTCCCCGAAATTCCGCGATGGAATTGCACTCGTAGGAGCGCCGCCCCCGGCGCGACGGACCGTACGCGGGCACCGCATCCTGGTCGCAGGGTCACCCGGTTCGCGGCGAGGCGCCGCTCCTACGCAGGCGTTGAGCCGCTATCGCGGAATTGGGGTGTCCGCCGCAATGCCGGCAGGGATCAGGGGGCAAAGGAGGAGGAGAAAACAGAGCGGGCGGGCCATCGGGCCCGCCCGCTCAAGCGGAAAGAAACCCTTCGGACTACTCGGCCTCGGGAATCGTGGATCCGTTCGCCGATCGCGACAGGCGCCGGCTGAGGAGCGACTGGAGGCGGTCCATGTAGAGGTAGAAGACCGGCGTCACGAAGAGGGTCAGAAACTGGGAGAAGACCAGGCCGCCGACGACGGCCAGGCCCAGGGGGCGGCGGGACTCGGCGCCGGCGCCCATGCCCAGGGCGATGGGCAGCGTGCCCATGAGGGCCGCCATGGTGGTCATCATGATGGGCCGGAAGCGGATGACGCAGGCCTCGTAGATGGCCTCGTCGGCGGTCTTGTTCCCCGTGCGCTGGGCCTCCAGGGCGAAGTCGATCATCATGATGCCGTTCTTCTTGACGAGGCCCACGAGCATGATGATGCCCACGAAGGCGTAGATGGAGAGGTCCACCCGGAAGATGAGCAGCGTCACGAGCGCCCCGAATCCGGCGAAGGGCAGGGCCGAGAGGATCGTGAAGGGATGAATGAAGCTCTCGTAGAGGATGCCCAGCACCAGGTAGATCACCAGGATGGCCAGCAGCAACAGCCAGCCCAGGCCCTTGGTGCTGGCTTGGAAGGCCTGCGCCGCGCCTTGGAAGCTCGTGGTGAGGGTGGGGGGAACGATCTGGTTCGCCAGCTTCTGGACGGCGCTCACGGCGTTTCCAAGGGGGGTGCCGGGAGCGAGGTTGAAGGAGACCGTCACGGAGGGGATCTGGCCGGTGTGGTTGATGGAGAGGGGCCCCAGGTCGCGCGTGATCTTGGCCACCGCGTCGAGGGGCACCAATTGCCCCGAGGAGGAGGGGACGTACAGCATGGAGAGGGCGGATGGATCCGTCTGATAGCGGTCCTCCAGTTCGAGAATCACCTGGTAGGTGTTGTTGGGCGCGTAGATGTAGGAGATCTGCCGGGAACCGTAGGCGTCGTAGAGCGTGTTTTCAATGCCCTGGGCCGTGACGCCGTAGGACGAGGCCTTGTCCCGCTCGATGTGCACCTCCACCTGCGGGTTCTTCATCTGCAGGTCGCTCGTGACGTCGATGAGGCCGCGAATCCCGCGCATCTTGTTTTCCAGCTCCGTGGCCACGCTGTAGAGCTCCTGGGTGTCGGAGCCTTGGAGCGTGACCTGGTAGAGGCTCTTGGAGAGGCGGCCGCCGATCTGGATGGGTGGAGGGTTCTGGATGAAGGCCATGATGCCCGGCACCGACATGAGCTGGGGCCGCATCCTGGCGATCTCTTGGTCAACGCTGAGCTTGCGCTCCGACCGCGGTTTGAAGCGGATGAAGCAGATGCCCTGGTTGGGGGCCAGAAAACCGCGGCTCCCGGCCGTGGAGAAGAAGGCGTCCACGTCCGGATTAGCCTGGATGATGCGGTTGATGGCCTGCTGGTGGCGAATCATGGCGTCGTAGGAGATGCCCTCCTTGGCCTGGGTGAAGACCATGGCGCGGCTGGCGTCCTCGCTGGGGAGGAAGCCCTTGGGGATCACGACGAAGAGCCAGCCCGTGAGCACCAGGACCACGGCCGAGAAGATCATCACCAGCCGGCGGTGGCCGATGGACCACTTGAGCCCGCGCTCGTACCAGCCGAGCATCCAGTTGAAACCCCTCTCCGAGAGGTCGTAGACGCGGCCGTGGTGGACCTCCGACTGATGTTTGAGAAAACGGCTGGCCAGCATGGGCGTGAGGGTTAGCGAGACGAAACCCGAGATGAGAATGGCCGAGCCGATGGTGACGGCGAACTCGTGGAAGAGCCGTCCGACGATTCCCCCCATGAAGAGAACCGGAATGAAGACGGCCACCAGCGAGAAGGTCATGGAGAGGATCGTGAAGCCGATCTCCTTCGACCCTTCCAGGGAGGCCTCCAGGATGCCCTTCCCCATCTCCATGTGCCGGACGATGTTCTCGAGCATGACGATGGCGTCGTCCACCACGAAGCCGACCGCCAGGGTCAGGGCCATCAGCGAGAGGTTGTCCAGACTGTAGCCCAGCAGGTACATGAGGGCGAAGGTTCCCACGAGCGACATGGGCAGCGCCAGGCTGGGGATGACCGTGGCCGACACGTTCCGCAGGAAGAGGAAGATCACCAGGATGACCAGGATGAGGGTCAGCAGGAGGGTGAACTTCACGTCCGAGACGGACTGCTTGATGGAGGTGGATCTGTCGTACAGGGTGTGCAGCGTCACGGAGGCGGGGATCTGCCGCTCGAAGGTGGGAATCAGGCCCTTGACCGCCTGGGCCACCGCCACGGTGTTGGTCCCAGGCTGCCGCTGGATGGCCAGGACCACGGATCGCTGGTTGTGGGTGGGGTCGATGTACCAGGCGGAGGTCTTGTCGTTCTCCACGCTGTCGAGCACGTGGCCGAGGGCCTCGAGGCGAACGGGCTGGCCGTTCTGATAGGTCACGATGAGAGGCCGGAAGGCGGAGGCGTCCTCGAGCTGGCCGCTGGCCTGCACCGTGTAGGAGACGTGGGGCCCGTAGAGCGTTCCCGTGGGCAGGTTGACGTTCCCGTTGGTGATGGCGCTGGCCACCTGGTCCAGGCTGATTCCCTTGTTGGCGAGCTTGTTGGGGTCCACCTGCACGCGGACGGCGTACTTCTGCGAACCGTAGACCTGCACCTGGGCCACGCCGCTCACCATGGAGATGCGCTGGGCCATGAGGGTCTCGCCGTAGTCGTCCACCTGGCTCATGGGCAGGGTGGGGGAGGTCAGGGCGAGGTAGAGGATGGGCTGGTCCGCCGGGTTTACCTTCTGGTAGGAGGGCGGGGTCGGCATTCCGGTCGGGAGCTGGCCCTGGGCCACCGAAATGGCCGACTGCACGTCCAGGGCCGCGCCGTCCAGGCTTCGGTCGAGGGCGAACTGAAGGGTGATCGAGGTGGTGCCCTGGTAGCTCGTGGAGGTCATGGAGTCGATGCCCGCGATGGTGGAGAACTGCTTCTCCAGCGGCAGGGCCACGGCCGAGGCCATGGTCTCGGGGGTGGCGCCGGGCAGGGAGGCGCTCACCTGGATCGTGGGGAAGTCCACGTTGGGCAGGTCGTTGACGGGCAGGAGCCGGTATCCCGTGATGCCGAAGAGGAGGATGGCCAGCATGACGAGGGTCGTCATGACCGGCCGCTTGATGAAGAGCGCGGAGATGTTCATGGCCTGGCCTCCGTGGGCAGACCTTCATAGGCGGTTGAGGAGTTGAGGAGTTGAGGAGTTGAGGGGGGCGTTTGTATGCCTTCGATGAACTGCTCAGTGAACCTTGGGTCCATGCCCCGCAGGCTCGCCAGCGCAAGGGTCCTGTGGACGAGCATCAGCGTGAGCCTCTCGGCGCGGGTGAAGTTCCCGCGCCTTGCGTGGGGGCGGGGCCTCCCTTGATCTCGACCTTCGCCCCGGGGAAGAGTCGGAGCTGGCCGTCGGTGACGACCTCCTCGCCGGCCTGGAGTCCCTTCTCGATGATGGCTTCGTCGTTTCGCCGCTGGCCCACCGTGATGGGCCGCATCTCGACGGTGCGATCGGGCTTGACCACGAACAGGTAGGTACCCTGCTGTCCCTCCTGGACCGCCTTCTCCGGGACCACGACGGCCCCCTTCTGCGTGCCCAGCGTCAGGGACACCTGGACGAAGGAGCCCGGCCAGAGCGCCTTGTCCTCGTTGGGGAAGGTGGCCTTGAGCAGGATCATGCCGGTGTTGGGATCGACGGCATTGTTGATGAGGCTCAATTCGCCCTCGAAGGTGGCGCCGCCGGACGGCAGCACGGCCGAGACCTTCAAGGGCCCCTCGGCCTGCTGGCGGCGGATCTCTGGCAGGTCGGATTCGGGGACCGAGAAGTTGACGTAGATGGGCGTGATCTGATTGAGGACGAGAACGGGCACGTCGTTGGCCTTCATTACGTTGCCGAGCTGGATGAGGAGGTTGCTCGTCCGTCCTGGGATGGGAGCGCGGACCGTGCAATAGGCGAGGTTCAGCCGGGCCGCCTGCACCGCCGCCTCGTCGGCCTGAACGGAGGACTGGAGGGCGCCCGCGGAAGCCGCGGCGTCGTCGTACTGCTGTGCGGTGACGTAATCCTTCTTCACGAGGTCCGCGTAGCGCTTGGCCTGGGCCTCCGCGCTCACGAGCTGGGCCTTATCCCTCGCCAGGATCCCCTGGGCCTGCTGGAGGGCGGCCTCGTAGGGACGCGGATCGATGACGAACAGGACATCGCCCTTGTTGACGTCCTGGCCCTCCTTGATGGCCACGCTGGTGATCTCACCTCCCACGAGGGGCTTGATGTTGACCGAGTTGTAGGCCTCCACGGTACCGATGGCGCTGAGGACGATGGGCACGTCCTTGTGCGCGGACTCGGCCACCGTGACGGGGGCCGGAGGTATGCCGCCCTTCTTCTGCGCGCCGCCGCAGGCGGAGAGGATCGCGAGGGCGAGGACGGTGGCGGTGGCGGCGGCCAGCCGGCATCTGAGCATCGGGGAGGCGAGGAAACGGGAGTTGGCGACGGGGCGTCTCATGGCTTCTTGTCCTTCTCCACCGCAACGGGGGCGGCCAATTCGCTGTGCTGATCGGCAACGGTCAGGGTCCCGGTATCGTGGGCGAGCTGCGCGAGCGCCATGTACCAGTTGACGTCAGCCTGGACGCGCTGGGCCCTGGCGCTGGCGAGGGCGCTCTGGGCGGAAAGGAGATCAAGGATGCTGCCCACGCCAGCCTTGTAGCGGCCCAGGGCCACGTCGTGGGACTCGGTGGCGCTTTCGAGCAGGTCGTGGCTCGTCTTGACCTGCTGCCGCGCGGTGCGGAGCTGGTAGTAGCTCGACCACACCTGAAAGGTGACCTCCTGCTGGAGGCTCGAAAGGCTCGCGTTGGCCACGTCTTCGTCGGCCTTGGCCTGGATGACGTTGTACTGCTGGGTGAAGCCGGTGAAGAGGGGGATGCTCAGCACGACGCCGAGGTTATAGGTGTTGCCGAAGGCGCTCTTGTTGTCGTAGTAGATCCGGCCCAGGCTGGCGCTGCCGTTCAGGGAGGGACGGCCCTCGGCCTTGACGGTGCGGACGTGGGCCGCCGCCTTCTCCGCCAGCGCGCGCGCGGAGGCGAGGTCGGGGCGATTGGCCTCGGCCTGGGCGAGGAACTTGTCCACCGCCTGGAAGGTCTGGTCGGTCTTGGGCTCCTTGGATGGGATCCCCACGTCGTACGGCGTGTTGGCGGGAAGGCCCATGGCCGTCGCCAGGGCGCCTCGCGTGGTCTGGATCTGGCCTTCGAGCCCGTCCAGGATCAGCTGCGCCTGGGCCAGGCTCGTCTTGGCCTGGAGGACGTCGGCGATGGTGGCCACCCCCGCCTTGTGCATGGCCTGGGCGGCGTCGAGGTTGGTCTGGGCCTCCTTGACGGTCTCCTCCTGGGCTTTGCAGAGGGCCCTGGCGGCCACGTATTGGTAGTAGGCCTGCTCCACGGCCAGCATCACGTTCTGGAGCATGGCGTTGTGGCTGAAATCGGCGGAGATGAGGGCCTGCCGCTTCTCGTCCACGGCCGCCGCCTGGCCGCCGAAGTTGTAGAGGAGCCAGTTGAGGGAGAGCTGAGGCTCGTAGCTGCGCTGGTAGTAGGAGATTTTGCCGTTCGCGAAAGTCCCCTCGGTCCGGTTGTAGTTGGCCTGGGCCTGAACCTGCGGGTAGTAGGTGCCCTTCTGGCTCCCGTAGGCCGCCGCGGCCGAGCGCGCGTGCGCCCACGCCTCGGCGGTCAGGGGGCTGTTTCGCAGGGCGATGTCCACCACGTCCAGGAGCGTGAGGTTCTGGCTCCGTTCGAGAAGGTCCTGCGGGATGGCCGGCATGGGGGCGGTGGCTGGAGCTGGTGTTTGCAGGACCTTGGTGGGCGGGGTCCAGGGCTTGCCGGGAGAGGGCGAGGTGGCCGGGGCCCCGTACACCTTGGGGGGATTGTGCACGCAGCCGGCCAGGGCCGTCAGCACCAGAGCAAGGAGCGTTGCGGACAAGCGGGTTCGCGAGGTCATGATCGACTCCACAGCGGCGCGCGGCTTCGCGGATCTGCGGCGCCCGCCGAGAGGCCGTGGAGAAAGAGCTCGATGATCAGCCGAGCGTCCTCGTCCAGGGGCCCCGGTCTTTCTTCCCACAATCGCTGTCCAATCATGGCGATATTGGCCTCCATCAACATGGCCGCCACCTTCGTGGCGTCCAAGGGCTTGAAAAGGTTCTGCCGAATTCCGTCGCGGATGCAATCGGCAATCTTGTCCACCATGACCCGATAGGGGTCGCTACGCTGGCGCTTGAGCCTGGACTTCGCGGACTGGCGCTGCCAGAGCAGGACCCTATAGAACTCTCTGTGTTCATCGAAGTAGCCGAGGTGCCTCTCCACGAGCCGGGTCAGCCTCTCGTGGGGTGGGAGCGGCCCCTGGAGCAGGGCTGACAGCTCCTTTCGGAGCGGTTCGAGGCTGGACTCCTTGACCGATTCGAGAAGGTCGCTCTTGTCCTTGAAATAGGCGTAGAGGGTCCCCTTGGCCACGCCGGCCTCGGCGGCCACGTTCTCCATCGTGATGCCCGCATCGCCCTTCTGGGCAAGGACGCGGATGACCCCAGCGTGGATGGCCTCGCGGGTCAGTTGCTCCCAGCGGCTGCGCCGCTCGCTCTTGGCGCGGGTGCATGGTGTTGATCTCACGGAGACTTCCCTTGCCTTCCCTGGTCGACCGGTCGGTCACCGGTTGAACCAGTGGGTCATAATACGCACTTCTTGGTCAGCCGTCAAGGGCCGTCATGAAGCCCGATTCCGCGATGGACACGCAACCCCTTTGTAGGAGCGGCGCCCCGCCGCGACCCGGGTGAGCGCGCGACCGTGGGGCGATTACCCTGAACGGCCCATCGCGCCGGGGGCGGGACTCCTACGCGCGAAATTCCATCGCGGAACTTGGGGAACAATCTCTTCGCGGCGCCTATTGCTTAACCGGTGATCCTCAGAGGATGTATTTGCTCAAATCCTGATTTCCCGCCAGTTCTTTGAGGCACTCGTCGATGTAGGGGCGGTCGATGGTCACCTTGGTGCCGCCCAGGTCGGGGGCGTTGAAGGAGATCTCGTCCATGATGCGCTCCAGGACGGTGTGCAGCCGACGGGCGCCGATGTTCTCGAGCTGGTCGTTAATGGCGCTCGCGTACTCCGCCATGGCCACGACGGCGTCGTCGGTGAAGACGACCTCCACCCCCTCCGTGGCGAGGAGCGCGGTGTACTGGAGGACGAGGGCGTTCTCGGGCTCGCGCAGGATCCGCACGAAGTCCTCCTTGCCCAGGGAGGTGAGCTCCACGCGGATGGGGAACCGCCCCTGGAGTTCGGGCAGCAGGTCGCTGGGCTTGGTCATGTGAAAGGCGCCGGCGGCGATGAAGAGGATGTGGTCCGTGCGGACCAGGCCGTAACGGGTGTTGACGCGCGTTCCCTCCACGATGGGCAGGAGGTCCCGCTGCACGCCTTCCCGGCTGACGTCGGGGCCGTGGCCGCCGGAGCTGCGGCCGGCCACCTTGTCGATCTCGTCGAGGAAGATGATGCCGTGCTGTTCGGCGCGCTCCACGGCCTCCCTCGCGATCTCGTCCTTGTCGATGAGCCTCTCCTCCTCCTCCCGGGCGAGCAGGTCGAGGGCCTCCGGGACCTTGACCTTGCGGGTCTTGCGCCGTCCGCCCATGAGGCCGGGCAGGATGTCGTTGAGGTTGAAGCCCATCTCCTCCATGCCCGCCGGCGTGAAGACGCGCATGGAGGCTCCCCCCTCGGCCACCTCCACGTCCACCGTTCTGTCGTTCATGCGGCCGGCTCTCAGCCACTCGCGCATGCGCTCCCTTGAGCCCGTGACGCTGGTTGTGGCCGGGGGCGGCTCCCAAGCCTGGGCGCCCTCTTCCTGCTGGGGCGCCTGGCCGGGCGTGTGGACGGGCGCGGGTGGGAGGAGGAGATCCAGCACGCGCTCCTCGGCGGCCTCGCGGGCCTTCTCCTGCACCGAGGCCGCCTTCTCCGCCCGGACCAGGTTGTAGGCGATCTCCGCCAGGTCGCGGATCATGGACTCCACGTCCCGCCCGACGTAGCCTACCTCGGTGAACTTGCTGGCCTCGATCTTCAGGAAGGGGGAGGCGGTGAGCTTGGCCAGGCGGCGGGCGATTTCGGTCTTCCCGACGCCCGTGGGCCCGATCATGATGATGTTCTTGGGGGCCACCTCGTCCTTCAGTTCCGGCGGAACCGACTGGCGGCGCACTCGGTTGCGCAGGGCCACAGCGACGGAGCGCTTGGCCTGTTTTTGGCCGATGATGAACTTGTCCAGCTCTTCCACGATCCGCTTGGGAGTCAGTGGATCTTCGAGCCGGTTGTAGAGCGATCCTGGTTCTGTCTTGATCATGATTTCTCCAGCGAAGGATTCGGCGTGGGGGACGGGAGGGGTGGGCGATGGAGGGATTAGGCTATGAAGCGATTAGGCGATTAAGCTATTAAGCTATTAGGCTTGGGAAAGGGATGGGCGATTCGGCGATCACCCGCCCGCTTGGTTCCCTCATCACCTCATCACCTACTCACCTCATCACCTCATCGCTCATCCTCCCTCGCCCAGCTCCACCACCGTCACGTTCTGGTTCGTGTAGATGCAGATCTCTCCGGCGAGCTTGAGGCACTCCTCCGCGATCTGGCGCGCGCTGAGAGGCGTGTGGCCGAGCAGGGCGCGGGCCGCGGCCAGGGCGTAGGGGCCTCCCGAGCCCGTGGCCAGGACGCCGTCGTCCGAGGCGATGAGCTCCCCGCTGCCCGAGAGGAGGAACTGGTGCTCCCGGTCGGCCACGATCAGGACCGCCTCGAGCCGCCGCAGGGCGCGGTCCATCCGCCACTCCTTCACCAGCTCCACCGACGCCCGCTCCAGGTTGCCGTTGTACTCCTCAAGCTTGGCCTCGAATCGACCGAAGAGGGCGAAGGCGTCCGCCACGCCACCGGCGAAGCCCGCCAGCACCTGGTCGTGGTAGAGCTTGCGGACCTTTTTCGCCGTGTGTTTGATTACCGTCTGGCCGAGCGTGACCTGGCCGTCGGAGGCCATGGCCACCGCGCCGTTCCGCGCCACGCAGATGACCGTCGTCGCATGAACCTGTTCCACATTCACCTCCAGACATCTACAACAATAGCCTATTTCATCCACGAAGGGGATACGGGAAGCAGACGGTGCGCCGGCCTGTCCAAGATAGACCGCCTTGCTGGCTCCGAACCACGGCTGGGTCTCGGCCGCGCCGGTGGCGCGGCGCTGGGGGCCTGGTCCGGGCGCGTCCACGCCAGCGTGGCCGCGCTCCGGCCGCAGGCCCTCCGCCGCCCTTTGGGCGCCAGACCCAGCCTTGCCTGGTGTACACCGTCCCCCCACCCTCCACGGGTGCGCCGGCGGTGACGGACCTCCTGCTTCGTCAGGTATCGGCGTCCGCATCCTCAGCGTACAGGGAGTACGCTTCCGGTGCGGCCGCCTCACCTTCCTCGCATGAGGCCCATCGGCGCCGGGACGCGCCTTCCTCCGCTTCGCTCCGGAAGGCAGCCCGCACAAGTGCGAGCTGATTATTGTTTTGGACAGCCATGGCGGTGCGACGGCCGGCCGGGTGGAGCCCGACGCTGTGCTACCCGATGACTCCCTTTTCGAAACCCTCCGTCCCCTGGCGCCTCGGCGCGGCAAACGCAGAGGGCTCCGCCAGACCTTCTAAACGCTTCCTGGAGGAACAAGGTTGCCGGGTCCCGAGGCGGCCTGGACAAAACGGGGGCGCTCAGGCGTTAGAATGAACCTGGCGGCCCTTCGGCCGACGGGAGCGCCTCGATGGATAAGCCCAGCGTGATCGTCACCTACAGGACGGATGAGGCGGAGAGGAGCCTCGTGGAAGAGCGCCTCGGCCGGCTCGCCCGCCTCGGCTTCCTGAAGGATCATCCCAGGGAGGAGCGCGCCTCGCTGCTGGCCCGGGCCCAGATCGCGATTGCCTGGTTCCCGCAACGCGAATTTCCCGAAGAGTCCTTCTCGCAACTGGGCGGACTTCGCCTGTTGCAGCTCGTTTCGGCGGGCGTGGACCACCTTCCCTTCGCGCGGCTGCCCGCCGGCCTGCGCATCGCCGCCAACGTCGGTGCCTACGCGGAGCCCATGGCGGAGCACGTCCTCGCCATGATCCTGGGCGCCTACAAGAACCTCTGCCCCCGCCACGCGGCCCTGGCGATGGGGAGCTTCGAGCAGCACCTGCCCAACCGGATGCTGAAGGGGAGGAGCTGCGGCATCCTGGGATACGGGGGCATCGGCCGGGCCACGGCCCGCCTGCTCAAGCCGTTCGGGGTGCGCGTCCTGGCCGTCAACAGCACGGGCCGAGGCGATGGGATGGCGGACTTCTGCGGAACCCTGGGGGATCTGCAACGGGTGCTCGGCGAATCGGACATCGTGGTCATCGCCCTTCCCCTGACCCGCGGAAACGTTGGTCTCATCGGCCAGAGGGAGCTCTCGCTCATGAAGGAGGATGGCCTCCTGGTGAACGTGGCGAGGGGCGAGATCGTGGACCAGGGAGCCCTCTACGCGCACCTCGTTGCGCACCCCACCTTCACGGCGGCCATCGACGCCTGGTGGGTGGAGCCCCAGCGCCACGGACGATTCGAGCTGGAGCATCCCTTTTTCGATCTGCCCAACGTGCTGGGGTCCCCGCACAATTCGGGCATCGTGCCCGGAGCCCTGCTGGACGGGCTGCGCCTGGCCGTAGAGAACGTGGAGCGCTTCCTGCGCGGCGAGGAGCCGCGCGGCGTAGTTCGGAGGGAGGAGTACCTGGATCCGGAAAGCCGGAAGGACGGATAGCGGAGAGGGCGGCCACGGTGCGCCCATGATTTGCCCCTCGCGAGGCAGATGCCAATGAAAGGAGCATGACCATGCGAGCTTTCGAGATCCACTCCCAATTCGGCTTGGACAACCTGAGGCTGGCTGAGCGTCCCGATCCCTCGCCCGGCCCCGGAGAGGTGCTCGTCGGGGTGAGGGCCTGCTCTCTCAACTACCGGGACCTGATGACCGTCCTCGGCACCTACAACCCGAAGCAGAAATTGCCGCTGGTGCCCTGCTCCGACGGGGCCGGCGAGGTCCTGGCCGTTGGCCCCGGGGTGCACCGATTCAAACCCGGCGACCGCGTGGCCGGAATCTTTTCACAAACTTGGCTGGCCGGCCCTCCCAGCGGGGCCGCGCGCAAAGGCACCCTCGGCGGGCCGCTGGACGGCATGCTGCGCGAGCTGGCGGTGCTCTCCGAGGAGGGGCTCGTGCCTCTGCCGGCGCACCTCTCCTTCGAGGAGGGGGCCTGCCTGCCCTGCGCCGGCCTCACCGCCTGGAACGCCCTTTTCGGAGAAGCGCCCCTCAAGCCGGGGGACACCATCCTCGTGGAGGGAACGGGTGGGGTCTCCATCTTCGCCCTCCAGTTCGCCCAGATGGCCGGCGCCCGCGCCATCGTGACCTCCTCCAGTGACGAGAAGCTCGCACGCGCCAAGGCGCTCGGAGCCTGGGCCACCATCCACTACGCCAAGGAGCCGGAGTGGGACCGGCGGGTGATGGAACTGACGAGCGGCGAAGGGGTGGACCACGTCGTGGAAGTGGGGGGAGGCGGGACCTTCGAGCGGGCGCTGAAGGCGGTCCGCATCGGCGGATCGGTGAGCGTCATCGGGGTCCTCTCGGGGGCCAAGACGGAGTTTGCCGTGACCTCCATTCTGATGAAGAGCGTCCACCTGCGCGGCCTCTTCGTGGGGAGCCGCGCCCTCTTCGAGGAGATGAACCGCGCCGTCGGCGAGCACCGCCTCAAGCCCGTCGTGGACAAGGTCTTCCCCTTCGAGCAGGCGCCGGATGCCTTCCGCCTCATGCAGAAGGGCGGGCACTTCGGCAAGATCGTGGTGGCAGTGGGAAGATAAAAGGACGGTTAGGAAGTGAGGAAGTGAGGAAGTGAGGAAGAAAGCGGAGATGATCCGATGAAAACTCGACGGCTCGGAACGAAGGGCCCCGCAGTCTCGGCCGTGGGGCTGGGCTGCATGAGCATGTCCCAGGCCTACGGAACGCGGAACGACGAGGAATCCAAGAAGACCTTGCAGCGGGCCCTCGATCTGGGCGTCACTTTTCTGGACACGGCCGACGTCTACGGCGAAGGCCACAACGAGAGCCTCGTGGGCGAGGCCATCCAGGGCAGGCGGAGAGAGGTCTTCCTCGCCACCAAGTGCGGCATCCTCTTCGGCGAGCGGGGCAGGGGGCTGGACGGCAGCCCGGCCCACATCCGGCAGGCCTGCGAGGCGAGCCTGAAACGCCTGGGTACGGACGTGATCGATCTCTACTACCTCCACCGGAAGGACCCCAAGACGCCCATCGAGGAGTCGGTGGCGGCCCTGGTGGCCCTCGTGAAGGAGGGCAAGGTTCGCCATATAGGCCTCTCCGAGGTGGCGCCCGCCACCCTGAAGCGCGCTCACGCGGTGCATCGCATCACGGCGGTCCAGTCGGAGTACTCCCTCTGGTTCCGTGAGCCGGAGGAGGGCATCCTCCCGGCCTGCCGCGAGCTGGGCGTGGGCTTCGTGCCCTTCAGCCCCCTGGGGAGGGGGTTCCTGGCGGGCGCGAGCGTGCAGCGCGACACCTTGGCCGAGGGAGACATGCGCCTCGGCCTGCCCCGCTTCCAGGGGGAGAACCTGAAGCGGAACGAGCGGCTGCGCGCGGCGCTCGCCGAACTGGCCGGGGCCAAGGGGCTATCGCTTCCTCAGCTCGCCCTCGCATGGGTGATGGCCCAGGGGGCGGAGGTGGTGCCCATCCCCGGCACCAAGCGCGTCCGCTACCTCGAAGAGAACGCCGCAGCCGCCGACGCCGCCCTCACGCCCGCGGACCTCGCCGCCATCGAGGCGGCCCTTGCGGCCAACCCTCCGAGCGGCGAGCGCTATTCGCCCGACATGATGGCCTGGGTGGACCGGGGGTAGATCGAGACGGCGAAACGGGGAAGCAGAGAGACACGGAAAGAAGAAAAGGGAGGGGCTGCAGCCCCTCCCTCGGAAGCGTAGCACCGGAAGCGCAATTCCGGAGTATCGCGCGCTGGAGAGCGCTCCTACCGGACCTCGTACTGCTTCCGGCCCTCGATGTAGAGGTCGCCTCCGTGGCAGTCGGTGACCACGACGAGGGGCATGTCCTCCACCTCGAGCCGGCGCACCGCCTCGGGGCCTAGGTCCTCGTAGGCGATGACGTCGCACTTCTTGATGCACTTGGCGATGAGAGCCGCGGCGCCGCCCGTGGCGCCCAGGTACACCACCTTGTGCTTGGCCATGGCCTCCTTCACGGCGTCATTCCGCTTCCCCTTGGCGATCATGCCCTTCATGCCGATCTCCATGAGGCGCGGGGCGTAGGGGTCCATGCGGTAGGCCGTGGTGGGGCCCGCCGAGCCGATGACGTTGCCCGGCTTGGTGGGGCTGGGTCCCACGTAGTAGACGAGGCTCCCCTTGATGTCGAAGGGCAGAGGCTGGCCATTGTCGAGGCCTTCGACCATCCGCTTGTGGGCGGCGTCGCGAGCCGTGTAGATGGTCCCCGAAAGGCGGACGCTGTCACCGATGCGGAGCTTCTGGACGTCGGCGTCGGTGAGGGGCGTCTTCAGAATGTATTCGGCCATGTTCCCCTCCTCACAGTTCCACTTCGCCGTGGCGGTCGGCGTGGCAGTTCACGTTCACGGCGACCGGCAGGGCCACCAGGTGGCAGGGGTGCACTTCGATGTTCACCCCCAGGACCGTCACCGTGCCGCCGTAGCCCATGGGGCCGATGCCCAGCTTGTTCAGGCTCTCCTTCAGGTCGTCCTCCAGCGCCGCGTAGAAGGGGTCGGGGTTCCGGTGGAAGGGCGAGCGCATGGCGGCCTTCTTGGAGAGGATGCAGGACTTCTCGAAGGTGCCGCCGAGGCCCACGCCGATGACCAGCGGCGGGCAGGCGTTGGCCCCTCCCGAGGAGACCGTCTCCAGGACGAACTTCTTCACCCCCTCCAGGCCGTCGGCGGGCTTGAGCATGGCCTGCTTGGACATGTTCTCGCTGCCGCCGCCCTTGGCTCCGAAGGTGAGGCGGATCTTGTCGCCGGGCACGACGTCGTAGTGGATCACCGCCGGCGTGTTGTCGCCCGTGTTCTTGCGCTCAATGGGGTCGTTCAGGATGGACTTGCGCAGGTACCCCGCGGTGTAGGCCTTCCGGATGCCGGCGTTGATGGCGTCCGTGAGGTTGCCCTCCACGTGCACGTCCTGGCCCACCTCCGCGAAGACCACGGCGAAGCCCGTGTCCTGGCAGTAGGGCACGCACTCCTGCCTCGCGATGCGCGCGTTTTCCTGGATCTGGCGGATGACCTCCTGGCCCGCCTCCGACTTCTCCGCCGCGAGGGCCTGGTCGAAGGCCCGGAGCATCTCCGGGCCGATGTCGTAGTTGGCGTTGACGGCCACCTTGGCCAGGGCCTCGGTGACCTCTTCGGCTTTGACTGTCCTCATCTTTTTTCCCCCGACAAGAAGGAGGTCCGATCCGTCAGGCCCCCAAGCGTCCGATGATACCCCCCCGCCCAGGTGGTGGCAAGGCGCCTGCCCGTCCCCTCTTGCGCCCGATCGTGGTATAGTGACCCCTCGGTTGGGCGAATTCCCGACGCGGACGCGGGCGGGGTCGCCTGGGGGCGGAACCACAAAGCACGAAAGGAGATATGCGCATGCTGAAAAAAATCGGTCTTATCGGCGGTGGCTACATCGGCGGCGTCCTCACCCAGGAGATCGCCCAGCGGAGGCTCGCGCGGGAAGTGGGGTTGGTGGACCCGGCGCCCATGCCGAACCCGAACGATCCCCCGGAGCGCCAGGAGGTCATCAAGAAGCAGTCCGTGTCCATCGGGAAGTGCCTCGACATCGCCGAGGGCCTTCCCACCATCCGCAAGGACGTCAAGGTCGTCGGCTCCAAGGACTACTCCGCCATCGAGGGCGCGGATCTGATCATCAACACCGCCGGCGTGCCTCGCAAGGCGCGCCCGGACGGGACCTTCCCCAGTCGCGAGGAGCTCCTCACCATCAACCTCAAGGTTACGATCGAGGTGGCCAAGGGCATCCAGAAGTACTGCCCGAACGCGATGGTCATCTCCATCGCCAACCCGCTCGACGCCATCGTCTACACCCTCGACAAGCGCCTCACGCCCAAGAAGAACATGCTCTTCGGCATGGCCGGTGTGCTCGACTCCAACCGTTACTGCTACTTCGTCGCCGAGGCGGCCAGGGTGTCGGTCGAGAACGTGAACGCCGTCGTCCTCGGGGGCCACGGCGACGACATGGTGCCCGTGCGCAGCTCCTGCCAGATCGCCGGCATCCCGGTCACGAAATTCCTCGATGCCGACACCCTGGCGAAGATCGAGGCGCGCACTCGCAAGGCGGGGGGCGAGGTCGTGGGCCTGCTCGGCTTCGGCTCCGCGTTCGTGTCGCCGGCCTGGTCGGCGCTCGAGATGGCCGAGGCGGTGATCTTCGATAAGCGCAAGATCCTGCCGGTCTGTGCCAAGCTGGAGGGCGAGTACGGCGTCAACGGGCTGTTCGTCGGCGTGCCGGCGATCGTCGGCAAGAACGGCATCGAGAAGGTCATCGAGCTCGATCTCACCGAAGAGGAGAAGGCCGCGCTGGTCAAGTCGGTCGCCGGGGTCAAGAAGACCTGCGACGAAGTCGACACCATGCTCAAGAGCCTGTGAGCCGCCGCCTCGAAATTTGCGTATCCAGGGCTCCCCGCTGAGGCGGGGAGCCCTTTCCGATTTACCCGGAGGGACTCATGAGGAGGAGAAAGGTCGCTACGGCCCTTCTGGCCTGCATGGCCCTGGCGCTCTGCGCGCTCGGGGCGCTCGGGCAGGATGCCGCCCAGAGTGAGGAAGTGAGGAAGACGGCTCTAGGGGCGGCATGCCTTCCCTCCTCCGCGTCGCGGGAAGGCGGGATGGCAGGGGATGGCACGGGAGCGGCAGGGGGACCCGGAGGGATGAAGGGGTGAGCGGCCCGTGGCTCTATCCGCTCCTGTTCGGCGTGGGTCTCTTCGCGGGCATGGTGGATTCGGTGGCCGGCGGGGGTGGGCTCATCACCATCCCGACCTTCCTGGCCATGGGGCTCTCTCCCCAGGACGCGCTCGGCACCAACAAGCTCCAGGCCTGCTTCGGCTCGGGCAGCGCCACGTTTCACTTCGCGAGGGCCAGGGAGGTGGATCTGAAGGCCTGCGGCCGGGGGATCCTCTTCACGGCTCTGGGCGCGGCCCTCGGGACGCTGACGGTCCAGTTGGCCAATCCCGGCTTCCTGAAGCAGCTCATCCCGGTGCTGCTGATCGCCATCGCCCTCTACACTCTGCTGACGCCCAGGCTGGGCCTGCAGGACGCCCGGCCCCGGATGAGCGCAGCCGCCTTCCACCTGCTCTTCGGGCTGGGGCTCGGCTTCTACGACGGCTTTTTCGGCCCGGGGGTGGGCTCCTTCTGGATCATCGCCTTCGTCACCCTGCTCGGCTTCAACATGAAGAAGGCCACGGCGAACACGAAGGTGATGAACTTCACCAGCAACGTCACCTCGCTCCTCTTCTTCTTCATCGGCGGCCACGTCCTCGTGGTGAAGGCGCTGGCCATGGCGGCGGGGCAGCTCGTGGGCGCCAGGATCGGCGTGGGATTGGTCCTGAGACGCGGCGCCCGCTTCGTGCGCCCCGTCTTCCTCGCCGTGGCCTTCGCCATGGCCCTGAAGCTGCTCGTTCAGGCCTTTCACCCCTGACGACGGGCGCGGCGGAGGGCCCTTGTTGGCGGCCGGCGAACACGAAGGGTCCGGGCGGCCGGCCTACCGCTTGAGCACCTCAACCACGGTGACCTGGCTGAAGAGCCACTTCCCGTGCGTCTTCTGAAGGGTGCACTCCACCTCGTGGGTCTCGCTCACCGAGTCGCCGTCCTTGAGGGTTCCGGTGATCCTCACCGTGCCATTTACGCGGGCCGTGCGGCTTTCCGGGAAGCGGATGTCGAGGTCGTAGAACTTCAGGGAGAGCTTGTTGAACCGGGCGCGGCCGGCGAAGTAGTACCGGCTGACCTCCTGGGGGGTGACGGTGCCGTTGAGGTCGTACTTCGGGGCCTCCCACGCGCAGCGGGGGGCGAAGAACTGATCCGCCCGAGTGGCCTCGTTCACCATCGTGAGGTTGCCCTCGGGTCCGTCCTTGGAGACCCACTCGGAGAGGGAGCCGAACTGCCGCTTCACCTGCCGTGTGCGCGAAGGGAAAAAGTACCAGACGGCCCAGGCTGCCAGGAGGACGGCCAGAACGGCGAGGATTTTCTTGCGGGTCACCATAGGGGAACTCCTATGATCCGGTGGAGCGACACCTGGCCGAAGTCGTGCTGCTCCATGGGCATGCTCCGGTTGTCGCCTACGACGTAGACGTGATCCGGCTCCACCGTTCGGGGAGGAAGGTTCCAGTCGCAGGGGCCCTTCACGTAAGGCTCCGCCACGGGACGGCCGTCCACCAGGAGCACGCCGTCCTTGAAGGCCACCGTCTGCCCGGCCAGGGCGACGATGCGCTTGAGGTAGACGACATCCTCGCCCGCCAGGCTGATGGCGACCACGTCGCCGCGCTTCGGCTCGGAATAGAGGTAATGGGGTTTCCAGAGGAAATCGAAGCCCCCGTCGTGGTAGGTGGACTCCATGCTCTTCCCCCTGATCACGAAGGGCGTGCAGACGAAGCCGAAGAAGCCGTAGGCGCAGAGCGCGACAAGCACCACCCTGACCAGAAAGGCCGGAGTGAGTGAGGGAAAGAGAAAGCGCCGGAGCCGTTCGTCCATATCGATGGGCCAGCCTTCAGCGTCCATGGTAGTCAAGTGGGAGCTGCCACGGCAAGGGGACGATGATCACGGATGATGGATGATGGATGAGGGATGAGGGATGAGGGATGAGGGATGAGGGAGAAATGGTTGCCGCATGAATCCTAAACCACAAATCCAAAGCCCCAATCCTCAATTTCTTCGTGCCTTGGTGTCTTGGTGGTGAATCTTCGTTTTTCGGAGTTCCGCTTTCCGAATTCCGAAATCCGCCCCGCTGTGCTATCCTTCTCACTTCGCGGAGGTTTCCCATGGCCGAAGACACCTTGGTGATCGCGGGACGACGGTTTTCGAGCCGGCTCTTCTTGGGCACCGGCAAATACAAGGACAACGAGACCATGGCGGCGGCCCTGGAGGCCTCGGGGGCCGAGGTGATCACCGTGGCCGTCCGGCGCGTGGAGCTGGACCGGAGCAAGGCGTCCATGCTCGATTTCATCGATCCCAAACGCTACTTCCTGCTCCCTAACACCGCGGGCTGCACGACGGCCGACGAGGCTGTCCGAACCGCCCGCCTGGGCCGCGAGGTGGGTCTGTCCAACTGGGTCAAGCTCGAGGTGATCGGCGACGACAGGACCCTCTTCCCCGACAACGAGGGATTGCTCGAAGCCACGCGGACCCTCGTGAAGGAGGGCTTCGTGGTGCTTCCCTACACCAACGACGACCTGGTGAACGCCAAGAAGCTGCGGGACGCGGGCGCCGCCGCCGTCATGCCCCTGGGCGCTCCCATCGGGTCGGGCATGGGCATCCAGAATCCCACCAGCATCTCCATCATCAAGGAGTTCCTGGACGTTCCCGTCATCGTGGACGCCGGCGTTGGGACGGCCAGCGACGCCTGCCGCGCCATGGAGCTGGGCGTGGATGGCGTACTCATGAACACGGGGGTGGCCAGCGCAAGGGACGCAGTCCTCATGGCCGCGGCCATGAACAAGGCCGTGAGGGCCGGGCGCGAGGCCTTCCTGGCGGGCCGCATTCCCATGAAGCGCTACGCCACCGCCTCCAGCCCCGCCGAGGGCCTGGTTCGCTGAGGAGGCTCGGCGGGGCTCCGAAGGGCCCCAATCCGGGTTGAACCCGGATCTCCACAAGCATGCGTCGCGGTCTGGCGACCGCTCCTACTCAAGAAGGGGAGATTCCCATGATCAGCTACGAACTCTCGAAGGAACAACTGGAATTGGTGGAGAAGAGCAAGGATTTCGCCGAGCGCGTCATGCGCCCGGTGGCGCGGCAGTATGACGAGTCCTGCGAGTTTCCGTGGCCCGTAGTCCAGAAGGCCTACGAGGAGGGGATCGTCAACGGTGCCATCCCAAAGGAGTACGGCGGGGCGGGCCACAGCTCCCTGGACGGGTGCCTGGCGAGCGAGGAGCTGGGCGCGGCCTGCGCGGGCATCGGTATCTGCATCGACGCCAACAACCTCGCCCTCACGCCGCTCCTGGTGGGCGGCAGCGACGAGCTGAAGAAGAGGATCTTCGGACAGCTCGTCGAGAGCCGCGGGTTGGCCGCCTTCTGCCTGACGGAACCCGAGGCCGGCTCCGATGCGGGGGCGGTGAAGACCGCGGCCGTACGGCAAGGTGACAAGTACATCATCAACGGCAAGAAGCGCTTTATCACCAACGGCAAACAGGCTTTGATCCACACGGTCTTCTGCAACACCGATCCGGGGCGCGGCGCCCGGGGGATGTCAGCCATCGTGGTGCCCACCGACACGCCCGGCGTGGTCATCGGCCGCGAGCTGCCCAAGATGGGCCAGCGCGCCTCCTGCCAGGTGGAGATCGAGTACCACGACGTGGCGGTCCCGGTGGAGAACGTGATCGGCAAGGAGAACCAGGGCTTCATCATCGCCATGAAGACCTTCAACCGCACGCGGGCCGGCGTGGCGGCGGCGGCGGTGGGCATGGCGCGGGAGGCCTATGACGTGGCGAAGGCGTGGGCGCTCAAGCGGCGGCAGTTCGACCAGCCCATCGTGGCCTTCCAGGGCATTTCCTTCATGTTCGCGGAGATGCTCACCAAGATCACGGCGAGCCGCTTCCTCGTTTGGAACGCGGCCATCCTGACGGACCAGGACAAGGAGGTCGGAACCTACAGCGCCATGGCCAAGTACTACGCCACCGACACGGCCATGGAGGTGGCCACCAACGCGGTCCAGATCATGGGCGGCGACGGCTACTCGAAGGACTTCATCGTCGAGAAGATCATGCGCGATGCCAAGCTCTCGCAGATCTACGAGGGGACCAACCAGGTCCAGCGCTTCGTCATCGCGAAGAATACGCTGAAGTGACCGCCGCAGGCGGTCATCCCGAGGGCATCCCGCGCAGAGCGGCTTTCGAGGGATCGCGATGTTTCTTGAGTAGGTGGGTAAGAGAGAGACGGAAAAAGGCGGGAACGATCGGCGGAGCAGGTGGGAGATGTCTCCCCTTCTGCTGTCCCTCTGACCTGGTTGCCTTTCCCCGGCCTGGAAGGCCTCCTACGTGAGGTGACATGAACTATCCCGTTTGGTCGGTGCCCTTCGGCTCCAAATGGCTGATCATCGTCGTCGGCGTGATCCACGTCTTCCTCGCCCAGTTCGCGGTGGGGGGAGGCTTCCTGCTGGTGGCGGCGGAGAGCTGGGCGCACCGGCACGAGGACCAGGCCCTCCTGGACTGGCTCAAGCGTCAGGCCAGGGTCTTCGCCTTCCTTACCCTCGTCTTCGGCGTCACCACCGGTGTGGGCGTCTGGTTCACAATCGGCATCATCAGCCCCCAGGCCACCAGCGACCTGATCCACCTCTTCGTCTGGGTCTGGGCGATCGAGTGGGTCTTCTTCGTGGTGGAGATCCTGTCGGTCATCGTCTACGCCCGCACCTGGGGCAGGTTGCCCCGGCGGACGCACCGCATCATCGGCTGGATCTACTTCGGCTCCGCCTTCCTGAGCATGGTGGCCATCAACGGCATCCTCGCCTTCCAGCTCGCCCCGGGAGCCTGGAGCAAGAGCCACTCCCTGGCCTCCGCCTTCTTCAACCCGAACCTGCTGCCCTCGCTGGCGGTCCGGTGCCTTCTCTGCCTCATGCTGGGGGGGCTGTGGGCCCTCATTTCGGTCTCCTTCAGCCGGGACCGCATCCTCAGGGCCGAGGTGGCCCGCTTCGCCTCCGGCTGGGTCTGGATTCCCGCCCTGCTCATGGGGCCGGCCTGTTTCTGGTTCGCCCAGATGCTGCCGAGGGCGAACCGGAAGCTCTGGGACTTCACTCCGAGCATGCAGAACCAGACATGGAGCCTGGCCGCCTGCCTCGGCTTTCTCGCCTTTCTGGGCTTCGCCGTGCTCTGGTTCAGGCCCAAGAACCTCTCCAAAGGCCTGGCCCTCCTCATGCTCCTGGTGGGGCTCGCCGTGGTGGGGCTCTTCGAGTGGCAGAGGGAGCAACTGCGCGACCCCTACCTGGTGACGGGACTGGTCTACTCCAACGGGATTTCGGTGGAGGACTACCCCCTCCTCAAGCAGCGGGGGTTGCTCGCGTCGGCGCGCTGGCTCTCGCCGCACTTGGGCGAGGCCAAAGGCGCGGTGGCGCAGGGGAGGGAGCTTTTCCGCGTGGCCTGCTCCTCCTGCCACGCCGTGACGCACGGGCTCAACGCGCTGGCCCCGGCGATCCGGGGGATGGACCAGCCCTACCTGGCGGCGCTGGTCCTGCGCACCGACCTCATCTGGCCGGGCATGCCCCCCTTTCCGGGCAAGGCTCCCGACGCCAGGGCCATCGCGGCCTACCTCGCGGCCCGGGCCGGCCAGGCGCCGGGCCCAACGGGCGGCGCCGCCATCTGGCGCATGCGCTGCGGGGTCTGCCACACCCTCAACGGCCCCTTCCGCCCCGTCCTTCCGACGGTGAAGGGGATGGGGCCCAAGGACATCTCGGACCTCATCTCCTCCATCGAAGTCATGAATAGCGCCATGCCCCACTGGAGCGGGACGGACGCCGAACGCGAGAGCCTGGCGAACTTCCTGGCGGCGCAGGAAGGATCCAAGCCATGACGCCCATGCTGCCTTTTTTCGGCACCCTGCCCCTACCCGCCCCGGTCTGGCTGCTGAAGGCGCTTCTGCTCCTGACCTTCATCGTGCACCTGCTTTTCATGAACCTCATGGCCGGCGGCAATCTGCTCGCGGCCGTCTTCGCCTTCAAGGGCAAGCCGCGGCACCTGGACGCCGCCCGGGGCCTCGTGCGCATCATGCCCTACGCCACGGCCTTCGCCATCGTCTTCGGCGTGGCCCCGCTCCTCTTCCTCCAGGTGCTCTACGGGCCGCTCTTTTACACCAGCGCAATCCTCATCGGCACCCCTTTCCTTCTCTCCATTCCCGTCATCATGCTGGCCTACGCGCTCATGTACCTGGCGGCCTACCGCTGGGACGGGTTGAAGCGCTCGCGGCCGTGGCTGCCTCTCCTGAACTTCCTGCTGCTGGGCTACGTCGGCTTCATCATGACCAGCTTGAGCACGCTCATGCTGGATCCCGACCGATTCAAGAACAAGTATCTCGCCCATCCCGGCGGATGGCAGCTCAACATGGCCGAGCCCACGCTCATTCCGCGCTTCCTGCACATGATGGTTGGCGCGATCGCGGTGGCGGGACTCTACATCGCCATCCGCGGCGCGCGCCGCCTGCACTTGGAGCCCGAACAGGGCCGGTGGCAGTACCGAAGCGGCGCCACCTGGTTCGCGGGGGCCACCCTCGTCAACATGGCCATAGGGGGCTGGTGGTTCCTCGCCCTGCCCAAGGAGCAGATGATGACTCTCATGGGCGGCAACCTCTTGGCCTCCATCTCCTTCGGCGCGGCCCTGCTGGCGGCCCTGCTCGCCCTCTGCGGGGCGCTCCTGGGCATCAACTCCGTCAAGCCGGGCCCCTACCTCTGGGGCACGGCTGCGGCGCTGGTGGCAGTCTTCGCCGGCATGGCCGTGATGCGGGACGCCATCCGGGATGCCGCCCTCCGGCCGGACTACGTGGTGCAGGCGCTGCCCGTCGGTTCCCAGTGGGGCGCCATCGGCCTCTTTGTCCTCCTTTTGGCGGCGGGCGCATGGGTCTGCCGGTGGCTCCTCAAGCAGCAGAAGATCGCCGGCGCCGAACGCCATGGCAAGCCGCCCGCCCCCGGCCTCACGGATTCCGGCATCCGGCGCCTCGGCCCCATGGGCTCGCGGCCCGGGATGCCCGCCGCGACGGATTCCGGGGCCCACAGGCTCCCGCCCACCTCCTCAGGCCCGCACCGCCTGGTCGACGAGTAGGAGCCCAGTCTATGTCAACACTTTTTAGAAATGTCCCCTTTCTTTGCTCCCTAGAAATGTCCCCTTTCTCGTCTAGTAGTAGGGGCTGTGGGAGGTGTGGGAAACCTGAGGGGCGAAGCCCCGAAGGTTTTCCAAGCCC
>JAJYLT010000008.1 GCA_021787565.1 Acidobacteriota bacterium
CATCCCCCCTCACCGAAGCCGGAGAATTTCATCCCCTGCCTGTCCTCCACCCTCTTCTATGCCCAGCCCCATTGACAGGCCTTGTCTTGCACAGGGAATTCGTCGATTGAAAAGGCCAAACACGAGGCGGGGGGAATGGAAACATTCCCCCCGCTTCCGTTTCCCGTTCATCCAAGAACCGGGGTAGTAGGGAAGCGCTCGTCCCTGGGCGCGCCGCGTTTCTGGTGAGCCCTTCGCCCACGCAGACCCGATGACCTGCTCGGCCACTCCGGAGGCCTGCGGCAATTCCCCCATGTGCCACTCCGCGCCTTTTCCGCCCCATTGTCCTTTCCCGGCCATGGCTACCGCAAGCGGAGGGTTCCTCTCCTCCCCTCTCAAAGCCAGCGTAACCGGACCTCTCGCTCCTCGAATTCGCCTCGCCCGTGACCGCAGTAGCCGCCTCGGTCGCATCAGGTTGTATCGTTTTCCGCTCTTGACTCGGAAGCCCGGATGCCGCACTATGATTCCTTCTTGCTTGAGACTTACGCAAATGGGGGGGCCATGATCTCACTTCGACAGAACCCATGTACAGAGTCCATGAAGGAGAGTCGCCATGAGTGAATTGTGGTTGCTGATGAGTCTGATCATCGGGATCAGCGTCTTCGGGCTGTTGTTCGCGGCCTTCCTTGCCCGGTGGGTCGTGGGCAAGCCCACCGGCTCCGAGGCCATGCGGCGTATCTCGGACGCCATCAAGGAGGGGGCTGAAGCCTTCCTGCGAAGGCAGAACCGGACCATCCTGATTCTAGCCGTCGTCTTCGCCGCCGTCCTCTTCATCGGTTACGGCTTCATCCGTGCCCACCACCAGTTCGACCCGGTTCAGAGCCCTCTGCACCTGGCCTTCTGGATCACGCTCTCCTTCGTCCTCGGCGCCCTCTGCTCGGTATTCGCCGGTTACGTGGGAATGTGGGTTTCGATTCGAAGCAACATCCGCACGGCGAACGCGGCTCTCACGAGTCTGAACGACGCGCTTCAGATCGCCCTGCGCGGCGGCGCGGTGTCCGGCCTTCTCGTGGTGGCCATGAGCCTCCTGGGCGTGGCTGGGCTGTACGCCATCGTGGATGCCTCTAAGACGGCCAAGCCCGAGGACATCCCCCTGCTCATCATCGGCTACGGGTTCGGCGCGTCCTTCGTGGCCCTGTTTGCCCAGCTCGGCGGAGGAATCTACACCAAGGCCGCCGACGTGGGTGCTGACCTCGTGGGCAAGGTGGAGGCGGGTATCCCTGAAGACGATCCGCGCAACCCCGCCGTCATCGCCGACCTGGTGGGCGACAACGTGGGCGACTGCGCCGGCCGCGGTGCCGACCTCTTTGAGTCCACCGCCGCCGAGAACATCGGCGCCATGATCCTCGGGGCCTCCCTGGCCACCGCCGCCGACAAGGCGGGCATGGGCTTCTCCATGGGCATCATCGGCGTCATGATGTTCCCCCTCGTGGCCCGCGCCTTCGGCATCATCGCCTGCATCATCGGGATCATGTCCGTGCGGATGGACAAGGAAGAGAAGATGGACCCCATGCAGGCCCTGAACCGCGGCTATTACGTGGCCGTGGTCCTGGCCATGATCGCCTTCGGCGGCGCCACCTACTGGCTCCTCAACAGCCCCAAGGCGCCCGATGCCTGGTGGCACTTCTATCTCTGCGGGATCGTCGGCGTCCTCTGCTCGGTCGCCTTCGTCTACATTACCCAGTACTACACCGAGTACCGGTTCCGCCCCGTGCAGTCCATCGCCGAGGCCTCCACCACGGGTCCCGCGACGAACATCATCGCCGGCATCGGCGTCGGCCTCGAGTGCGTCTGGATGCCCGCCCTCTCCATGAGCGCCGCCCTTCTGATCTCCTATTTCCTGGGTGAGAGCATCCCGGGGCTTCCCGGTGCGGGCCTCTTCGGGACGGCCGTGGCCACCATGGGCATGCTCGCCACCGCCGCCTACATCCTGGCCATGGATACCTTCGGACCGATCACCGACAACGCCGGCGGCATCGTCGAGATGTCGGAACAGCCGGAGGAGATCCGCAAGAAGACCGACCGCCTGGACGCCGTGGGCAACACCACCAAGGCCCTGACTAAGGGATACGCCGTCGGCTCCGCCGGGCTCGCCGCCTTCCTGCTCTTCCAGGCCTACATGGATGAGGTCGGGAAATACGCCGGCAAGCCTCTCGGGGGCGTGGACCTGAGCAAGCCCGTGGTCTTCGTGGGCGGGCTCATCGGCGCCACCCTGGTCTTCCTGTTCTCCTCCATGGCGATCCGTGCCGTGGGCAAGGCGGCCCAAGCCATCATCGCCGAGGTTCGCCGTCAGTACGCCAAGCTGCCCAGGCTGAACGACATGATCCAATTCCCCAAGGACTTCAAGCCGGACTATGGCTCCTGTGTCGACATCGTCACGAAGTCCGCTCTTCGTCAGATGGTGGCGCCCGGACTTCTCGTGGTGCTGACCCCCATCGCCACGGGCATGCTCTTCAGGTTTCTCTTCGCCACACCGGGACACCCCCTGATCGCCGCCGAGGCCGTGGCCGGTCTCCTCATGGTCGGCACCATCTGCGGCATCCTCATGGCCCTGTTCCTCAACAACGGCGGCGGCGCGTGGGACAACGCCAAGAAATACATCGAATCCGGCGCCCACGGCGGCAAGTACCTGACCGACGCCCAGGGCAACAAGGTGAAGAACCCGACCCACGGCGCGGCCGTGGTGGGCGACACCGTCGGCGACCCCTTCAAGGACACGGCCGGCCCGTCGCTGCACGTCCTCATCAAGCTGCTCTCCACCATCACGCTGGTGCTCGCGCCCCTGTTCATCTAGGCGAGAACCGGCCGGAAACATCGAGGGCGGGGATCACTCCCCGCCCTTCGATTCACTCAATGAAGTGCATTGCTTACATCATGCCGCCGCCCATGATCTGGACGGTGGAACACTGGATGGAGCCGTCCTGCCGCGTGATTCCGCCTTAAGCCCCAGGTTCGCTCCTCCCTGCCTTCAGCAACCGCAGCGCATTTGCGATGACGAGAAGTGAAGCCCCCATGTCCGCGGCGATGGCCATCCAGAGCGTGGCCAATCCGGCGAACGCCAGGAGAAGGACGACCAGCTTGAGCGCGATGGAGAAAACGATGTTCTGGCGGATGACGGCGAGCGTTCTCTTGGAATGTCCGACCAGCCAGGGCAATCTGGAGAGGTCGTCGGTCATGAGGGCCACGTCGCTGGTCTCGATGGCCGCATCGCTACCTGCCGCGCCCATTGAGACACCCAGGCTCGCCCGGGCCATGGCCGGAGCGTCATTCACGCCGTCCCCGACCATGGCGACCATCTTGTACCTGGAGACCAGGTCAGCGACGGCCGTCACCTTGTCTTCCGGAAGCAGTTCGGCGAGAACCTCGTCCATGCCCGCCTTCTGTGCGATAGCCCTAGCCGTGCCTTCGTTGTCCCCGGTGAGCATGATCACGTGCTCTATGCCTGCCCGCCTGAGGGATGCCACCGTATCTTTGGCTTCCGGGCGAAGGGTGTCGGCGAGAGCGATAAACCCGCAGACGTGGGTGTCGTTGCCGACGACCACCGCTGACCAACCGGACGCGGTCATAGCCTCCAACTGCGCATGGACTTCGGGGGTCTCCTGGCCGCGCTCCTCCAGATGGCGATGGGAGCCGAGCCAGTAAAGCTTGCCTTCGATGATTCCCGAGACGCCCTTTCCCTGGATCACTTGGACGCCTGCAGCCGGGATTGGCTCGATGCCCAAGGATTCCGCGTGAGCGAGGATGGCCCGGGCGAGGGGATGGCCGCTGCGCGCCTCAATGGCGGCGGCCCGCTCTATGAGTTCCCGTTCGGTGTGGGGAGGAAAGGGAACTGCCTTTACTACCGTGGGCGCCCCTCGGGTGAGGGTGCCCGTCTTGTCGAACGCGATCGCCTTCAGTGAAGCGGGCGCTTCAAGGTAGATCCCCCCCTTGATGAGAACGCCGTGGCGCGCCGCGGTCGCGAGGGCGGCCACGATGGAGACGGGGGTTGAGATCACGAGCGCGCACGGGCATGCGATGACCAGGAGGACGAGCGCCCGGTAGATCCACTCGGCCCATGATGCCCCAAACAGAGGCGGGACCACCGCGGTGGAGATCGCTAGCGCCATGACGGCGGGGGTGTAGCGCGCGGCAAAGCGTTCGACCCACTGCTCCGAGGGAGCTCGCCGCTCCTGGGCCTGCTCCACCATGCGGATGATCCGCGAGATCGTCGTGTCGCTATGGCTCCTCGTGCTTTGAACCTCCAGCGCGCCCTCTCCGTTGACGGTGCCGGCGAATACCTCCGCGCCGGGTGCCTTTGGCACTGGAACGCTCTCGCCGGTGATGGGCGCCTGGTTGACCTCGCTTTCCCCACGCTCCACGACGCCATCCAGGGGGATTCGTTCCCCGGGCAGCACGACGAAACGCGCGCCGACCGGCACGTCCTCGCAGGGGGTGACTGCCCCCGCGTTCCCCTCCTTAAGAAGCCGGGCCGTCGGCGGAGACAGGTCCAGCAAGGCTTCCACGGCCCGTCGAGCGCGGGAAACGCTCCAGGACTCCAGGAGCAGGGAGAGGGAGAACAGGAAGCTCACGCTGGCCGCTTCAAACCATGCGCCGAGAGCCACCGCCCCGGTAACGGCCACCGTCATGAGCAGGTTCATATCCGGGCGCAGGCGCCTCAAGGCGTTGATCGCTTTTGGGAGGACCGTGAAGAACCCTGCCAATATTCCCAGCAAGTATAGGACCACGGACGCCCAGGGAGTGACCGCGTGAATGCCGCCCGTTTCGCCTCCCAAGGCCTCGGCCAGACCGCCTATGTAGAGATGGACGAGGAACCCAGCGGCCGTAGACAAACCGCTCCCCAACGTTAGGACTAGCCGTCTTCTGTTCGTAGGGCCCCTACCCGCGCCGGTCTGTTGTTCCCCGTCGATAATGGGTTCGGCGGTGAGGCCGGCCCGCTCAACGGCCTGGAGAATGGCCTCCGGACGGACGGCCTCCGCCAGGGTCGCAAGGGTCATGGTCCCCTTGAGGAGATTGAATGACAGGTTGGCCTCTCCCCCCACGAGGGGCCCCACCTCCCGTTTGAGGGACGCCACTTCCTCCGCACAGTCCATTCCGCTAATGCGATAGGTCTGCCGTGTCATTCAGATTTCTTCATTGCACATCCCCGTCATCCATGCGTGTCCTACCTGCCTGTGGAGGGGCCTGTTCACTAGGCGCTTCAAGCCCAAACGCAATAGTGCTAGCTCAACTCAGCTCGCATCCGCTTGAATTCCTCCGCGCCAATCTCCCCCGCCGCGTACCGCCGCTCTATGATCTGGATGGGCGTTTCCCGCCTGGACCCATCCTTGCCAGCAGTTCGCTGAGCCATAAGCCGCGCGACGTAGCTGGCCCCGAGAATGACCAGCGCCAAGAAGAGAAGAAGAACGAAGGCGCCCCCGAGGCCCCCAAACCAATAGGCGGGTCCCCAACCCCAACAAGCCGCGCCTGACCACATCATGCCACTCCTTTCTCTTTCTCCCTCTCCCGCAAGTGCCGAAGGAGGGGAATAAGCCATCAAAGCCGTAAGTGCCTGCTCCCTTCATGGACAGGCTATCCTACCAACAGCAACCGCCATGTCCCGAACAATGGCCTCCATTCCCCCAGGTGGGACCCGCTGCGTACCGCCAACCTGAACACCACCACCGGCCGCAGTCCCCACCCCGCCAATAGTCAGTGGCCACGTTATGGGTCCAGTGGCGGTCCCACGGGCAGGACCAACCCCATTCTCCGTCGAACAAGTCAAACCCGGCAGGAAACAGAGCAAGCTGTTCGCGAGTGAGAATCCGCTTTGCCGACGCGTTAACCTCCATTTGAAGGGCCTCGAGGCGGCCTCCAAGGTCTATGACCTGTTGCCGCAGGCGCGCCACGCGCTGGGGATCCGCGCCCGGGCTAGCCTCGGTCGCATCCAGCTCCTTGCGCTTCGAGGCTACCTCTTCCTCGAGGGAAAGAAGCTTGGCCTCATGCTTCGCGCGGATCTCGTCGAGCTTCTGGGCCTGTTCCTGCGTCAAGTGAAGCCGTTCCGGCAATCGGGCGTCGTATCTCCCGTCCGCGCTGGGCGCCGGGCCCTGGGCTGCGGCCGCGCGCGGCAGTCCTACCGCGCCGAGGATAATCACCGTGGCAAACAATGTTCGAACACTTTCTCTCATCATGGCCGTACCTCCTGATACGAGAGACGGTCCTCAGGCGAGGATGTTACGCAGTCAGTCGCAATTGCACCCCGGGCCCCATGAGCGGTCGCGCTCCGAGCCATTGGCCGGGGCCGTCATGACCTCCCGCAGCCAGCGCTCTCGCTCGTCGCACGTGGAAATGGCTTTCTCTATAGGGCCTCTATCGCCGGATGGCAACCACTTGTTGACCTGCGCAAGAACAGTCCTTTGATAGCTGTTGCTGGTGTTCACGTTGGCGAGAAGGGTCCTGAATCGCGGCTCGGGTAATGGGCGGGCGTCCTGAAGCGCCAGTTCCGACTCGCGGAGGACCTGCCGTAACAGGGCCGGATCGAGCTTTCCTTGCTCCCGCGCGCTGCGAGCGAGTTCGTCAAGCCGGTCGTCGGCAAAGGAGAGCCGCAGCTCGGCGCGCTTTGCTGGCTCGATGGTAAGCGCAAAGGTCACCCGCTCGGTGAAGAGTTTGATCGGGTAGAACACGCTGCCCGGGAGGCTTTGAGAGGCTGCCGTGCCAACGCCGAAAGCCACTACGGCGCAGGCAGCGAGCGCGCTCGCCCAGCGCAGGGTGGGCCAGATCGGGCGGCGCGATCCCGCCCAGCGCGCCCGCGAGATCTCCGGGGCGAGGAGGGCTCCCGGTCCATGTTTAGGAAGGGAGGCGCCAGCCTTAACGAGCAAACCCTGCAAAGCCTCGCGCCTCGGTTCCGGCTGGGGCAATTCCTTCAGTTCGACCGCCAGAGAAAGGATGGGGCTCAGCGCGACTGCCTCGGGATGCGAGTTCAGGCACTCCTCAAGGCTTTGTCCCTTGGCCAGATCGTCGAGGCACTTATCCAGACCGGATGAAAGGTCATGGTTCATGGCCCACTCCGATTTGCGTGGCTAGCGCTTCCCTCAAAGACTCCAAGGCACGAAATTGCAGGGCGCGGACCGCGCCCGCGGATTTTCCCAGTACTTGGGCGATCTCGCCTGCGTTGAACCCCTCTACAAACCTAAGGTGAATCACGTCACGTTGCTCCGCAGTAAGGGCTTTCACCGCTCGCGCGAGCTGATGGGGGAGGATGCCGCTCTCTTTCTCTCTCTCTTCCGCCAGCGTCTCGCCCGTATTCTCCGGCATCTGCAGCTCCCGCCTTTCCCTCCCGTGGCGGTGCGTATCAATGGCGATGTTGGCGGCTATCCGGAACACCCACGCTGGAAAATAACCTTTCTGTTCGGGTAGCGACCTCAACACGCGCAAGCAGGTGTCTCCAGCCAGATCTTCGGCATCCTCTCGGCTAGGCATCCGGTTGAGCATGAAGCGAAATACCTTTGGGTAGAAATGCTCGCACAACCGCGCAATAGCTTCCGGGTCCCCCGTCCTTGCGGCAGTTACCAGATTATCAAGCTCCGCCGGCTCCAAAGGGCAACTCCATCAATTAAGACGATTCTAACGCGAAACTGTTATGCGTGGTCCACACGGCCGACACGGAAGAAAAGGCGGCCCTGGCATCGCATCGATCTCTCCAATAGGGCGCCCTGTGCTCACTGCCCCGTGGGCGACCAGAGGCCCTCATCGTCATGCTCGCCCGTACGGATTCGCGAAATGCACGGGAGCTCGAATACGAAGACCTTTCCATCGCCCTTGTTGCCCGTGTGGGCATGCCGAAGGATGACGCCCGTCACCGCGGGCGCCATGGAGTCTTTCACGGCGCACTCCAGCTTGATCTTGGGCGCGAAGTCGCTCACGGGTTCATGGCCGGCGGCCTTGGCCCGAGCACGCCCCTGGCCGAATCCTTCCACGCGGGTGACGGTCATGCCTGGAAACTCGGCAATTTCCAGCAGGGCAGAGCTCACTTCGCTCAGCTTGAAGGGTTGAATGACGGCGACGATGTACTTCATGGCGACACCTCTCCGTTGGTTTCCCCAATCTTGGCTTCGGTCCACTCGTAAAACACGGGCAGTACGACGAGGGTTAAGAAGGTCGAGGTCACGAGGCCGCCCACGACCACCACTGCGAGGGGTTTTTGGATCTCCGACCCCGTCCCGGACGAGAGCAGCAGGGGCACGAGTCCGAGGGCCGACACCAGGGCCGTCATCAAGACCGGTCGGAGGCGCAACTCCGTTCCTCTCAGAATCGCATCTCGCAACCCCATCCCTTCCTGGCGGAGCTTGTTGAGATAGGATATCAGGACGACCCCGTTCAGCACTGCCACGCCGAACAGGGCGATGAAGCCCACGGAGGCGGCCACGCTCAGGTTCAAGCCCGAGATGAAGAGGGCCGTAATCCCCCCTACGAGGGCGAAGGGAATGTTCAAGATGATGAGCGTGGCGTGGCGAACCGTGTTGAAGGCGGAGAATAGCAGGAGAAAGATCAGGCCGATCACGATAGGCACGACGATCTTCAGCCTCGCCATGGCCCGCTGCTGGTTCTCAAACTGTCCCGCCCAAGCCATTCGGTAACCGGGAGGTAACTTGACCTTGGCGGCGATAGCCCGCTGGGCCTCCGCCACGAAAGAACCGATGTCCCGCCCGCTCACGTTGCACTCCACGACGATACGCCGTTCGGCGGCCTCGCGGCTGATCTGAACCGGACCCTCCTCCATCTTGATCTCGGCGAGCTCGGCGAGAGGGATGCGCGCGCCGCCGGGCGCGCTCACGAGGAGATTGCCGATGGCCTGCTCGTCCTTGCGAGAGGCCTCGGGATAGCGGACGACGACCGAAAAGCGGCGCTGGCCCTCGAACACTTCGGTGGCCTCGGCTCCGCCGATGGCTACGCGGATGAGGTCGTTGATGTCCGCCACGTTGATGCCGTACCGCGCGATCTTGGCCCGGTCCGGGGTGATGCTGAGATAGGCTTGACCGCTCACCTGTTCCACGCGCAGGTCCGCGGCGCCTCGGATCCCGGACAGGACGCGGGCCACCTCGTTGGCCCTCTGTTCGAGTACGCCCATGTCCTCGCCAAAAATCTTCACCGCGAGCTGGCTCTTCACGCCCGATACCAATTCATCGACGCGAAGCGCTATGGGCTGGCTGAGGTTGAGCCCGATGCCGGGAATGGCGGAAAGATCCTCGCGGATGATTTCCAGTAGGGCCTCTCGCGTCTTGGCCGTCTTCCACTCGTTCTTGGGTTTCAGGATGACGTATGGATCCGAGAGGTTGGGCCCCATCGGGTCGGAGGCGATCTCCGCGCGCCCGATTCGGGATATCACTGTCACCACTTCAGGGTACTTCATGAGGCGCCGCTGCATTTCCTTCTCTACGGCGATGGAGTCGGGAAGAGCGATGGATGGGATGCGGATGACCTGCGGCGTGAGTACCCCTTCGTCCAGAACCGGAAGAAACTCCGTTCCCAGAAAGGGGACGAGCGCCAGACTCCCCGCGAGGAGTCCAACGGCGCAGAGGAAGACGGCCTTCCGGTGATCCAGAGCCCAGACCAGCACTGGGCGGTAGAACCTCTTGCTGACGCGCATGACGCGGTTGTCCTCCTCGGAGCCTCCCCGGATGAGGAGCGAGGAGAAGAGAGGCACGAACGTGAAGGACAAGAGGAGGGAGCAGAAAAGAGCGATGGCAATGGTGAACGCCATGGGGGAAAACATTTTCCCCTCCATGCCCTGGAGCGTGAACAGCGGAAGGAAGACGGCGATGATGATGAGGATGCCGAACGTGACCGGCTTGGTAACCTCCAGCGTGGATTCCAAGACCGCGTGGAGGCGGCCCGAGCGGAGCCCGGTCCGTTCGGACAAGTGCCGGTAGGTGTTCTCGACGACCACGACGGAACCATCCACCATCATGCCCATGGCGATGGCGAGGCCGCCGAGGGACATGAGATTGGCGGAAACCCCCGCCAAGCGCATGACCAGGAATGTCGCAAGAGTCGCGATGGGCAATGTGGAAGCGACCACGAGCGCGCTGCGCACGTTCCCCAAGAACAGGAAGAGCACAAGAAGTACCAGGATCAGCCCCTCCAAGAGCGCCTCACTGACGGTTCTGAGACACTCCCGTACCAGATCCGTACGGTCGTAATAAGGCTTGATCTTGACTCCCTCGGGCAGGGTGGGAGCGATCTGGGCGATGGCATCCTTCACCGACGCCGCCACGTCCCGCCCCGAGGCCCCCTTGAGCATGAGAACGATGCCAACCACCACCTCGCCCTTGCCGTCTTTCACCGCGGCGCCCTGCCTTACCTCCGGGCCCAGCTTGACCTCCGCCACGTCCCTGACGAACACGGGATTTCCATGAGTGCTCTTGACGACTATTCGCTTGAGGTCATCGAGACCATGCGCAAGGCCGATTCCCCGTATTAGATACTGCTCCGAGGCGTGCTCTAGGAAATTGCCTCCCGAATTGGCGTTGTTGGCGGCGACAGCGTCGAAGATCTCCCTCAGCGTCAGGTCATACTTCCTGAGCCTGTCTGGGTCCACAAGAAGTTGGAACTGGCGGACGTACCCACCGAAGGTGTTCACATCGGTTACACCCGGGACGGTCTTGAGCCTGGGGCGAATGATCCAATCCTCGATTTCCCGCAGCTCCATCAGTGCCTTCGGGTCGTCCGCAGGGCCGACGCCATCTCTTTCCACGGTGTACTGATAGACCTCGCCGAGTCCAGTGGAGATGGGGCCCATGACGGGCTCGGCACCGGGAGGCAGTTTCTCCCGTGCCTCGATCAGACGTTCCAGGACAAGCTGGCGCGCAAAATACGTGTCCACGCTGTCTTTGAAAACAACCGTCACCATGGAGAGGCCGAACTTAGAAAGGGACCTGACATCCACGATGTCGGGCAGCCCCGTCATCTGCACTTCGATGGGGAAGGTGACCAGGCGCTCCACCTCCACGGGAGCCAGCCCGGGCGCTTCCGTGATCACCTGGACCTGCACCGTGGTCACGTCGGGGAATGCGTCTATGGGTATGGTCTTGAGGGCCCAGAGGCCCCCAGCGATCATCAGGACGAGGCCTACCATCATCAGGAGGCGCTGTTTGAGCGCAAAGGAAACGACTCTCTCGAACATGGCCTACTCCTCACCGAAGGAGGCCTTGAGAGCTTCGGCCTTGAGCGTGAGGCTCCCCCGCGTGACGATCTCCTCACCGGCGCTCAGACCAGCGACGATTTCGACCCGCTCGCCGCTCTTCTCCCCGGTCTTGACGGGGCGGGCCTCAAAAGCGCTTGCGCCCTTCCTCACGAAGACGACCGGCCCACCCTCCATGGGCTGAAGTGCCGCCTCGGGCACGCTGAGGACACGTCGGCCCGACGAGACCTCGACGGCCGCCTCCGCGAACATGCCCGGCATGAGTCTCCAGTCCGGGTTGGGAAGAATGACGCGGGCGAGGACCATTCGACTGTCGAGCTCCACGATGTTTCCCACATAGTCCAAGACGCCTTCGAATCGTTCTTTGGGGTAGGCCGCCACGACAATCGAGACGCGCTGTCCCTTGCGAACCCGGACGACCTCCTTTTCGGGCAGATGCAGGTTGAGCCAAAGGCTCGAAAGGTCCGCAACCTTGAACAGCTCCTCACCGGCGCCCACGACGAGGCCCGGAGAGGCCTTGCGCTCGACCACGCGCCCCGAGATGGGAGAGCGGATCGGGAAGAGCGCCCGAACCTCGCGGTCGCCCGCGCCGCGAAGGTGCTCTACTTCATCCTGGCCGAAACCGAGGAGATGGAGACGGTTTTCCGCCATGGCGAATTCGCTCTTGGTCGCCTCAAAGGCGGCCTGGCGTTCGAGGAATTCCCCCTGGCTGATCGCTTGCGCGTCCAGGAGCATCCGAGCCCGGTCGTAGGACTTCTGCTTGAGGTTCATTTCGGAGAAGGCCTTCAGAAAGGTGGCCTGCGCTTCACCCACCTCGGGCGAATCGATGAGACAGAGAACCTGGCCCTTGGCGAGGCTTTGGCCCAGGTCGGCCCGGATCTCGGTCACCCGCCCAGGCACCCGCGCGCTCACCGGGCTCATGCGATTCGCGTCGTAGTCGAGATTGCCCGTTGCGGAGACAGCCAGGCTCCACGGAGCTTCTTCCATCTTCTGCGTGGCCAATCCGCCTGCGGCCAGAGCCTCCGCGTTGAGGCTGAGAACCAGCGGCCCTTCACGCTTGGGCTGCTCGGCCTTCTTCTCCGGCTGGCCGCAGCAGCCCGCCAGGACGAGGCACAGAAGAGAGGGCAGGGACACGAACGACAGGACGCGCTTAGTCAACAAGGGAGCCTCCGATAAGGCGTTCGAGCTGGGCTCGCGCTGATTCGAATTGGTAGAGGACGTCGTTGTACTCCTCGACGGTGTCCAGGTAGGTCCGGCGGGCGTCCAGCAGATCCAACAGGCTCAACTCGCCCTGGCCGTAAGAGAAGGTTGCGATCTTCAGGGACTTCTCCGCCGACGGGAGGAGGTCGGTTTCGTAGCTCTTGGCCTGGGCGAATGCCAGGGCGTACTCCTGGTAGGCCCGTTCCCCCTTGGAGGCCACTTCCGCCTTTAATCTCGTCTCCTCGAGAAAGGCCGCGGCACTCTCGGCCTTGGCCGCGCGAATGGGGCCCGAATTGAATCCCCATAGCGGGATGCGGAGTGCTAGAGAGAAGGTCCGTGCCTGACGGTCGAGCTCGTTGGTGTCCAGATAGGCCGCGGTCAGGCCGGGGAACCGCCCCTGCTGCTCGGCCTTGAGCGTCCACTCGGCGGCGCCCGCCCGCGCCCTTGCCTCTTGAAGGGCCGGGCTGGCAGCGAGCAGGCGCCCGAGGGTCTCCTCCCTCGCGGCGATGGCCCGAGGAAGTTCGAATCCGCCAAGCAGTTCGTAGTCCTCGCCCAGCGCGCCCAGCAAGAACTGGTTCAGGACCGTCTTCCGGACGCGCACCTCACTGCGGGCCGCTTCGAGCTTGCGCTCCGTCCGGAGCGCCTCGACGCGCGCCTTGATCCGGTCCAACTCGCGCCCTTCCCCTACCTGGACCCGCTTCTCCGCGAGGGAGAGAAGATCCTCGGCCGCGGTGGCTTGGCTCTCCAGCAGGGCGGCCTCCTTTTGTGAGAAGAGGATGCCGAAGTACTGCTCTTGAACGGAAGCCAGCACGTCTGCTTTGGTGGCCATGCTCTCCGCCCGTCCGGCGGCAAGCATCTGGTCGGCGGCTTTCACTCTCGCGTGCCAGCGCCCCGGCCACTCGATGCTCTGCGAGACGGCCCACCCGTGTTCCCCGCGGCTGACGGTTCCATCGAGGCTCTTGCCGGTCCCCTTGGAGAATTCCACCTCAGGACCGGCAGGCGTGACGGCTGACGTGCGTGCACCTCTCAACGCTTCCACCCGTTGTTGGGCAGCCAGGATGGCCGGGCTCCTATCTCGAGCGAGGGCCAACAGGTCTTCCAGGGAATGCTGTCGGGGCCCCACCTGCGCCCACAAAGTAACCGCAGTGACTAGAATCAACGATGCTATATGGCATTTCCTAATCATGGCATCTCCAGGAACCATCATTCGCGGACTACTAAACACCCGCCACGCCGAACGGGTTCGACGTGGGGGAAAGCCTGTAGCTTGAAGGGTGAGACTAGATTCGAAGCGGGGCGGGCAGAGACGAGAAAAGGTTAGGGGGGCGGGAGAATCTATGGGCAGGGCACGGACAATAGTACAGGTGAAGGTGTGCCAAAAGGAGGGGCCCGTCAGGGTGCGCGGGAGAAGAGACCATCCGTCCGGGTGCGGTTGCATGCCGGGGCAAGGCGCGCAGAAGAACGTCGGTGCAAGGGTCTGCCGCTGAAAGCCGCAACGAGGGCGCCCCACTGACAGGGGTCGGTGTGACCCCGACGGCCCCGCTGGCTGCTGAGACTCCTGGGGCAGAGCAAGGTTGAGCTGGGTCTTGGCAACACTCTTCGAATAGGCTCTCCAGTGCCGCGTGCCCCCCTGGGGCGCTGCACCAGACACGCGGGGAGGCTCCTCCCCACGCGGTGAGAATCAAGAAGAGCCAGATGCTGCTCGAAAGGGTCGCAGAGCGCTTCACGCCAGTTGCACCTCAAGAAGGGGAACATTACCGCAGGAAGAGTTCTTCCGCAAGCCCCGGGGTGCAGCTTCGCCCCAAACAATGCCTGCAGGCTGGGCGACCATGCTGTCTCCGGCGAGGCTCCCACGTGCCCAGGGCCACAAATCGGCACTGAGCATTGGTATGATGTCAACCTCGGACTTGGCCCGTTTCGCCCAATCTCGGCGATTCTAGAGCGCCGTTTTCTAGAGGATTGGGGCGCATCATTGTCCGGCGGTGAACGGGCCCTATTCGGCCAGGATGTGGAGCGCCTCGGGGTGCACCTGCTCGTCGTCCCGGCAGGTCCGGTGGACGGCCAGTACGCCTTCCAGATCTCCCTCCACCGCTCCCTCCCCCTTCATCTCGAAGGCGTGGACGGGCGCGTACAAATCCACGCCTCTCACGCTGTCATCCACGATCTCCTCGAAGGACGCGTCCGAGGAGAGCGCCACCCCTTCCGGGAGATCGTCGAAGATCGCCCTCACGCGCCTTGCATGCTCCTTGGAGAAGACGTGGACCGCGAACCGGAACCGCGCACCCGCGACGCCGCGCCGGTGACGCACCGCCATGGGCCTTCCCGCCTTGGACGAATCGTCCACGGCGTCAAGAATGGCGGGCACGAGGCCAACGGACGCCAGAAGATGAAGAGTCTCCGCGGCGGGGTGCAGGAGTTCCTGCAGTTGCTCCCGGAGGCCGGCGCAGTCGAACCCCTCGGCCTCCGCGTCGAGGACCGTTCCGGTGAATCCCTTCGATCGGAGGAACCCCTGGATGAATCCGATGTCCCAGCCACGCGGACCGTCGATCACAAGCTCAGCATACCTGGCTCCCATGGCCGCCTCCTACGTGGGAATCATGAAAAGAATATAAGGCTGATGAGCGCGAAAAGCGGGAGGAGGATCGGGACCGCCCACTTGAATAAATAGCCGAAGAAGGAAGGCATATCCACCCCCGCCTCCTCGGCGATGGCCCGCACCATGAAGTTGGGCGCGTTCCCGATGTACGTGTTGGCCCCCATGAAGACCGCCCCCGTGGCCACCGCTTCGAGGAACCCGGCCTGCGCGTGGATCAGATGGGCGACCGCCTGGGGTTCCGGCAACCCGGGATAGAACCGTCCGATCTGCATGTTGAAGAAGGTCAGGTAGGTGGGGGCGTTGTCCAGAAAGGATGACAGCCCACCCGATGCCCAGAAGTATTCCCACGGCTCGCGGACGGAGGCGACCAGGAAGGCCATGTGACCGCTCTCGCCCGCCTTCAGGATGGCCAAGGCCGGGATGATGGTAGCGAAGATTCCGGCGAAGAGGACGGCCACCTCCCGCATGGGCTCCCACGTGAAACCGTTGTGCTCTCGAAGGCTTCGGGGAGTGGTCCACAAGGAGAGGAGCGCCATGGCCACGATGATGGCGTCGCGAACGAGGTCCTGGAGCTCCAGGCGGACCCCGAGGAGATCCACCGACCCGGCGTGCCAAAACCCCGACAGCAGGACGGCCCCAAGGATTCCGGCCAGGAAGATGAGGTTGTGCCAGCCGTCCAGCCGGAGCGGCGTTTCAGCCTCCTCCTCTTTCACGAGGACCCCTTCGGGCTCCTTGCGGAAGTAATGCCTGTCCATGGCGTAAAACGCGGCGAGGAGCGCCACGGAGGCGGCACCCATCATCGGCAGAAGCCGCAGCGTCCAGAAGAAGGGCACGCCGTGCAGGAAACCCAGGAAGAGGGGCGGATCGCCGAGCGGTGTGAGGCTCCCTCCGATATTGGCCACCAGGAAGATGAAGAAGACGACCACGTGGACCTTGTGGTGCCGGGCGGCGTTAGCCCGCAGCAGGGGCCGGATGAGTAGCATCGCCGCGCCCGTAGTGCCGGTCCAGGAGGCGATGACCGTGCCGACCAGGAGGAAGGCCGTGTTCACCTTGGGAGTCCCGGCCATGGTCCCCCTCAGGACCAAACCGCCCGACACCGCAAAGAGGCCCCAGAGGAGGATGATGAACGGGATGTAGTCCACGAGGTAGATGTGGAGCACTCCGTGCCAGGCGCTCATCCGGTAGACCAGCAGGAAGGGCACGCCGAAGACCAGCGCCCAAAAGAGGGAGACCTTGGGGTAGTGCCGGTGCCAGAAGTGCGGAGCCATCAGCGGAAAGAGGGCTATGGAGAGCAGGATTCCCGCGAAGGGCAGGACGGACCAGAGTGGGAGCAGTTCGCCCATGGTGGCGTGGACCTGGCCCGTTTCCTGAGACAGCGCGGCGACGGGCAAGCCCAAGCCCACCGCCGCGGCCAGCACCCAGACCCACGAGGCTTCAACCCTTCTGCGGTTCAAGGCGCCTCCTCGGCTTCGGAGGAGAAGAAGGCCTCCACCGCGTCCAGGCTCTCCGTCACGGCGAAGGGGGGGAGCGAGGCCAGCAGCAGCCGGCCGTAGGATCTCCTCCTCAGCCTCACGTCGAAGCAGGCCACCACGCCCCGGTCCCGCGTGGAGCGGATCAGGCGGCCCGCCCCCTGCTGGAGCATGATGGCGGCCATGGGCACCTGGTAGCCCGTGAAGGGGTCCTGTCCGGACTTTCGGAGGCGTTCGATCCTCGCCTGGGTCAGGGGATCGTTGGGGGCCGCGAAGGGCAGCTTGTCGATGACCACGAGAGAAAGGGCCTCGCCCTGGACGTCCACGCCCTGCCAGAAGGAGGCGGTCGCCACGAGCACCGCGTTGCCCGCCAGCCGGAAACGCTCCAGCAGCAGCGCCTTGGGCTCCTCCCCCTGGACCAGGACCGGGAAGGGCAGCAGGGCTTCGAGCGACTGGGCCACGGCCCGCATGTTGCGGTAGGAGGTGCACAGCACGAAGGCCCGGCCGCGGGAGAATCCGATCAGCGGGGGGAGGACCTCCAGGAGGGCATCCAGAAACCCCTCGTCGCCGGGGTCCGGGAATCGCGCCGGGACGTAGAGAAGGCCCTGCCGGCCGTAGTCGAACGGACTGGGCAGGCGGAGTTCCTCGGTCCCCTCCGGAATCCCCATGCGGCTTCTGAAATAGGCGAAGGAGCCCCCAACCGTGAGGGTGGCCGAGGTGAAGGCGGCGCCGTTGAGCCGGCCGTAGAGGTTTTCGCGCATCAGATCCCCCACGTCGATGGGGCTGGCTCCCAGGATCACGTTTCGGCCACGGACCTCCACGTAGCGCACGTAGGCGTCGTCCGCGCCGTCCAGCACGAACTCCACGGCCTCCCGGAGGGTTTCGAGCCGGCCCAGCAACCCCTCCACCTCGCCCCCGCCATCCGTGCCCTGCAAGGCGAGGCCCGCGGCGTCCAGGGCATTGTCCATCCTCTCGCGCAGGGCCTCCCCCTGCTCGCCGAGGAAGCCCGGGCGAAGGGTCTCCCGCCGCTCCCCGCGGGCCTCCATGGGTCCGAAGAAGAAGAGCACCGCCTGCGTCGCGTCCTGCAGGATGCGGGTGAGGTTGCCTTTGCCGTTTCCGAAGGCCTTCGTGGCGTCGTGAAGCCACTCCTGCACCATGCGGCGGCTGACGCTCACTCCGAAAAAGGAGGTGGCCGCCTCCTCCGCCTCGTGGGCCTCGTCCATGACGAGGTGCGCGTACTCGGGCAGCGCGGCGGCGTCCCAGCGGTTCTTCAGCGCCAGGTCGGCGCAGAGGAGGTGGTGGTTGGTCACGACCAGATCGGCGGCCTCGGCCTGACGCCTGAGCTGAACCACGTGGCAGTCGCTGAACAGCGGGCAGGAGGATCCCAGGCAGCGCTCGCCTCGAGCGTTGATCTCCCGCCAGGTGGGGAGGTCCTCGGGGATCCCATCCCACTCGGCCTTGTCGCCCGTCTTGGTGGAGGAGGCCCACGCCTCCAGCCGCTTCAGGTGGGCCGCGTCCGCCGGCGAGGTGAACAGCGGCTCCGCCAGAAAGTGGCGCCAGTAATGGAGACACAGGTAGTTGGCGCGCCCCTTTACCGTCACGGCGCGCACGGGCCGCTCCAGGATCCGCTCCAGGAGCGGGATGTCCTTCCGGGCCAGCTGCTCCTGGAGGGCCTTGGTGCCCGTCGAGATCACGACCCTCCGGTCCAAGTAGGCGGCGGGAAGGAGATAGGCGAGGCTTTTCCCCGTTCCCGTCCCCGCTTCGGCCAGCAGGAAGCGCTCGTGGCGTAGCGCGCGCCAAACAGCGGCGGCCATCTCCTCCTGGCCGGGCCGGTACTCGTAGAAGGGTTCCCTCGCCAGCGGCCCTCCGGGGCCGAGCAGCGCTAGAAAGTCGGGCTCCTCCGGGCGGGGGCCTTTCATGCGAAGATCGAGCCCGGGAAACAGGGAAACGGGGAGACAGGGAGAGAAGGGCTCATCCCCCCCTTCTTTTTTTCATCCCTCATCGGTCATCCTTCATCCCCCATCCGCACCATACGTCTCCGCCTGCTCCCTGAGCCAGCGTCCAAGGTTGCGCGAAAACGGGGATCGCGGCGTTCGCTCCGGGTGCCATTGGATGCCAAGGACGCGCGGATGCGCGGGGTGCTCGATAGCTTCGGGCACCTCATCCGGGCCCCACGCCGTAATCCTCCAGCCCGCCGCCAGGTTCCCCACGGCCTGGTGATGGGAGGAGTGGACCCTCGTGTCCCGACCGGGATAAAGGCTGGCCACCAGGGTGCCCGGCTCAACGTGGAGACGGTGGCAAGGAGAGGGCCCACCCGGTGCGCTTCGGCGGTGCCGCAGGTGGGGATCCTCCAGGTGCCGGACCAGGTCGCCGCCGAGGGCCGCGTTGATGGTCTGGCATCCCAGACAGATGCCCAGAACGGGAACGCCGAGCTTCAGGCAGCGCCAGAGGAGCGTGAATTCAAACGCCGTCCGGTCGGGGTGGGAATAGTGCTCGCCGGGGCGGGGTTCCGGATCGGCTCCGTAGAGGGAGGGCGCAATGTCGTGGCCCCCCGAGAGAACCAGGGCCGACAGTCCCGCCAAGGCCTCCGCCTCGGAGCCCGGAAGCGCAGGCAGGGCCACGGGCAATAGCCCCGCGCTCCTGACCCACTCGAAGTATTCCCGGCTCAGGACGAGCTTGCGGCCTCCTTCGCCCTCTTCCCAGTCCGCCGTAATCCCCACGTGCAGCATCTCAACGAGTCCCTCTCACCTTGACCAGGTCTTTGAAGAAGGGTATCAGGTTGATGAGGCGTCCCGCCAGCCCCTCGGCGAGGAGAAACCGCATCCGCCTGGCCAGATCCAGGCCGTCGGAGCTGTAGGGAAACCACCAGGGCTCTCCCTCCCGCTGCCCCCTGTCGGCACCCAGGAGCTGCATCGAGGTCAGTTCGTGGAGCAAACCGAGCCCGTGGGCGCGGCCCGTTCCGAACTGCCTCATCCCGCCCCAGGGGAACCGCGCCTGGGTATGGCTGTAGGAGACGTCGTTGATCCAGACGGAACCCACGGCCAGCCGGCGGCCGAGGGCAAGGCCCCGTTCCACGTCCGCGGTCCAGATCGAAGCGGACAGGCCGTAACGAGAGTCGTTGATCCATCGGACCGCCTCATCCAGGTCGGCGTACCCCACGACGGGCACCACCGGCCCGAGGGTCTCCTCCCGCATGAGAGCGCAGTCCATGGGTACGTCCACCAACACCGTGGGCTGGAAGAAGAAACCCGGGCCGGGCAGTCGCCGTCCGCCGCATAGAAGGCGCGCCCCCTTCCAGACGGCCTCTTGCACGTGGACCTCAACCCGTTCGAGCTGATGGGAAGAGATCAGGGGGCCGACCTCGACTCCCTCCTCCATGCCGTTCCCGACTCTGAGCGCCCCGACCTTGGCCGCCACGGCGGCGGCGAATCTTTCCTTCATCTGGATCGGCACGAAGAAACGCTCCGCGGAAGCGCAGGCCTGGCCGGTCCCGAAGCAGGCCGCCCACGCGGCCCCGTTGACGGTCCTCGCGAACGGGGCGTCCGGGAGAACCAGGAAGGCGTCCTTCCTCCCCAACGTCAGCCCCGTGGGGATGAGCCTCGGCGCTAGCTTCGCCTGGATTTGAAGCCCGACTGCCGTGGAGCCGGTGAAGAGGAGGCCGTCCAATCCGCCTTCCACGAGATGGGCACCCGTCTCGGGCCCGCCCGTCACGAGGTTGAGCACGCCGGGAGGGAAGCCCGCCCGGTGGAGGAGCCCGGCCAGCTTCGTCCCCACGAGCGGCGCGAGTTCGGACGGCTTGAACACCACGGTGTTGCCGGCCAGGAGGGCAGGTAGGATCTGCCCCATGGGGATGGCCAGCGGCAGGTTCCACGGCGAGATCACTCCCAACACGCCGAGCGGCACCCTGCGGATCCAGTGGCGCCTCCCCCACGGGAGGGGATTTCCACCCCCGACACGGCGGTCGTCGAGATAGGCTGGCGCTCCCTTGCAGAGGCCGGTTATGAGATCGAGGGTGCCCAGAATCTCCAAGAAGTGGGCTTCCTGAAGCGGCTTGCCCGATTCCTGGGTGATGAGGGAGGCCAGGGCATCGCCCTCCTGCGCCACCAGCCCCCTCAGCGTCTCCAGGTGGCCGATCCTGCGATCCAGCGGTAGGGCCGCCCAAGAGGACTGCGCCTCCCTGGCGGCGAGCACGGCCAGACCCACGTCCTCCTTGTTGCAGAGGGGCGCGTAACCGATGATCTCGCCGGTGGCCGGATTGAGGCTCTCCAGACGGTCGTCCTTCTGGTACCACTCCCCCCCGATCAGGACCTTGGCATCGACTCGCTGGGGCGCCCGGCCGGCCGGCTCACTCATGATCCAGCTTCCGAACCACCGCCGGGACGCCTTTGGACGACCAGTCCGTGGCGCCCTGCGCCGTCCAGGCCACCTTGCCCTCCCTGTCCAGGACGACGGTCGTGGGGATGGCGGTCACGCCCATCTGGTCCGCCAGTCCGCTCTGGTCGATGTAAACGGGGAAATGCTGCGGAATGGCCTGGAGGAAGGTCAGAACCGGCGCCTTGTCGTTGTCTACCGACACCGGGAGGATGGCGATTCCCGGGTCCTCCTGATGAGCCCCGGCGTACCGCGCAAACTCCGGGAACTCGGTCCTGCAGGGCGGGCACCAGCTCGCCCAGAAGTGGAGCACGACCACCTTTCCCTTTAATGAAGCCAGGTCCACGGAGCTGGCACCGGACGTCACGGGCTCGATGGCCGCCGTACCGGCGGGAGAGCGTTGGTCCGAGGGTACCAGCCCCGCGGGTCCACCGCCACGAAGGCCCGTTCGGAGCAAGTAGACGCCGAGGATCGCCACGGCTAACGCGATGACGATCCAAAAGCTCCTCATGGAGCCTCCCGAACCGGCCGGAACAGCATTCTGACCCTTCATGGGCGGACCTCCTGGAGCCGTATTATGGGGCCGGGGGGAGCCCTCCGACAAGTGAACCTCGTACCGGCCCGGCAAGGGCCTCCCCGGGCTTGAGCCCTTGACTGCTATGGGGTATCATTCGATTGGCTGGAAAGGGGTTCCCCATGGCAAAGAAGGGCCGCGAGCTCGATTGGATCACGATCAAGTACAAGGATATTTACGGCATTATCCTTGTGCTGGCCGCCCTCGGGCTGATCGGTGGCGGGGTCTTCTTCTACTGGCGCTGGCACGGCAACCCCAAGATCCAGGCCGAGCGGGCCCTGACGAAAGCCCAGCGGCTCCAGGACACGATGGACACCCCCGACCTCTCGGACGAGGTGAAGGCCACCCTCAGACAGACCCGCACCATGCTCCAGCAGGCCCGCAACGAGTTCGCGGCCGGACACTTCCCGAAGGCCCTCTCCATGGCCAACGACGTGCTGGAAACCCTGAAGAACGCCCAGGCGAGTTCGAGCACGTCGCAGAAGTACGCCACCCTGGTCACCACCGAGGGCCAGGTCGAAGTCAAGCGGACGGGCCAACACCTCTTCACGAATGCCTCCGAACAGATGATCCTGGAGGACGGGGACATCGTGCGTACCGGAAAGAACAGCTCGGCCCAGATCAAGTACCACAACGGCCAGATCCAGATCATCTCCTCCGACTCCCTGGTCGTGATCCAGGCGCTGAGCACCAGTCCCGCGGGCGGTAGCCTCATCGAGGTGGCGCTGAAGCAGGGCTTCGTGGAGACGCAGACGCCGGAGACCATGACCGCGAAGGATGAGTCCATCATCGCGACGGAAACCACCAAGGTCAGGCCGGCGGCGGCCTCGCGCGTCGGCGTGGGCCAGGCCGCCAACGGGGACGTGACCACGTCCATCTTCACGGGCGCCGGCGAGATCGAGGCCGCCGGGCGGAAAGAGACCCTCCAGGCGGGAGCCACGGGCGTATCCGTGGTGACCACGTCCACGGGCCTGGGACAGACGGAGGCCCTAGTCCCCCCCCCCGCGGCGGACACCCCGAAAGACCAACAGATCTTCCGGCTGGAGGACCCGGTCCACCAGCCGATGGTGTTCAAGTGGAAGGGTGGCGGCGTGGCGACGAGGTTCGAACTCTCGGCCAAGCCGCTCTTCTCGACCCTGCTCACGGACCAGACCGTGCGAGAGGACGATAACGTGACCGTGGAGGGCATGCCGGCCGGAACCTACTACTGGCGCCTGCGAACCGAGGGGGACGACAAAAGGACCTTCTGGTCGCCCATCTACCGGTTCCGGATCCTGCAGATCTACCAGCGCCCCAAGATCAAGCGTGATCTCAAGTTGAGCGTGGACGCCACACCCATCGGTGACGGGGTCATCCTTCAGGGCACGACCGACCCGGGCGTCTCCATTTCGGTGAACGACATCGAAGTGCCCGTCAACGCCGACGGCACCTTCAGCAAAATCGTGATCTTTTCCGACTACGGGACCCAGGCCGTACAGGTGCGCGCCTTCGACGACGAGGGCAACGAGACGATCTGGCGGAAGCAGTTCCAGTCGGTTTCTTCGTACTGACACACTTCTGATGGGCCGGCCATGGCCGCAAATGTCTCTTACAAGAAGAAATACGAGGAACTCCTGGCCACCCACGACCGCAAGGGCGAACAGCTTCGCCTGTTGGCCGAGGTGGTCAGGACGGCCAACTCTCTCCTGGAGCCGGAGGCGCTCATCGCCTACATCATGGAACGGGTCCAACTGCTCGTCCGGTCCGAGGCCTGGAGCCTCCTTCTCATGGACGAAACCGGCGAGAACCTCGTGTTCAAAGGCGTCATGGGCAGCAAAGCGGCTCCCCTCAAGGAACTCAAGCTCCGGGTCGGCGAAGGCATCGCGGGAGAGGTGGCCGCCAAGGGGCGCGCCATGATGATCAACGACGCCGCCCGCTCTCCGCTCTTCAATCCCGAGATAGACCGGCTGACCCGATTTCAGACGCGATCCATCCTATGCGTCCCCCTCAGGAGCCGGGGAAAGACCCTCGGCGTACTCGAAGTGATCAACAAGGACGGAGAGGAGGAGTTTACCGAGGCCGACCTGGAGACCGCGACCCTCTTCGCCGAGCCCGTCGCCATCGCCATCGAGAACGCCTATCTCTTCCAGCGCATCAAGCAGCTCAGCCTCGTGGACGACCTCACCCAGCTCTACAATTCACGCTACCTCCGACAGTCCCTGAAGGTGGAGCTCATCAGGGGCGGCCGCTACCACTATCCCGTGGCCCTCGTCTTTCTCGACCTGGACGGCTTCAAGCAGGTCAACGACCGCTACGGCCACCTCATGGGGAGCAGGACGCTCCAGGTGGTGGGCGGCATCCTGAAGGGGCTGGTGCGCAACGTGGACGTGGTCGTCCGCTACGGCGGAGACGAGTTCGTCATCATTCTTCCCAACACCGACGTCGAGGGCAGCCGGCTGGTGGCGGAGCGTCTCCGCCGCTCCATCGCCGCCCACGACTATGAGGCCAGCACAGGCTGCGCCTTCACGCTTTCGGCGAGTTTCGGGATCGCCGTCGCTCCCGATCACGGCGATGACCCTGAGACCCTGATCCAGAGGGCCGATCAGGCCATGTACCGGATCAAGGAATCCACCAAGAACGGCTGTGCAGTTTACGGTTAGGAGCCCCCATGCCCTTTAGCTTGCGTTCGCCCTTTTCCTTCCTGTCCAACGACCTCGCCATCGACCTCGGGACGGCGTACACCCTGGTCTACGTGAAGGGGCAGGGCATCGTCGTGCGCGAACCCTCCATCGTGGCCATGAACATGAAGACGGGACGCATCGAGGCCGTCGGGACCGAGGCCAAGGAGATGCTCGGACGCACGCCGGGCAACATCCAGGCCATCAAGCCCATGAAGGACGGCGTCATCGCGGATTTCGAGCACACGGAAAAGATGCTCGACTACTTCATCAAGAAGGCCCACAACCGCAAGCTCGTGGTGAGACCCAGGATCGTCATCTGCGTGCCCAGCCAGATCACCCAGGTGGAGAAGCGGGCGGTGCGGGACTCGGCCTACAGGGCCAAGGCCTCCTACGTGGCCATGGTGGAGGAGCCGATGGCCGCGGCCATCGGCGCGGGCATGCCCATCACCGAACCCACGGGCAACCTCATCGTGGACATCGGAGGGGGCACCACCGACGTGGCGGTCATCTCCATGGCGGGCATCGTCTACTCGCGCACGGTCAGGGTGGCCGGCAACGAGATGGACGAGGCCATCATCCAGTTCGTCAAGAAGCGGTACAACCTGCTCATCGGTGAGAGGACGGCGGAGGAGGTGAAGATCCGCCTCGGATCGGCCTATCCCCTGGAGGAGGAGAATTCGGCGGAGATCAAGGGGCGCGACCTCGTGGAGGGGATTCCCAAGACCGTCCTCGTTTCCGCCGAGGAGATCCGGGAGGCCCTCTCGGAGACCGTCTCGGTCATCATCGACGCCGTCAAGCAGGCCCTGGAGCAGACGCCGCCGGAACTCGCCGCGGACATCGTGGACCGCGGCATCGTGCTGACCGGGGGCGGGGCGCTGCTCAAGAACCTGGACAAGCGGCTTAGGGAGGAAACCGGTCTGCCGGTTCTCATCGCGGACGATCCCCTCTCCTCGGTCGTGTTGGGGGCCGGGAAGATGCTTGTGGACTTCGATCTCCTCAAACGCGTCGCCATCGAATAATGTCCCGTAGGTCGCCCATCCGCCGGCCCGAAGTCTTGCTCGTCCTCTTGATGGCCGGCTACCTCGTCCTCCTGGGCTGGCAGGTCAGGCGCGGGACGCAATCCGCCCTCAGCAGCCTCGCCCTCGGCGCGTTTGGCCCTTTCTTGTCCATTTACGACTCGGCCAACCGACTCACCAGGGAGGGCCTCCAAGCCTATTTCTGGCAGAGGGATGCCGCCGTGAAGGCCGAGAGGCTGGAGGAGGACAACCGGGAACTCCAAGGCAGGCTGGAGATCAGCCAGGCCCTCGAAAAGGAGGTGCTCCAGCTCCGCGAGCTCATCAAGGCGCCGAAGCCGACCGGCTACCAGGTGATCGGCGCCAGGGCGCTCACGGAATTCGGGGTGCCCTTCGGCCGCTACCTGCTCGTGTCGTGCAGAAGCGATCTATCCTTTCCGGACCGGACGCCGGTGATCGGGCCACAGGGCGCCGTGGGACGAGTTCAGACGCGCATCGGCCCCCTGTACCGAATTCTGCTGGTGACGGACCCCAGCTCGGCGGTGGGGGTCATGTCGGACCGTTCGGGCGTACACGGCGTGGCCGTGGGAGAGGGACGTTCCCTCTCCGTCCGCTGGGTATCCAACGAGGCCGACGTGAAGGCGGGCGACCTCTTCGTGACCTCGGGCGAGGACGGGATCTTCCCTCCGGGGATCCGGATGGGCACCGTCACCGAGGTGTCGGACGGCCCGGACTACCTGAAGCGGATCACCCTCAGCCCGGCATCCCGGCTCGGCGACCTCATGTGGGTCCTGCTCCTCAGGAAGACCAATGGGTAAGCGTTTCATCGCCTCCCTGCTGCTCCTGTTCATGGCCGTGGCCGTGCAAACCCTGCTGCCCCTCGTGTCGGGCGGGCTCACCATCGCCAACCCCTTCCTCGCCCTGCTCACGGTCCTGGCGCTCAGGGGCGGCAGGCTCTCCGGGCTGCTCTGGGGGGCCTTTCTTGGAGCCCTCTGCGACGCCTATTTCCTTCCGTACGTGGGCTTCCACGGCGCCGCCTTCACCTTGTTGGGTTATCTGCTCGGGTGGATCGGTTCCAAGGTCATGCTGCAAGGGGTGGTTCCCTTGGCCTTCTTCGGCTGGGCCAGCTACATTGTGGACGCGGGCTTGGTCGCGCTACTCTACCTCCTGCTCGGCCTTCCCCTGGCCGCCCCGTTCCTCGTCCCCGTTCTCCTGGGCAGTCTGGTGACGGGGCTGATGGCAGCGGGGTTCGAATTGGCCGCGCGCAAGCTCTTTCCGGAGGAAAGGTCATGAACGGCGCGCAGGAACCCTCCCTGCAGAACAAGATCCAATTCCTCCAGGCCATTCTCTGGCTCCTGTTCGTGGTCTTCGCCCTCAGACTTTTCTACCTCCAGGTCATTGAGGGCCCGTACTACCGGTTGCTTTCGGAAAATAACTACACCCGCCCGACGGTGCTGCGAGCACCCCGTGGCATGCTCCTGGACCGAAACGGCGCTGTTCTCTGCAGAAACCAAGTCTCCTTCTCCCTCGTGCTGGACACGGCCAAGGGGGGCTCCCTTGACCAGACCCTTCTGAGCATGCAGCGAATCCTGGGCTTGGTCATGACCAAGGAGGAGGTGCAGGCCGCCCTGCGCCGCAGTCCCGTGCCGAGCCTAGCCGTCCTGGCCCGGGACATACCGACCGCCTGGATGCAGAAGGTGGAGGCCAATCAGGACGAGTTCAAGATGCTGAGAATCGAGATGGAGCTCCGGCGAGAGTATCCCTTCGGGCCGGTGGCCAGCCACGCGCTGGGCTACGTGGGGCTCCTCTCTCCCAAGGAGGCCCAGAAGCTGCGAGTGTCGGACAACGACCCCTTCATCGAGGTGGGCAAGTCGGGGGTGGAGCGCACAGCCAACGCGCTCCTCATGGGCAAGAATGGCCTGCGCATGGCTCAGGTCAACAGCCTGGGGCGAGAGGTGGAGGACCCCACCCTGAAGCTGCCGGGTGTAGGCATCCGGCGCGAGCCCATTCCTGGGCAGACGGTCCACCTGACCCTGGACATTCAGCTCCAGAACATCCTGGAACAGGCCTTCGGGGAAGAGCACGGCTCGGCGATTTTTATGAATCCCTCTACCGGTGACATCCTCGCCTGGGTCAGCCTGCCCAACTTCGATCCCAACCTCTTTTCGGGAGCCATTCCGGCCTCCAAGTGGCGGGAGATCTCCGAAGATCCGAGCCACCCGCTTCTCGACCGCCCTATCCAGGGGGTCTATCCTCCAGGGTCCACCTTCAAGCCCTTCGTCGCCCTGGTCGGCCTCGAAGACGGCGTTCTGACGCCGGACACCACCTTTTACTGTCCGGGATATTGGGATTTCGGCGGACGCGTCTTTCACTGCTGGGCCAAGGGCGGCCACGGCACGGTCGACCTCCTGAAGGGCCTCCAGGACTCGTGCGACGTCTACTTTTACCACGCCGGAGACCTGATCGGCATCCAGCGGATGGACAAATGGGCGAGTTTCTTTGGCCTCGGCACCAAGACCGGCGTCGATTTGCCCTCCGAAATCAGCGGCATCTTCCCGTCGCCGGCCTGGAAAGCCAAACGACATTTGGGCCCCTGGTACCCGGGCGACAACCTGCCCGTGGCCATCGGACAGGGCTACCTGACGGTTACACCCCTCCAGCTCCTCTCCATATACGCCACCATCGCCACGGGCGGAGAGCGCTTTCAGCCCAAGCTCCTGGAGGGGCCGCCCAAGCTCGAGAGCTCGGTCTCCATCTCCCCTCGGACCGAGGCCGTCCTCAAGCAGGCGCTCCAACTGGTGGTGGAGAGCGGCACCGGCACGGCCTGCCGCATTCCCGGCGTGGCGGTCTGCGCGAAGACGGGCACGGCCCAGGTAGTGGCGGCCAGCGCGGGACGCAACTCCATGTCGCTCCCGAAGGACCAGCGAGATCACGCCTGGTTCGCGGGATTCGCTCCGGCCGGCAATCCCTCCGTGGCCTTCGTCGTCATGGTGGAGCACGGCGGCCACGGGGGCAACCTCGCGGCCAAGATCGCCAAGGCTGGACTGGAGTACCTCCTGCTGGGCAAGAAGCCGGCCCAGCCGGATGTAGGCACCAAGGCGGCGCCGGAGGACCAAGCACCGAATCAGGAGACGCCACCCAAACCAGACGCGCCCCTCAAGGCGCGCCTGAACCCGCAGGAGCCGCCGCGGTTCATCACCGCCCGGTACGGAGGGGGCGCGAACCCTCGGGGCCAGCCATGAAGAAGACGCTTCGGGAGGCCGTGTCCTACGGAGACTTCGTCACCGCGGCGCTCTACCTGACCCTGCTCATCTTCGGACCTTTGATGGTGCGCTCGGCCACCTTCGGGACGCGCTTCGCCTATCTCGGCAACCGTCAGATGTTCTGGGCCGTCCTTGCCTTCGGCGCGTTTTCTCTGGCGTTTCTGATCCCCTATGAAATCTGGGTGGAGTACAGTTACCTGGTCTACGGCCTATGCGTCGCGGTGCTCCTCTCGATGCCCGTGTTGGGACATTACGTCGGTGGCCACAAGTCCTGGCTCTACATCGGACCCATCGGCTTCGAGCCGTCCGAGTTCGCCAAGGTCGCCGCGGCGCTCGCCGGAGCGGCCTTTATCAAGGAGCTCGTGGGCAGGCCCATGAGATGGCGGGAGATCGGGATCCTCTCGGGGATCATCGGGTTGCCCATGCTCCTGACCTTGCTGCAGCCAGACTTCGGGACCGCCACGACTTTTATCCCCCTCGTTGCGGTAGCCCTCTACCTCAGCTTTCTTCCCCTGACTCAGATCGTGAAATGGTGCGCCATCGGGATCCTGGCGCTCATGCTGCTCCTGGCGCTGGGATGGTTCACCTTCCTCAAGCCCTACCAGAAGGACCGGATCATCACCTTCATCCACCCCACGGCGAACACGAGGGGAGCCGGCTACCAGGTGAACCAAGCCCGCATCGCCGTGGGCTCGGGCGAACTGCTGGGGAAAGGTCTCTACTCGGGCACGCAGAACCGGCTCAATTTCCTTCCGGCGCCCCATACCGATTTCATCTTCGGCGTCGTGGCCGAAGAGACTGGATTTCTGGGCTCCCTGGCCCTCCTAGGGCTCTACCTCTCGCTCCTGCTGAGGTTCCTGAGTACCGCCTCGGCCGCCCGAGATTCCGAAGGGCGGTTCATCGTCCTCTGCGCCTTCGCCGTCATCCTGTACCACGTGCTGATCAACATCGGAATGGTCATCGGCCTCGTGCCCACCACGGGCATCCCTCTCCCCTTCCTCTCCTACGGCGGCTCCTTCCTGGTCAGCATGAGCCTCTTCGCGGGACTGGCGGCCAACGTCCGTTCGAGAAGGTACGCGCAGTGACCGACCGCTTCAGCCGGCAGAGGCTCCTTCCGTGGATTGGCGACGCGGGCCAAGCCCGCATCGCCGGAGCCCGCGTGGGAATCGTCGGGCTGGGCGCCCTCGGATGCGTCTCCTCGGCCTTCCTGGCCAGGGCCGGCGTCGGGGCCCTGGTCCTGGTGGACCGGGACTTCGTGGAAGTTTCCAATCTGACCCGTCAGCTCCTGTACACCGAGGAGGACTGCGAGAGGCGCCTTCCCAAGGCCGTGGCCGCCCAGAACCATCTCCTGGAAGCCCGGCGGGACCTTGAGGTGGAGGCCCACAGCGCGGACCTGGACCCCGAGCTGGCCATGGACCTCTTCGCCCGGTGCGATCTGGTCGTGGACGGCACGGACAACTTCGAGACGCGCTATCTGCTGAACGATGCCGCCGTGAAGTCAGGAAAGCCCTGGGTCTACGGCGGGGCCGTCTCCAGCTACGGCTCCGTGCTGGTGGTGGAACCGGGGAAGAGGGGCTGTCTGCGGTGCTGCTTTCCCGCGCCGCCCCCCGCCGGCTCCTCGCCTACCTGCGATACGGCGGGCGTGATCGGACCCGCCGTGGGTGCGGTGGGGTCCTTTCAAGCCGGCGAAGCCCTCAAGCTCCTCGCCGGGCGCGGCGACCTCGTGGCCGGAGGCCTGCTGACCGTGGACCTTCAAACGTGGTCCTTCAGTCGGGTCGAGGTCCCGCGCGATCCCGCCTGCCCATGCTGCGGAGCCGGACGATTCGACTTCCTGGAGGAGCGGGGGGTGAGCCGGACCCACCGGGTCTGCGGCCGGGACGGCATTCTCGTCCTGGCTCCCAAGGGAACCCGCCTGGACCTGGCGGCCGTGAAGGCAAGGCTCGCCACGGCCGGACCCATCTTCGAGAACCCCTACCTGATCCAGACCGAATGGGAGGGGCACCCGGTCACCATCTATCCGGACGGACGGGCCCTCATCCAGAAGACCGGCGACCCGGCCCGCGCCCGGGCCCTGTACGCCCGATACTTAGGCCTCTGAGCGCATGGGCGGCGTGGCCGTCCTCGTCCGCGCTGCCTTCATCACGGGCTATCGGCCCCCGCCATTGATGCAACGCCAGCTTGCCGCCCATCATCTATCATCCATCATCTATCATCTATCATCCATCATCCGTCATCCATCATCCACACTGCCCCACCTTCCCTCGCCGCCTCATGGCCTCCCTGTTCCAGCCCCTTGCTTCTCTCCGCGCCTGCCAAGTGCGGTATCCTGAGGCCGGCGGCGCCCGCTCGCTCGGCGCCGCGGGGGTGCTGCGATGGCGGAGGGAGAATCCCGGATCTCGGAGAAAGTGCCCGCGTGGGCCTATGCGCTCTGGCCTCTGGGGGTTCTTTTCCTGGCGATGTCGGCCGCCAGGACGAGCCTGATGGGAGGCCGCGGCCGAGGGGTCAGCCTCGGGCTCCCCGCGCTCTGTGTGGGCAACCTCACCTTCGGAGGAACCGGCAAGACCCCCTTCACGATCCACCTGGCCCGCCGCCTCCAGGCCATGGGGCGCAGACCCGCCGTGCTCCTCAGGGGATACGGGCGGGCCACCGTCGGAGCCTCTCTGGTGACGCCCGACAGCACTCCCGAGTCCGTGGGCGAGGAGGCGCTCCTTCTGGCCCGGAGTCTTCCGGGCGTGCCCGTGGCCGTGGCCGAACGGCGGGAGGAGGGTGCGGCGCTTGTCGCCGGCCGCGCCAACGTTCTCTTGCTGGACGACGCGTTCCAGCACGTGCGCGTCCGGCGCGAGGCCGATCTCCTCCTCGTGGACGCCTCTCGCCCGCAGGACCTCCATGCCCCGCCCGTAGGGCGGCTGAGGGAGCCGCTACGGGGGGCCAGGAGGGCGGATCTCGTGGTGGTGACCAGGGGAGGCGTCTCGGACCTGCCCGCGCGGCTGGCCTCCCGGGTGGAGGGCGTGCCGCGCGCGGGCGTGCGCTTCGAGTGGGCCTCCGCGACGGAGCCCTCCTCCCCGTTCGGCTCCTGGGAGGCACTGAGGGGGCTCCCCCTCGTGGCATTCGCCGGGATCGGCAACCCGGGCGCCTTCTTCCAGCAGGCCCGGGAGGCCGGTCTGAGGCTCGAAGCGAGCCTGGCCTGGCCGGACCACGCGCGTCCCGACGGCTCCAAGCTCCAGCGCCTCCTCGGCGAGGTTGAGCGGACGCGCGCCCGCGCCGTCCTGACCACCGAGAAGGACTACGTGAAGTGGGCGCCGCTCTGGCCGGGTCCGGCTCCCCTCCTCTTCCCGCGCCTGGAGGCGAGGGTGGAAGACCCGGACGGCCATCTGGACCGGATCCTGCGGAAGCTGGTCGGAGCGGGGCCGTGACCGGTGGGGCCCGGGGGCCCAGCGTGCAGGTCGCCCTCCCCATCCCCGTTCGCGGCACCTTCACCTACGCCGTCCCGCCGGGCCAGCCCGTCCCCGGGCCCGGGTGCCGGGTGCGCGTTCCCTTCGCCAGGACCCACCACATCGGCATCGCGGTGGAGGATCCGGGGAGCGCCCCGCCAGAGACGCTCCGCCCCCTGGAAGAGGTGCTGGACCGAAGCCCGCTCCTTCCCCCCGACATCCTGGCTCTGACCCGCTGGATCGCCGACTACTACCTGGTCTCCTGGGGCTCGGTCCTCCACTGCGCCTACCCCTCGGGGCTCGATCCCTCCGCCCGCTCCAGCTACGAATGGGTGCCCGACGGCGATCTGCCGGACGGCCACGCCCTCGGTCCGCTCGCGGAGGCCCTCCGCGGCGGCCCCCGGAGCCTCGCGACCCTGAGGGCGCTCCTCGGGCCCTCCGCGACGCTCTGGGTCCAGGAGGCGGTGCGCCAGGAGCTGGTGATCGAGCATACGCAGTGGACCGCCCGCCGCCGCTATGCGGGGCAGGACCGCGTGGCCCTCCTGATACCTCCCGATGAGGCGCGGGCCATGGCTTCCGATCCGGGCCAGCCTAAATTCTTCGCCAAGACCCTCTCGGCGCTCCTCGATTTCGAGCAGCGCGGTTTTCCCACCGTGTCCCAGGTGGCGCACGCCGCGAAGGTTCCCCAGCACGTCCTCTCGGAGATGGCGGAGGCGGGTTGGGTGGAGCTCTTCGACCTTCTCACGGCGAGGCTCCCCGGCCGCGCCTCGCCGCACGTGCTCAACGCCGCCCAGGAGGAGGCGGTGGGCACCGTGCGCGACTCCCTGCGCGAGGCCCGCCACCGAGCCTTTCTCCTGTTCGGTGTCACGGGATCGGGAAAGACCGAGGTCTATCTGAGGCTCATGGAGGAGGCCCTGGCCTCCGGCGGAACGGCGCTCTACCTCGTGCCCGAGATCTCGCTGGCGTCGTTTCTCGCGCGGCGCCTGATCGAGCGCTTCGGTAGCGCCGTGGCCATTCTCCACTCCTCCATGACCGAACACGAGAGGGTTCGGCAGTGGCTGCGCGTGGCCAGGGGCGGCGCCAGGGTGGTGATCGGCCCCCGCTCGGCCCTCTTCGCTCCCCTGCCCGACCTCAGGCTCGTGGTGGTGGACGAGGAGCACGACGGAAGCTACAAGCAGCAGGACTTCCCCCGCTACCACGCGCGGGACATGGCGGTGATCCGGGCCATGCTGGCCGGAGTCCCAGTGGTCCTGGGCTCGGCGACCCCCTCCGTAGAGTCCTACTACAACGCCACCGAGGCTGGAAAATACAGCCTGCTCACCCTGCCCGAGCGGACCGGAACGGCGGTCCTGCCTCCGGTCCTGGTCGTGGACATGCGGGAGGAGTTCCGCGCCACGGGCGCCAAGACGACCCTATCCCGAGCCCTCGCCGGGGCGCTCCAGGAGGAGCTCGCCCAGGGCCGCCAGGCGGTCCTCTTGAGGAACCGGCTGGGATACGCCACCTTCGTCCTGTGCCGGCAGTGCGGACGGACCATCCAATGCGAGGCCTGCGCGGTGGCCATGACCTTCCACCGCAAGGCCTTTCACCTCAAGTGCCACTACTGCGGCCGCCAGATCCCGATCCCCCAGCAGTGCCCCTTCTGCGGAGGGGAGATCCTTCAGTTTCTGGGCGAGGGCACGGAGAAAGTCGAGGAGGCCGTGGCCCAGGCTCTCCCCGGCGTGCGGGTGGCCCGCATGGACCGCGAGGCGGTGAGGACCGCCCGGGCCTTCGACACCCTCTGGCGGGACTTCGAGGCGGGGCGCATCTCCGTCATGGCGGGCACGCAGATGGTGGCCAAGGGCCACGACATCCCCAACGTCACGCTCGTGGGCATCCTCTCCGCCGACTTCCTGCTGGGGCTGCCCGACTTTCGCGCCGCCGAGCGCACCTTCCAGCTCATCACGCAGGCGGCGGGGCGTGCCGGACGGGGCCGCCTTCCCGGCCGGGTGGTCCTCCAGTCCTTCCATCCTGAACACTACGCCGTCCAGGCCGCCACCACCCACGACTTCGTGAGCTTCTACGAGAAGGACATCCGGTACAGGAAAACGGTGGGCTACCCTCCCGCCGCGGCCCTGGCGCGGATCGAGTTCCGCCACGCCGACCCCGCCAAGGTCGAGGGCCTGTCCCGCCAGGCCGAGCGGCACCTGCGCGCCTGCGCCGACCGAGAGGTCAGGCTCCTCGGCCCGGTGGACCCTCCCATCCCCCGCCTGGAGGGGCGCTACCGCAAACACATCCTTCTGAGGAGCCGGGAGCGCAGGCGCCTTCAGACCCTTCTCGCGGGCCTCCTGGACGGCCCCCTCGGCCCGCACAGCGGACGCGACATGCTGGTGGAGGTGGATCCCTACGTCCTCATGTAGAGGCGCCAGGCCGGTACTGGCTCCCGGGGCTCCGAGGCCTCATACTTGAGCAGGGAAAGGAGGCCTTCCATGCCGGACGAGAAGCAAGTCCCCGCTCAAAACCCGGAGGAGCTCAGGGAGAAGCTTCAGGCGCTTCACGACCAGCTCCAGCAGGCCAGGAACGTGGACGAGCCCACCCGGGAGCTGCTTCGCGACCTCATGCGGGACACCCGGGAGCTCCTTGAAAACCCGGGGGAGCCCCCCTTCCAGCGCGAGCAGTCGCTCCGCGAGCGCCTGGAAGACTCCATGGCCCTGTTCGAGACCAGCCACCCCGACCTCGCCTGGGCCGTCGCCCAGGTCGTCGACACCCTCAGCGGCCTGGGGATCTAGCCCGGAGTCCCACTTCCAGTCCCGCCAGCCAGAGGGTCGCCTCCTTACGACGCGGCCCTGATGTATCGAAGGGGATTGGGATCTCGGTGATTTGGGGGGCTCCACCCCCGTTCAGCGCCCCTTGCCGACCACCAGGACGCTGGTCCTGATGCGGTGGCGGAGCGCGTCGGCGGTGGAACCCAGGAAGAGGTCCAGGAGGAGCCGGTGGCCGTGGGCGCCCAGGACCACCAGATCGGGCGCGAACTCCTCGATCATGGTCGCGAGAACGGGGACGGGCTTGCCCGAGCCCAGCCGCGTGGTGACCGCGAAGCCCTTCGCTCTCAGGGCCTCGGCGTAGCCCTCCAGGCGCTCGGCGTCGTGCTGGCTCTCCTCGTCCGCCGAGTCCTTTCCCAAGAAACGAGCCCCGGCACTCTCGACGACGTGCATGAGCGCCAGCTCCGGACGCGAGTCGCCGGCCATCTTCAGGGTCTCTCTCAGGATCACGCCGTCCCGGCCCGAGAAGTCCAGGGCCACCGCGATCTTCTTGTACGGACTGGCGGCCATCTCCAGGTCCAGCCCCTCCGAGGGGGCGTGCACTCCCAGCCGTGGGGCCGCTGGTGCACGCCGAGCCAGCCCCCCCAACCAAGGTTTGACCGTAACGTACAGCAAAAGGCCGCCGACGGCCAGGTTGAGTGGGACGGCCACCAGAAGGATCCAGAAAGCCCGGTCTCCCGCGGCGTGGGTCCACTCCGCGAGCCAGTCGGATACCAGCTTGGCGTTCAGAACGACCACGACGGCGGCCGTGATCCACGCCAGGACCTTCGTAGGCCGGCCGATGACCAGTTCGCCCATCTGCTTCCTGTCGGAGACGAAGTGCACGAGCGGGATGATGGCGAAGGGGAGCTGTAGGGAAAGGACCACCTGAGAAAGGACCAGGAGGGGGCCCGTGCCCCGCTCGCCGAAGTAGATGAGGGTCAGGACCGCGGGGACGATGGCCAGCAGCCGCGTGATGAGGCGCCGCAGCCAGGGCGCGATGCGGATGTTGAGGAAGCCCTCCATCACGATCTGCCCCGCCAGGGTGCCCGTGATGGTGGAGCTCTGGCCCGAGGCCAGAAGGGCCACCGCGAAGGCCACGGGAGCTACTGCCACGCCGAGGATGGGTTCCAGCAAACGGTAGGCGTCCTGGATCTCCGCCACCTCCCGGTGCCCCGAGCGGTAGAAGACGGCCGCCGCCATGATGAGGATGGCGGCGTTCACGAGGAAAGCCATGTTCAGGGCAATCGCGGAGTCCAGCGCATTAAGCTTGATGGCCTGCCATTTCTCCTTCAGGGTGTCCCCGATGGTCCTGCTTTGGACCAGGGAGCTATGCAGGTAGAGGTTGTGGGGCATGACCGTCGCCCCCAGCATGCCGATGGCGACGAAGAGGGCCGCCTTGTCGGGTAAGATCGGGAGGAATCCCCTCGCCACGCCGCCCCACTCGGGCCTGGCCAACAGGATCTCGACGAGAAAACCGGTGCCGATGACCGTGATGAGGCCGAGGATCAAGGCCTCCATCTTCCGGATCCCGAGGTGGCTCAGGAAGAGGAGCGCGAAGGTGTCGGCCCCCGTGATCAGCACGCCCCACACCATCGGCAGGCCGAAGAGGAGCTCTAGCGCGATGGCCGAACCGATGACCTCCGCCATGTCGCAGGCGGTGATGGCTATTTCGCAGAGCACATACAGGGCCGCGTTCACCGAGCGCGGATACTCTCTCCGGCAGGCCTGGGCCAGGTCCAGGCCGCGCACCACGCCAAGCCGTGCCGCCAGGGCCTGCAACAGCACGGCCATCAGGTTGGACATGAGGAGCACCCAGAGAAGGGCATAGTTGTAGTGGGCCCCGGCAGCCAGGTCCGTGGCCCAGTTCCCCGGGTCCATGTAGCCCACGCTGACGAGGTATGCCGGACCCGCCACGGCGAAGATGCGGCGCAGCAGGTTGCCGGTCCACGGCACACGGACGCTGCCGTGCACCTCGGAGAGGGACTTCCGCGCTTCGGGCCCTCCTCCACCGGCCATGCCTACTCCTCCGCCTTCATCTCGAGCTTCCGTCCCCATCGGTCATCACGGCATCAACGGCCGCAAGCCTCTCCCCATTCCCCGCCGGCCATCCACCGCGGGCTGCCGGCCTTCCGGGTAGGTTAGTCCATTCCAGGAACGAACCCAAGGCCGGGCATGGAAAGGGGTGGAGGGTGGAACGCGGGTGGCGCGGATCTTCCCGCCCCAGCTCATCGAGCAGGAGATGGGGCACGACCGCCTCGTTCCCATCCCCGAGCCGGTGCTCGATGTGCTGGCCATGTGGCGCCCCACCCCCATGGTTCGGGCTCGGCAGCGTGCTGAACCACGCCCTCCTCCACCAGACCGTCATCGGACGGGAGGCGCAGAAGCAGATGGCCCTGGCGGGGGACTATCCGGACTACGTCTACGGCTGTCACGGCGGCGGCTCCAACTTCGGGGGATTGGCCCTCCCCTTCGTGGGGGAGGCCCTGAAGGGACGCCCCGTGACCGCAACGGGGGCTACCCGGAACGGGCCGTCGAGGAGGCGCTCGCGCACCTGCCCGAGGTCGCGAGCTGAATCGCCGGTGAAATGGGGAGTGCGGAGGATGGAGAGGAGCTGACAGCCCTATTCTCCCTCTCCCCTCCCCTTATCACCCGTTCTTCAGGATTCTCCGCTCGCCGTCTCGAAGTACCCCTCCACCGCGTAGAGCACGGCCTGATCGAAGAAGCCCACGATCTGCCTGTAGAGGTTCAAAGCCTGGTAGAGGTTGACGGTGGAGTCGAAGATCCCCTGCTCGATGACGTATTGCCACAACACCGTACGGGCGAGCTGCACGGCCCTGATCACCTCGGCCAGCGGCAGTCCCCTCTCCCTCCGACGCCTTCCCGTGGTCCGGAAGTGCTCGGCGATGACCTGGTGCCTCGGCTGGTCCAGGTAGGTGCCGATTTCCTGGTAGGCGCCGCGGACGTGGTCCAGCAGGAGGGGCGCAGGCTCGCGCACGTAATCCTCCATCCCCGCCTCCTTGCGGAGGCGCTCCAGCCAGCGCGCGGCCAGTTTGTCGGCGTTGCGCTCCACCACTCCGATGACGGTGTTCATGTCCACGGCCGGTCTCCCGGATCCGCCTCAGCCGGCCCTTTTTCGGAGCCGGCGGATCAGTTCGTCCTCGTCGGGAAACTGCCCCGATCCCTTTTTTGAGTGGACCAGGACCCCGTCCACCACGACCTCGAAGACGCCGCCCGAAGAGCGGATGAGTCGGGGCTCCACGCCGAGCGCCGTCTTGATCCTGGCCGCCAGACCGGCGGCCTTCGGCTCGTAGTTTCAGACGCCGCAGTATTCGATTTCGACCCTCATGATCCCTCCTACGGCCCCCGTCTCCTCGCCGGCATACTCTCGGACGGAATCTGTTCAGGCCCGGTCTCCACCCTCCACTCTCTACTCTCCACCCTCCACTTTCAGAGGGCCCATCCCGCGCTGGTATCAGATAAGGTGGCGCTCCCGGGCCTCCTTTTCCAGCATCTCCTTGAAGGCGGGGTCCGCGATGGCGATGAGGGCCTTGGCGCGCTCGCTCAGGTTTTTGCCCCAGAGGTTGGTCGCTCCGTGCTCCGTGACCACGTAGTGGACGTCCGCCCTCGTGGTGACCACGCCCGACCCCTCCTTCAGCTTGGGTACGATGCGCGACATGGTGCCCTGTTTGGCGGTCGAGGGGAGGGCGATGATGGGCTTGCCCCCCTTGCTGGCCGCCGCGCCGCGGATGAAGTCCAGCTGCCCCCCGAAGCCACTGTAGATGTAGGTACCGATGGAGTCCGAGCAGACCTGGCCCGTCAGGTCCACCTCCAGGGCCGAGTTGATGGCCACCATGTTGTCGTTCTGGGCGATGATGAAGGGATCGTTGGTGTGATCCACGGGGTGGACCTCGAAGAGCGGGTTGTCGTGGACGAAGTCGTAGAGCTTCCGCGTGCCCAGGATGAAGGTGGCCACCACCTTGCCCGGGTGCAAGGTCTTCTTGTTTCCGGTGATGATCCCCTGCTCCATGGCCCGCACCAGCCCGTCCGAGATCATCTCGGTGTGGATTCCCAGGTCGCGTTTGCCCTCCAAAAGCGTGAGCACGGCATCGGGGATGCCGCCGATGCCCATCTGAAGGGTCGCGCCATCGGGGATCATCTCGGCGATGAGGGCGCCGATCTTCCGCTCGACCTCCGTGGCCTCCTTCCCGCGGAGCTCCAGGAGAGGGAAGCTGTGCTCCACGATGTGGGCGGCCCTCGAGACGTGGAGGAAGGAGTCCCCGAGCGTTCTGGGCATCTGGTCGTTCACCTGGACGATGACAATGTTGGCCATCTCCACGGCGGCCTTCTGGGCCATCACCTCCAGCCCCAGGCTCATGAAGCCGTGCTCGTCGGGAGGGGAACACTGGATCATGGCCACGTCCACCCGGCAGGCCCCGGTACGGATGGCCTTGGGGATCATGTGCAGGTGGATGGGCACGTACGCTGAGCGTCCGTCGTTCACCGAGGCCCGGTCCGCGGGGCCGACGAAGAGGGAGTTGTGGTGGAAGGCCTTCTCCATGCCCGGCTTGGACAGGGGGTCCTCGCCCATGAGGAGCACGTGGGAGAGGGTGACGTTTTGCAGTTCCGGCGCGCGGCGGCCCAGCGCCTCCATGAGGAGGAAGGGGGCGGCGGCGTTCCCGCTCAGCCACACCCAGTCGTTCGACTTGATGCGCGACACGGCCTCATCGGCCGAACAGAGCTTCGCCTTGTATCCGTCGATCCATGCCATGGCTCAGCCCTCCCCCAGCAGCCGCTTCAGGTCGGCGGGGCTGCTCGTGACGTGGCGGCTCACGGCGTTCCCTTCGTACACGTAACAGCCGCGCCGCAGATCCGCCCAGGTCCGGAGCGCCTCCTTGAGCCCCTTCTCCTGCATGCTCTTGAGGAAGGGCAGCAGGGCGTAGGTCAGGGCGTAGGTGGAGGTCCTCGCCACGTAGGAGGGGCAGTTGGGCACGGCGAAGTGGAGGACCCCCTCGCGCACGAAGACGCCGCCGGCCGGACCCTGCATGCGCGTGGTCTCCACGCAGCCCCCCTGGTCGAAGGAGAAATCGATGATCACGCTGCCCGGCCGCATGCGCTGGACCATTTCCCGGGTCACGATGATGGGGGCGATCTCGCCGGCCACCAGCACCGCTCCCACCAGGACCTCGGCGAAGGCGGAGAACTTCTCCACGTTCTCGGTCGTGGCGTGGGCCGTCACCACCCGCCCCTCGAAGGCGCGATCGATGGCTTCCAGCTTGATCTGGGAAATATCCAGGACGTAGACGGAGCAGCCCAGCCCCAGGAAGGAGCGGGCCGCGTGGTAGCCCAGAACTCCGGCCCCCATGATCACCACGTCCGCGGGAGGAATGCCTGGGGCTCCGCCCAGCAGGATGCCCATACCGCCGGCCCCGGTCTCCAGGAGCCTCCCGGCGATCTGGGGGGCCATCTTGCCCGCGATCTCCGATGAGATCTTGAGGACGGGCAGGGTTCCGTCGCCCTCCTGGATGATCTCGAATCCGATGGCCGTCACCCCGCGCTCGGCGAGCTTCGCCGTGTAGGCGTCACCGGCCAGGGCCAGGTGGAGGAAGGCCATGATGCCGGACCCCGGAGACATGAGCTCCAGGTCGTCCATCGTGGGCCTCCCGATCTTGACCACCATGTCCGAGCGGCCGAAGACCTCCTCCCGCGAGTAGACCACTTGGGCACCCACCCTGCGGTAGGCGTCGTCCAGGAAGCCCGCCGGTGCACCCGCGCCGCTTTCGATGTACAGCTCGGCCCCCATGGCCACCAGATCCCGGCAGCCGGCGGGCGAGAGGCCCACCCGGCGCTCGTCACAGTTCGGCTGAATCGCGCATTCCTTGGGAACACCGAAACGCATGGCTCACCCCCTCGGCAAGGCCCATTTCCCCTTCCCGGCACCGTGATCGCGGGCCACCGGGCTCCGGCAGAAGGGCACACCGATCCTTCGGCCCGTGCACCCCCGCCCCGACGTCCAGGGGACATGCCTCGAAGACCTTCGCTGCAACAGTCCCCTTTTCTCGTTTCAGTGTAGCATCCCCCAGCAACGGGCCGCAATGCGCGGACCTTCGCCCACTCGAGGGTACCGCGCCGCGCCGGGTGCCCCGGCGCACCGCCCTCCACCCATGCCCGTCCCCTCCCCTCTGCGGCTTGGAACCCTGGCGACGAGCGCCACCAGGGGGGCCGGGCTGTCTGCTTCTTCTTGGTGCTGGACCTCCGAAAGCTCGTTACCAATGGATCACGACGATCGATGGACCTCCCCCCGCCGCCTGGCGGGCCTTTGCCCCCGGTCGGCACCCCTTGACACCCCCAAAATCGGGCATTATCCTCATGGCCAGAGGATGAAAGGAGGTACGTATGAGGATGAGAGGAGTCGTGGGAATCTTGTTGCTGTCCGCTGTTTCCGTCGGGGCCATGGCCTCGGGGACGCTCATTTACGAGCAGAGCGCGGCAGCGGCGGCTCAGGCGGGGGCGGTGGTCGCCAGGCCCAATGACGCGACGGCGATTTTCTACAACCCCGCCGGCTTGGCCTTTCAAAAAAACGCCGATCTGCAGTTCAACCTGACCTACATTAACGCCGACGTGAAGTACGAAAGCCCCTCCATGGGGACCTTCAAGGACAACGCGAAGAACTTCTTCCTTCCGGCGATCTACTTCAGCATGCCCGTCAACGACCGGGTCAGCTTCGGCATCATGTCCAACGCCCCCTACGACCTGGCCACGGACTGGGGCAGCAATTTCCCCGGCCGCTACGCGAGCCGCCACGCCAAGATCGTCACCGTGAACGTGCGGCCGGTCCTGGCCTTCAAGCTGGACGACCATCACGCCTTCTCCATCGGAGCGGACTACTACGACTCCCGGCTCGACCTCAACCGCTCCCTGAACACCTCGGCCCTCTCGACGGCCGTGAACTCCAATTTCTACCCCTCCCCGCCCTACCCGCCGGGCATCCCCTACTACGTTCCGTCGGAGGGACGCCTGATGACCCACCTGCGCGACCAGGCCTGGGGCTGGGACGTGGGCTACATGTACAAGAACGACCCCTTCTCCCTGGGCCTCTTCTACTCGAGCAAGGCCAAATTCAACTACAGCGGCCACACCTCCATCCGGAGCTCCGCCGCCATCGGTCCCCTGGCCGCCTACTTCCCCGGTGAGGGCACCAAGCTGAGCCTCAAGTCGGTGCCGGCCAGCGCGCGCTTCGGCTTCGCCTACTCGGGCAATCCCCTCCAGGTCGAGCTCGACGTGACCTGGACCGAGTGGAGCTCCTGGAGCCAGTCCATGGCCCACTTCTCCAACCCGACCTCCTTCAACGGCGTACCCCTCGTCGCGGATGAGGAGTTCGTGTTCAACTGGAAGGACACCTGGTGCTACCGCCTGGGCTTCACCTACGCCGTCAACCCCAACTGGGACCTTCGCTGGGGCTTCCTCTACGACCAGGCCCCCGTCCCCGACAAGACCCTCAGCCCCGTCCTGCCCGACGCGAACCGCTGGTCGGCCCAGTTCGGCACGGGCTACCACAACGGCGCCTTCAACCTGGACTGGTACGTCATGTACCTGAAGTTCTCCGCCGCCAACATCACCGCCAGCAACATGTATCGCTACGGATCGACGGGCCTGCCGTACGTGTACCTCCCCGGCCAGGGCCAGATCTACCCCACCAGCTACCCCATCACCCCGGACGGCAAGTACGTTGGCACGGCGTGGCTAAGCGGCATCCAGATGGGCTGGAAGTTCTGACTTTTTGTCTATCCTGCCCTGAATGAAGCGAGGGCCAGCCGAAGCTGGCCCTCGCTTTCTTTGTGGCCCCCTGGAGAATCCGTGCATACATTCCTGGGAAAACCCCTTTGCGGAAGGGCGGGAGAGACACCCCGCGAGGCGCAAGATCTCGCCGGCCGACCTACGGCAGTTGATGCGGCATACGGCCCGACGCTTCCGCTCGTCTCCCAGCCGGGCTAGAATCGGTGGCTGGGTTGAAGGGGTCAGCGCCGCGCAAGGAGGCGAGCAGATGGAGAAGAAGATAGCACTAGTGACGGGAGCCACCTCGGGGATCGGCGAAGCCATTGCCCGTCGGCTCGCCCAAGAACATCACACGGTGGTGCTGACCGGCCGCAACGCCAAGCGGCTCCAGGCCATGGAGCGCGATATGGCCAAGCGCGGCCAGCGGGTGGTCGCCATCGAAGGAGACCTCACGCGCGAGCAGGAGGCCCGGAAGGTGGTGGCGGAGGCGCTCAGGACCTTCGGAGCCGTGGATGTGCTCGTCCACTCCGCGGGCGTCTTCCGCGTCACGCGACTGGAGGACTCCTCCACCGAGGAGTTCCGCTCGGTGATGGACACCAACCTCACCTCCCTCTTCTTCCTGAGCCGCGCCCTGCTCCCCCACTTCACCAAGCAGGGGGGCGGCCACATCGTGGCCGTCTCCAGCGTGGCGGCCCGCAAAGGCTTCCCCGGCGAGACGGCCTACTGCGCCAGCAAGTGGGGCCTCATGGGATTTCTGGCCGCGCTGCGCGAGGAGGTGCGCGAACGGGGCATCCGCGTCACCGCCCTGCTGCCCGGGCCCACGGCCACGCACGCCTGGGAGCCCCTCCGGGGCAAGGCGGCCCTTCCCCTGGACAAGATGATGTCGGCCGAGATGGTGGCCGAGGCGGCCCTGGCCGCCATCGACCAGCCCGCCATCGCCTGCGTCGAGGAGATCGTCATCGCTCCCACCCGTGACCCCTTCGAGGGACGCGCCAAGGATTAGGCGCACGGGAAACCAACCGGCTGAGGCAAGGAGAGAACCCATCCCGCGCGGGGGGGCGGTCGATTGCGGCCACTCCCGCGCGCATGCCCTCCCTGAAAGGATTCGAGATGACATCCTCGCGCGCCGCCTTCACCCTTCTCGCCCTCCTCGCGGGCGCCTCCCTCGCCGCCCAGACCAACCCGGTGCCCTCGGGCGGCGCCACCGAGGTCACCGTCACGGGCTCCCGCCTGGGCGCCCAGCTCCGCCCCGTGAGCGTGATCAGCGGCGCGGAGCTGCGCACCCTTCCGGTGACCGACACGGCCACGGCCCTCTCCTACGTGGCCGGCGTGGACCTGCGGGAGCGCTCCCCCTTCGGCGGTCAGGCCGACGTGGACCTCTTCGGCGCCACCTTCGAGGACGTGCTCATCCTGGTGGACGGCTTCCCGGTCAACGATCCCCAGACCGGCCACCACGACCTCGAGCTCCTGCCCCCGCTGGAGGCCATCGACCGCATCGAGGTCCTGGAGGGCCCCGCGGCGGCCACCTACGGGCCTGGCGCCTTCGGAGGCGTCATCCAGATCATCACCAGACGGCCCTCTCGGGCGCCCTCCGGCGAGGCCTCCGTCCTGCGCGGCGACCACGGCCTCACGCGCGGCGCGGCTCTCGGCCAGGCCTCCGGCCTGCTGGCCGCGGGGAGCCTGCTGAGCACCGCGGGATTCCGCCCCGACACGGAGGAGCGCAACGGCCAGGGCTTCGTCCGGGCCCTGCTCGGCTCCGTGGACCTGGAGGCGGGCTACCAGGACAAGCGCTTCGGCGCCTGGCAGGCCTATTCGGACGCCTTCCCCGACGAGTGGGAAGCCGTGCGGGGGGGCTTCGGCAGGCTGCTGTGGGCCAGCGGACCCTGGCAGTTCGCGGGCGGCTTCCGCCACAAGAGCGACCACTTCATCCTGTCGAAACTCGCCCTTGCATTCGCGGGCGGCAGGGCCTAGGCTGGGGGCGTCCAAAGCTCCTGGGGGGTGCCGCTCGCAATCGGGCTTGTCTGTAGGAGAGGTGGCCATGGCCGACACGCAGGTAGTGGTGCGCAGCGAGGATGCGGCTTCTCAGGAGGCCCAGCTTCTCATCGCCGAGTTCACGCTGGAGCTCAAGAACCGTTACGGGGACGAGGGTCCCAAGCCCTGGTCGGCGGAGGCGGCGCGCCATTCCCGCGGCGCCTTCCTGGTGGCGAGGCTGGACGGGAAGGCCGTGGGCTGCATCGCCCTGGGTCCCTTCGAGGGGGACGAGGCGGGAGTGGCCGAGGCCGGCCACCTCTACGTGCGCCTCGAAGCCAGGGGCCGCAAGCTCTCCTACGATCTCCTCCGAAAGGCCGAGGAGAAGGCGGCCGCGCTGGGCTACCGCACCGTGCGGCTCGTGACGGGCCTGCGGGAGCCCGAGGCCATCCACCTCTTCGTGAAGTGCGGCTACAACCGGATCCCCCGCTACGGCAAATACGCCCAGCGCCCCCTCAGCGCCTGCTTCGAGAAGAAGCTGGGCTGACCGCCTCTCCGGGCGACCTCTCGCGCCGACGCGGTGACCGCGGTGCCTTTTCCCTCCTTCCCGAAGGCGGTCATGCCCGGGAACCCCGGATCTTTGCCGGGAACCGAACGCCTGCGAGGATTCGGAGGTGCCTTCCGGCGGCGGTGGTCGGTGGGCTTCTGTGCGGGCTCGGCTCGTGGGCGCAGTGGGGAGGCGGCATGGGCGGGCGCGGCGGGCGCGACGGGCGCGGCGGAGGCGTTCACCCTCGGAGAGATTCATGGGACGCTCGGACTACCCGGGGAATACACCACCTCCGTGGCATTGTTTCTCTTTTCTCATGGGCCTGTCCGAGGCGGCCCACCAATGTTCAGCATTCCAACGAGGGCGGGCGCGGGAATGGTCAGGAGACGATCATGGCGTGTCCCGAAAGTTCAGCCACCTCGCAGGCCCCGGGGGCGCACTCGGCCAAGCCCGAGTGGTTCAGGGCCATGTCCCGCTACGAGCTGCCGAGCTTGAGAAGGGCGCTCTGGCAAATGCTCGACACCTTCGTGCCCTACCTCGCGCTGTGGGCGGTGATGGTTCTGCTCATCCGGCGGGGGGCCCCCTACGGGATCGTCCTGCTGCTGTCCCTGGTGGCGGCGGGGCTGCAGGTGCGCATCTTCATCATGTTCCACGACTGCTGTCACGGCTCCTTCTTCCGGTCCCGGCGGGCAAATTCCTTCCTGGGCACCGTGGCCGGCGTGCTGACCTTCACGCCCTTCAAGGATTGGCGGCTCGCCCACAACGTCCACCACGCCACCGCGGGCGATCTGGACCGCCGGGGCGTCGGCGACGTGACGACGATGACGGTGGAGGAGTACCGGGCGGCCCCGCTGCTGAGGCGGATGCGCTATCGGGCCTACCGGCACCCCCTGATCATGTTCGTGCTGGGGCCCGTATGGGTGTTCCTCATCTCGTTCCGCTTCTTCCCCAAGGGCGCGAAGCGGCCCGAGCGCACCAGCGTCCTGCTCACCGATCTGCTCCTCGTGGCGATCGCGGGCGCGGCGAGTTGGACCATCGGCCTGAGGACCTACCTGCTCATCCAGATGCCCATCCTCCTCATGGGCGGCGCGGGGGGCATCTGGCTCTTCTACGTCCAGCACCAGTTCGAGAAGGACTACTGGGCCCGCCACGAGGCCTGGGACCCGCTGCGGGCCGCGCTGCAGGGAAGCTCGTTCTACAAGCTGCCCAAGGTCCTCCAGTGGTTCAGCGGCAACATCGGCCTGCACCACGTCCATCACATCCGGCCGCGCATTCCGAACTACAACCTCCAGCGGTGCCTCGACGCCTTCCCCGTCCTGCAGAGCGTCGAGCCCATGACCCTGTGGCGGAGCCTGAAATCCCTGCGGCTCCACCTCTGGGACGAGGCCAGCCAGAGGATGGTCGGATTCCGGGATCTGAAGAGGTGTCCGCCGCTGCAGCTCGGAGCAGGGGGCTGAGGCACCGCAAGCCGCGCGGGCCAATCGCCTGCCCTCTCAGCCAAATGGGTCGGGGACTACGGGGATTCCTGGGCTTTCTGGAGATCTCCGGCGCTGAAGTAGGGGGCCATGAGGTAGGGCTCCAGGCCGGGGGTTTTCTGGAAGATGCGGGCGATGTGCCAGGTCTCGCTACAGCGCAGGACGTTCCAGACGAAGCGTCCGAGGGCTTCGCTGCCCTCGACCCTCTGGTCGCTGAGGCCGCAGTGGCGGCCCAGACCGGCGGCGAGATCCTCGATGAGGTCGTGGCAAATGATGGCCTCCCTGGAATCCGGTGCCGGCGCGAGGCGCCGCTTGAGAACCACCGCCTCGCAAAGGGCGTGGATGAGATGCTCGGCGGCCTGGTCCAGCGTATATCCCATGGGTCCGGCTCCCTTGCCCTTCATGCTACCACATCGTGGTGCCGTCAATCCGGTGTCCGAAATCCCCTCTCTTGCCGTCATTCCAGCTCCTGGTCGCACTTCGCCTGCCAGGAGTTCAGCTTGTCCGGAATGACGGCTGAGCGGGGCGTCGCCTCATGACCCGGTCCCGCTTGCCCGGTTGTCCGCCTGGGCGGGGGGCGCTCCCTCCCGAGCTTGCACCCCGGCGATCCCCCCTCCCGAGCTTGAGCAGATGAGCGGAACGTGGTAACAGTATGCCGAGCTGGGGGGCGAATCAGGGAGGCGAGGATGGAGGACCTGTACAAGTTTATCGGCGCCAAGCCGAACGCGCCCCAGAAGAAGATACAGGAGTGCATCGAGCGGACCAGGACCCGCCTGCGCCAGACCGCCGAGATCAATGAAGAGGAGCCGGCCAACAACCTGCGCAGGGCCGAGCAGGTGCTCCTCGATCCCGAGCTCCGCCGTGAGTACAACAGGCGGCTCGGCCTCAACAACGCGCCCGCTCCCGCCCCCGCCGAAGAAGTGAAACAGGTCACGTCGCCCGCCGTGGACGCGGCGCGCAGGAAGCAGGCGTCGGTGCTCGGCCTGCTCATCCTCGTATTCGCGACGATTCTGGTGATCCATTACTGGGACCGCATCCATCCCTGGCCGATCGGAATCTACCTGCGCGATTCGAGGACCGGAAGCCAGTCCGCCGTGCTGGTGGGCTACACGTCGAGCCACCTCTTTCCGAACGGTAATCACCAGCCCGCTTACCAGGTGAAGATGCTGGCCGACGGCCAGCTCCGCTGGGTCTCGGTCAAGCAGCTCCACGCCGAGTTCAACGCCGGTACCCCCGCCCCGCCGTCCAAGCGGGAAGAGGCTCCCAGGAGCCCCTGAGTCGCCCGCCGAGTTCGCGGAGCAGGAGAAAGAGGCGCGGACCTTGGCCTGGGGAGCCGGCAGGGCGGCCTGTTCCACGCGGCCGCCGGGCGGTCCAGCGTCTAGGGTCCGGCGTCCCGTGCTTGGCGCCCTTCCTTGCCCGTGATCTCCCGAATGGAAGCGTAGAGCGGCTTCAGGCGACGATACATCTTCCGGTAGACCTTCTCGTAGAGGCCGTCGTAGATCTCCCGCGTAAGGGGATCGGGCTCGAAGGTCCGGCCCGGGCGCGCCATGGCCCTGATGGCGGAGGGGAAGTCGGGGTGGAGACCGAGCCCCACGGCGCCGTCCACGGCCGCCCCCAGCGCCGAGGTCTCGTAGAGGTGAGGCCGGCTGGCGGGCAGGCCGAAGATGCTCGCCGTGAGCTGCATCGCCTCGTCGCTCTGGGAGCCGCCGCCGCAGATGAGCAGCTCCCGGATGGCCACGCCGCTCCGGTGTTCGATGCGCTCCTTCCCGTCGCGCAGCGCGTAGGCGAGCCCCTCCAGGATGGCCCGGTAGACGTGGGCGCGGGTGTGGACGTCCGAGAAGCCGATGATGGCTCCCCTGGCCTCCGGCCCCGGCAACTTCAGGCCCGGCGACCAGTAGGGCTGGAGCATGAGGCCCTCGGAGCCGGGCGGCACGGCGCGGACCAGCTCGTCGAAGAGGACCTCGGGCTCCACGCCCCGCTGGGGAGCCATGCGGCGCTCGAAGTCCCCGAACTCCTGCTTGAACCAGCTCACCATCCAATAGCCCCGGTAGATCTCTATCTCCAGGTTGTAGGCTCCCGGAAGGGCGGCGGGATAGGGCGGCAGCAGCGGAATGGCCTCCAAGTACTTGGCGCTCGCGACGTTGATCGTGGCCGTGGTGCCGTAGCCGAGGCAGGCCGTCTCCGGCGTGAGGCAGCCCGATCCCAGGACCTCGCACGCCTTGTCGGCTGCGGCCGCCACCACGGGCAGGCCGGCGGGAATGCCCGTGTGCCGCGAGGCCGCCGGCGTGATCTCGCCGAGCCGGCCGCCGGGAGGCACGAGCTCGGGCAGGACGGAGGGGTCCATGGGCACGGCGCGCCACTTCCAGTCCCACCCGCGCGCCCATTTGAGGCGCTTGTAGTCGAAGGGGATGTAGCCCACCTGGCAGCCCACCGAATCGGCGAAGCGGCCCGTGAGCCTGTGGGTGAGGAAGCCGCTCAGCAGGAGGTACTTGTGCGTGGCGGCCCAGACCTCGGGCTGGCGGGTCCGGATCCAGTTGGCCTCGGCCTCGGCCATGAGGTAGGCCACCGTTCCTCCGACCCCGGCGGCGGAGAGGGCCAGTCCCCATGGACCGCCCAGCCTGCCCAGGCCCTCCGCCCTCCGGTGATCGAGCCAGAGGATGGCCGGCCTGAGAGGACGCCCCTCCCGGTCCACGTTCACGACCGTCGCCCGCTGCGTGGTGAGAACCACGCCGGAGAGCGAATCCTTGCGGACCCCTTCGTTCTCCCAGAGCTTCCGGCAGGCTTCGCCGAGGCACTGCCAGAAGTAGTCGGGGTCCTCCTCGGCCCAGCCCGGGTGCTGACAAGTGTAAGGGCGCAGGGGTACGCGCGCCTTGGCCAGCATCTCTCCGTCAGGGCTGACCACCATCGCACGGGCACTCTGCGTGCCCACGTCTATGGACAGGATCCGATCCCCCGCCATCTCCCCTCCTCTTCGGCTGAATGGTCCATGATTGTCCCGGTCCGAGGAGCACCCCTTCTGCTATCGCGATTCCCCGGTGGTGAGTGGCGGCGGTGAGGAGGCCAAGGCAGCATCCCTGTCTTGGCGGGCCCTCCACCCTCCACCGCCCTGATGCGAACCACGCACCCCCTCAGCCCGCGGCGGGGAGGGCCTCCCCGGTGCCGTCCGGGCGTCCCGTCCACCCCTCTTTCCCCGCCAGGCCGACGGGGAGACTGTAGCAGGTTTCCCAGAGCCGCAGGTAGCGCTCCTCCTCCTCCTCCCAGCGGGCCTGGCCCCAGCCCAGTTCCGCGCGGCAGATCGCGCCGATCCTCGGGAGGTGTTCCGCTCCGCCGCGGGGCAGCACGAGGCCCAGGCGCGTGCGCCGGAGCATGAGGTCCTCCAGGTGGACCACGGCCTCCGCGCGGGCCGCCCACCGCACCTCAGCCCACAGGGTCGGCGCGCAGGCCACGTGCTTCAGCTCCTGGGGACCGGCCGCCGCCAGAAGTTCGGGAAGGGCCGTTCCGTAGCGGCCCGCCAGGCGGAGCAGCTCCGCCGGCGGCAGAGAGGCCGCGCTTCTCGGCCAGTGCGGGACCGGAGGCTGGAAGGCCGGCAGCGTCCGGCTCGCCCCCCTGAAACCGGGCAGACGGCGCTGGACCACCTTGAGCACGTCGAGGGCCATGAGGCGGAAGGTCGTCAGCTTGCCTCCCGTCGCGGTGAGCAACCCCTGCTCCTCCCACACCGCTGCGTCCCGGCGCTCCTGCGAGGGCTTGGCCTTGCCGGAACCGATGACCGGCCGCACCCCCGAGAAGGTGGCGAGCACGTCGGCGGAGGAGAGGTCGAGGGAGGGGAACTGGCCGCGGAGCCCTTCCAGGAGGTAGAGCGCCTCGCCGGCGCTGATGGCGGGGTCCCTCTCCATGCCATCGCCGTGGTCTTCGTCGGTGGTTCCGACCAGGGTCACGCCCTCCCAGGGAAACACGAAGATCGGGCGGCGGTCGCGCGGATGCATGAAGCTCACCGACTGGGCCACGGGCAGCCTCCACGCGGGGAAGAGGAGGTGGCTGCCTCGCAGGGGCCGCAGCCTCTTCATCGCGCCCACCTCGCGGCGGAGGTCGTCGGCCTCGACGCCGGTCGCGTTCACGACGACGCGCGCCGACACGCGCGCCGTCCGACCGGTGAGCCCATCCCGCACCAGCGCGCCGCGGACCTCGCCGCCCTCCTTGATGAGCCCCACGCACCGGGCATAGTTGAGCGCCCGCTGGCCCTCGGCCACGGCCTCAAGGACGAGCCGGAGCACCATCCGCGCGTCGTCCGTCTCCGCGTCCTTGAACCAGTACCCTCCCAGGAGTTCGGACGGTCTGAGGTTCGGCGCCAGGGTCCGGAAGAATCCGGCCCCGAAGTAGCGGTGGTTCCAGGCACCCGCCATGAGATCGTAGAGGGTGAGGCCGATGCCCATCATGGCCCGGCCGGGCGGGCTCCCGCGATAGTGTGGGGCGAGGAAGTTGAGCCGCTCCACCAGACCGGGAGCCTCGTTCAGGAGGCGCTCGCGCTCCCGCACCGCCTCGAAGGTAAGCCTCAGATCACCCTGGGCGAGGTACCTCAGGCCGCCGTGGACCAGCTTGGAGGAGCGGCTGGAGGCCCCCCAGGCGAAGTCGCGTGCCTCCACGAGCAGGCCCCGCAGGCCCGCCCGGCCGGCCTCCCGCAGGACCGCCGCGCCGGTAATGCCGCCACCCACAACGAGCAGGTCCCAGGGGCCTTCCATCTCCTGCCACGTTTCCTCGCGCTTTTCCGCCGTGAACATGGCGCGCTCCTCGTGCTATTTCAGCACTCCGGCAACAGCTTGCCCGGGTTCATGATCCCCGCCGGGTCCAGGGCCCGGACGGCGCCCGTCAGGGCGGCCAGCCCCAGGGCGCCCTTCTCCGCCTTCAGGTAGGGGGCGTGGTCCAGGCCCACGCCGTGCTGGTGGCTGATGGTCCCTCCGCTCTCGGTAATGGCGAGGCTCGCCGTCCGCTTCAGGAGGCGCCAGCGCTCCAGGGTCCCGTCGGGATCTTCGGCCGCGCGGAAGAGGCAGGTGACGTAGAGGCTCGCCCCGTCGGGATAGACGCGCGAGAGGTGCGCCGTGGCGAAGGTCCTCTCCCCCTCGCCCTCCAGAGCCCGCTCCAACCCCGCGCGGATGGCCTGCAACGCGCCCGACAGACGGGACCAGGGCAGGGCCGTCTCCATCGTGTCCACGGCGTAGCCTTTCTCCCACAGCGTGTTGCGGAGGTAGGGAGACAGAAACCGGTTCTTCAGCCAGGCCGTCCCCGCCGGACGGCCCACCCAGAGTCCCCCGCGGCGGCGAGATAGGCGCAGGGCCTCGCGCCGCCCCTCGCGGCACTGGCGCGCCGTGCCCGTGCAGCCGAGGATCGCCAGGCACTTCTCCTGCCCGGCTCCCCGGAGGTTCAGGTACCGCTCCAGCATGGCCGTCAGCCTCCGGGAGCCGCCCAGCAGGAGCGAGACGCGCGTCTCCGGCTCGTCCTGGAGCCTCAGCATGGAGAGGCGCACACCCGCCTGCGCCATCTCCCGGGCGGCCTCGAAGGCCCCCTCCCAAGAGGGGAAGAAGAGGCCGAAGAACTCCTCGCGCTCCGGCAGGGGGCGGACGCGGACGGTAGCGCGCGTGAGCACGCCGAGCCTTCCCTCGGAGCCCAGCACGAGCTCGCGGAGGTCGGGCCCGGCTGCGGAGGCCGGGAAAGAGGGGAGCTCCAGCGGCCCCGCCGGTGTCTCCATCCGGCCGCCGGCGAAGAGCTGCTCGATGCGGCCGTAGCCCAGCGCCTGCTGTCCGGAGGAGCGCGTGGCGATCCATCCGCCCAGCGTGGAGTACTCGAAGGACTGCGGATAGTGACCGAGGGTGAGGCCTCGGGCCCGGAGCTGGGCCTCCAGATCGGGCCCCTGGACTCCCGCCTGGAAGGTTCCCAACCGGCTGGACTCGTCGAGGGCAGTGAGGCTCCGCATGCGGTCCATGGCCACCGTCAGGACGGGGCCGCCGTCCCGGACGGGATTCACGTGACCGACCACGCTCGTGCCGCCTCCGTAAGGGATCAGGCGAATCCCCTCCTCCACGCAGAGGGCGACCAGCTCCCGGACCTCCTCCTCCGTCGCCGGGTGGGCCACCCCGTCCGGGAAGGCCGAAATGCGCCCGCTTCGTAGGGCTACCCAATCGGGAAAACTCTGGCCCCGGGCGTGGCGAAGGCGCTCCTCCGCCCCCGTGCGCACGAGCCTCCGGGCGGGAAGACGGGATGACGGAACGCGGGACAGGGTGTCCTCGAGAGCCGCGTCGTGCGGCACCGTCCCGGGACCCAGGGCCGACTCCAGAAAGCTCCGGCCGGCTTCTTCCAGCGGGAAGATCACGCCGTCGTCGCCCCAACCGTTCCAGCGCCTCATGCCCCACCTCCCGGTGACGGCCGGCGCGCCCGTTCCGCCTTCTCGGGCGCTTCTCGCCACCTGAGGCTCGCCTCCCTCCAGAGGGTGATGCTGGCCTCCATCGCCTTGCGCGTCACCCTTTCGGCGGCGGCCCCGTCGGCTCGGCTCGCCGCCCGGGAGAGACCCTCGTAGAAGTCGCGCGAGGCATCCTTCGCGCGGGGCAGGCGGAAGTAGAGCCTAGCCATGCGCTCGTAGAAGCCCTCGAACCCGTTGAGGATCAGGGTCACGATGGGGTTGCCGGAGAGGACCGTGAGACGGTAGTGGAGGCGCCAGTCGTAGGCCGCGAAGGCCCGCGGATCATTGGCGAGGGCGCCGCGCTCATCGAGGAGCGCGGAGACCTCCTCGGCCGAGCGCTCCACGGCCAGGCGGGCGTAGTAGGGGGCGATGTGGAGCCTGAGGTCCAGGAGGTTGTCCACGAAGGTCGGCGGGAGGGCGTGGGCGCAGCGCACCACGCCGCTGATCACGCCGAGGCCCCCATGCCGCCAGATGTCGTTTACCAGCGTGGGCCGGCCGTGCCGTATCACCACCCAGCCATCCCGCGCCAACCGCCCGAGCACCTCGCGGAGCGTGGGCCGCGTGACGCCCAGCTTGAGGGCCAGCTCCCGCTCGGCGGGGAGCGCCAAGCCGGCGGGGAAGGTGCCGTCCAGAATCGCGCTGATCAGCGCCTGCTCGGCATAAGCGGCGGGCCGGTACGGCTCTCTGACGGGTCTCATTCCATCCTCCCTGGCCAACTGGTAAGAGGTCTGACCAGTTAAGAATAGGATAGGCGACCGGCTCGCGGCAGTCAAGGGGTGGAGATGGGAGTCAGGAGTAAGGGGATGATCATGGTTGTCCAAGACATTCTCAGCTCGCGTGTGTGCGTCTTGCCTTCCGGAGCGAAGCGGAGGAAGGCGCGTCCCGGCGCCGATGGGCCTCATGCAAGGAAGGTGAGGCGGCAGCACCGCAAGCGTACTCCCTGTACGCTGAGGATGCGGACGCCGATACCTGACGAAGCGGGAGGTCCGTCGCCGCCGGCGCACCCGTGGAGGGTGGGGGGACGGTATACACCAGGAAAGGCCGGGCCTGGCGCCCGAAGGGCGGCTGAGGGACTGCGGACGGAGCGCGGCCACGCTCGCGTGGACGCGCCCGGACCAGGCCCCCAGCGCCGCGCCAAAGGCGCGGCCCAGGCCCAGCCGTGGTTCGAAGCCGGCAGGGCAGTCTATTTTGGACAGGCGTGGGGGATGATGGATGATGGATGATGGATGAAAGACCGTCAATCCCAAATCCCTATTCCCCAATCAAATCTCCCTCTGTGTCTCTATGCCTCTATGGTTCATTCTCATTTCTTTTCCGCTTTCGCGTTTCGAATTCCGCCCCAATTCCGCGATAGCGGCTCAACGCCTGCGTAGGAGCGGCGCCTCGCCGCGAACCGGGTGACCCTGCGACCAGGATGCGGTGCCCGCGTACGGTCCGTCGCGCCGGGGGCGGCGCTCCTACGAGTGCGATTCCATCGCGGAATTTGGGTTCCGCCTTCCCCTGGGTTCCGCCTTCCCCTTGCATCCCTCCGGCCTGCCCCGTATAATCCCTTGGGTGTAGACCGGATGGAAGGAATTCTCCTGCTGGAAGACGGTACGACCTTCGCGGGGCGGGGCTTTGGCCACCGCGGAACGAGTCTTGGCGAGGCCGTGTTCACGACCTCCATGGTCGGCTACCAGGAGATCCTCACCGACCCTTCCTACGCGGGCCAGATCGTGGCCATGACCTTCCCCCACATCGGCAACTACGGCGTGACGCCCGAGGACGTGGAGAGCCTGGCCCCGCACCTGGCGGGCTTCGCGGTCCACGACCTCTCCCTGGCCGCCTCCAACTGGCGCGCCCACGGCAACCTCCAGGACTACCTGCGCCTGCACCGCGTGGTGGCCCTCTGCGGGGTGGACACGAGGGCCCTCGCCCGCCACATCCGGTCGAAGGGGGCCATGAAGGCCCTCGTCTCCAACGACGGCACGGCGCTGGCGGATTTACACAAGAGGCTTGCGGAGTTCCCGGGCATCGACGGGGTCGACCTGATGGCCCGGGTGACGGCGCGGGAGCCCTACCCTTTCACCAAGACCTTCACGGGGCCGGAGGGCTTCGCCGACGCCCTGCGCCCGGCAAGAAAGCCCTCCCGTGCTTTCCGCGTGGCGGCGCTCGATTTCGGCCTCAAGGAGAACATCCTCAAGAACCTCACCGCGCGGGACTGCACGGTGACGGTGGTGCCCGCCTACACGCCCCTGGACGAGATCCTCGACCTCAGACCGGACGGCATCTTTCTCAGCAACGGCCCCGGCAACCCGGAAATGGCGGCCAGGGCCCTGCCGACGCTGCGGTCGCTGGCCGAACGCATCCCCACCTTCGGCATCTGCCTCGGCCACCAGCTCCTGGCCCTGGCCTTCGGCGGCAGGACCTACAAGCTCCCCTTCGGGCACCGCGGGGCCAACCATCCGGTGAAGAACCTCCGCACCGGCCGGGTGGAGATCACCTCCCACAACCACGGCTTCTCCGTGGATGCCGACCGGCTCCCTCCGGGCTTCGAGGCCACGCACGTCAACCTCAACGACCACACGCTCGAGGGGATGCGCCACCGGGAGCTCCCACTTTTCTCCGTGCAGTACCACCCCGAGAGCAGCCCCGGGCCGCACGACTCGCTTTACCTCTTCGACGACTTCATCGCCATGATGGAGCGATCTCACGGATGAAGAAGAGATTTCACCACGGAGGGCACCGTGCCCGCGGAGGAAGGACAAGAGTGGTCTTTCCAAGAGAGACCAGCTCCTTCTCCGTGATCTCCGTGTTCTCCGTGGTTAACCGGGCCGAGGCTTTACGATGACGCGCCCCGCGATGCCCCAATCGGTCCTCGTGATCGGTAGCGGACCCATCGTCATCGGACAGGCCTGCGAGTTCGACTACTCGGGCGTCCAGGCCCTGAAGGCCCTGCGAGAGGAGGGAATCCGGACCATCCTCGTGAACAACAACCCCGCCACCATCATGACCGATCCCGATCTGGCCGACGCCACCTACCTGGAGCCCATCGAACCGTGGGCCCTGGAGGCCATCCTGGAGCGGGAGCGGCCGGAGGCGATCCTGCCCACGGTGGGCGGCCAGACGGCCCTGAACGCCGCCATGCTCCTCCACCAGCGGGGCTCGTTGGAGCGCTTCCGGTGCCGGCTCATCGGCGCCAGCCCCTCGGCCATCCGGGCCGCGGAGGATCGGGAGGAGTTCAAGGCGATCCTTCACCGCGAAGGGCTGGAGACGAGCCGCTCCTTCGTGGCCCACAGCCTCGAAGAGGGGCTCTCCCGAGTCGGCGAGGTGGGCTTCCCCGCCATCCTCAGGCCCTCCTACACGCTGGGTGGCGCGGGCGGCGGCGTGGCCCGCGGCGAGGGCCGGTTCGCCGAGCTGCTCGCCTACGGGTTGGCCGTGAGTCCCGTCCACAGCGTGCTCGTGGAGGAGTCCCTCATCGGCTGGAAGGAGTTCGAGCTGGAGGTGATTCGCGACCGCGCCGACAACGTGGTGGTGGTCTGCTCCATCGAGAACCTGGACCCCATGGGCGTCCACACGGGTGACTCCATCACCGTGGCCCCCGCCCAGACTCTCTCCGACAAGGAGTACCAGTGGATGCGCGACTGGGCCAAGCGCGTGATCCGGGCCGTGGGCGTGGACACGGGCGGCTCCAACATCCAGTTCGCGCTCCACCCCGAGACGGGCCGGATGGTCGTCATCGAGATGAACCCCCGCGTCTCGCGCTCGTCCGCCCTGGCGAGCAAGGCCACGGGCTATCCCATCGCGCGGGTGGCCACCCAGCTCGCCCTCGGCTACACGCTCGACGAGCTGCCCAACCGCATCACCGGCACCACGCCGGCGGCCTTCGAGCCGGCCCTCGACTACGTCGTGGTCAAGATCCCGCGCTGGTCCTTCGACAAGTTCCGCGAGACCGATCCTACCCTCTCCACCCACATGAAGTCCATCGGGGAGGTCATGTCCATCGGCCGAACCTTCAAGGAGGCGCTCCAGAAGGCGCTGCGCTCCTTGGAGATCGGCCGGTACGGCCTGCTGGACGGCGTTCCCCCCGTACCGGACCGCGAGGCCCTCCTCCGGAAGCTCGCCATTCCCAACTGGGAGCGGATCTTCTACACGGCCCTCGCCTTCCAGCACGGGCTGCCCGTGGAGGAGGTGTCGGAACTCTCCGGGATCGACCCCTGGTTCCTCATCCAGATGGCGTCTCTGGTGGCCACCGAGAACCGCCTGCGCTTCTTCGGCCTGCACGACTGCCCCGCGGACCTCTTCCGGAGGGCCAAGGTGGAGGGTTTCGCGGACCGGCGTCTGTGCAAGGTCTGGGGCGAGAGCGAGGAGCGCGTGCGGACCCGCCGCGAGGAGCTGGGGCTCACCCCCGTCTACCTGGGCGTGGACACGTGCGCCGCGGAATTCGAGGCCAAAACCCCCTACTTCTACAGCTCCTACTCCGGGACCAACGAGAGCGAACCCCGAGCGGTCCCCAAGGTGGTCGTGGTAGGAAGCGGCCCGAACCGCGTGGGCCAGGGCATCGAATTCGACTACTGCTGCTGCCAGGCCGTCTTCGGCCTGAAGGACGAGGGCTACGAGACGGTGATGGTGAACTGCAACCCCGAGACCGTCTCCACCGACTTCGACACGGCCCACAGGCTCTACTTCGAGCCGGTCACCCTGGAGGACGTGAAGGCCATCCTGGACAGAGAGCGGCCCGACGGGGTGATCCTCACCTTCGGGGGCCAGACGCCCCTCAAGCTGGCCCGGGAGCTCGACCGCCTCGGTTATCCCCTCTGGGGCACCTCTCCCACCGCCATCCACAGGGCCGAGGACCGAGGGGAGTTCGCCTCGCTCTGCACCCGCCTCGAACTGCGCGCCCCCAGGGGCACCACGGCGCGGAGCCTGGAGGAGGCCCACCGGCGGGCGCGCGAGCTGGGCTTCCCGCTCATGGTCCGCCCCTCCTACGTGCTCGGCGGCCAGGGCATGGCCCTCTGCACGGGGCCGGACCACCTGGACCAGTACCTCGCCCAGGCCGTGGAGGTCAGCGAGGACCACCCGCTCCTGTTGGACACCTTCCTGCAGGAGGCGGTGGAGCTCGACGTGGACGCCCTCTGCGACCGCGAGGAGGTGGTCCTGGCCGGCATCCTGGAACACGTCGAGAAGGCCGGCATCCACTCGGGCGACTCTTCGCAGGTCTTTCCGCCCCGGACGATCCCCGCGGCCATCCTGCACGAGGCGGAGGAGGTCACGCGCCGCGTGGCCATCGAGCTCGGCGTGGTGGGCATGCTCAATCTCCAGTTCGCCTACAACGCCGACGGTCTCTTCGTCCTGGAGGTGAACCCCCGGGTCTCGCGCACCGTCCCATTCCTCTCCAAGGCGCGGCGCATCCCCTTCGCCCGGCTGGCGGCGCGCATCATGGCCGGCCGCCGCATCGCCGAGATGCCCGAATTGAGCGGGCTCGATGCGATCCCCACCGACTCCCCCCTCGTCTTCGTGAAGGCCAGCGTCTTCCCCTTCGCGAGGCTCCTGGGCGAGGATCCGGTGCTCGGGCCGGAGATGAAGTCCACGGGCGAGGTCATGGGGGTCTCGCCGGGATTCGGACAGGCCTTCGCCAAGGCCCTCGCCGGCGCCGGCGTTCCCCTCCCCACCGGCGGTGCCGTCTTCGTGAGCGTCCGCGACCAGGACAAGCGGGCCTTTCTTCCCGTCGCGAAGGGCCTCGCCGAGGCCGGCTTCGTGCTGGCGGCCACCAAGGGCACGCGCGCCTTCCTCGATGCCAACGCCGTCCCCGCCGGGCTGGCCTTCAAGGTGGGCGAGGGGAAGCCGGACGCCTTGGACCTGCTCAAGGCCGGGACCCTGCACCTGGTCATCAACACGCCGCTGGGACGGAAGAGCCAGTACGACGAGGCCGCCATCCGGTGCGCCGCCATCGCCATGGGCGTACCGTGCATCACGACGGTCGAGGGGGCCCGGGCCGCGGTGGAGGGTATCCGAGCCCTCAAGGACAGCCGGCTCGGGGTCCTTCCCATCCAGGCCTGGGGCGGCCTCCCGCCCACCTCACCGCCATGAGCCTCGCCGGCCTTCGAACCGGCGTCCCCCTCGCCCCTCTCACGACGCTAGGCCTCGGCGGACCCGCCCGCCATCTCCTGCCCTGTCCCTCGGTCGAGAGCGTGGCCGCCGGGGTGCGCCTCGCCGGAGAACGCGGCTGGCCCCTCGCCGTCCTCGGCGGAGGAAGCAACGTCGTCGTGGCCGACGAGGGCTTTCCGGGGCTGGTGCTCAAAATGGAGATTGGAGGGCTGGCCTTCCGCCGGAAGGGCGAGTGGACGTTCGTCACGGCCGGCGCGGGCGAGTCCTGGGACGGCCTCGTGGCGGCCTGCCTCGAGCGGGGGCTTCGCGGTCTGGAGTGCCTCTCCGGCATTCCCGGTACCGTCGGGGCGGCACCCATCCAAAACATCGGGGCTTACGGACAGGAGGTCGCTCAGACCCTTCTCTCCGTGACCTGTCTCGATCGGTCCACCCTGAAAACGGTGAACATTCCCCGCTCCGAGTGCGGCTTCGGCTACCGCACGAGCCGATTCAAGGCCGCGGACCGAGATCGCCTCATCGTCCTCGGCGTGACCCTGCGCCTGAGCGAGGGGGCCCCGGACGAGTCCCGTTACCCCGAGCTGGCCGAAGTCCTCGCCAAGCCACGTCCTCCGGCCGACCACCGCTCCGCCCTCCAGGCGGTGAGGGATGCCGTGCTGTCGCTCAGGCGGAGCAAGGCCATGGTGATCGATCCCGCCGAGCCCGAGAGCCGCTCCGCCGGCTCCTTCTTCCTGAACCCCGTGCTGACCGAGGGGGACTTTGACAGGCTCCGAGCGGAACACGGACCCATCCCTTCGTTCCCCGCGCCAGGGGGAGTCAAAGTGCCCGCCGCCTGGCTCGTCGAGCACTCCGGCTTTCCCAAGGGATTCAGCGGGGGCGGAGCGGGCATCTCGACCAAGCACGCCCTCGCCCTCGTGAACCGGGGAGGCAGCGCGGCCGACCTGCTGGCTCTCGCCTCGGCCATCGAGCAGGCGGTACGCCTGCGATTCGGCATCGGCCTGGAGCGAGAGCCGGTGGTCATCGGCTTCAGACCTTCTTCACGGGCTCCACGGTCTCCAGGGCGCTGGCGACCATGTAGTCCCGGTTGAGGCGGGCGATGAAGTCGATGCTGATACCCTTGGGGCAGACCGCTTCGCATTCGCCGTGGTTGGAGCAGGCCCCGAAACCCAGCTCCTGCATCTTGGCGACCATGCGCAGGGCCCGCTGCTTGCGCTCCGGCTGGCCCTGCGGCAGCAGGCCGAGGTGGCTGATCTTGGCCGCCGTGAAGAGCATGGCCGAGCCGTTGGGGCAGGCCGCCACGCAGGCACCGCAGCCGATGCAGGCAGCGGCGTCCATCGAGCGGTCCGCCTTCTCCTTCGAAATGGGGATGGCGTTGCCGTCGGGGCCGGACCCCGTGCGGGCGGAGATGAACCCGCCCGCCTGGACGATTTTGTCCAGGGCGCTCCGGTCCACCACCAGGTCCTTGATCACCGGGAAAGCCCGCGAGCGGAACGGTTCCGCCACGATGGTGTCGCCGTCCTTGAACTGGCGCATGAAGAGCTGGCACGTGGTGGTGAGCTTCTGCGGCCCGTGCGCGATGCCCGAAATCATGAAGCCGCAGGAGCCGCAGATCCCCTCGCGGCAGTCGTGGTCGAAGGTGACGGGGTGCTCGCCCTTCTTGATGAGGCGCTGGTTCAGGATGTCCAGAAGTTCGAGAAAGGAGGTGTCCTCGGCCACGCCGTCCATTTCGTATGAAACCAGCCGGCCCTTGTCCTCCGGGCTCTCCTGCCGCCAAATCTTCAACGTCAGCTTCATTTGTAGCTCCGCTGTGCCAGGTGCACGTTCTCGAATTCGAGGGGCTCCTTGTGCAGCTCGGGGCTCTTGCCCTCGCCCTTGTACTCCCACGCCGCGACGTAGGCGTACTTCTCGTCGTTGCGCAGGGCCTCGCCGTCGGGGGTTTGGTGTTCCTCGCGGAAGTGGGCTCCGCAGGATTCGTCGCGCATGAGCGCGTCGTAGGCCAGCAGCTCGCCCATTTCCAGGAAGTCCGCCACGCGCCCGGCCTTTTCCAGCTCCTGATTCAGGTCGGCGCCGGAGCCGGGCACGCGGACCTCTTTCCAGAACCGCTCGCGGATCTGGGGGATCTTCTGGAGGGCCGTCTTCAGCCCCGCCTCGTTGCGCCCCATGCCCACGTACTCCCACATGACCTGGCCGAGCTCCTTGTGGAACTCGTCCACGGTCTTGGTGCCGCCGATGCTCAGGAGCTTCTTCGTCCTGGCCTCGACCTCGCGCTCGGCTTCCTTGAACGCGGGATGGTCCACGCTGGGCCGCGACCCCGGCTTTACCTTGGTCAGGTAGTCGGCGATGGTGTAGGGAATGACGAAGTACCCGTCGGCCAGGCCCTGCATGAGAGCGCTGGCGCCCAGGCGGTTGGCGCCGTGGTCGGAGAAGTTGGCCTCGCCCAGCACGTGCAGGCCGTCCAGGTTGCTCATGAGGTTGTAGTCCACCCAGAGCCCGCCCATGGTGTAGTGAACGGCCGGGTAGATGCGCATGGGCCACTTCCACGGATCCTCGCCGGTGATGCGCTCGTACATCTCGAAGAGATTTCCGTAGCGGGCCGCGATGACGTCTCTGCCGAGGCGGTCCATGGCATCGAAGAGGTCCAGGTAGACCCCTCGGCCGCCGGGGCCCACTCCCCTTCCCTCGTCGCACATGCGCTTGGCCGCGCGGGAGGAGACATCCCGAGGTGCAAGGTTGCCGTAGCTGGGATAGATGCGTTCCAGGTAGTAGTCCCGGTCGTCCTCGGGGATCTCCCACGGCTTGCGCTGATCACCGGCCTTCTTGGGCACCCACACGCGGCCGTCGTTGCGCAGGGACTCGCTCATGAGCGTGAGCTTGCTCTGGTGCTCGCCCGCCACGGGGATGCACGTGGGGTGAATCTGCGTGTAGCAGGGGTTGGCGAATAGGGCACCCTTCCGGTGGGCGCGCCAGATGGCCGTGGTGTTGCAGCCTTTGGCGTTGGTCGAGAGGTAGAAGACGTTGCTATATCCGCCCGTGGCAAGGATCACCGTGTCGGCCACGTGGGAGCTGATGGTCCCCGTGACCATGTCGCGCACGACGATGCCCTTGGCGTGGCCGTCGATGACGACCAGCTCTAGCATCTCGTGGCGCGGGAACATCTTCACGGAGCCCAGGGCCACCTCTCGGCTCAGCGCGGCGTAAGCTCCAAGGAGGAGCTGCTGCCCCGTCTGGCCCCGGGCGTAGAAGGTGCGGGACACCTGCGCGCCGCCGAAGGAGCGGTTCGCCAAGTAGCCGCTGTACTCGCGGGCGAAGGGCACGCCGAGGGCCACGCACTGGTCGATGATGCCGTTGCTCACCTCGGCCAGGCGGTAGACGTTCGCCTCGCGCGAGCGGAAATCGCCCCCCTTCACGGTGTCGTAGAAGAGCCGGAAGACGCTGTCGCCGTCGTTCTGGTAGTTCTTGGCCGCGTTGATGCCGCCCTGGGCCGCGATGCTGTGGGCCCGCCGGGCGCTATCCTGGTAGCAGAACGCCTCCACCTCGTAACCGAGCTGGCCCAGGCTCGCTGCGGCGGCTCCGCCCGCGAGGCCGGTTCCCACGACGATGATCTTGTACTTGCGCTTGTTGGAGGGGTTCACCAGCTTCATGTCGAAGCGGTGCTTCTCCCACTTCTTCTCGATCGGGCCCGAAGGCACCTTGCTATTCAGATCCATGGCTTTTCCCTCCGCTCAGTGCACGATGCCCAGCAGAACCGACACGGGAATGGAGAGGTACCCGGCGGCGATGAGCACCGCCAGTACGCACGCTCCGATCCGCCGAAGCCGGTTGTACTTGGGGTGGTTGACGCCGAGCGTCTGGAGCATGCTCCAGATCCCGTGGTAGAGGTGGAACCCCAGCACCAGCAGCGCCACGATGTAGACGGCCGAGATGCCCGGCTGCTGGAAGGCCTTCACCACGTTGCCGTAGACGTCCGTATCGCTTAGGCCTTGGGGGGTCTGGAGGAAGGTGAACATCATCAGGTGGTAGATGACGTAGAGCAAGATCAGCGGCCCGCTCACGATCATGGTGCGGGCCGCATACCCCGTCTCGACGTCCTTCTTCATCGCGTAGCCGATGGGGCGGGCCTTCCAGTTGGCAATCGTGATCTGCGCGGCCGCCAGGATGTGCAGGATGATCGCCGCCAGCATCACGATCCGGACGCCCCAGAGCAGTTCCCCCGTACTCTTGAGGAAATGCGCGTAGGCGTTGAGCCGTTCCGGCCCTTCGAAAATCTGGAGGTTGCCCAGCATGTGCCCAACGATAAACAGCACGAGCAGGACTCCCGTGGCGGCCATGACCACCTTTTTCCCGACCGTTGTACTGTAGAATGTCATCGCCCGGGCCATTCACCTCTCCTTATGCCGCTGGTATGATCGAGTTCCCCCGAAAACGAGGCTGGATTATACGCCCGCCGGCGCCAAATGGCAAAGCGGGACGGGCCGAGCATCGCGGCGTACTGGGTGAAATGGAGCAAGAGGATAGCCCCCATCCAAAGGGCCCGGCCATTCTCGAGTGTTCCCTGTGGGGCGACCAGCACCTCTCGGGGAACCGGCGCGGCCCCGCTCTGGGCCCGCCGCCGCTTGGCTTGCACCCGCCGCTGGGAGGGGCGATATTTCCAAACAAGGGTAGGCACTCTGAAGCGGGAGCTCCAACGGCCCCGCGGGAGGTTGCGATGAATGCGGTGCAGATCCTGAAAAAGCACGAACTGTTTCAGGGATTGACCTCTTCCGAGGCCGAGGTCTTGGCGGGGGCCTCCGATCTGCGCTCGTGCGCCAAGGAGCACGTGATTTTCGAACACGACGCCAGGGGGACGCACGTGTTCCTTCTGCTGGAGGGCCGGGTCCGCCTCTGGATACCGACGGCCACCGGGGAGTACAGCGTGGTTGCCGGCCAAATCGGCGCGGGCGAACTGTTCGGACTCTCGCCGCTTCTGGGCTCGGCCCGCTACACGACCTCGGCCAAATGCGCCGGACCTTGCGAGGTCCTGGCCATCGAGGCGGGCGAACTCGGAGGTCTCATGAGGGCCAATCCGGTCTTCGGACGCGGCTTCCTGGATGCCGCGGCACGGTCCTATTTCGCTCGCTACACGGAAAGCCTGCGGCGGCTCCAAAACGTCCTGAATCAGATCGTGTGGCCGGGGTAGGTCCGCGCGCCGGCGGATCGTCCGGTGAGGGACTTGCCGATCGGCAGGCCTTCGGATAGAGTTGGGGCGGATTCGGAGGCGGGCGATGTCCGAGGAGTTCAAGAAGCAGCGGCGCTATCCCAGGATCAGGTCCGAGTACCCTGCGCTGGTAAAACGCCTCGACCCGGAGCTGTTCACCGGCCTGGCCACCGCGCGGGTGATGAGCCTGGGGGGGTGCATGGTCGAACACGAAGGCCCGTTGGGGGAAGGCACGCCCGTGGAGCTGCGCTTCAGCGTCGCCGGCAGGATCATTTCCGCCCGGGGCATCGTGGCATCGGAGAGGAAGGTCCAGGGCAACACCTACGAGGTCGGCGTGGAGTTCTTCTCGATTCCCCTCCCCGACCTCGAGCTGCTTCAGCAGATCACGCGCACCATCGACGAGGCCTGATCCCGGAAATCACTGCAACCCCTCGGCACCATCCCTCGAACCCAAATTCCGCGATCGAATGGTCCTTCCTTCGGCGATGCGGGTGGCTCACGGGGGAAAGGCTTTGTCTCCTGAACGGGGAGGGCCGTTCCCTCCCCGCTCCGCGGGCAAAGCCCGCGGAGCCTCACCCCACCCTTGGCGCATTCTTCCCCCGGATCAAGTCCGGGGTCGAATGCCCCCAATCCCTTGGCAGGTGGCTGTGCGGCTATGCCGATCAGCTAGATCCATAGGGATTTGCACCGCCATTTCGGCTCCCATCGCGGGATCGGGGTCGAAGCACTATCTTGCCCGGTAGAAGTATCCCGGTGCCGTGTTCTCTCCCTGACCGCCCAATGGCGCGAGCCGCCTCTCGGGCCTGCGGGAGCCGAGGGCGCAGCCTTCTGTTTGCACGGAAGGCGGCGCAGGAGCTACAATTCATCGTAATCAACGGAGAGGGACTCGAATGAAGGACGCGATCGAGGAGAAGCGGCACTTTCCGCGACTCACCCAGGATGTGCGGATCACCGTCAAGAAGCTCCTTCCAGGAGGGCACGAATGGCCCGCCGCGACGCGCGAGCTGGGCCTGGGAGGCCTCAGCTTCATTTACCCCGTTCCCCTGGGCGTGGGCACGCCCCTCGAACTGCAAATCCCCGTCGCCGAAGCGGTGGTGACGGTGCAGGCCCGCGTCGTTTATGAACGCGCGGAGATGGACGGGGTGGAGATCGGCGCCGAATACACGGCTTCGTCCATGGGAGACCTGGAGCTGCTTCAGCGACTGTTCGGCCCGCACGCCACGGCTTTCCCCTGAGCCTATTTCGCAGACTGAAAGGGAAGGGTGGCGAGCGTACGACGTCGTGTTGAACGTGGGCGTGGTCTCTGCCGACTCCGCCGCGGCGGCGGCGATGCCCCCGAAATCTTCATGATGCCCGAGATCGCCGGGTCCTTCGAACGGGAGATCGGCCCCAAATTCCGCGATGGAATTGCACTCGTAGGAGCGCCGCCCCCGGCGCGACGGACCGTACGCGGGCACCGCATCCCGGTCGCAGGGTCACCCGGTTCGCGGCGAGGCGCCGCTCCTAGTGCGTTGAGCCGCTATCGCGGAATTTGGGTCGGCGCTGAGCGCCTGCTACCGGCAGGACCCGGCCGGGCGCAGGTAAGGACCCGCGCAGGAATAGGTTAACGGAATTCGCGCCCAGATTCGTGTGAGATTGGCGCGATTGGAGGGAGCAAAACCGCAGGCGTAGTTGAAGACTACGTTGAGGATTTTGCGATCGAGAATCGCGTCAAGATCGCGCGAAGATGGGATGCGAAAACGTTAAGTTATTTATGCGCTGGTCCTAAGTTCCGGCGGCCCTTCCGGACCGTGATAGAATCGGCATCGCACGGAGGCTGGTGGGGGAAGTGGCAGGCGGGAGAGCAACCGGCGGAAGACACTCCGCATACGATAGCGGACGGCGCTCCGCCGCTCCGGGGGGCGGCCAGGGCAATGGCGGCCGGAGGCACCTGATCTTCCTATCGCTGGCGGCCCTGGGCATCGTATTCGGCGACATCGGCACCAGCCCTCTCTATGCTCTGCGCGTCTGCTTCGGCCCCGACTACGCCGTTGAGACCACCCCCCAGAACGTGCTGGGGGCTCTCTCGCTCATCTTTTGGGCGCTCGTCCTGATCATCTCGGTCAAATACCTGGTCTTCATCCTGAGAGCCGACAACAACGGGGAGGGAGGGATACTAGCCCTCATGGCCCTGGCCAGGCCCGCTCAAGCGGGAAGCGCGCGCCGCCGCGGCATGATCCTGGTGACCCTGGGCCTCTTCGGGGCGGCACTCCTGTACGGGGACGGCATCATCACCCCCGCCATCTCCGTGCTCTCCGCCGTGGAGGGGCTGGAGGTCACCCACCTTCACCTCACCCCCTTCGTCATCCCCATCACCGTCGTCCTCCTCGTGGGCCTTTTTCTGCTCCAGCGGCGGGGCACCACCGGTGTGGGCGTCCTCTTCGGGCCGGTGATGCTGATCTGGTTCATCACCCTCGCCCTCCTGGGGATTCGGGGCATGTGGTTGGAACCGGCCATCCTGGCGGCCGTGAACCCCTATCACGCCCTGCGTTTCTTCGTGGACAACCGCGTGCACGGGTTCCTGATGCTGGGAGCCGTTTTTCTCGCGGTGACCGGAGGGGAGGCCCTCTACGCCGACATGGGCCACTTCGGAAGGGGACCCATCCGCTTCACCTGGTTCTCGCTGGTGCTGCCCTCGCTCCTCCTCAACTACTTCGGTCAGGGGGCCCTCCTCATCCGCGACCCCTCGGCGGAGCGCAACCCCTTCTTCCTCCTCGCGCCGGGATGGGCTGCCCTTCCCCTGGTGTGCCTGGCCACCGTCGCCACCATCATCGCTTCGCAGGCGGTCATCTCCGGCTCTTTCTCCCTGACCCGCCAAGCGGTGCAACTGGGATTCAGCCCGCGGCTTCTCATCCGTCACACCTCCTCCGAGGAGATCGGCCAGATCTACGTCCCTGCCGTCAACTGGGCCCTCATGCTCGCCACCATCGCGCTGGTTCTGGGGTTCCGCAGCTCCGCGAACCTGGCGGCGGCGTACGGCGTGGCCGTGACCACAACCATGGTCATCACCACCCTGCTCTTCTACGTGGTGGCCCACGAACAGTGGGGATGGAGGCAGTGGATCGCCGGACCCACCGCGGCGGGGTTCCTCGTGGTGGACCTCTCCTTCTTCGGGGCGAACATCATCAAGGTGGAGCACGGCGGCTGGTTCCCCCTGCTGGTGGCCGCGCTCGTCTACACGATCATGGCCACCTGGAAGCGGGGCAGGAGCATCCTGGCCCGGCGCCTCCTCGAGGAAAGCCTACCCATGGAGTTGTTCCTGGAGGACTTGAAGCGGAGGCCGCCCCTCCGGGTGCCGGGCACGGCCGTGTTCATGACGGGCAGCCCCGAGGGGGTTCCCCCGGCCCTGCTCCACAACCTCAAGCACAACCAGGTTCTCCACGAGCGGGTGGCCCTGCTGACGGTGGTGACGGAGGAGATCCCCCACGTCACCCCGAAACAGCGTTTGACGCTCACCGACCTGGGGTGCGGAATCTATCGGCTGGTGGCCCGCTACGGCTTCATGGAGACGCCCAATATCCCCAAACTGCTGGCCGCCGCTCAGGCGCGGGGGCTCCAGTTCGAGATGATGAAGACCACCTTCTTCCTCGGGCGCGAAACGCTCGTGCCCACGGGGCGGCCGGGTATGGCCGCCTGGCGCGAACACCTCTTCGCCTTCATGTCGCGCAACGCCCAGCGGGCCACCACCTACTTCGACATTCCGGTGAATCGGGTGGTCGAGATGGGAGCCCAGATAGAACTCTGACTCAGCCCATCTCTTCCGGCTCTCCGAGGCAGGCGGCCACGACGCTGGCGAGCGGAGCGCTCGTCTTAGGGACATCCTCGGCTCGAAGCCCCGCCGCGGCGAGAACGGGTCCCGCGTACTCGCGGACCAGGGCATCCGAGGAGGGGTGCGTTAGGGCCACGCCGAGCAACTCGGCCGCCGCTGGCGCTTCGCCTCCTGCCGCCTTGAGCCAGGCGAATCCCACCACGGCGCGCAATTGCGGCTGGGCCTCTCCGCTGGCGCGCGCCAGCCGCAACGCCTCCCGCAGCAGCTCTTCAGCCTCCACGTATGCGCCCCTCTCGACCCGCACAAACCCAAGGTTGAGGAGCGCCTGCAGGCCCTCGCTGTGCAGGCCCGTCGCCCGGGCCAGCGCGAGCGCCTCCTCGAAGAGCGCGGCAGCGCCATCCACTTCACCCTGGTGCCTGAGCACCTCGCCCAGCCCGTTCAGGGCGTCGGCCAGACGGTCCCGACTGCCCAGTTCGAGGGAGACGGCCCGGCACTCCTCCAGGCGCCGCCGGGCCTCCTGAAAATCACCGGAGGAGTGCGAGAGCGAACCCAGGCGGCTGAGGACGGCCAGCTCCTGGGGCCGATCGCCCTCCTCCCGGGCCAGCATGAGGCTCGCCTCCAGGCGTCCCAGGGCATCCCCGTACTCGCCCCGCCTCCAGGCCACTTCGCCGAGGCCGAGAAGGGCCTGCCCCTGCGAGGCGCGGTCCTCCACGTCGGCGGCATCCAGGCTCTGCTCGAAACGGGCCTGGGCGGTGTCCACCTCGCCTAGGCTGAGGGCCACTTGCGCGAGACCGAAGAGGGCCCTTGCCTGCAGCGGCCGATTGACCGCCGTCACCGAGCCGGCCAGAGCTTCCTCAAAATGGAGGCGGGCTTCGGCGTGCACGCCCAGGTGCCAGAGCGCCTCTCCGAGCAGCAACTCCAGCCGCGCCCTCTGGGGGGGCCCATCGGGGCCCTCGGGCAACAGATCCAGGGCGCGCCTCCAGAAACCAGCGGCGTCTCCATACGCGCTCACGCGAACAGCCTGCTCCCCCGCCAGGGCGTAGCACCGGCTTGCCTCCCCGGGGACGCCCGCCAAGTCGAAATGCCCGGCGGCCACCGAGGCGAACTCCGCAAACCGCGCCCCCGCCGCGGTTTCCAGCCACCGCGCCACGCCCGCGTGATAGCCGCGCTTCTGTCGGCTTGGGATGGAGCCGGCCACCACGTCCCGGAACATGTTGCTCGCGAAAAGGAACTCGCGCGTGCCCTCGAAGACCGAGGTCTCCCGCTCGTGAATCAGCCCCTTGGAAGCCACGGCCCTCAGGGCGGTGATCGCGTCGGCCGTGATCCCGTCCGCCTCCTCGATGGCCTGCACGGCCCCCTCCCAGAAGTGCCGCCCCACGACCGAGGCCCTTTGCAGAACGATCCTCTCATCGGGCTGGAGCATGTCCAGCCTCACCTGCAGGAGCCCCGTGAGCGTCGCGGGGACATCGAGCCCCCTCAAACGGGAGAGGTCGATCCGCCATCGCTGCTCGCCCTTGAGAACCACCTCCTCTTCCAACAGCACCTTCAGCAGCTCTTCGACGTAGTAGGGATTCCCCTCCGCGCGATCCACCACCAGCCGACGCAGCTCGGAGGGCACCTCCTCGACCTTCTGGAGGATCTCGTCCACGAGGGCCCCGCACTCCTGCCTCGTGAGCGGCGCCAGATCGATGCGCTGGCGGCCAGGCCAGGCCTCGTCCCAGGCGGGACGGCGTTCGAGAAGTTCCGGCCTTGCAAGGGCCACGAGGAGCAGGGGCAGGTCCGCGTTCCTGGCCAGCAGATCGTTCAGCACGTTCAGGGAGGGGTCGTCCGCCCAGTGGAGGTCGGCCAGCTCGATCAGGACCGGATGGCGGTTGCAGGCGTGGCGCAGGAGGCTCCCGATGGTCCGGGTTACGCGCTTCCGGAACTGGCGCCCCTCCGAGCGGGTGGACGGCCCGCGGGAGGTCTCCTCCGCGGCGGCCCCCAGCAGCTCTGACAGGAAGCCGACGGTCTCGCCGATGGCGTCGGGCTCGGCGGTAGCCATCAGGTCCGCCACGCCCCGCTCCAGTTTGGCGTACACCTCCGCAGGACCGTCCGGGGCCTGCACGTCAAACCGCACGGCCAGGAGCGTCCTCAAGAGGATGTAGGGCCGCTGGGCCATCTCGCGGGTGGCCCGGGCGCGGAACAGCCAGACCTCCTTCGGTTCCAGTTCCACCCACTGGGTGAACTCATAGAGCAGGCGGGATTTGCCCATCCCCGGCGCCCCCAGGACGGTGACCGCCCGGACCCCCTGCCCTGCCGTAGCCTCCTGAAAAGCACGACGAAGGATGGCCAGTTCGTCGGTCCGTCCGACCATGCGGGTCTCCACCCCCTCGATGCCGCGCGAGGCGAGGCGGAAGGGCTTGGGCTTGATCTGCTGGACGAGGTAGGTCTCGAGGGAGTCCCTTCTCTCCCTCAACCGGATGGAGTCGAAGGGTGCCACCTCCACAACCCCGCGGACGTGGCGATAGGCATCGTGTCCCAGAACGATGCCGCCCGGGGGAGCGGTCCTCTCCAGCCTGCGCACCAGGCTGATGGTCGTCCCCGTGGCCGCGTAACACCCGGGCAGTTCTCTCGGCGTGAGGAGCACGGGGCCCGTGGTCACGGCGGCCTGCATGGGCACCGGGCCCTCGCCCCAGGCCTGATCCCGGGTCGTATCCCGGATGGCGATGGCCGCGGCCACGGCCCTTTCGGGATTGTCCTCCCGCGAGGTTACTGCGCCCCATAGGGCCAGCATGGTATCGTGGGTGCGGGCCTCCACCGAGCCCCCCCACTCCGCGACGACCGCCTCCAGACGAGTCCAAAAGGCCTCCAGCCGGTCCTTCGCCCCCTGCGGATCCTCGGCCACGAGCCATTCCGCGAGTTCCGCGATATTGACGAAGAGGGCGGTGACCTGTTTGGTTTGCTCGCTGGGGGTGATCCCGGAATCGGGGCGCGGGCCGCTAGACCGTCCGGACTTGGGCCGCTCCACGCCGCGGCGCACCACGTCGTCCCGCTCTTCCCGCTCTCTGAGCAGCGTGTTGATGGATTCGAGGGCGGGGGTCACGAGGCGCAGGGGCCCGCTGGCCGAATCCGCTCCGAGCGCCTCCGCGACGCCCTTCGCGAACTCGCCTGCAGACTGAATCCTGTGCTTCGGATCTTTGGCCATGGCGGCGGCCAGGACCTGATCCACGGCCGCCGGAAGGCCGGGGGCGAGGTCCGTGACCCTCGGAATGGGCTCGTTCACGCGCGCCATGGCCACGCTGACGGGCGTGTCTCCCTTGTAGGGGAGCTCTCCCGTCAGCAGCTCGAAGAGGACGACGCCCAATGAGTAGATGTCCGCACGCTGGTCCAGGTCGCCCGCTCCTACGGCCTGTTCGGGGGCCATGTAACCCGGGGTCCCCAGGACGGTCCCTGGAAGCGTCAGCCCGGTGGCCCCAGGCGGCCGCGCCGGCCTGGCCAGCCCGAAGTCCCCGAGAAAGGCATTCCCTTCCTCGTCCACCATGATATTGGAGGGCTTGATGTCCCGATGCACCACTCCCTGCCGGTGCGCGTAGTCCAGCGCCGAGGCCACCTGCGTGATCACCTGCGCCGCCCCTTGAGGTGGGAGGCGTCCGCGGCGCAGGAGCTGTTTGAGGGTGCCGGTCCCCACATACCTCATGACGATGTACGGCGGCTCGTGCTCCCCGTCGAAATCGTAGACGGGCAGGAGGTGGGGGTGCTCCAGCCGGGCCACCAGGCGGGCCTCGCGCTGGAACCGGGCCATAACCTCTGGGTCCCCCGCAAAGCCGTGCTGCAGCACCTTGATGGCGACGACGCGGTCGGTGGGAGGGTGGTAGGCCCGGTAGACCGTGGCCATGCCCCCCCTTCCGATCTCTTCGAGCAAGTCGTAGACGCCGAGCTTGCCGGCCGCCATGGGTCTGCCGCTCCCTCGTTTTTTAGAGTGTAGCACAGCTCGTGGGCCGTCTTTTCTATACAGAGGGGCATAAGTGAAGGCGCATAAGGTGGTGGGGCTTGGGGAGTATGCCGCTCTGTATTCGCGGGAAGGTCTCGGCGGGGCGTGGCCACGGGCCACCTCGGGGGCGTAAGGCCGGGGAAACCCCCAAATTCCGCGATGGAATTGCACTCGTAGGAGCGCCGCCCCCGGCGCGACGGACCGTACGCGGGCACCGCATCCTGGTCGCAGGGTCACCCGGTTCGCGGCGAGGCGCCGCTCCTACGCAGGCGTTGAGCCGCTATCGCGGAATTGGGGAAACCGGCCAAGCTTGCATTTGCCTCCGCACTGCGGTATATTGTCTATGCACCCTTCGGCAAGTAGTTTGTTGGAGAGTGGTCCGCAACGGACAAGGTAGTGTAGGAGTACAGTGTGGTAAACGGCATCGTAAAATGGTTTGACGAGAAGAAGGGCTACGGCTTCATCACGGTCGAGGGCGGCAAGGACGCCTTCGTCCATCACACCGCCATCGAAGGCACCGGCTTCAAGACCCTCCAGGAGGGCCAGAAGGTCACGCTGGAGGTCACCCAGGGCCCCAAGGGTCCCCAGGCTGAGCAGGTGCGCGTCGTTCGCGACTGAACGATCCTTCCAGTCATCCAAACGAAAGGGGCCTTCGGGCCCCTTTCCTTTTGCGGTTGCGCATCGTCGCCAAGCAATGTACATTTCGTTTAGGTTTTGCCAGCTTCTCGGATCCCGGGAGGGTCATGGCTGACGAGGCGCCGGTTCATCTGTTGTCTTTCTCGGTAGCGAGACAAGCTTACGCGCTGCTACTTGGCAGCGTGGAGAGGGTGCTCTGTGCGGCCGAGGCGGCGCCCCTGCCGAAGGCGCCGCCGATCGTATCTGGCGTGCTGAACCTCGCGGGCGACGTCATTGCGCTCATCGATGTCCGCAAGCGGTTGGGGCTGCCCTCGCGCGAGATCGAGCCGGAGGACAGGATCATCCTGGCCCGATGCGTGTCCAGGCGCGTGGGGCTGCTGGTTGACAGCGTGGGTGGCGTGGTTACCGTGGGGCCAGATAGAGTTCGGGACGCCACGGACGTGGTGCCCGGCCTGGACTATGTCAGAGGGATCGTCGCCCTGGAGGACGGCCTCCTGCTCATCTCCGACCTCGACGCGTTCCTGTCCCTGGAGGAGGCGGCCCAACTGGACCGCGCGCTCGAAGAATCGAGGCCGTGAGACATGGCTGACGACGTTCGGTCGGACGAAATCCTGAAAATGGCCGGCCTCGTCGGCGAGAATCTGGGCCTGCACTTCCCGGAGGACCGCCTGCAGGACCTCTTCCACAGGCTCGGACCGGCGGCGCCGGAAATGGGGTTCACCGGCGCCGCCCCCCTCGTCCGCGCCCTCATCTCCCGTCCCTGGTCGCGCGGCGAGATGGAGGCGCTCGCGGGCCATCTGACGGTGGGAGAGACGTACTTTTTTCGAGACGATGCCCTGTTTCAGGCCCTTCGAGAGGAAATCCTTCCCTCGCTGGTCCGGGCCCGCGCGGCCGAGGGGCGCCCCCCGCGCATCTGGTGCGCGGGGTGCGCGTCGGGAGAGGAGCCCTACTCGCTGGCCATCCTTCTCCACACCTTCCTGCCGCCGGAGCTCCGCCGCGGGCCGTCCATCCTCGCCACGGACATCAATCCAGCGGCTCTCCGCAAGGCCGAGGTCGCGGTCTACGGCGAATGGTCCCTGCGGGGGACGCCCGAGGATGTGCGGAGGACGTTCTTCCGGCAAGTCGCGAAAGGCCGGTACGAGTTGCTCCGGACCATCCGCGAGAGGGTCACCTTCCAGCCCCTCAACCTCGCCAGGGACGCCTATCCCTCCCTTGCCAACGGGACCAACGCCATGGACCTGATCCTCTGCCGGAACGTGCTCATGTATTTCGGGCCGGCGCTGGCCGGGGAGGTGGTAGGCGGTTTGAGCCGCGCGCTCGTGGAGGGAGGCTGGCTCGCCGTGAGCCCCTGCGAAGTATCCCAGGTAGACCACCAGGACCTCGCGCGCGCGCATGCGGGCGAGGCGATCCTCCACCAGAAGAGGACGGGCGCCGCGCGCCAAGGCGCTCCCTCCGCGCGTCCGCCCGCCTGGGAGCCCCTGGCGGCGGTCGCGCCGAGTCTCCCGCCACTCAACCATGAACCCCCGGAGAAGCCGCCGGTCCCTCGCCCTGCTCCCGCGCCGCCGCCGTCCCTGGAGGCCATCGAGTCGCTCTACCGAGACGGCCAGTACCGCGAAGCGGCCCACGCGCTTTCCCTCGGGGCGCGAGGCGCCGGTCTCCTCGCACGCGAACTGCTCCTGGGTGCGCGGTGTTACGCGAATCTTGGAGAACTCGGGGAGGCCAGGTCGTGGTGCGAGCGGGCCATCCGAGCGGACAAACTCGCGCCCGGAGCACACTATCTGCTCGCCACGATCCTCATGGAACAGGGCCGCGAGCACGAAGCGGCCGATGCCCTGAGGCGGGCGATGTACATCGAGCCCGGCTTCGTCCTCGCGCACTGGACGATGGGCTATCTGGCCCATCGCAGGGGCGAGGCGTCCGAGGCCCTGAGGCACCGGCGGAATGCCAGGGCCTTGCTGACCGGACTCCGGACCTCGGAGATGTTGCCCGAATCGGATGGCCTGACCGCCGGCAGGCTTCTCGAGCTGATGGACCTCGCGGATCCGGTGGTCGCCGGGTCGCGAGCGGTGTCCGCCGCTCCAGGCGGAGGAGGGTAGCGCGTGGGCACGGACGGTCGAGCGAACGGCCCAAACACCCCAGCGGGGACGGATTGGTCTCAGGTGCGCGCCCGCCTGCAATCGGCCTCGGCCGCGCTCCAGCAGGCCTGGAAGCCTCCCCGGGAGGAGAGGCTTCGCCTCTTAAGAGCCAGGACCAAGGCCTTCGCCCGCCCGCCTCAAGCGGCGGCGCACGAAGACGAAATGATGGAGGTCCTGACCTTTCTCCTGGCCAGCGAGCAGTACGCCATCGAGGTCCATCACGTGGGGGAGGTCTGGCCCCTCAGGGCGCTCACGCCCCTCCCGGGAGTGCCGCCCTTCGTCCTGGGCCTCGCCAACCATCGCGGCCAGATCCTGTCCGTATTGGATCTCAAGCGCTTCTTCGATCTGCCTTCGCCAGGTCTGACCGACCTCAACAAGGTCCTCGTCCTTAGGTCCGGGTCCATGGAATTCGGCGTGCTGGCCGATGTCATCTTGGGCGTTCGAACGCTCAATCGGTCCGAGATCCAGCCGGTGCCCTCCGGCCTCGGGGATCTCCGAGGGGAGTATCTAATGGGGGTGACCGCGGACCGGACGATCGTTCTGGACGGAGCGAGGCTGATCGAGGACGAACGGATGACGGTGCGGTAGGAGGCCTAGGACCCGCCCGGGAGCGGAAACTTAAGGAGAAGACACATGCGGTGGACTATCAGTAGTAAATTTGGTGCCGCCATTGGGTTTGCTCTCCTCGCCCTCGTCACCCTGGCAGTGCCCTCGTACATCAGCACAGAGAACTTCATGGCGAGATCGGCATGGGTCACTCACACCTACCGGGTCCTGGGCGAATTGGACTCCCTCCTGTCGAGTCTGCAGGATGCGGAAACGGGCGAGCGGGGCTTCATTATCACGGGGGTGGATAGCTTTCTGGAGCCTTACAACGCGGGGATCCAGGATGTACGCCGGCGGGCCGATACCCTGCGCGGCTTGGTCTCCGACAACCCGTCCCAGGTGCGCAGGCTCGAAACGCTGGCTCCGCTGATCGAGCAGAGAATCAATCATCTCGGCGAGACCATCGTGCTGCGCCGGACCAAAGGATTCGACCAAGCCGGGCAGCTTGTCGCTTCCGGAACCGGAAAGCGCCTCATGGATCAGATCCGAAGCGTGATCAAGGACATGAAAGACGAAGAAGCGCAGCTTCTTAGGCAGCGCGAGATGGAGGCCAATGCCAGCGCTGCGGCCCTCAAACGGCTTCTGGTAGGTGGTTCCATCCTTGCCTTCGTGGTGCTGGTTGTCGCCGGGTTTCTGTTTTCGAAGAGCATCTCGGGCTCGTTGCGCGAGGGCGTCGCCCAGCTCTCATCGTCGGCCTCGGAGATCCTGGCCATGACCAGCCAGGTGGCCTCCAGCTCCGCGGAGACGGCCACCGCCGTGAGCCAGACGAGCACCACCGTCGAAGAGGTCAAGCAGACGGCCCACCTCTCCCAGCAGAAGGCGAAGTTCGTATCGGAGGCGGCCCAGCGCGCGAGCCAGGCGTCGCAGGCCGGGAAGCAGGCGGTCGATGGCGTGGTGGCCGGCATGCGCCACATCCAGGAGCAGATGGCCACGGTCGCCGAGAGCATCGTGAGGCTGAGCGAGCAGAGCCAGGCCGTGGGGGAGATCATCGCCGCGGTGAACGACTTGGCGGACCAGTCGAACCTCCTGGCGGTCAACGCGGCCATCGAGGCGGCCAGGGCCGGCGAACAGGGCAAGAGCTTCGCCGTCGTGGCCCAGGAGGTGAAGAGCCTGGCGGACCAGTCCAAGCAGGCCACGACGCAGGTTCGGGCCATCCTGGGGGAGATCCAGAAGGCCGTGAGCGGGGCGGTGATGGCCACCGAGCAGGGCAGCAAGGCCGTGGACTCGGGCGTTCGTCAATCCCAGGAGGCGGGGCAGGCCATCAGCGTCCTGGCGGAGAGCATCGCGGAGTCGGCCCAGGCCGCCACGCAGATCGCCGCCTCCAGCCAGCAGCAGCTCGTCGGGATGGACCAGGTCGCTCTGGCCATGGGAAGCATTCAGCAAGCGACCAGCCAGAACGTGGCCGGAACCAAACAGGCGGAACAGGCCGCGCAGCGCCTGACCGAGGTGGGGCGCCACCTGCGTGCCTTGGTGGAGACCCAAAGGACGTGAGCAACACTCGAGGCCGGCATGACCACTAGGAACGGCGATCTCCACGCGCGACTGCTGAAGACCTTCCGGGCGGAAGCGGAGGAGCACGTGCGCGCTCTCTCGGAGGGGCTCGTCTCCCTGGAGCGTGCCACCGAAGACCAGCGCTTAGCGATCGTGGAGACGGCCTTCCGCGAGGCCCACAGCCTGAAGGGGGCGGCACGCACCGTCAGCGCCTCGGCCATCGAGGAGTCCGCGCACGCCGTGGAGAACGTTTTCTCCGCCCTGAAGCGGGGCGAGACGGCCTGTTCTCCCGAACTCCTCGAAACTCTCCGCCGGACGGTTGACGTCATCGCGGAACTGGTCAGGAGCCCCGAGCCAAGGCCCGCGCCAGACGCGGTGACTCGGGCGAGGGGCCCCGGGGAGGCGGTGGAGGGGATGGCGACGGCCGGACCCTCGCCTCACGTGGAAGGGCCGTCGGCTGTCGCCAAGGCCATCCCGGCGCCGGCGCAGACCGCCGCCACGACGGCGGCCCCTTCGGGGCCCGAGTCTCCCCGGACCGTTCGAATCTCCACCTCTCGGCTGGAATCGCTCATGCGCCAGGCGGAGGAGCTTCTCGCGGCGAGCCTTGCCCTGGGACCCTATCCAGAGCACCTGCGCCAGACCGCCTCGGATCTGTCGCAGTGGCGGAGGGAATCGGCCCGGCTCTCGCCCCACGTCCGGGCGCTGCGGCGGGACCAGGGCCTCCATCCGGCCATCAGGCCGATTCTCGACTTCCTGGACTGGAGCCAGACGGTTCAAGGTGCGCGGGAGGCCCGGCTCGGTGGTTTGGCGAGGGCCGCCCAGCAGGACCACCGCCTCCTGGATACGCTCGCGCGCCGGTTCCTCGCGGACGTCGAGCAGGCCCTCCTCCTGCCGCTTTCCACCCTGCTCGAGGGATTCCCGAAGTTCGCCCGCGACCTGGCGCGAGACGGAGGGAAGCAGGCCGGCCTGGAGATCTCGGGAGGGGACGTGGAGATGGACCGGCGGGTGCTGGAGGAACTGAAGGACCCTCTCATCCACATGGTCCGCAACTGCATCGACCATGGGGTGGAGCCGCCCGTGGAGCGCGAGCGTCTCGGCAAGCCGCCCAAGGCCAGGATCACGATCCGCGCCGCGCGCCTTGAAGGCGGCCGGGTGGAGATCGCCGTGTCGGACGACGGGGCCGGCGTGGACCGGGGCAAGGTGAGGGCGGCCGCGCTCAAATCGGGCCTGCTGGCCGATGGGGCGGACGAGGCGCTGGAAGGCCAGGCCCTGCTCGCGCTGATCGCCGAGTCGGGCCTCTCCACGAGCCCCATGATCACCAGCCTGTCGGGCAGGGGGTTGGGCCTGGCCATCGTCCGGGAGAAGGTGGAGCGGCTGGGCGGCACGCTCGCGATGGATACGGCGGAGGGCCGGGGAACCACCTTCCGGATCGTCGTGCCCCTCGGCCTGGCCACGGTGCGTGCGGTCTTCGTGAGGGCGGGAGGGCTGACGCTCGCCATTCCCGCCGCCGCCGTGGAGCGCGTGGCCCGGATCGAGGAGGGCTCCGTCCTGACGGTCGAGAACAGAGAAACCCTGGAGCTGGCTGGTGAAGTGCTCTCGCTCGCAAGCCTTGCGGCCGTTCTCGGGCTGCCCCAGGATGACGGCGCGAACGGACGTCGGGAGGGCCATGCGGTCGTCCTGGCCGCCGGGGAACGGAAAGTGGCGTTCGCGGTGGAGGAGGTGCTCTTCGAGCGGGAAGTCCTTGTCAAGGGTCTCGGCCCGCAACTGGTCCGTGTCCGTCACGTGAACGGGGCCACCGTCACCCCCTCCGGCGAGGTGGTGCCCGTCCTGCACCCGCCGCGGATCCTCGAGTCCGCCGGGCGGGCCCCGGCGCCAACGCCGAGGGCCTCGGCCGCCCCGCGGGACAAAGCTCGCCACCTGCCGCGCGTTCTCGTGGCGGAGGACTCCATCACCTCCCGCGTCCTTCTGAGAAACATCCTGGAATCGGCGGGGTTCGAAGTCCTGGTGGCCGTGGACGGCCTGGATGCGCTCACGACCCTCAAGACCGAGCCCGTCGCCCTCCTCGTCTCGGACGTGGACATGCCGAGGATGAACGGCTTCGACCTCACGGCCAGGGTCCGCGCCGATGCCAAGCTGGCGGACCTTCCCGTAGTCCTGGTGACCGCCCTGGATTCCCGCGAGGACCGGGAGCGCGGCATCGACGTGGGCGCCAACGCCTACCTCGTCAAGAGCAGTTTCGATCAGAGCAACCTGCTGGAGGTTGTGAAGCGTCTGATTTGAGCACGACCGGGAACGAGCCCAGGGAGCAGCCATGATCAGGGTATTGGTCGTTGAAGATTCCCAGACGGTACAGGAGCACCTGCTGGCCATCCTCGGGGGCGACCCCGATCTGCGCGTCGTCGGGGTGGCGCGCGACGGTGAAGAGGCCCTCGGCGCCGTCGCCAAGCTCAGGCCCGACGTGATCACCATGGACATCCACATGCCCAAACTGGACGGCTTCGAGGCGACGCGCCGCATCATGGAGACCCACCCGACGCCCATCGTCGTCGTCAGCGGCAGTTCCACCCTCGGAGAGGCCTCCACGGCCTTTCGGGCCGTGGAGGCGGGCGCGCTCGCCACCGTCCAGCGCCCGACGGGCGTGATGGACAGCGGGTACGAGGCCTCGGCGCGCGAACTCGTGCAAACCGTCAAGCTCATGTCCGAGGTCAAGGTCGTCAAGCGATGGACCAACCACCGGCCCCATCCGGCCTCCGCGAACCATGCGGCCGGCGGTGAGGCGGAACCCCTTCCGGCCCTTGAGCGCGTGAGGCTGGTTGCCATCGGGGCCTCCACGGGCGGCCCTCCGGTGCTGAAAGAGATGCTGGGTTCCCTTCCAGCACGCTTCCCCGCGCCCATTCTCGTGGTTCAGCACATGGCGTCGGGTTTCACGCCCGGATTCGCCGAGTGGCTGGCCGATGGCTGCGCCCTTCGCGTGGGGCTGGCGCGACAGGGCGAAATCCCGGCCGCGGGGCGCGTCTACGTGGCGCCGGACGGCGCCCATCTTGAGGTGCGCAGGGATGGCACCCTCGCCCTTTCGGGGGAGGAGGCGGAGGAGGGCCACCGGCCTTCCGTGGCTCGCCTCTTCCGGTCGGTCGCGGACACCGTCGGCCGCGACGCTCTGGGCATCCTGCTCTCGGGCACGGGCCGCGACGGGGCCGCCGAGCTGAGGCTCATGAAGGACCGCGGCGCCGTGACCATCGCGCAGGACGCGGCCTCCTCGGTGGTCAACGGCATGCCCGGAGAGGCCGTACGCCTGGGCGGCGCCTCTCTCGTCGCCTCGCCGGCGCGCATCATCGCCATTCTCAACCGGCTGGCGAATGGCCAAGGGCGCGGTTTGGATGAAGATTCCACGGGGCCGGAGTAAGCGCCCACCCCGGTACGGGGTGACGGCCAGATAGGAGGAGGTCACCGTGACAAAGGCATCCCAGAAGGACACGGTAAAGGCGACCGTTCTGGTGGTGGAGGACAGCGCGACCCAGCGCGAGGCGCTCGAGCATATCCTCTCGGCCAACGGGTACAACGTGGTCGAAGCCAGCAACGGCGCCGAGGCGCTGGAGATGACCGCCGCGCACCAGCCCGACATCGTCCTCACGGACATCGTCATGCCCGAGATGGACGGCTACGAGCTCTGCCGCAGCCTGAAGGCCGACGGAGGGAGAACGCGCGTTCCCGTCCTCCTGGTGACCTCGCTCTCGGATCCCCAGGATGTTCTCAAGGGCCTGGAGTGCGGGGCCGACAACTTCATCGTCAAGCCCTACCGGGAGGAGGAGCTGCTCGTCCGGATCCAGTACATCCTCCTGAACCGCCACATGCAGAGCGAGGACAGGGCCGAGATGGGCGTGGAGATCGTCTTCGCCGGCCAGCGCCATTTCATCACCTCGGGGCGGCTCCAGATTCTGAATCTCCTGCTCTCCACCTACGACACGGCGGTCCGGAAGAACGTCGAGTTGGAGCGGATCCAGGAGGAGATGCGGCAGCTCAATGACACTCTGGAGCAGAAGGTGATGGAGCGCACCGCGCAGCTCAGAACAGAGATGGAGGAGCGCGAACGCGCCCAGGAGGCCCTCGAAAGATCGCTACAGCGATTGGAGCGGGCCAAGAACCTCGAAGCGATCGGAATGATCGCCGGCGGTGTTGCCCACGAAGTCAGAAACCCCCTCTTCGCCATCTCCACCATCGTGACAGCCCTGGAGAGAAAGCTGAGCCATCAACCGGAGTTCGCAGAGTATACGGCCCACATCGCCGAACAGACCCGCCGGCTCAACGAGCTGATGAACGACCTGCTCACCCTGGGGCGTCCCATCCTCCTGGAGGAGTTCAGGCCTTGCCCCATGAGGGAAGTGGTCTCCCAGGCCCTAACCCGGCTCGATGGGGTCCATCCAGGGGCATGCATCCGTTGCACGGTGCAGGCGCCCGCAGAGCCGCTGGCCGTCAGTGGCGTTCGCGACAAGCTCGAACAGGTCATCTTTAACCTGCTTCACAATGCCTTCCAGTTCTCTCCGGAGGAAGAACGCCTTGAGGTGAGAATCTGGCGGGCTGGGCCCCTTGTTGGTTTCAGCGTGACCGACCACGGCCCGGGCGTCCCCGCGGAGATGCTTCCCATACTCTTCCAGCCCTTTGCCAGCAAACGGAAGGGAGGCACCGGCCTCGGCCTCGCCATCGTGCAGAAGATCGTCAATGCCCACGGCGGCACGGTCGAAGCCGCGAACAACGACCCGCCGCCGGGTGCCACCTTCACCGTCAGGCTGCCGCTGGCGGAAGCTTCGAAAGCAGCGGCCCGTCGCTGACAGGCCGTCGCCCGTCCCGGCATGACCGCCGTTCGGCCGCTCAGCGAGCGGCCGCTACGAGCGAATGGGTGCCTTCGAAGAACCCCGGCAGGGCGGTCGCTTTCTCATCCATCATCCTCCCGAGGAGTGAGAAGGGAGAAGAGCGTTCCCGCGCGTCTCCCAAATTCCTCGATGGAATTCCCGCCGGTCTGGTGTGGGAGCCGTCGCCTGACGGCGACCTCATTCGCGATCTGGCGATCGCTCCCACAACCTGCAGGCCGCCCCCCAGTCACCGCCTCCTCCATCACGGAATTTTGGACAATTGGCGCGCTTATTGCTATGAATGAGTGTGGAACCCCGCAGGGGCTGATAAAGTCTCATTGCTGAGTCAGGCTTTCGGGCCGCTGCCGAATGCGCGAGAGGGGGCAAGACCCCTTGGAGGGATGCCATGGCCGGGCAGGGAACGTCACATGAACCGTTACCGTTTGGTTACGCCCCCCCCCCCCCCACCACGCACCACGGCAGGCGGAGCCGAGCCATGAAGACCGAAACGAAGGTCGTGATCCTCTCGGCCCTCCTGGGCGTCGCCATCTGGATCGCTGACAGCGCTGTGGATTCGCTTTTCTTTTCTCATGAGCCCTTCCTGAAGGCGCTACTCCACGAACCTAAACCCTACGCGATCTACGTACGCACCATGGTCTTTCTCACGGTGGTGGCCCTGGGCGTTGCCGCGGCCTCTTTGCTGCGGCGCGAGCGGGCCGTTGAGAAGCGGCTGCAGGAGAGCGAGGAGCGCTTCGAGGCCTTCATGGACCGCCTCCCGGGCTTTGCCTTCATACGGGACCGGGAGGGACGCTTCGTCTTCGTCAACCGGGTCATGGCCGAAATCCTGGGCAAACCGGCTTCGCACATTCTGGGCCGGCGGGCCCTTGGCTTGCTCCGTCCCGAAGTGGCCCAGAGCTCGATGGAAGAGGACAAGACCATCCTGGCCACCGGCCGGCCTTTCCGTGGCGAAGACCTGATCCGCCACCCCGGCGGCTCCCGCCATTGGATGGTCAGCAAATTCCCCATCCTCGATGAGCGCGGAGAGGTCGCGCTGGTGGGCGGAATCTCGATTGACATCACCGAGCGGAAGGCGGCCGAGAAGGCGCTGAGGGAGTCGGAGGAGCGCTACCGGACGCTGGTGGAGAACCTGGGCGAGGGCGTGAGCATCATGGACCAGGAGGAGACCTTCCTCTTCGCGAACCCCGCGGGCGAGGCCATCTTCGGCGTTCCCCCCGGGAGCCTCGCGGGCCGCAACCTGCGGGAATTCCTGTCCGATGAGGAACTCGCGAAAGCGAAGGAGGGCACAAGGCTGCGCCGTCAGGGCGTGACCAGCACCTTCGAGTATTGCATCGTGCGGCCCGACGGCTCTCAGCGGATCGTCCTGGTGACCGCCACACCGAAGAGGGACGCGGCCGGCGAGTACGTCGCGACCCAGGGCGTCTTCTCGGACATCACCGAGGCCAGACGCGCGGAAACGGCCCTTCGGGAATCGGAGGCCCGCTACAGGTTGCTCTTCGAGAGGAACCTGGCCGGCGTCTACCGGTCCACCATCGAGGGCCGGATGCTCGAATGCAACACGGCGTGCGCGCGCATCCTGGGGTGCAGCTCGCCCCAGGAGGCCGCCCTCTGCAACACTACCCAATCGTACGACGACCCGGAGGACCGGAAGCGCTTCATCGAGGCGCTCCAGCGGAACGGGACGGTCACCAATTGGGAGGTGATCCTGAAGCGGCGCGACGGCAGTACCTTCCCGGCCCTCCTCAACGCCGCGCTCGTTCAGAACGCCGACGGCTCTGGGCACATCGAGGGTACGATGCTCGACATCTCCGAGCGCAAGCGCCTCGAAGCGGAGAAGGCCAGGGCCATGGATCTGGAGACCGTGGCCAAGCTCGCGGCGGGCGTCGCCCACGAGGTGCGCAACCCCCTCTTCGCCATCCAGTTGAACCTGGCCGCTCTCGCCCGGAGGCTCTCCCCGGGGCCCGAGGCGCGGACGCACATGGAGCATATCCAAGCCCACGCCAAGCGCCTGGACGTGTTGGCGCGGAGTCTTCTGGAGCTGGGCCGGGCCGTGGAAGCCGACGAACTGGTGGAGGTGGATCTTCGAACCCTCGTCAGGACGGCCTGCATCGCCATCGGTGACGAATCCCCAGAAGTGCGGGACCGGATCGTCATGGAGGACTGCCCGCGGCCCGTCATCGTCAGGGGCGCCCGCCAAAGTATAGTCCAGGCCTTTGTCCATCTCCTTCGCAATGCCGCCCAGGCGACCCCGGAAGGGGGGACCATCCGCATCGCGTGCGCTCATGAAGCGGGTGCCCACGCGGTCCGGATCTCCGATGAAGGGCCCGGCATCCCCGAGCCGATCCGGGAGAAGCTCTTTGATCCGTTCTTCACCACGCGCACCGGCCAGCCCGGCATGGGCCTCGCCCTCGCGAAACATTACGTGGAGACCCTCGGAGGCACCATCGCCGCCGAAAACAACGACCCGCCACCCGGCGCCACCTTCACCGTAACGCTGCCGGCGGTGGAGCCTTCGAAGAAAGGAGAAGATTCACCAGGGAGTGAGAAGTGAGAAGTAAGAAGTGAGAAGTGAGAAGAAAAAGCCTTCGTCCATCATCATCCACCATCCCCCCGAGGAGTGAGAAGGGAGAAGAGCGTTCCCGCGCGTCTCCCAAATTCCGCGATGCGAAATTCCCGCTGGTCTGGTGTGGGAGCCGTCGCCTGACGGCGACCTCATTCGCGATCTGGCGATCGCTCCCAGACCCTCCAAGCGCACGTTCTGCTATTCTAGGAATCCTACCCCGCGGCACCCCACCCGTCAAAAGGGGTTCGCGGGCAGAGGGAGGCGCCATGAGCAAGAAACTCGTCGGAGCCCACGTGAGCGCCGCCGGCGGCGTCCAGAACGCCCCGCTGAGGGCGAAGGAGATAGGAGCCAGGGCCTTCGGGCTCTTCGTCAAGAACCAGCGCCAGTGGTCCGCGCACCCTCTGGCCGAGGCGGAAATCTCGGCCTTCCGGGAAAACTGCGTCCAGGCCGGCTTCGATCCTTCCAGCATCCTGCCCCACGACGGATACCTGATCAACCTGGGAAATCCCGACCCCGAGGGGCTGGAGCGATCGCGCAAGGCGTTCCTGGACGAGATGCGGCGCTGCGAGCAGCTCGGGCTGCGCCTCCTCAACTTCCACCCGGGCAGCCACAAGGGCCTCGTCCCTGCGGAGGCCTGCCTGAATCTCGTGGGCGACTCCATCAACCTCGCCCTGAACGAAACCCGCTGTGTCACGGCGGTGATCGAAAACACGGCCGGGCAGGGCGGGTCGGTGGGAAGAACTTTCGAGGAGATCGCCGCCATCATCGAGCGGGTGGAGGACAAGAGCCGGGTGGGCGTCTGCCTGGACACCTGCCACCTCTTCGCCGCGGGATACGACCTGAGGAGCCGCGAAACGTACGAGGCCACCTTCTCGGCCTTCGAGAAGGCGGTGGGCCTGGGCTATCTCAGAGGCATGCACCTGAACGACTCGAAGTCCGCCCTCGGAAGCCGCGTGGACCGCCACCACAGCCTGGGCGAGGGGGAACTCGGGTTCGAGACCTTCCGCCTCATCATGAACGACCCCCGCACGGACGGCATCCCGCTGATCCTGGAGACCATCGACGAGTCCCTCTGGGAGCGGGAGATCGCCCTCCTCTACGGCTTCGAACGGGGGCGTTGAGCGCGACCGCCCCGCCCGGGCGAGGAATAGGCCGCCTCTCCGCTCTGTTTCGTGCAATCAAGGAGGCAACGTCATGGCGCTCGGAAGGCTGAACGCCGAAGATTCCGTTTCGAAGTTCAAGACCGCTATTTACAGCCAGCTCGTCAAGCTGGGTCCCACCGATCCCGAGAGCTGGGGGCGGGCCGTGTTCCGGGCCCTCACCGGCGCGGACCTGGAGGAGGTGGATTGGAACGAGGAGCAGAACCAAACGGGCTTTCGCCTCTGGACCCACGGCTTCAACCTCCTGGTCCACGAACTGCTCCACGAGGGCCTGGTCCGGGTCGAGGGCGCCGGCCCCGGAGGGCGCCTGATCCTGGCACCCGCCGGTGCCCGTCCCGCCCCGCCGGGCGGACCGTTGAACTGACGCGGCCTCCGTACGGCGCGCTCGGCCACGGCACCGTACATACCCCCTCACCTTGGACAATTGTGGAGCAGTGATTGACCGCGCCAAATCCCGGCGCCGGCGGTCAGTGCCCGCCCTGTGAGGCGAGGATGTTGCCACAGGGGCGTGCACCGCGCAAGGACGGAGGCGACTCAGGCCAGTCCCAGGCGGCCTCGCTCGCGGGCTTTGGCCTCCAGGATGGCCTCCACGCGAGCCACCGAAGCGTCGGTCACGAAGGGATCGTCGGTCCAGTGCTCGCAGCCGCAGTAGGTGAGCAGGACCCCCTGGCTGGGAATGCCCGCCTCCTCCGCGGCCCTCATGCCGGCGGCCAGCATCCAGATGCAGGCCACGCCCACGACCGACAGGTCGGGATGGGCGCGCCGCAGCGCACGGAACTGCCTCGGGTGCTCCATCTGGGCGAAGTAGGCCTGCGCCCCGAAGCGGCGGCCCGCGGCCGTGATCCTGCCCACCAGGCAGTCGGGATGGCAGATCGTGCAGCGGGGTCCCATGCGCGTGTTCTTCCGGCCGCAGCCCTTCTCCTTCAGCCTGAGACAGTCGGGCAGGATGAGGACCGTGTCCCTCCGGGCCGCGAAGGCGGGCCAGAACTGCCGGGCCATCACGGTGACGGCGACCAGCTCCAGGAGGTAGCGCTCGCGCGTGGTCCTCCGGTAGAACTCCTCCTCCCGCCCTTCCTCGGCGGCAGCCCGCCCCAAAAATGCGGGCACGTTCGAGAAGGCCGGCCCCACCTCGCGCTCCGCCAGCTCTACGAAACGGTCCGCGAAGGCCTCGAGGCTCGAATACAGATCACCGTCTTTCCCGAGGGTCCTGAGATCGTACGTCGGCGGGAGCTGCAGGTTCAGGCTGCGTCTCATACGGCTATTGTACCCCCTCCGGGTGTTGCGGCCGGGAGCAGCCCTGAGGGGCGGGGCCTTTCACCGCCTCGGGAAAGGCCTCCCGGCCTGTGTGCCTCTCAGCCCACCGCGTTCGATTGACCCCCGGCCGGGGAGCCTGTACAGTGAATTCATGATACCGAAGACCGCCAGGATCTTGGCCTGGGCGGCGGCGGGAGGCTGCCTCGGGGGCGGACTGAACGCCGTGCACGCCCTGCTGACCCTTTCGGAGGATCTGAAATGGCACATCGTGCCCGCGGGGGCCCTTCACGGCGGCCTCCTCGCCCTGCTTTCCCTGGCCTCGGCCCGCCTTCTCCTCCGCCGCCCACCGTGGCAAGGCATCCTGGGTCTTCCGCTCCTTGGCTGGGCCTGCGGCTATCTGACCTTCTTCCCGCTAGCTCTGTCTGCGGGCTTCGACCTCTCCAATTTCTACCTCTTCAGGGGGTCCAACCTGCTGGATTCTCCGGGCTCATCTGGCCCTACACCGCCTTCGGGCTCGTGGCGCTCGTCGCCGCCCTCCTCTGGGGGCTCCTGGCCTGGATCGAGCGAGAGGGAAGGGTCTGGCACCTCGCGGCCGGATGCCTCGCCGGGACCCTCGGATCGCTCTGGTGGTGGATCACGTGGGAACACCCCTTCTACAGCCTTCTCCACGGCTGCGTCTGGGGCCTTCTCGTCGGATGGGGCATCCTCAGAGCGAGGCGGCCCTCTCGGGCCCCCTCGCCGTAACCCGTCCGCACCAGACTCCACGCGCCGCGGGGAGTGCACCCCTCTCGCCGGCCAGAAGCCCCTTCTCCTCAGAGACTCGCCGGTCGCGCAAGAGAGCGCGCAATGTACCCTCCGGAGCACGCGAACATCTTCCCGCGTTCGCAACGATCCCCTCGAAGCGTAAGCAGGAGCTTGCTGGAGGCGCAATTCGTCCCCAGAAACGCACGCGGGCAAGCTAGACCGTGGAATCCCGCGCATTGGCCGACGGACCGGCCGTCCCGAACGGGCAGTTCGGCCTGGGCCCCGTGCCGGCCGCTACTTGTAGGCCGGCACGGGAGGGGGATTGTGATGATGCCGGTTGAGCGGCTCCGGCCTCTTGCCGGCCGGGCGGGCATGCGGCGCCTTCGGCCTTTTCCCGGCGTTCGAGGCTGAACTCGGCGGCTTGACCGGGTGACCGGCGGGCCTGGAGACCCTTCCCGACCCGACGTCCATCCTATTCAAATTGGTGCGGGGAGGGAGGTTGCTTCTCGAGGGACGGATTTCCCGAACGCCATCGCGCGGCCCCTTGGCGGGGGCCGCCCGGCGCGAGTTGAAGAGGCCGGGCCTCGGCGTCGCGGCGATGGCGGGCCGTCCGTGATTCACCGACGCCAGAAGCTCCCGGTTCCTCCCGGCGCTCCGCTGTTGTTCCATCTGCATGGCCGTGGGGGGCCTGTGCCCCTCACGCGCGACCCGCTCCTGTTCAGGGGTCGGCCGTGCCGCGATTCCGCCGCGCCCGCCGTTGTAACTCACGCGCGTCTCGCTGCGTACTGCCACCGGCCTGCGGTATACGTTGCGAATCACGGTGGTGTTCACGTTGGTCACGGTGGTGTTGTAATAGAATTGGGAGCCTCGCCAGAATCCGCCTCCGTAGCCGACTCCGTCGTATCCGAATCCGTACACCACCCCGCCGTAGAATCCAACCCGCGGACCCCAATAGCCCGCATGCCAGACGAAGATGCCGCCGCTCCAGCCCCAATAGCCGGGCGTCCACAGGAGCCCGACGGCGGGCGGCTCCACCCACGTTCCGGGCACCCAGTAGTATCCTTCCGGCCCCCACGCCCAGTAACCCGGCGTCCAGATGTAGCCAGTGGCCGGACAGGGGGGCTGCACGTAGACTGGAAGCACCGGCGGGGCGATGGTGACGGAAACCGCCACCTGGGCGGACAATCCGCTCGGAACGGCCGGGATAATCAGCACGATCGCCGCCACGGCGGCGATCACCGAAAATCTCTTCTCGACTCTCATCGGGCACCTCCTTTCGTTCAGAACTGGTCTAGCAAGATTGCCGCCAACTCTCCAGCCGCTAGGGGCGGCAATGCGCAGTTCCGGTCTGCGCGCCCCGGCCCACATACGAAGCGCCGTTGGCGTTGAGGCGCAATCCAGTCCCCGCTGGGCTTCCGAATGGCGAGCAGCCCTCAAAGCAGATGCGCTCATGCACAGCGAAGCCGCCTCTCCCTCGTCGAGAGACGGGCCGATAGTCCCTTGAGGCGCGCCGACTCCTGAGCTTGGCTTTGGAAGAGCAGGGAAAAATTCCCTGCGATGAGCTATCGGCTGGCCGCCGCCAATCCAGGCGCCCATGCCCGGGAGGCGACAAGCGTCCTCGGCGGATCATGGAGGATGTGGGCGCCGAACCCTGACGCAGCAAGAGGCTCCCCGCCGCCGGCGCGCCTGTCGAGGGCGGGGGACGGTTCGTGTCAGATGGAGAAAACGACCGCCGCCCCGTGACGGGAGGGGGCTTCACGAAGAGGAAGAGGTCCCCCGAGAGCGGGTCTCGGCAGAGCTCCCGCCGGACCAAAGCGAACAGTCCGTCGAAGCCCTTTATCCACCGGCGACCCGCAGGCAAAGGCCCGCACCCGCCCCGTGGAGCCGATCACGACAGCAGCCCCGCCAGCACCGCCGCGCCTTCAACATCCAGCCCCTCGATTCGAAGGCCGCCCGGCAGCACCACACAGAGTCCGCGCGCCGAGTCCGGCCGTGCGCTTGGAAGCCTGGCCTCCCCGAACACTCCCGAGGGCTTCCCCTCCAACCGGACCTCCCGGAAAACCCCCTGCTCCGTTTCACCGAGTCGCCGCAGCCCCTCCCGGAGCCCTTCACGAAACGCCTCCACCCGGACAGGCAGCCGCGCCATGCCCATCACCGCCGCCACTCCGCGCCCCGCACCCACCGTCTTGCGCCTCGCCATCCCCGAACGTCCTCACGAGGTCCCAGCATGGCCACTCACCCTCAATCAAGTCCAGACGGGCTACGGCGAGGATTTACTGAAGAACATTCCCGGTGTCCAGGTCCTGCGTCGTACCACCAGGCGTGTAATCCACCCGCGCCAGGGGCTCGTAGGTGCCGGGTAGCCACAGGTAGTCCTCGTTCGCCCCGGACGAGGGCGTGTACTCCTCGATCAGCTTCCCGCTGGGATCGCAGAAAAACACCGCCGCCGCGCCTCTCGCCGTCTTCTTCACCCTCCGCCCGTCTCCATCATAGGAGTAGGTTCCCGTGGCTCCGCTGTCCACCGTGGCCAAGCGGTTTCTCTGGGAGTACTCGTACGTGTGCGTCCCGTCGCCCGTCATGTTCCCGTTGGAATCGCACGTGTAGGTACCCGGCTCACTCCCCGTGGCGGTCTGAAGTCTGTTGGTGCCAGAGATCAATGGGTGCAGTAATAGTAGATCCTGCGGACCATCTGCTCGTAGGGCTTCTGTGGGGCCTTCGAGGGATCGGGATGTGTGTGGTACTTGGAGAACACAACCCAGTTACCGTGGGAGTCGCAGACCAGGCTGTCCCATTCTTGGAGCTTATCCCTGCCTTGGTAGTACGAAACGGTTTCAATGTGGCCAGAATGGCTATAGGAGTATCGGATTCTCTTCAGTATCAGGCCGGTGGGCTGGCGAAAGGTGACATCAGATGGTTGTCCCTTTTCATTGTAGGCATAGATCATTCTTTGGTAGGGCTGCTTGTCCGGTCCGGCCAGGAACTCTACCGTTTCCTTGAGGCCTCGAGTGTTGTAGGAGGTCAAGGTTGCCTGTCTAAGCTTTCCGTGGGTATACCATTCTTCCTTGACTGGCTTCCCTGCCTTGTTGAAATGCGTGACGACCGTGCTCTCTAGCTTGCCCTTGGCATCGAAGAGAGAGTCCTCCCTGGTTCCGTCCGGTCCGTACCTGATGGTCAGCGAATCGAGGAGGTGCCCCCCCTTGTTGCGGGTCTCGCTTCTCTCCCGTCGCCCCTGTGAATCATAGAAATACGTCGTTACTTCATCTGGCTCCTTGGAGGGACCAAAGTAGCGCACGATCTGTTTTGTGACCAGTTGGTCTGGCCCGTACTGAGTCAGATACTGAGTCGCAACACATCCGTCCTCGCCATGGCTGGTTTCTTCAATCATCCTACCCAGGGGGTCGTACACAAGAATCTTGGTGGCTTTCGTCGTCCCGACCGTATCTAGGCTAAGCTTGAAAGAAGCCTTGGGTGCAAGGACTTCCTCGATGATGCACACATGAACCGGTCCTGAGAGTTGTTCTGTCCTCAAGTCCATCGTGGCTTGACCACGGATGGACACCGATACGAGTAGAGGCAGTAGCGCAGTAAGAAAAAAGGAGCACCTTAGGTTCATTGCTTCCTCTTCTGGCAGACGTCCTTACAGCATGAGCACTCACCTCCAGCCCCGCCGTACGAAATGCCCACCATAGTGCAGTGCGCCGTACCCTTCTCCGCCATGCATAGATCGCTAAAATGGTATTCCCACTGCAGCCATCCTTCGTAGTTTCGATACGGGTTGAAATTCGTGCTGTCCCAGAAGAGCAATTGAGCCGGCGGGTCGCAAGGTACCACCCACCCTGGATCCGGCTTCTTGCAGTCAAAGGAGGCAGAGTGAGGGCTGGTTCGTCTCCAGCGGCAGTGGTGGCCTGGTGCGGCAGCGGCGCGAAGGCCGGTGAAGTCTACGTGACTTATCGGGCTATCGAGAGCATACAGATAGAGCGCAGTGGTGATTACTCTAGCCACCCCTAGTGGGTCTGGCTCCCAGTACCTCCCTGCTTTTTCGTCGTAGTCCCTGAAGTAGTTCTGGCTCAGCCCCGTCTCCCCATCCCAGTACTGGCCGGGGAAGCGGAGGTTGTTTTCGATGGTGAGGACAGGCATAGAGTACATGCCCCCGAAGGGGTACTCCTCGGCTTGCCAGACGAGGGCGCCGGAGCTGTTGGTCATCGCAAGGGGCGTGCCCAGGTGGTCGCTGTGGTAGAAGTACAGCGTATCGGTCAGGGTCCGCCGGAAGGCCCGATAGGCGTAATTGGCGCCATCATTGAGCACGCCATCGTCGAAGGTCTTCGCGCTCTGGACGGGCCCCAAGACCTGCGGGCTGCTGAACGTGAACGACGTGGAGCGCCTGGCGACGAACGGCCCGGAGCTGCCATCGAGGCTCCAGTCCAGGTGCACGTTGGGGCTGCTCTTGCTGCACCGTAGGACGTCCCCGTCATCGGTGTCGGCCAGGCCGAAGTCCACCCTCGCGAGGGGCTCGTAGGTGCCCGGAAGCCACACGTAGTCCTTGCCCTCATTCGTCGCCGGGATGTACTCCTCGAGAAGCTTGCCGTCTGGATCATAGAAATAGAGCGTGGTCACGCCGCTGGCGGTCTTCATGACGCGTCGCCCGTCCCCGTCGTATGAATAGGCCGCCGTGGTCCCGTTGTCCACCGTGGCCAGACGGTCGCGCTGGGAGTACTGGTAGGTGTGCGTTCCGTCGCCCGTCGTGTTCCCGTCTGAATCATGGCCGTAGGTCCCCGGTTCGCTTCCGGTAGCCGTGGCAAGGCGGTTTGTGCCCACGGTGTAGGTGTATGTCGTGCTGTTCGCGCCCTCCACCTTGGTCAGCCGGTTTCCGTTCGCATCATAGGAGTAGCTTCCCGCACCCCACGGGCCGTTCGCCGTGGTTAGCCGATGGGCCGCGTCGTACCCGAAGGACCGGTTGTTGGCCGCATTCAAGTTATCCGTGATGCCCGTGATGGTGTCGTCGTCCTGCCAGGTGTAGGTCTTGCTGATGAGGCTTCCCAGGGTCCAGGTCCACATCCTGTAGCGTGAATCGAAGGTTCGGGTATCGGCCAGGCCGTTTCCGAAGGTGATGCCGGTGTGAGGGCCGAAGGGTTCGTAGGTGATGGAGGATACGACCGCGGTCGCCGTCCCGTTCACGAGGGCGGAAACCGCGGAGACCTCGTCACTCGTGTTGACGGTGAAGGTGGCTTGACGGCCGCTGGGGTACTCAAGGCTCACGAGGTTTCCGTTCTTATCGTAGCCATAGGTGGTGAAAGCGCTGCTCTGCCCGGCGGGCGTGCGGGCCTCCTCAGAAAGATGCCCTGCCGCGTCGTAGCAGAAGGTGCTGCACCCGCCGGGCCGGTCATGCCGGTCCTGTGGCCGATGCCGTTGGTGACGCCCGTGGAATCGTAGGTGTAGCCCACGTCGTTGGAAGCGTCGGGGTAGGAAAGGCCCGTCAGGCGGTTCAGGGCGTCATAGGCCCGCGTCTCGGTCATGCCGTTCGCGTCCGTCTTCGAGGTCTGGTTTCCCGCGGGATCGTACAGGTACGTAGCTGTGCCCGTATCTGGGGAGACTTGCTGAATGACCTTTCCCGCGTCATCCACCTTGTAGGTGGTCATGAGGCCTCCAGGGTCAGTCACGTTCGTCACGTGGTCCTGGGTGTCATAGCCGTACTGCGTCAGAAGATCGGTACACCCTGGTGGGGTGCACGTACCCAGGCAGGTGGCTGGGGGAGTTCCGAGATACTGGTGGACCTTGGTCTTCCGGTTCAAGGCGTCGTATTCGAAGCACGTGAGGTGTCCCACGGGGTCGGTGATGGAGGATTCGTTGCCCGCGTTGTCGTAAGCGTAAGCCCAGTAGATGGAGTCCGCACCCGGCGGCACGCCGGCGTTGTAGTACACGTATTGAAGGCGGTTGTAGGAATCGTAGGCGTAGTTCGTGAACTTGGTCACCACGGCCGTGGGGTCTTGAAGTTCCTCACGTGTCTTCCGTCCTTCCGTGTTGTAGGTGCTGAGGGTCTTGTTCCCGGCTTGGTCCGTGATCGAGGTCAGCCGGTTCACCGTGTCGTAGTCGTAGGTCAGGGTGTTTCCGTTGGGAAGGGTCAAGATGTGGACCAAGCCTACGTCGTTGAGCGTGTAACTCGTCGTAAGGTCTACTCCTCCGGGACCCGCTCCCTTGAGGGTCGTGCTCGTAAGCCTGTCCAGGGCGTCATAGGCGTCGTCCCGCTCCACGCCGTTTTCGTCCACGACGACCATGGGCTCTCCGGAGAGCGTGTAGGCGTTGTATGACGTCACGTGGCCGAGTGCATCGGTGATGGTGTGCAGCCGCCCGCGCTTGGTCACGTCCGGATCGGAATCGGCGTAGTAGGTGTAGGCCGTGATATCCGAGACGTCCGTCCTCGGCCCATCGACGCTCTGAACTCGCCCGTGGCTGTCGTAGGTGTACGTGGCCGTGTAGCTGAAAGCCGTTCCGTTGCTGTATCCGGCGAGGTTGTAGGTCAGAAGATCCCCGTTGGTGGGATCGTAGGTGTAACTCTCTACTCTGTCGTGCCCGCTTGTGTCCACCGACGGGACCGTCTCGGTTTGAACGAAATGGTAGCTTGGGTCATAGGTATAGGTGGTCGTCCGCTGCAGGGCGGTCCCGTACGCCTCGGTCCTGGTGAGCACGCCCCCGTAGCCGTCGAAGGTCTGCTTGGTGATGTTGCCGTCTCCGTCGGTGATCTGGGTCTTGTTCAATTCGTTGTCCAGAACGTAGCTCTCGTTGGTCCCGGAGCCACACGACGTGCAACCCGGCCCGGTGATGGCCGTGGCCACGCCGTTGTAGCGGTCCAGCGTGTAGGTGGTCGCGTTCCCGAGGGAGTTCGTCACCGTCGTCTGCGTGGGGCTCGAGTACGTGAAGCTCAGGGCGTTGTTGCCGGAGTCCTTATGAAAGGTGGCCACCCGGTCCGAGCCCTCGTAGCTGAAGGCCTCCACCACGTGGCTCAAGGGGTCCGTCACGGACGTGAGCCGGTGGCTGGCGTCGTAGCCGTAGGTCCATGCCTTCCCGGTTGCATCGGTCACGGTCTGAAGATTGCCCGAGGCGTCGTAGCCGAAGCCTACGGACCGGGTTCCGTCGGAGAGGGAATTGATCCGGTTGCTCGCGTCGTAACCAAGCGTGAAGGCCCGCCCGAAGAGGTCCGTCATCGTGGAGAGCCGGTTGCTGCCGTCGTAGGCCAGCGTGACCGTGTTGCCGTCGCGGTCCACAACCGAGGTGAGCTTCCCGCTGGTGTTGAAGTTGTACTGGGCCTGGTCCTTCGTTGTGATCCGGTAGCCGCCCGTGATGGCGGAGAGACTGAGGTGGTCCCGGAGGTTGTCGCCATATCCCCCGGCCAAATTGCCGGCGAAGAGGATCTCCCGCCCTTCGGCGTTGCGGAAGTGGCCCGTGGCCGTGGTGAACCACAAGGAGAGGTTGTAGGAGTGGGTCCATCCGTAGCCCAGCGGGCCGTTCGTGCTCTCCAGCCGCTGGTTGTAGCGCCGTGAGAAGACGAGGGGCAGCAGGCCGGCGATGCGCAGGTCCTCCTGGTCGTAGTACATCTTCCCGCTGGCTACATTGATCGGCCCGCCCGTCACCGTCGGGCAAGGTGGCTGCGGGCAGGAGCCGCAAGGTTCCTGCCTGGGCCTCCGGGGTTCTAACCACCTCCCGCTCCAGCTCCGGAGGCCTCCGTGCCGCAGCCGGCTTGTGAGGATCCTCGAATCGGGCAGCGCAAGCACCGCAACAGGCGCCAGGATGCGCCCTGTTGCCGCCCGGAGCGGGGGCCTTGCCTCCTCCCTCCGGGGCGCATGCCAGGGCTCCGCCCCGGCACCCCAAACACGAAGAGGTCGCCATGAGTGATATGGACTCTACGCACACCCCCAAGACCGGCAAGAGACCCCTCCGGGTCAACGTCCGCTTCTCGAACAAGGAGTACGGCCACCTGTGGGAGCAGTGCTGGATCGTTCGCCAGAGTCCCGCCGGGCTCCTCAGGAGCCTGGCGGCCGGAGCCCGCCTCCGGCCCGTCCCGAGGTTTCCGGACGACGTTCAGCCGGCCATCAAGAGCCTCGGAGGCAACCTCAACTAGCTCGCCCACCAAGCCAACATGGGCCGGGTGGACAAGAGTGAAGTGGAGAGCCTCCGGGAGGGCATCGCCCGGCTCCTCGACGTGATCGGAGCGCGGTGATGCCCGTTCTCAAGATCACCCACGGAGGGAGCAGCTCGAAGATGATCCACTACCTCCTCGCCCAGGACAAGGACGGCAACCGTCTCCAGGCGCAGGGTGGAAGGGTGGTCGGAAGGGACCCCAAAACGGTCGAAGCGGAGTTTCGAGAGACCCGGCTCCATTTTGGCGATGGAGCAGGCCGGCAGTACTACCACGTGGCCATAAGCTTCGAGCGCAGCGACCTTGGCGACATGGCCAACCCCGAGGGAGGACCGGATTACGGGAAACTCCGGGACTACCGCGAGGAGTGGGCTCACGAGACCGGCATCGCCCGGGACCACGAATACCTTGTCGTGGTCCACGGGAAGAAGGGCCATCCCCACGCCCACGTGATCTGGAACGCCACGGGGCTCGACGGTCACAGGTACCACGACGACAAGCAGAACCTCTCCCGCCTCCGGGACGTGAACGACCGGCTGGCGAGGCGGCACGGGATTCAGCGCGAGCTGGACCGGGTGTGGGACCCGCACCGCCCGAGTGACAAGTTCATCCGCCAGGCCGAACGGGGCGGCGGGCGCTACTCCTGGAAGCTGGACCTGCAGGACCGCATCCGCGAGGCGGGGCGGCGTGCTTTCAGCGAGGAGGAGTTCAAGGGACGCCTCAAGGAGCAGGGCGTCGAGCTGAGAATCCGCGGCGGGAAGTACAGCTATGCCATGACCGACGAGATGGGGAAACAGCGCGCCATCCGCGAGGCAAAGCTCGGTGAGCCTTACCAGCGGGAGCACCTGCTGGAGAAGTTCGGCCAGCAGAAGGAGCAGCTCCGGCGAGATCCCGAGGGCTACCGGCGCCGGCTCAAAGACGAACTGTCGGAGCGCTACTCCTGGCAGAGGGACCTGCGGGGCCGGATCATCGAGGCCCTGAGGCCCGCCAAGAACCACGAGGCTTTCCGGGAGGCCCTGGAGCGGAAGGGCGTGAGCGCGCACCTTGGAGAAGATGGCCTCTACCGCTTCACCTTCAAGGACCGGCACGGGCTCGACCATACGGACGTCTCCGCGGCACGGCTCTACTCCACCACTTCCGATCACATCACCAGCCGCATCGAGGAGAACGCCGGGCGCGCCGAGGCGGTCACGGCCCTCAGTGTTGGCAAGATAGCCGGACGCGAGGCCGGCGGCTTGGTCGCGAGGCTCATGCGCCAAGTAGAGGCGGCCACGCGCGAGCCCCACGGCGCGCGGGGAGGCGAAGGACTGCCCACCCCCGGGAGGAGCTTCGTATGGAGCGGCCCCGGCGCCCCGACGAAGACGGCGACGGGCATGAGAGGTGGTGAGACTGGAAAAGCTCCGGCAACAGTAGCTTAATGGAGCCAACCGGTTCCCGACAGAGAAAGGAGGCAGGCGTGGAGAAGCGCAGGGAGCGCGGACTGAAGCAGTTGCCAGACGGGCGTTGGCAGTTTTCTTGGTGCTATGAGGGCCGTTACCATCGGCGCATCACGAAGACCAAGGGTGAGGCGAGGGCCTTTCTGGAGAAGATCCACACCCAGATCCGCGAGGGGCGTTATATGGAGCGCAGAAAGGAGGTCAAGATCAGATTTGAAGAGGCGATGAAGAAGTTTCTCGAATGGTCCGAGGTGAATACGCGACCGGACACCTACCGAAATGACCGCTACTATTCTGAGCGCTGGCGGGTATTCCGCCACTTCGCTGGCAGAACGCTCGACCGAATCACGCCGACTGACGTGGAAGCATACAAGGCGGCCAGGGCCTCCGAGAAGCACGGCAAAGGCACGGTGAGCACCAAGACCGTGGACAATGACCTGGCTCGGCTAAAGCGGATGTTCTCGCTCTGCGTGACCTGGGGGCTTTGCGAAAAGAATCCCGTCAAACCCGTGAAGTTCTTCAAGCCCGAATCCCGGCGAGATCGATTCCTCAGTCCCGACGAGGAACAAGCCCTCCTTGATAAGGCCTCACCCGCGTTGAAAACCGCCATCATCTTCTCCATCGACATCGGTATGCGGCTCGGTGAGATGCTATCCCTAAGTTGGGCCCAGGTGGACTTGCGACGGGGCGAAGTGACGGTGACAGCGGAAAAGGCCAAGGGTAAGAGATCCAGGCGCATCCCACTCAACGCAAAGGCCCGCGCGGCGCTCGAAACCCTTCCGCGATCCCTTGACCCAAACGCGTTAGTGTTCCGCCATTTCGATGGGCGCTACTCGTCCCCTCTACACGATCCTTGGGAGAGGGCGCTGAAAGAGTCCGGCTTGTCCGGCGTCTGCTGGCACACTCTGCGTCACACGTTTGCATCCCGGCTGGTCATGGCGGGAGCAGATCTGGTGACGGTGCAAAAGCTCCTCGGCCATACCACGCTGGCCATGGTTTTGAAGTACGCCCACCTCGCAGAGTCACACCCGAGGAACGCTGTGACCCTTCTCGAGTCCGACTTGCGATTTACTTGCGATGCCCCTTCGTCGACCACCGCGGTGAACACCCCAGCAGAGCAGCTAAGTCCTTTGGATTGCTGGCGGAGAGAGAGGGATTCGAACCCCCGGACCCTTGCGGGTCAGCGGTTTTCAAGACCGCCGCCTTCGACCGCTCGGCCATCTCTCCGCAGCCCTTAGCATAGGGTGGGGCCTCGGACCGGTCAAGGCGGAAGCGACCTTGGGCCTGGATTAATAGAACATGCGGCGGGGGAGGGCCTTTCCCTTGAAGTGGCGGCGGGCGCTCTGGATGTCCTTCGCGATCGCCTCAAGGAGGGCGTCCACGGAGGGGAACCGCGTCTCGGGCCGCAGGAACTTGAAGAAGAGGACGCGGACGTGCTGGCCGTAAAGATCCCGTCCTCCCTCCAGGAGGTGGACCTCCAGCACCTCGCGGTGGTTGCCGAAGGTGGGCCGGGTGCCGAGGTTGGCCACGCCGGGCAGGAGCAGGGGGGCTCCCACGTCCATGGCTACCACGTAGACCCCCAGCGCCGGGATGAGCTCGTTCTCGACGGAGAGGTTGGCGGTGGGCACGCCGATGGTGTTGCCCCGGCCCGCTCCCCGCTCCACCATACCCTCGATCACGTAAGGCCGCCCCAGGAGACGAACCGCCTTCTCCATCTCGCCCTTCAGGAGGAGGTGGCGGATCCGCGTGGATGAGACCTCCTCTTCTTCCACGCGAAGCTTGGGAAAGGCGCTGGCGCTGAAACCCAGCTCGCCGCCCATGGACTGTAGCAGGCGAATGTCGCCATCCCGGTGATGGCCGAAGCGAAAATCCTCGCCGATGTAGATCTCCTTGGGCTGGAGGCGTTCAGTGAGAAGCCGCGCGAACTCCTCCGCCGACACGGCCCCGAACTCCCGGGTGAACGGCACCTCCAGCAGGGCCTGGATGCCCATGTGGGCGATGATGTCCCGCTTCTGCGCGAGGGTCTGGATGAGGGCCGGCGCCCGATCTGGATAGAGAACCTTCATGGGGTGAGGCTCGAAGGTCACCACTACGCTCGTCCCGCCCTCCTCCCTGGCCCTGCAAATGACCTTCCGGATGACCCGCTTGTGGCCCCGGTGAAGGCCGTCGAAGTTGCCGATGGTCACCATGACCGGCGGGGTCAGCGGCGGAACGTGGTCCAGATCGGTGAGCAGGATCATACGAGCCTCAAGACGAGAACGGAGAGGAGTCCTGCCAGGAGGCCCGCCACCACGTCGTCCATCAGGACGCCCCAGGTGCCCGGGAGGCTTTCCATCCGGTTGACGGGGAAGGGCTTGAAAATGTCAAGAATGCGAAAAAGGACGAAGGCTACGAGAATCCGGACGAAGTCCGGCGAGGCGATGGAGAGGGCGCAGAGCATGCCCGCCACCTCGTCGATGATGACGTACGGCGGGTCGAGCACTCCCCCCGAGGCGGCCAGGACCCTGGGCACGGCCAAGGCGGTGAGCAGGAGGACTACGGCGAGCTCGGCCAGGGGGAGGATGAACTGCCACTCGCTGGCCATCAGGAAAGCTGGAATGTAGAGGAAGAGCCCCACGGCGGCGCCGATGGTGCCCGGCATGCGGGGCGTATGGCCGAGCCCGAGTACGGTGGCAATGGCGAAGGCCCAGAGGGGTCGCTTGGCCTCAGGCGCTGATTTGATTTCCGGCAAGGATCTCTCCCACTAGATCGTAGGGGTGGGCCTCGTGGATCTTCACCGAAGCGAAGGTCCCGGGCGCGGCGAAGCCGTCGTTCAAAAGGACCCGGCCGTCGATGTCGGGCGCCTGGGTGGCCAGCCTGCCCTGGAGCAGGTGCTCCGTCTCGTCGCAAACCCCCTCCACGAGCACGATCACTCTCTTTCCCACCATCCCTCGGTTCTTTTCCAGCGAGATCGTCTGCTGGAGTTCCAGCAGGCGTTCCTGCCGGCGGCGCTTGGTCCTCGGATCAACGGGATCACCAAGGGCGTAGGCCGTGGTGCCATCCTCGCGCGAGTAGGTGAAGACGCCCACGTGGTCCAGGCGCGCCTGATTCAGAAAATCCAAGAGGGCGCTGAAGTGCTCGCGCCGCTCGCCCGGGAAGCCCACGATGAAGGTGGAGCGGACGGCCAGTCTCGGAACGGCCGAGCGGGCCCGCTCCAGGAGCCTGAGATAGCTCTCGGCGCTCCCGCCCCTGCGCATGGCCCTCAGAATGTCGGGATGGGCGTGCTGCAGGGGCAGGTCCAGGTAGGGCACGACCCTGCTGCTCGCGGCCATGGCCTCCAGGATCGCCGGGGAGAGGTGGTTCGGGTAGGCGTAGAGGAGGCGTATCCAGGGCACGTCGGTGCCCGCCTCCAGGGCTTCGATGAGGCCCGCCAGTCCGTCCCGCAGACCCAGATCGGTTCCGTAGTCGGTGGTGTCCTGGGCCACCAGGATCACCTCGCGGACGCCCCTGCGGCCCAGGTCCGCCACCTCCTGCACGATGGCCTCCACGGGCCTGGACTTCAACCGCCCGCGAAAGGTGGGGATCGGACAGAAGGAACAGGGATTGTCGCAGCCCTCCGCCACCTTCACGTAGGCCAGGTGCGGAGGCGTGGAGAGGATTCTGGGCGACAGGCCATCGTAGAGTGGCACGTCCGGGCGAACGGCGACGGCCACGTCGGGGGACTCGAGGAGCCTGGCCACATCCCCCGCCGAACTGAGGGGCACGAAGCCGTCGATCTCGGGAATGCTCCTGCGGAGCTCTTCCTTGTACCGCTGGACCAGGCATCCCGCCACGATCAGACGCTTGATCTCTCCCGCCTTCTTCCGCTCGGCCACCTCCAGGATGACGCGGATGGACTCCTCCTTGGCTGCATCGATGAAGCCGCACGTGTTCACGATCACGACCTCGGCGTTCGGATCGCTGGTGAGAACGTGGCCCGCGGAGCGGATCTGGCCCAGCATCCACTCCCCGTCCACCCAATTCTTCGGGCAGCCCAACTGGATCATGGCTACACGCATACAACCTCCACAAAATAGGTAACTTAGCACGGACTCCCCAACGGGCGCAACCTTTCGGGGGGGCCCTTTCGGGGGGGCCCAATTCCGCGATAGCGGCTCAACGCCTGCGTAGGAGCGGCGCCTCGCCGCGAACCGGGTGACCCTGCGACCAGGATGCGGTGCCCGCGTACGGTCCGTCGCGCCGGGGGCGGCGCTCCTACGAGTGCAATTCCATCGCGGGATTGGGGGACAAGACGTCCCTTCATCACCAATCCTCATCCTGCTACAATTCGCCAAGGTCCAGAGAATTGGCGTCGCAGCCGTTCGATGGGAAGAGGAGAACATCATGGCCCTTGCCTGGCCGCCCCGCAGCCGAATGGCAGCTTCGCTCCTGCTCGGGGCGGTCCTCATGGCCCCGCTGGGCACGGACGCGCTGGCTCCCGATCGGGCCCTGACGCAGTACGGCCTCGCCGCGTGGACGACGGACCAGGGGCTCCCCCAGAACTCGGTCCAGGCCATCGCGCAGAGCGCCGACGGCTATCTGTGGATGGGCACCCAGGAAGGACTCGTGCGGTTCGACGGCGTCCGGTTCCAGCTCTACGACAAGTCCAACACGCCCGCCTTCGCCAGCAACAACGTCACCGCCCTCTGCGCCCCGGCGCCGGGCGTCCTCTGGATCGGAACGGATGCCGGCCTGATCCGCATGGAGGGAGCGTCCTTCGTCCGGTTCCTCAGGAAGGACGGCCTGTCGGGGGAGGGCATCCGCTGGCTGACGTCGGCCCATGACGGCGCCCTCTGGATCGGCACCTCCGACGGGGGCGCCATCCGGTACGCCGACGGCCGCTTCCGCAGCTTCGGTACGGCGGACGGCCTGCCCGACAAAGGCGTCCAATGCATCCTGGAGGCGAGGGACGGGACCCTCTGGTTGGGCACCTCCGCGGGGCTGTGCCGTTACCAGGGCGGCCGCTTCACCCCCGTGTCCGACCCGTCTGGGCCGGGTAAGGCACGGGTCTACTGCCTGGCCGAGGGCGCGGATGGAACGCTCTGGGCGGGTACCGAAGGGGCGGGGCTCTACTCATACGCCGATGGGCAGTTCAGGCACTGGACGGAACGAGACGGGCTCCCCAACCGCATGGTGTACGCCCTGCTGGCGGACCGGGAGGGCTCCCTCTGGGTCGGCACCTACGGCAGCGGGCTCCTTCGCCTTCGGAACGGGCGCTTCGAACGTCTCTCCAGCCAAGATGGGCTCTCCAACGACGTGGTCATCTCGCTTTTCGAGGACCGGGAGGGCGACCTTTGGGCCGGGACCGTGGGCGGGGGCGTCAACCGGCTGACGGGCGGACCGTTCATTCCCTTCGGAACCGCCGAGGGGCTGCCCGACAACATGGTGTCGTGCCTTCTCCAGGATGGAAAGGGCACGCTCTGGGTTGGCTCTTACGGCGCCGGGCTCTGCCGCATCAGGGCGGGCCACGTCACGCGGTTCACCCACCAGAACGGCCTCCTGGACGACAACGTTTACAGCCTCATGCTCGCCCCCGACGGCTCGCTCTGGGTGGGAACGGGGAGCGGCGCCCAGCGCTTCGCGGGCGGGCCAAAGCTTTCGCTGACCCAGCGGGACGGTTTGCCCAACCCCTCCGTCTACGCCATGGCCGCCACCCGGGACGGCAGCCTCTGGTTCGGCACGGGCCACGGCCTGGCCCGCTTCGCGGACGGCCGGATGACGGTCTTCGACCAGTCGGGGGGAACTCTGGATACGGCGGTGGTGGCGCTGCTGGGTGCCGGGGACGGGGGCCTGTGGGTGGGCAGCTACAAGGGTGTGGCCCACTTTGCGGGGGGTGGGTTCACCACCTACACGACGGCTTCCGGACTGCCCCAGCGGCAGGTGTTCTCGCTGTTCGAGGATAGCTCGGGCGGTCTCTGGGCGGGCACCTACGGCGGCGGCCTCGGTTACTTTCGCAACGGCCGCTGGTCGGCCGTGACGTCGGCCCAGGGCCTCTTCGACGACGTGGTTTACTCCATCGTCCCGGACGGGGCGGGGCGGCTCTGGATGACCTGCAACAAGGGGATTTATTGTGCCTCCCTCTCGGAGCTGCGCTCCGCCGCCGAAGGGAAGGTCCCCCGCATCGAATGCCGGGCCTTCGGCCGCGCGGACGGCATGCGCTCCAACGAGTGCAACGGCGGCACCCAGCCGGCCGCTTGGCGGGACCGGGAGGGCCGGCTCTGGTTTCCGACGGTGAAGGGGCTGGTCTCCGTGGACCCCGTCCGGGCTTGCGCCTCTCCGCCCGCCGTCCAGGCGAGGGTGGAGGAGGCGCTGTACGATCGCCGGCCTATGCCGCTGGACGGGCGCACGGCGGACGTACCCCCCGGAAAGGGGGAACTGGAGTTCAGCTACACGGCCATGACCCTCGCCGATTCCCGGCGCGTCCGTTTCCGCTACCGCCTGGAGGGCTTCCAGGAGGGATGGGTGGAGGCCGGCACGCGGCGGGAGGCCTTCTTCACGAACATCCCGCCCGGCCGCTACGTCTTCAGGGTCATGGCCGCGGCGCCGGGCGGAGGCTGGGGAGAGGGAGGCTCCTCCTTCTCCCTTCGCATCCGGCCGCACTTCTACCAAACCGGCGCCTTCCTGGCCCTCTGTCTTTTGGGCACCCTCCTCATGGCGGGCGGACTCTACCTCGCCCGAATCGGCCGGCTCAAGGCCAGGGAGCGGGAGCTGGTGGCCCTGGTGGCCGTGCGGACACGGAACCTCCAGGAGGAGAAGGAGCGCACGGAGCGGGCCCTGGAGCTGGTCCGCGCCCAAGGGAAGAAGCTGGAGGAGATGGACCAGGTCAAGACGCGCTTCTTCGCCAACGTGAGTCACGAGTTTCGGACACCCCTCACACTGATCCTGGGACCGCTGGAGGACGCCCTCGGCGGGGCCTACGGCACCTTCGGAAAGGAGGCCCGGGAGGCCCTCTCGCTCATGTTGCGCAACGGCCGCCGCCTCCTCCACCTCATCAACGAACTGCTCGACATCTCCAAGCTGGAGGCGGGCCGCCTGGAGCTGCGCACGCGGGAGGCCGATCTGGCGGCCTTCCTCGCCAGCGTCGTGCACTCCTTCACCCCCCTCGCCGAGCGCCAGGGCATCACCCTGAGATACCTCCCCACGGGCGGGCCATACCCCGTCTACCTGGACGCGGAGAAGATGGAGAAGATCCTCTACAACCTCCTCTCCAATGCCTTCAAGTTCACCCCCCGCGGCGGCTTCGTCTCCGTTTCCCTGGAGCCCGCCAATGACCCCCCGCGCGGTCCGATGGCCCGCGTCACCGTGGAGGACAGCGGGCCGGGGATCCCGGCGGAGGATCTGTCCCACGTCTTCGAGCGCTTCTACCAGTCGGGCCGGCCTTCCGACCGTTCCCAGGGAGGATCGGGCATCGGCCTGGCCCTGGCCAGGGAGCTGGCGGTCCTGCACGGGGGCACGCTCACCGCCTCCGGCGAACCGGGGGCCGGGGCCCGGTTCGACCTGCTCTTGCCCCTGGGCCGAAAACACCTGAGGGACGAGCAGATCGCGCCCTCCGGCGAAACGGCGGAAGAGAGCCGCTCCCGAATCTTTGCGCGCCTCCCGGAACCGCCACCCCCGGAACCGGCCGAGCAGCCGGAAGCGGCGTCGCCCGGGGGCTCCCCCGAGACGGTCCTGATCGCCGAGGACAACGGCGAGGTGAGGGCCTTCATCCGGAGCGTGCTGGCCCGGCGCTACCGCGTCCTGGAGGCCGGCGACGGGCAGCAGGCCCTGGAGCTGGCCAGGCGCGAGCCTCCGGACCTCGTGATCAGCGACGTCATGATGCCCCGGATGGACGGGTACGAGCTCTGCCGGGCCCTCCGGCGCGACCCCCAGCTTGACCACGTGCCGTGCATGCTCCTGACGGCCAAGGCCTCCCAGGACAGCAAGGTGGAGGGGCTGGAGGTGGGGGCCGACGACTACCTGCCCAAGCCCTTCGACTCCAAGGAGCTCATGGCCAGGGCCCGGAACCTCATCCGGATCCGGCAGCAGGAGCGCATGCTCAAGAGCTTCAACGAGGAGCTGGAGA
>JAJYLT010000042.1 GCA_021787565.1 Acidobacteriota bacterium
CCGTAGGCGTCCATCAGGGTGCCCTTGCCCGTGTTCAGGTCGTAGGTCAGCTCGCTTCCGGAGGCGGTGAAGTCCTGGAAGTCCACGGCCACCCTGCCGGTGGCCCAGAGCGTCCCCTTGTTCGTGTCGTAGGTCACCGAATCGGCCGTGAGGAGCATGTCTTGGTAGGTGAATTTGACGTTCCCTTCGGCGAGGTAGACGCCGGGTGCCACCGTCGTGACCTTGTCAAAGGTCACGTGAAACTTGGGCGGCGCGGCTGGAGTAGAGGGATGGGCCGATTTGGCCTTGGCGGAGGCCGGCGGGGGCGCCGGCTTGGGGTGCCACGGAATCGGGTTGATCTGGGCTGCCGCCGGCAGGGCGACCATGGCCAGGAGGCAGAGCCAAAGCCGACCCCTCACGCCGGCTCCTCATAAATTCGGACGCCCGCGTACGAGACCACCTCGGCGTCGTCGCCCGTGATCTGGCCGGAGTGGGTGTAGTCCACGACCTCGGCGCGGTCCGCTCCGAGGAGATGTGCCGCCACCAGGGCACTGACCGCCGGGGCGTAGCCGCACATGGTGATGTGGCGCTGGTGCACGACCCGATACAGCGCCGCCGGATCCAGGCGGAGTATGGCATCCAGGGCCTGCTCGTCCTTCCGTCTGTTGACCGAGGCGCTTTCGTAGTGGTTCATGTCGCTGGAGACGATGATGGCGGCGGCGGGGCGCACGGCCTGAGCGGCTTTGGCTAGGCCGCGCCCGAGCGCCTCGAGCTGCTCGAAGTCCTGGGTCCCCACCACGACGGGCACGAAGGAGAAGTCTCCCAGGTAGACCTGGAGGAAGGGGAGTTGGACCTCGACGGCGTGCTCGCGGCGGTGGGCCAGTTCGTCGTGGTGGACGAGGGGGGTGGAGGCCATCAGGAGCGCCGCCAGTTCCTCGTCCACGAGGGCCTCGCCGAGGGGCGTCGCCCAGGCGCCCCTGGACCAGCAGGAGAGAGGGCCGCCCATCCCCGTATGGTTCGGACACAGGATGAAGAGGCGCCGGGGGAGGTCGACGGCGGCGTAAGTCTTGCCCGCCGTCGCGCCGCTGTAGATGTAGCCGGCGTGGGGTACGATCAGCGCCGTGGCCGTGACGGGATCGGTCGTCCTCGCGAGGAACCTCTCCACGGCGGTCTTGAGTTGGAGGGGGTGGGCGGGGTAGAAGGCTCCGGCCACGGCTGGCCTTCGGAGAAAAACCTGTCCAACGGCCATCTCTTCACCCCCGCTCAAGAAACTCCGCCGCAGCTCGGGAGGGAACCGCAACCTTGGGCAACCCTAAGATACCACCGTGCCAAACCAGCGCGAAAGAGCCCCCGCCCCTCCTGGCACCGGATGCCTAGCGGCCCGTTGCTCCCTCCATTTCTCTCTTATCAAAGGAACAACAGAGGAGCCAGGCTCACGAGGGTCAGCGCCAGCAGGAGGATGAGGCTCTGCCGGCCTGTCTTCCGATCGGAAAAGAAGTAAGCGTAGCCGCCCTTGACGAGGTTGTTGCTGGCGGCCGAGATGACGATGCCCCCGGCCGCCACGGTCAGGGCCGGGGCTCCGTGAAGGCCCTGGGCCAAGCCGAGCACGTAAGGGGTGATATCCGTGAGGCCCATGAGGGCACCCAGGGTGTAGACGCCGCCCGAGCCCAGGTAGATCTCGGTAAGGTGCGTGGCCACCAGCATGGTCACGAAGATGAGCGCGAAGGCGAAGGCGGCGCGCAATTCCAGGGGGTTCTTGGCGGTCCACTCGCGCCTTAGCTTGTCCGAACGGACATCGGGCAGGCGGGACCAGAGCCAGCCGGCCAGCGTGCCGGCCGCTCCGATCGCCAGAAAGCCCGGCGCCAGCATGCGCGTCAGAGGAAGGCTGAAAAAGGCCAGAAGGATGACGAGCCGGAGGTAGAACACCCCAGAGGCCAGCAGCATGGCGCCGGCGAAGAGGTGGGGCCTCTCCTCCCTGGCGGCTCGCTTGGCCAGCACCACGGTGGCCACGGTGGAGGAGTACGCGCCTCCGAGGAAGGCCGAGAGGAGGATGCCGCCCTTATCTTTGGTCAGCTTCTGCAGCACGTAGCTGGAGTAAGAGATGGCGCTCACCGCTACCACCACGAGCCAGGTTTTGAAAGGGTTGATGGCGAAGGGGGTGAAGGGCTTGTTGGGCACGACCGGCAAGATCACCGCGCAGAGCAGCAGGAACTTGGTGAAGGTAACGATCTCGTCGGCTTCGATGCGTTGAGCCAAGGCTTCAAGGCCCGTCTTCAATTCCAGCAAGAGGAGAGCGGCAACGACCACCGTGGCCGCGATCCAGAAATAGCCGTGCTGGACGAGCGCTCCGAGCAGGTACGTGCCGAGTCCGGAGACCTCGGTCGTGATCCCCGCGTCGGGGTTGCTCTCCAGCTTGTGGCGGTAGGAAACGATGAGGAAAGCTCCCACTACCAAGAGGCCGGCAGCCAGCGGGAGCAGCGAGGGGCCGGAAAGGGTGGAGATGACATACCCCATGAGGCCGATCTGGGGAAAGGTCCGGATCCCGCCGAAGGCGTAGCTCCCTTGGGTTTTGTGCTCTTCGTGTTCGAGTCCGAGCAGGAAGGAGAGGAAGAGTACCAGGACGATCTTGAAGGCATCGGGCGGGATGGTTTGCCAGAGGTCTCGCATCCGACCTTCCTCCCCACTGCTTATCACATGCAGTATACGATACTCCTACGCACTACCCATCGGAGTCCTGACTCTTGGATTGCCTGGGGGGAAACGAGGGCGAGGTCTCTCCGGCTGTGGCCTTCTCCCTCCTCACCCTTCGCCGTACACTCGATCCTCGTTTTCAAGGAACTCCTTGGCCTTTTCAGCCATTCCCGCCTCGATGGCCGCCTCGGGGGCCAGGCCGTGCCGCTCGGCGTATTCGCGCACGTCCTGGGTGATCTTCATGGAGCAGAACTTGGGCCCGCACATGGAGCAGAAGTGCGCCGCCTTGGCGGGCTCGGCGGGCAGCGTCTCGTCGTGCATGGCGCGGGCCGAATCGGGGTCCAGGCTCAGGTTGAACTGGTCCTCCCAGCGAAACTCGAACCGCGCCTTCGAAAGCGCGTCGTCCCAGCGCTGGGCCATCGGGTGTCCCTTGGCCAGGTCCGCGGCGTGGGCGGCTATCTTGTAGGCGATGACCCCCGCCTTCACGTCATCCCGGTCCGGCAGTCCGAGATGCTCCTTGGGCGTCACGTAGCAAAGCATGGCCGTCCCCATCCACCCGATCATGGCGGCGCCGATGGCGGAGGTGATGTGGTCGTAGCCGGGGGCGATGTCGGTCGTGAGCGGCCCGAGCGTATAGAAGGGCGCCTCGTGGCAGACGGCCACCTGGCGGGCCATGTTCTCCTGGATCTTGTGCATGGGCACGTGCCCGGGTCCCTCGATCATGACCTGGACGTCCTGGTCCCATGCGATGCGCGTCAGCTCGCCGAGGGTCTCCAGTTCCGCGAATTGGGCCTCGTCGTTGGCGTCCGCGATGGAGCCCGGCCTCAGGCCGTCGCCGAGGGAAAAGGCCACGTCGTAGCACTTCATGATTTCGCAGATCTCCGCGAAGTGCGTGTAGAGGAAGTTCTCCTGGTGGTGCGCCAGGCACCAGCCCGCTAGAATGGAGCCCCCCCGCGATACGATGCCCGTCAGCCGCCTGGCCGTCAGCGGAACGTACCGAAGCCGCACGCCCGCGTGGATGGTGAAGTAGTCCACCCCCTGCTCGGCCTGCTCCACGAGGGTATCCCTGAAGAGCTCCCAGGTGAGCTCCTCGGGCCTGCCGCCCACCTTCTCCAGGGCCTGGTAGATGGGGACCGTCCCTATGGGCACGGGCGAGTTGCGGAGGATCCACTCGCGCGTCGTGTGGATGTCGCGGCCGGTGGAGAGGTCCATGACCGTGTCGCTGCCCCAGCGGATGGCCCAGGCCATCTTCTCCACCTCCTCCTCGATGGAGGAGGCCACCGCGGAGTTGCCGATGTTGGCGTTGATCTTCACGAGGAAGGCGCGCCCGATGATCATGGGCTCGCTCTCGGGATGGTTCACGTTGGCGGGCAGGATGGCCCGCCCCTCGGCGATCTCCCGGCGAACGGCGTCGGGATCGAAGCCCTCGCGCAGGGCGGCGAACTCCATTTCGGGGGTGACGATGCCCCGGCGGGCGTAGTGCATCTGCGTGACGTTCCCACCGGCCTTGGCCCTGAGCGGTCTGCGGCGAAGGCCGGGGAATGCTTCGGGGGGGGCAGCCCCGTGCGCCCGGCCATCGTCCACGGGTTTGATCTCTCGGCCCGCGTATTCCTCCACGTCTAAACGCTCGAGGATCCAGGCTCGACGCAGCGCCGGCAGACCTTGGCGGATGTCGGTCAACTGGTCCGGATCGGTGTAGGGACCGGAGGTGTCGTAGACCCGGAGAGGCGCGTTGGCGTCGGGCTTGAAGCGGCCGCCGGTCGGCGACAGCGGGATCTCGCGAAAGGGCACCCGAAGGTCGGGCCGTGAGCCGACGCAGTACACCTTCCGGCTTCCGGGGAAGGGAACGCCGCGCAGGGCGGCGGTGGGGGCGACGTGTTCGGACATGGCGGAACTCCTCTTCCGGGCATCGCTGCCCCGGATCATGGCCCGTCCACGCTGGGGGTGGGGGAGATGGTTCGTTGCTATCCCTCCGCCAGCATGACCTGGATCAGGTTCTGAGGGACTGCCCGGCACCGGAAACCCGGATGGACATCTCAGCGGCTGTTCGGCCGCGCCCCTTGCAACAATCTGCACGATAGAGCGGGGGGCACTGCAAGTCAAGACGCATTGGAAACCAAAATGCCGCGATGAAATTCCGCGCGTAGGAGCGCCGCCCCCGGCGCGATGGGCCGTTCACGGGAACGGCATCATCTTGGCACACCCACCCGTGTCGCGGCGAGGCGCCGCTCCTACAATCGGGGCGAATCGGGAAGGGGCGCAGTTCTCTCCGCGGACGTGCCCCTGGAGAAGGGGCGAGGGTATCATGAGGCCATGGAGAGGGCGGAGATCGTTCAGGAGGTGGCGGCGGCGCTGAGCCGGGCGGGTTTCCCGCTGGTGGGAACTTGTTCCGGCCGGCTGGAGGAGGAGTCCTCCGCCTACGATGCCTGGGTCGCGGCGGGCCTGCACGGTCCGCTGGGGTACATGGCTTCCACGGTGCACCTCCGACGGGCGCCCGAGGCCTTCCTGCCGTGGGTGCGGGGCGTGTTCTGCGTGGCCGTGCCCTACAACACGCGCCGGGAGTTCTCGGCGGCCTGGACCGGGCGGGGCAGGGCCTGGGTCTCCCGCTACGCCTGGGGAAGGGACTACCACAAGGTGGTGATGGCGAAGCTCAGGCCGGCCGTCCGGCTGCTGCGGCGCCTCGGCCACCTCGCGCACGCCGGCGTGGACACCGTGCCGGTCATGGAGCGGGCGCTGGCGGCCAGAGCCGGCCTGGGGTTCATCGGGAAGAGCGGTCTGCTGATTCACCCCCGTTATGGCTCCTATCTGTTCCTGGGGGAGATCCTGACGGACCTGCCGCTGGAGGACTCGCCCGATCGGGTGGCCGACGGCTGCGGCGAGTGCGCCCTCTGCATGAAGGGCTGCCCCACGCGGGCCTTCCCCCGGCCGGGTGTGCTGGACGCCTCACGCTGCCTTTCCACCTGGACCATCGAGCACCCGGGAGCTTTCCCGCCGGAGGCTCCGGCCTTTTCCGGCCACCTCTTCGGGTGCGACCGGTGCCAGGAGGTCTGCCCCTACAACCGGCGGGCTCCCCTCGCCGGGGAGGAGGCCTTTCGACCCAGAGAGGGTTGGTTCGCGCCTGCCCCCGGACGGATCGCCGCGATGACCAAGGAAGAATGGGACGATTCGACGCGGGGGTCGGCTCTGAGGCGGGCTAGGTACGACGGACTGGTCCGCAACGCCCGGCGAATTCTGGAGGAGGGGGGCCGGGGCGGGCAATGAAGTGAGAAGTGAGAAGTAAGAAGTAAGATGGGAGGAGTGAGGAGCATGAGGACGTTGCCGAGGGCGGCCAAGCCACGCGGGGATGGGGGCGCCCCGGCTTAGGACACGCGCAGAAATAACTTAACGTTTTCGCATCCCATCTTCGCGCGATCTTGACGCGATTCTCGATCGCAAAATCCTCAACGTAGTCTTCAACTACGCCTGCGGTTTTGCTCCCTCCAATCGCGCCAATCTCACACGAATCTGGGCGCGAATTCCGTTAATCTATTCCTGCGCGGGTCCTTACCCTCGGTGGGGCGGGCGCCCACGCCCGCCATACCCTCCACCCTCCCCCTCCACGGAGACAGAGGACTGGAGATGGAAGCGGGAACCGCTTTCCGCGCATTCGCTTCCGACTCTATTCTGTTCTTGTGTGCCACTGTGGCGCGCCACCTTGGCCGCGCCGCCATACAAAAACGAATGAAACTCGGGGGATAGCGCGTCTTTGTTTCTGCAATATGAATCGCCTGAAAAGACGTACTACAGAAGGTTTGATGCCCTCTGGCTTTTCCACCGAACCTGTGGATAAAACTGTGGGTAACGCTGTGGATTTTTCATGAACCCCTGGAAAAGAAGGAGGATCGCGGAGGCTGCACAGCGGTTAAGCATCTCAATTATTAGCCTGTATTTATAATGCAGAAATACGTATTAGCTGGAAGGATAAGGCGAATCTGGGTGGCGTCCATCGGAAGGCCTATCCAGCCTTTGGGCCAGGGCGGTCTCCAGCCCCGCATAACAGAGCGAGCGGCGCCCTCAGCCCATGCTGGAGCGGGCTCTCCAGAGGAGCGTCCACCATTCGCCGTCGGTTCGGCTCTCGATCAGCACCAAGCCCAGGGAGGAAGCATCGGCCAGGACCTCCTCCTGCCTGCCGGCGGCGATCCCGCTTCCGGCCAGCAGGCCTCCGGGCGCGAGCCGGGCGGCGAGATCCGGCAGGATGGCCGCGAGAGTCTCGGCCAGGATATTGGCGAAAACGAGGTCAAACTCCCCCTCCACCTGCGCGGCGCTTCCTGCGACCAGGCCGTACGAAACGCCGTTGGCCGCGGCCGTTTCCCCCGCCACGAGGAGGGCATCCGCATCCACGTCGCAGGCGGTCACGCGCGGGCATCCGAGCTTGCAGGAGGCGGCCGCCAGGATGCCGCTTCCGCACCCCACGTCCAGGACCGAGGCGGGCGACGAGGGCATCTCCTCCAGCAGGCGGAGGCAGGAGGCGGTCGTGTAGTGTTCGCCGGTGCCGAAGGCCATACCCGGCACGAGGCGTAGCGCGATCCTCTCTGGCCAAGGACTGTCCAGGGCGGGGGAGGGAAGGATGGCGAATCGGCGCCCGATGGCCAGCGGCCGCAGGGAGGACTGGTAGCGCCCGGCCCAGTCCACCGCCGGCTCCTCCTCCCATCCGCACTCCACTTCAGGGTGGCGCTCGCGGAGCGCGACGACGGGGTCCGGGGCCGCGTCGGTGAAATAGGCTCTCCATTGGGTCGGGCTGACCTCCCAGAGGGCCGTCACGCCCAACGCCCGCAGCGAGTCGGCAACGGCGTCGGGAATCGGGTCTTGGCTGCGCAATACGAGGGCTTGACCGGTCATCCCTCCCCCTCCATGAAGAGGAGGGAAAGGCGGGGCAACCCCAGCTCGTGGAGCGCCGCCTGGCAGGCGAGCTTGTCCACGGTTTGCCGAAGCGCCTCCTCGTCCATGGATTGGGACAGGGAGCCGAGGCGCTGCAGCGCCGAATGGCGCCAGGCGGCGGCAGCCTCCGCGGGAGCCTCCAGCAGAACGAGCCGGCAGAGTTCCCGATCCAGCGGGGCCAGCCGGCCCTCCAGGCGCGACATGGGCTCCTCGCGCCGGGGCAGCAGGCCTTCGAGTTCCACCGCGGCCGAGGCGCAGAGGCGGGCGAGGACCGGGAGACGATCCGCGAACGGACCGTCCGAGAAGGCTTTCAGCCGCACCACGCGGTCCGACAGAAACGCCTTCACCCGCTCTCCCGGGGGCGCCCCGGCCTCGATGCCCGCGCTGCGGCCCACGGCCGCCCTGCGGTGAGCCTCCCTCGCCTTGAGGACGCACTCCTCCGCGAAGGCGAGACAGATGGCCCGCCGGAGCGGTACCTTCCGGGTCGCCAGGCGGGAGAAGTACCCTGCGATGCCCTCCTCAACGACCTGTGGAGGAATGCCCGCGGCGAACCACTCCACCGCCTTCTCGAAATCCAAGGGCGAGAGGAGCAGCGGGGCGCCGCGGTGGCTGCAGAAGCTTCCCTCGATCCTTTCAAAGTAGGTTCTCAGGTCGTCAGTCATGGCTTAGGGAGTGAGGAGTGGGAAGTGGGAAGTGAGGAGTGAGGGGAGAAAGAGGCGAAATGCGACGGTGCCTTGGTGGTGATTCTTTTCTTCCCGGATTCCGCTCTCCGAATTCCGCTCTCCGAATTCCGAATTTCCTCTCACCCCTTGTTCCTCTCGTAGAGAATCCGCAACCCCTCCAGCGTGAGGTTTTCGTCGGTCACGTCCACGGAGGGGCAATCCTTGGCCAGCACGGGCGCGAGCCCTCCCGTGGCGATCACCGTCTTGACCGGGCCGAACTCCCGCTTCATGCGCTTGAGGATGCCCTCCACCAGGCCGATGTAGCCCCAGTATAGCCCGGACTGCATGGCGACCACGGTGCTCTTCCCGATGACCCGAGGGGGCTTCACGATCTCCACCTTGGGAAGCTTGGCGGCCTTCTCGAAGAGCGCCTCGGAGGAGATGCCAAGCCCTGGCGCGATGACTCCGCCGAGGTAGGCACCCTCTCCATCGAGCATGTCGAAGGTGGTGGCCGTGCCGAAATCCACCACGATCGCGGGTACGGCGTACTTGGCCAGCACCGCCACGGCGTTGACCACCCTGTCCGCGCCCACCTCGGTCGGGTTGTCATAGTGGATCTGCAGGCCGGTCTTGACGCCCGGAACCACGAAGAGGGGCTCCATGCCCAGGTACTGCCTGCACATTTCTCGAAGCGGAGCGTCCGCCGGTGGGACCACGGAGGAGATGGCGATGCCGGTCACCGAGCCCATATCCAGATCGTGGACGTGGAAGAGGCTCTTCATCAGGGCGCCCCACTCGTCCGAAGTGCGATGGCGCGCGGTCGAGAGGCGCCACGAACGGAGCAGGACCGATCCGTCGAACAAGGCTACCGTCGTATGGGTGTTGCCCACGTCGAGCACCAGCGTCATGGGGCCCTCCTCAGGCGCGTGACATCGCCGAAGCGCACGTTTCTCTCCCCGTCACCCGTCCTCACGACCAGGGCGCCGTCCTGTGCCACCCGAACGAAGCGCCCCCGAAAACGGTCGTCGCCGGCGCTCACCTCGAGCCACTCGCCTTTCCGGTGGCCCCAATGGGGCGAGGCGGCTTCCAGGAGCGCCCGTGGGCGGTCGAGCCCGAGCTCCAGAAGCGGGGCCAGTTCGGTGAGCAGGGCGGCGGCGGCCTCCTCCACGGCGATTTCTCGCCCCGAGCTGGCGAGGACCGAGGTGGAAGCCTCGCGGAGTTCGGGCGGAAAATCCTCGGGCCGGTGGGTGAGGTTCACTCCGATGCCCAGCACGAGTCCGGCCGATGCCTCTCCGTTCCACCGGCCCTCCAGCAGGACGCCGGCCACCTTGCGCCCGTCCAGTTGAACGTCGTTGGGCCACTTGAGCGCGGGCGAGGCGCCCGCGGCGCTCTGGAGCGCCCGGAGCACCGCGAGGGAGCCCGCCACGGGCAGACAGGCAAGCTCGTCCGCCGCCGCGGACGGCCAGAGCGCGACGCTGAGCGCGAGACCCAGGCCGGGAGGCGAGTGCCAGTGGCGGCCGAACCGTCCCCGCCCGGACCGCTGCCCATCGGCCAGAATCACCGCCCCATGGGCCTCCGGACCGAGCTGGTCCAGGAGTTCTCTGGCTCTGTCGTTAGTGGAGGATAGGATGCCGTGGACCTCCAGGGTCCGTCCCAGCCAGGTCGGGATGAAGCCCTGCAGGAGCCGTTCACGGTCCATGGCTCAGTCCAGTTCGAGTGAGATGTCCACGGCGGGCGCCGAATGGGTGAGGGCCCCCATGGAGATGTAATCCACGCCAGTGGCGGCCACGGCGGGGAGTCGGTCCAGCGTCATCCCCCCCGAGGCTTCCAGCAGGACGCCGGGTGGGCGTTCCGACACCGCCGCCGCCATCTCCTCGATGGTCATGTTGTCCAGGAGGATCACCTGGGCTCCGGCGGACGCGGCCTCGCGGAACTGCTCCAGCGTCTGGACCTCCACCTCGACCTTCCACAGAGGCCCCGCGTGGGATAGCGCCAGCGCCACCGCCTCGGCCACCGACCCGGCGGCGGCGATGTGGTTGTCCTTGAGCAGGATCCCGTCGGAAAGGCCCATGCGGTGGTTCACCCCGCCGCCGATCCGGACGGCGTACTTCTCGAGGGCGCGCAGGCCTGGGGTCGTCTTCCTCGTGTCGAGGATACGACAGCCGGTGCCCGCCACGGCCTCCACGGCGAGGCGGGTCTGCGTGGCCACGCCCGAGAGCCGCTGGAGGAGATTCAGGGCCGTGCGCTCGGCCAGCAGAATGGCGGCCAGCGGGCCCCGCACCGCGGCGATCGTGGTTCGTGGCGCCACCGCGGCCCCCTCATCGCACGCGACGTCCGTGCGGCAGGCGGAGTCGGCCAGGGTGAAGGTGCGCAGGGCCGCCGGTAGGCCTGCCAGGACGAGCTGCTGCTTGGCCAGAAGGACGGCCGAGGCCTCCTTCTCGATGCCGAGCGCCTCGGTCGTCTTGTCGCCGAAGGGGGCGTCTTCCCGAAGCGCCGCGAGGAGCAACCGGTCCAGCTCCTCCGTCCTCATCCCGCAGACCATCGCACGCTCCTGATGTCCGAGTAACCCTCTTCCGACAGCCACCTCAGGAGGCTCCCCTCCATGCCCGCGAGGGCAAAGCGGACCGTCTTGTCTGCGGTGGAGAGCACCAGACAGCCTCCGTCTTGACGCACCTTGAGCGCGGCCGCGGGCAGGCTGAAGGCGCTGGCGAGGCGCAGGGCCACGTCCCCGGGGAGCCTCTTGTCCTCCCTGAGGCCCCTGGCCAACTCGGCCATCGTATGAAAGCCACTTCCTCTCATGGTTCCGGTTCCCTATGACCTTAAGCGATTAAGCTATTGAGCTATTGAGCTATTGAGCCATGCGAGGAGGCCCCTGCTCCCCAATTCTCTGCCTCCCTGTTTCCCTGATTCCATCCCCTCACTCCCCATCGGCGAAGCAGTGCCACTCCTTGCAGTTGGGGCAGCGGTGGAGAATTTCCAGAGTCTTGTAGCCGCAGTAGATGCAATTGAAATGGTCCATCATCTGGTCGCTGGCGGCCAGCATGGCCGTGAGCTCGTCCTGCTCCTCCTGGCTGAGCAGGCCCTTGCGAAGGAGGTCCCACAGGGTTCTCTGCACCAGGCGGGACCGTCCGAAGTGCTTCACCAGCTCACGCACCAGGGGCATGACCTGATCCCGCCGCTTGAGGTCCAGGTATTCCTGCAGGAGCTGGAGCATGGCACGCTTCTGGTGGTGTTCCTCCGCGAGGGAGTGGAGGGTCTGCATATACCCCGCCACATCCTGGGTCTGCAGGGAGACCTCCTTGAGAAGCCCGAGCACCATGAAGGACTTGTGGGGGATGGCCCTGAGGGCCTTCTGGAGGATGCGCCTGGCCTTCTCCGGCTTGCCGACCTTGAGCCGCAGGCGTGCCAGGAAGATGTAGGCCATCATGTTCTCGGGGTAGAGGCGGATGGCGCGGTGCAGGTCCCAGGCGGCCCGCAGGTGCATCCCGCCCTCGGCCAGGCGCTGGGCCTTCTGGGCCAGGAGGTAGGACTGGGTGCTGGGATCGCGATGGCGGCGGACCTTGTGCAGGCGGACCGCGTAATCGTAGGCATCACCCCATTCGCCCAGGTCCTCGGAGAGCTTGACCAGGTGGGTCAGGGCGTCGGGGTCCTTGGGACTGAGCGCCAGCGACTCCCGGAAGGTCTTCATGGAGCGGTCCATGAGGCCGCCCGTGCGGAAGTCCATGCCGAGCGCGTTGAGAGCCAGGACCCGGTCCTCCTCGGAGAGGCCGGCGCGCGTCAGCAGGGACTGGTGCACGCGAATGGCCCTGTCGATCTGACCGCGCTGGCGGTAAAGGTTGCCCAGGGCCAGGTAGACTTCGATGGGATCGGAGGAGAGCTCGACCACCTTCGAGAGGTTCTCGATGGCGGTCTCCACGTCTCCCGTGAGCATGGCGTACATGCCGCGGATGTAGCCGGGGGACTGCCGGGGGTCGCGGTCACCGCGCCCTTTCCTGCGGGGCATGGGCAGGCGCGCGCCCAAGAACAGCCCGAAGAGAAAGACCAGGATGATGAGGACGACGACCCACTGCTCTCCGGCCGTTGCTATCACGTCCTGTTCTCCTCCTGCAGGGTGCGCTGGCTGAGGAGGCTCTCGCGGATGGGCAGGTTGCGGAGCTGGGTCACCTCCTGCTCCAGGTCCCGGATGCGCTTCTTGAGCTCCCGGGCCTGCAGGAAATGGTCCACCTGATCCAGCATGCCCACCACCGTGAAGACGACGAAGGCCACCAGCAGGGGGAAAATGAGCGTCACGGAGAGGGGAACCCGCTGGAAAGCGAGGTAGCCGGGAATGATCACCAGCGCACAGACCTCCTCCCGGTTCATGAGGCACAGGCCGAGCCACAGGAGGATCATGGTGGTGATCAGGGTCCACTTCAGGGTGCTCAAGAGGTTATGCATGCGCGTCCTCCCAGTACTGTTCCAGGACGAGGCGCCACTTGCCCTGGGCGGCTAGGATCAGATCGATCACTTCCCGAACGGCGCCCGAACCTCCCCGGTGCTCGCAGACGTAATCCACCCGCTCCCGCACCAGGGGATGCGCATCGGCGGGACAGGCCGAAAATGCCGCCCTCCGGATGACGGCCAGGTCCAGCACGTCGTCCCCAATGTAGGCCATCTCGCTGAGGGAGTAGCGCCCGTCGCCCAGGATCGTCTCGAGGGCGGGCACTTTGTCCAGGGCTCCCTGGACCACGCGGGTGATGCCCAGCTCCTGGGCCCTCTTGGCCACGATGGAGGAACTCTTTCCGGTGAGAAGGCCCACCTCCAGCCCGAACTTCCCGGCCAGGAACATGCCGGCTCCGTCCTTCACGTCGAATCGCTTCATCTCGGCATCGCCGGATCCGTAGAAGAGGCCGCCGTCGGTGAGCACGCCGTCCACGTCCAGCAGGAGCAGCCGCACCCGCCGGAGGCGCTCTCGAAGCCCCGCATCCAGCCGTGTGTCCAGCTCATCGTCCATAAGACCGCAATCTCCGAAGCTAGACACCATCCTAGCACGAAAAAGCCGCGAAATGAAGGTTTCAGGGCGAGTGTGTTCAGGGCGAGTGCGGCGGTGGTGCCGGGCCGGAGCGCGCCCGCGGGGAGAGCGGGAAAATCGCGCCCCGGCGTACGTTTCAAGGAGCCGCCTCGGAGGCCGGCGATCCGGTGCGCCCATGAGACCGTGGAGTGTGACGCCGGTCACAGGCAGCGGCGGTCGTCCGTCCGGCCCGGCAGGCTATGGGCACTCCTGGCAGGGCCCCACCACAAGGAGCGCCTCCGGCGTTCCCGTGGGACTAGTGAGCCGGAGCCTGGCGTACTGGCCAATCACCACGGCGTAGGGGTACTCGATGGTGGTGGCGGGCTGATGGCCGCCCGTTCCCGCCTCCGCGTGATGGCCACCGAGCGGGGGATGATCCCGCTGAAGACCACGGAGCCGTTGATCTTCTTGTATTCCACGACGGAAGCGGCCCTCACACGGGGGCTCGCGCGGCCGGCGGCCGCGTGGGGCGAAGCCGTGTTGCCAAACCTTCACGGGCGCGACGCGCGGACGAAAGATAAGGCCAGCATGATCCAAACGGAGCCGTGCTCCCTTCTTGGATTTTTCGCCGTGTCGAGGAGCCGGGTTCCCAGCCGATCGGGAGGAGGCCATGCCGAGATTCCTGTTTGTCTTCTGCTACGAGACGCCGGACGAGCTCGCCACCAATCCCATGTACGGATGGGAGGAGGAGGAGACGAAGGCCCTCTTCATCGAGGCGCGCGACGAAGGGGAGGCCCTGCGCTGGGGCCGTGAGGTGGCGCGCGCTTTCGTGTGGACCCTCTTCCAGCGGGAAGGCGGGCCCCCGGATTTCGAGTGGAAGCCCAAGTGCTACCGGCACTGGATCGACTCCGACCTGCCCTCCCAGCGCGGGCCGGAGGAGCTTGCCCTCATCCCCTCGATCCGGGTTGGTGAACTCCTCAACGACGATGGGAAGCAGAGCCCGTTCCTCCTCGACCTGACCAGCCCGTCCGGCCGCGTCCGGAACGGCTGAGGGCGGGGAAGGCACCAGAAGCCTTTCCGCCGAGAGACCACGGCCTCACGCTCCCCTCGCCGCTTTGGTCCGTCCTCTTCCTCGCTTGCCGCTCCCTCAGTCCCCTTTCCCTTTCATCCTGTCCCGGTAGTTGGAGTAATCGGGCAGCGCAGAAAGCCGCCTCCCTTCCTGTCGGGGGAGGCGGCGTCTGCCGCTGCCGGGGTTCGCCCTCGCGCGGGGGCTCAGGAGGGTGTCAGCGGAAAGACCCCCCCGCTCTGGTCGACCCAGTGCCGGAAATCGTCCACGAGCGTGTCGTACTGCCGCTTCATGGCGGCGTAGGTGAGGGCGTTCTGAATGGCCAGGGCGCCCTCGTCGGCGATGCTCTTGAGCAGGGACAGCTCGTCCCTGGAAAGTTCGTAGGGACGGTGCGTGCAGAGGATCAACAGACCCATGGGCTTCTGCCCCAAGAGCAGCGGCAGGAAGAGCATGGAGGCCACCCCCTCCCGAGCGGCGTCCTGTCCGAAGGCGATCCTGGGGTCGGTGGTGGCGTCGAGAACCGCAGTCGTGGCCCCCGTCATTACATCGGCCAGAATGACCTGCGAATGAGAGGTCGCCTTGTCCAGGAACTCCTGACTCAGTCCGGTCGAAAAACTGCGGTGCGAAAAGGCGCCCGAGGGTTCCATGAGCTGGATGAAGCAACCCTTGATGCGCAGGTCCTCGGCGATGAGCTGGACCATGGCCCGAAGGCGTTCGCTGAGATCCAGAGAGGAGCGGACCGTCTTGTTGATGTGGCGCAGCACTTTGTGGAACATGGCGTGCACGACGGCGCTGGCGCAGAAGGAGGCGACCACCTGGAGGACCTCCAGATCCTGATCGGAAAAGGAGCGGGCCTCCTTGGCATAGAGCCGCATCACCCCCACGACCTGGCCCCGGGTGGCCAGGGGCACGTTGATGACGGTGATGAACCCCTCCTCGATGTGCGCGGCGGGATACTGAATCCTGGGATCCGTGCGGCAGTCGGAGATGACCACCAGCTTCCCTTCCAGCGCTTCGTGGACGCTGCGTTCGGGGTCCACGGGGCCCTTGCTCAGGAACCGCTCGCTCAGCCCGTAGGAGGCCAGCTCTTCAAGGGTCCGACGGTCCCGGCTGAGCAGCCGGATGAGACAGCCGGCGACGCGAAACCGCTCCACCAGCCTTCGGGCGATGTTTCCGAGCAGCTCCTCCGTGTCCACCGGTGCATTCAGCGCCAGCCCGATGTCCTCGAAGATCCGAACGCACTCCGTGCATTCCATGGGAACCACCCTCCTTTCGCCCCCACTCGACGGTTTCCGAACGCTTGCCCGACGCCCCTTGGCGGACGCCTCCGACTTTCTCTCAGGCTGATGCTTCACGCTGTTCTGATGACAAGATAAGGCAGGCCCAGGGTTCTTTGCAAGGGCCGCTGATTCCCACCCGGCGGGACCGGTTGGGGTATGCCGGCCGATATCCCGTCCCGACGGAACATGACCATCGGCATGCCGGTCCCTTCATTGATCCTTGTCAGCTCAAGTCGCCAGGTCGCGAGGCTGAAACGCCAGGCCCGGTCCTCTTTCCATTTCATCGCCGCGAAGCGCGGCCGGGTGGCGAGGCCCCGGTCTCAGTTCGGTCTGACCCCCAGGTACGAGCCGGCGGCATCGAGCGTGTTCCACACATCGGACTTCTTGCCGAGCGAGATGCCGAACAGCTCCTCGGCCTTGGAGCGGTTGCCGTTCAGATTGTAGTAGGCGCCTGCCTCGGCCAGGATGGAGTCGTCTCCCGGGTCCTTGGCGATCGCCCGCTGGTAAAGGGGCTCGGCCTTGTCCCACTCACCCGCCTCGGCGTAGACCCGCGCGATCCGCTGAAGGTCGTCCTTGGCGGGCTTTTTCGCGAGTACCGCATCGAAGAGCGCCTGCCCCTTTGCCTTGTCGCCGGAGAGGTAGTAAACGCGGCCCACCCCGATCCGCTCCCAACTCCCGTTCCCTGCCTGCACCTCCGCCACCTGGAGCAGTGCGAGCCCCGCCTGTTTGGCCTCCTTCCCCTGATAGATAGAGGGTTCGATCCCCTTCCCCTTGGCCGCCGCCCACCCCGCCAGCAGTCCCGCCGAGAAAACCACCGCCCATCCCATCAGCTTTCCCCACCGCATGAGGTCCTCCCTGAAATGGAGACAGCATAGCGAAGGGCTCCCCTCTTGTCTACCGACGAGGGGGGGGACATTGAGAGGCGGTCAATTGGCGGTTCGGGAACGGCGCTTCACGAGAACGGCGTCCATGTACTCCAGGACCGTCACGCCGTGCTGGTTGGTGAGAATGATCCGGTTGCGGAGGACACCTCGCGCGGCGTCGGACCGGGAGGGGCGGGCCTCCAGGTACTTCATGGGCAAGACCTCCAAGGCGTCAAAAGGCTCGCGCTCCGGCCCACAGTTCGTATGCGGCGAAGGCTCCAAGGCCCAGTGCCGAGAGGCCCATCAGGAGCCGGTTTGCCCTCTCTCCCAGACCGGAGGCCGACGCGAAGAGCAGCAGCACGACGAGAGTGGTGCCGATCATGGTGCCGTAAAACCCGACGAGGAGCGCGATTGCGGCCGCGGGGGCCTCATGCCACGCCTTCAGGAGCAGGGGCCCCGTGACGAGCGCCCAGCCCAGATAGGGATTGGGATTCAGCAGGTTCACCGCGGCGGCCTTGAACACGGTGCCGGCCCGGGTCTGAGCCGCCCGCCCGTCAAAGTTCCGCCAGACCTTGAAGGCCGCCGTGGCCAGGTAGAGAAGGAACAGCCCCCCGGCGCACTGGAGGAGCGCGAGCAGGTGAGGCGGAGCCAGGCTCAGGAGAGTCAGGGCGGCCAGGGCGATGGGCACGTCGCTCAGGAGGGGCGCGAAGGCCGAGGGCCAAGTGCGCCGGAAACCGTTGCTCAGCGTCTGCGAAATGAGATACGCCAAGAAGGGCCCCGGCTGAATCGCCGCCGCGAAGGCGAAGGTGAGCCCCATGGTGAAATAGCTGAGCATGGCCGCTCCTCAGGCTCAGAGCTCGATCTCTGATGCGCCCCGGCGCGTCCGCCCGCTCAGATCATCTGGAGTCCCCAGAGATCGTGCAGGTGGAGGACGCCCAGGAGGCGCCCCTGGGGGTCGGCGACGACGAGGGAGGTGATCTTGCGGCTTTCGAGGAGCCCCAAGGCTTCGACGGCCATGGCATCGGGGCTTATGGTCATGGGGGTCCGGTGGGCGCAGTCGGCGGCCGTCATCTGGAGAAAGGCGGCGCCGTGGCGCTCGATGAGGCGGCGCATGTCGCCGTCGGTGATGACGCCGTGGAGGCGGCCGCCGTCGTCCGCCACGACCGTCATGCCGAGCTTCTTGGAGGAGATCTCGTAGATGGTCTCCTGCATGGAGGCGGTGGGGGGCACTCGGGGGATCTCCTTGCCGGTGTGCATGAGCTCGGAGACGCGCATGAGGCGCTTGCCGAGCTTGCCGCCGGGGTGGAGGCGGGCGAAGTCCTCTGCCTTGAACCCGCGCCGCTCGATGAGGGCCGCGGCGAGGGCGTCGCCAAGGGCCATCTGGGCCGTAGTGGAGGCCATGGGCGCCAGGCCCAGGGGGCAGGCCTCGTGGTCCACGGCCACCGTGATGTGCAGGTCGGAGGCCCCGGCCAGCGTGGACTTGGCGTTGCCCGTGGCGGAGGCCAGGAAGGCCCCGAGCCGCTTGATGAAGGGGGCCAGCCGGATCAGCTCCTCCGTCTCGCCGCTGTTGGAGAGGGCCAGGACCACGTCGCCGGCCGTCACCATCCCGAGATCCCCGTGGAAGGCGTCGGCCGGGTGCAGCGAGAGGGCGGGTGTGCCGGTGCTCGAGAGGGTGGCGGCGATCTTGGCGCAGACCAGGCCGCTCTTGCCCATGCCGGTCAGCACCACACGGCCCGGGGCGGCGAGAATCGTCTCCACCAGCTTGGGGAAGTTCTCGTCCAGGCCGTCCCTGAGGCGCAGGAGCGCCTGGGCCTCGATGGTGAGCACCTTCTTCGCGCTTTCCAGGGTCATGGCCTCTCCTCGCCGCCCTTCACCTTACCACGAAGGAGGGAGAGGGTGAACGGGAAAGGCGGCCCCAAATTCCGCGATGGAATTGCACTCGTAGGAGCGCCGCCCCCGGCGCGACGGACCGTACGCGGGCACCGCATCCTGGTCGCAGGGTCACCCGGTTCGCGGCGAGGCGCCGCTCCTACGCAGGCGTTGAGCCGCTATCGCGGAATTTCGGGCGGACAACAGAAAGGACTCACCACCGAAGGCGCGAAGCCGCGCGGGGATGGCGAATGGCGAAGAGGACCGCTTCCGAGCGCCCAGCCTCCGCCATCCTGCGAACGGCCGTCCAGCGGGGCGTTCTGCGGAAACCGAGATGTAGGAATACCGAATTCGGAGCCCTTTTCCCCCGTCCCTTATCCCTTGTCCCCCAGCGCCGGGTTTTCGGATCTGGCGAGCGCATGGAAGCGGGCCACCCTTCGCGCCAGGGCGGGGAAGCGGTGCAGGGGAAGGGCGTTCGGGCCGTCGGAGAGGGCGTTCTCGGGGGCGTCGTGGACCTCGAAGAAAAAGCCGTCCGCTCCCGCCGCGGCGGCCGCCTGGGCCAGGGGCGGGATGAACTCGCGCTGTCCGCCCGACCGGCCCTCGCCGGCCCCCGGTAGCTGGACCGAATGGGTGGCGTCGAAGATCACGGGGAAGCCGAGCGAGCGCATGATGGAGATGGAGCGCATGTCCACGACGAGGTTGTGGTAGCCGAAGCTCGCGCCTCGTTCCGTCAGCAGGATGCGCTCGCAGCCGCTGGCGGTAAGCTTCTCCACGGCGTGAGCCATGTCGTGCGGGGCGAGGAACTGCCCCTTCTTGACGTTCACGACGCGGCCCGTGCCGGCCGCGGCCACTAAGAGGTCGGTCTGGCGGCAGAGGAAGGCGGGGATCTGGAGCACGTCGGCCACTTCGGCCACGGCCTCGGCCTGATCGGGCTCGTGGATGTCCGTGAGAATGGGCAGGCCCGATTCGCGCTTGACCTCGGCGAGGATGCGGAGGCCCTCGTGCAGCCCGGGCCCCCGGTAGGAGTCGAGGCTCGTACGGTTCGCCTTGTCGAAGGAGGCCTTGAAGACCAGGAGCAGCGCCTCCGACCGGGCCCACGAGGCGAGCTGGAGAGCGAGGGCCCGAACGTGCGCCTCGGACTCGATCACGCAGGGACCGGCGATGAAGAGGGGATTGGCTCCGCCTACCGTGATGCCCTTCCGGATGGTTACTTCGCGCATGGCCTTGCGGCTACTCCAAAAGAGGGACAAGGGACAGGGGACGATGATGGATGATGGATGATAGATGATGGATGATGGGCAGAGTCCGCTTGTCTTGGCAATCCCAAATCCCAAATTCGCACTTCGCAATTCGCAATGGGGACGGGGGAGTAAAAAGTTAGAAGTAAGAAGTTAGAGGTGAAGGGCGGGGGCACGGAAAGCGCCCGAGCCGTGGCTTGCTGCCTTCTCTCCCTCATCTCCTCATCTCCTCATCTCCTCATCTCGGGGGAGCCAAGACGCGGGACGTGCAACGCGAAACACGGGACGGCGAGCGGAAGCCCGCCTCTCTTCCTGTCTCCCTGGTTCTCTGTCTCCCTGTTTCCATCTCCCTCACGCCTCCCGCTTCAGCTTATCCTGGTACGAGGCCTTGATGAAGTCGCGGAACAGGGGGTGCGGGTTCAGGGGCCTGGACTTGAACTCGGGGTGGAACTGGCAGCCCAGGAACCACGGGTGGCCGGGCAGCTCCACGATCTCCACGAACTTGCCGTCGGGGCTCATCCCCGTGAAGGCCATGCCCGCCTTCTGGAGGGGCTCCATGTAGGCGGCCTTGTTGTACTCGTAGCGGTGGCGGTGGCGCTCGTCGATCCTGAGGTCGCCGTAGGCCTTGTTCGCGAGGCTTCCGGGCTGAAGGTCGCAGGCGCACTTGCCCAGGCGCATGTTGCCGCCGTAGGTGTCGTCCCCCAGGAGGTCCCTCAGCTTGAAGAAGATGGGGTGGGGCGTCTTGGCGTCGAACTCGGTGGAGTTGGCTCCGTCGAGCTTGGCCACGGAGCGCGCGAACTCGATGGAGGCCAATTGCATCCCCAGGCAGATGCCGAAATAGGGTATCTTCTGCGTGCGGGCGAAGGCCGCCGCCTTGATCTTCCCCTCCACGCCCCTCTCTCCGAAGCCGCCGGGTACCAGAATGCCGTGGACCCCCTCCAGCGGCCCGGCCGGACCCTCGCGCTCGATGTCCTCGGCCTCGATCCACTTGAGCCGGACCCCGAGACGGTTGGCCACGGCTCCGTGAACGAGGGCCTCACCGAGGCTCTTGTAGGAGTCCTCGTACTGCGTGTACTTGCCCACGATGCCGATGGTGACCGTGTCCTCCGGGTGCTTCAGGGTGTTGAGGAACTCCTCCCACTTCTCCAGGTGGCGCTCGTGGAGAGGCAGCCCCAGGTATTTCAGCAGGATGTAGTCGAGGCCTTCCTGGGCGAAGTAGAGCGGGACCTCGTAGATGTGCTCCACGTCCTTCGCGGTGATGACCGCCTCCTCCGAGACGTTGCAGAAGAGGGCGATCTTGGCCTTCATATCCCGCGGGATGGGGTACTCCGTCCGGCAGAGAAGGATGTCGGGCTGGATGCCGATGGAGCGCAGCTCCTTCACGCTGTGCTGGGTGGGCTTGGTCTTCAGCTCGTGACTGGCCCGGATGAAGGGGATGAGCGTGAGGTGGATGAAGACCGCGTTGGCCTTGCCGACCTCGAGCTGGAGCTGGCGGATGGCTTCGAGGAACGGCAGCGATTCGATGTCGCCCACGGTCCCGCCGATCTCCACGATGGAGACGTCCACCTCCTTGCCCTGGGCCCGGATGGCCTCCTTGATCTCGTTGGTGATGTGGGGCACCACCTGGACGGTGCCGCCCAGGTAGTCGCCCCGGCGCTCCCTCTCGATGACCTGCAGGTAGATCCGCCCGGCCGTGTAGTTGTTGCCGCGGGAGGAGACCTGGGAGGTGAACCGCTCGTAGTGGCCGAGGTCCAGATCGGTCTCCGCCCCGTCGTCGGTGACGAAGACCTCGCCGTGCTGGAAGGGGGACATGGTGCCGGGGTCCACGTTGATGTAGGGGTCCAGCTTCTGGATCGTGACCTTGAATCCCCGCGCTTCCAGGAGCCTCCCGATGGAGGCCGCGGCGATCCCCTTTCCCAGGGATGAAACCACACCACCCGTAATGAATATGTATTTGGCCATGAGCGGTCTCCTCATCGCAATCTGTGCGGGTCTGCAGGATAGCACGGAATAGTGGGAAGGCGGAAGTGAAAAAGCGGAAAGAGAAGGATCACCACGAAGACACAAAGGCACCAAGGGATTCGGGATTGGGGATTTTGGATTTGGGAAGAGCCCCTTCTTCTGCCTCTCCACCCTCCACCCGCAAGCGGCCCCGGCTCCTCATCCCTCATCCATTGGCGAAATATTTGCGCCCCCACTCCGTTTCGGTATACGGTTGCGATGCAGGGGGCTCCTGGGCCCCCCTAGGAAGGCGGGCCATGTTCGAGGACATCAAGGCGATCAAGAGGAACGATCCCGCGTGCAAGAACGTGGAGTTCCTGCTCTACCCCTGCCTGCACGCCATCGTGGTCCACCGCTACCTGGCCCATCCCCTCTACCGGCTGGGCGTCCCCTTCGTGCCCCGGCTCATCTCCCAAGTGATGCGGATCCTGACCGGCATGGAGATCCATCCCGGCGCGAGGATCGGCAAGGGCTTCTTCTGCGACCACGGCATGGGGGTCGTCATCGGCGAGACCGCCGAGATCGGCGAGAACTGCGTGCTCTTCCACGGCGTCACGCTCGGCGGAACGGGCAAGCACACGGGCAAGCGCCATCCCACCCTGGGAAACAACGTCTTCATCGGCACCCACGCCACGATCCTGGGCCCAGTGGTCATCGGTGATGACTCCAAGGTGGGAGCCGAATCGGTCATCATCAACCGCGACGTCCCCGCCAACTGCACGGTGGTGGGCGCCCCCGCCGTCATCGTCAAGAAGGACGGCAAGTCCGTCCACCTTCCCCTTCCCGTCTCCGCCTACCACATCGAGGACCGCCGCGAGGAGGAGAACAACCTCCTCCAGCACCCCGCGGGGCTGTAGGTTTCTTTCAACACCGACCGGCCAGGCTGCAACCGCTCACGAGGCGGTCGAAAAGGCCCATCGGCTGCGGCCGGGCGTAGTCATCCTCGATGTGCGGTTACCGGATCAAGATGGCCTGTGGGCCCTTCGTCAAATCAAAAGCCAGGATGGCTCGGTGGCGGTCATCATGATTTCCGCCTACGAAGATCCTGAACATCTCTTTTCCAAAATGAAGGTCACCGACCGGGCTCAGGCGGTGGTCTGGGCCACGCGTCACGGCATCGAGGGCAAGCCGCCGGTGAGGAGCACGGGGGGGCACGATGGCCAACCAGGCTAGGCTTCTCAAGGTGCGGCCATGGGCTGAGGCGGGCAGGCTTCGGACGGAGTGACGTGCAGGATTCCCCCGCCCATGGTCGAGGCGAGAAAGCCGCCGGAACCATCCGTATCCGGGAGAATCTGCGTCACGGCGGTGCGCTGGATGGAGAGCGTGAAGAGCCAGGTGGCGTTGGCCGTGATGTTCTCGGGGAGGGTGATGGGCAGATCGGCGATGCGCGTCCAGGTGAGGCCCAGGTCGTCGGAACGGTAAAAGCCCCCTCGTGCCTGAACAGCGGCGAAGAGGGTCTGGCCCGCGGGCGGGGAGACGAGGGCGGACAGGTAAGGGTGGTAATAGTTACTGAAAAGTGCGGGCAACCCCTGATTTCTGGGCTGCCAAGTCAGGCCGTTGTCGAGGGAGACGAAGACCCCGCCCGGTGCTTGCGCGCCGTCCGCGTACCCCATGGCGGAGGCCACCAGCAGGTCCGGGTTCTCTTGCGAGCGGTAAAGGGCGGTCACTCCGCCGATGCTGCTGGAGCCCATCACTGCGCTCCAGGTCATGCCGCCGTCGGTGGAGCGGTAAATGCCCCCAACCACGGAATCATAGGGGCTGCTGTAGGGGCCGGGGCCAGAGTTGCCGTTCCAGCCCGCCGCGAGAAGGATGTCCTGGTTACGGGGGTCCACGAGAATCGCGGTGAGGCCGGTAAGGCCGGCGGGGTCCGCACCCTGGAGGCTGCCGAGGCTGGTCCACGTGGTGCCCCCGTCGTCGCTGCGCCAGAACCGGACCGTCATCATCTCCCAGGCGTCGTAACCGCCGAGAATCAGGCTTCCGGCTGTGAAATGCGTCAAGGCGCCATCCATGAACAGCGGCGTCGTGAGTTGGGTGAGCGTCCCATCGGGCGAGAGCCGAAAGACGGTGCCCGCGGCGGCCAAGCCCACGAGGCTGTGGTCGCTTTCTTCGGCCAGGGACCGAAAGGGAAACACCTCGGCCCAGGACCACTCCACGTCCGCGGGACCTTTCTTCCAGAGATTGCCGTAAGCGCCTCCCGCATATAGGCTCCCGTCGAAGGCGCGGAAGAGGCTCGCGAGGCTCCAGTTGCGCACGCCGTTGTGGACCTCGAAGGTCTGCCCCCCGTCCCGCGACAGGAGGAGGCCCTCGGGATTCATGGTCAGGATAAGATTGCCGTTCCGGGTCACCGCAAGATTCGTGACGTTACCGTTGCTCACATTGGGGTTCACATTGGGCGGCACGGAGGAAGGGCAGGTCCAGCCGCAAAGCTGGTCTTCTCTCCACCCCTCCGAAGGGAGTAGCGCTCCGCCCAGTTGCCAGGTCCGCCCGTGATCGGCGCTCTGGGCGAGCCGCCATGGGTGCCACGAGAAGGGGATGCCTTCAGAGGGGTATCCCACGGTCAGGAGGGATGCGCCGGCGCCGGGCTCGCAGGCGAGCGTGCCGAATTGCATGTAATCGATGCCTTCTGGGTGGCGCACGCGCTTCCAATGCTTGCCACGGTCCTCCGAATAGAGGATCCCCTTCTTGTGCAGTTGTTGAAAGGCGGCATAGAGAGCATAGGGGGATTGGAGGCTCTGGGTGAGGGAGGAGAAAGAGTACTCCGGCAGGCGTCCATCGGGCCTGTGGGGCATCCCCCTCTCCCGCCGCCGCCAGTTGCGCCCGCCATCCTCGGTAACGAGAAAGGCGTTGTCGCCTCCCCTGTTATCGAAGGCGTAGAGCATGCCTGGAACGACAGGGTCAGCCCAAAACCAGAGAAAACCATCGGTTTCCAGGCGCTGGCGCCCCTGTCGGACCTGGACTTGGCTCCAGGTTTCTCCCCGGTCGCCGGAGACGTACAGGTGGTATTGGTAGGTCTCCTGGGAGCCGGCCAGCAGGTAGAGCGTTCCCGCCGCATCCTGGGCGAAGTCCCATCCGGAGACGTCCTGCCCGAAGGGAGCCGAGATCACCTCCCACGTGGCTCCGCCGTCCAGGCTGCGCACGAAGGGGCCGGGGAAGTAGGAAAAGTAGAGGGTATTTGGATCGCTCCGGTCCTCCAGCCCCATACCGAAAAAGCCCGGGAACTGCGGCATCAAGTCGTGCCAGGTCTCGCCGTTGTCGTTGGATACCAAGAACGCCCCGCCAGAATTGAGGAAGAGGTGACCCGAGTAACGAGGTCTGGTCAAGATTGAATAGTTTGAAGCCAGTCCGATTCCTAGCGGCCCATCTGCCGTCACGGTGTAGGACGGAAGGGCCCGAGCCATGAGGCACAGAGACAAGAAGAAAGTCATACCGAGCAGTGTTTGTCGCGCTGTTCTCATGGCCCGGGCCCCTTTCTTCACGCTAGGACTTGCTCACCGTAATCGGAACGGAGCAGTTCGCGGTACCTCCAGGGTAGGTGACCGGGACCACGAGCGTCCCTTGCACCGACCCGCTCGCGGGGCAGGTCAGTTTCAGGCTCACCACCACCTGAGCCGTGGTGTTGCTGTTGCTCACCGAGAGCCCGGTGACGGTGGCGGGGGCGGTCATGACGTATGCCGAGGTGGCGCTGGCGCTGATGTTGTCGCACGGGGCCATGCCCTTGTTGAAGTTCAGCGTCACGGTGCAGCTCCCCGCGCTGCACGCGGTGGTGGTGTGCCGGGCATGTTGAGCAGCTTGGGGGTGAGAGTCCCCTACCCAACCTGATGGAGGTGAAGGGTTAGCGAAGCGCAAGGGCGTCACCGTGAGGTGGGGTCTGAAGGAAGCGTGGAGCAAAAGCGCGAGCCGATGAACAAGAACCGGATATGAGGCGTGAGTGCCGGACGAGCGGGCCACTAACCGCGAAGTCCATATCCATCAAGGGCTCGGGGCGACAATCCGGCGGTTGCGCGCTGAAGGCGGCTGAACTTACCCCGGGAGGCCTGCGCCGTGTCCCGGAATCGGGACTGAGGGTGCCGTGAGGAGCCTTGATCGCGGTGCAGGAGTCAGCAGAGGGCATAGTAGGGGAGT
>JAJYLT010000075.1 GCA_021787565.1 Acidobacteriota bacterium
CATCAGTACGTCTGTCTTCGAGAAAGTCCCTCTAAATGAACTACTTACGAATCAAGACTCCTTGGATGCTGGAGAAGGTATTCGTAACTCACTGCTTCCATTCGACTTATAACCGGACAGCAGTGACTGTACACCTTTCGAGCATGATTCTCCATATCGCAGTTCCGGCCGAAATTCCGCGATGGAGATGTTGTTCCTCCGGTGGCGGTTGTGCTTCACCGAAAGAAAAGACATTTCCTATAAAGAGGGAGGGCCATTCCCTCCCCCTCCGCAGGCAAAGCCTGACGGAGGGACCCCCGCCCTTGGAGGCCTTCTTCGCCTTCGGCTCGAAGGCCCCCAATCCCTCATCAGGCGAAAGGCCGTTTGCGTAAAACAACGTGTCAACAACCGTTTGGGGCCTCCGTTTCAGTTCAATCGCGGGATTGGGGTTCCGGCCACTGATGGCAACTGAGATAATCCGCAGGCGCTATGGTTCACTCCTCCCAATGGCACTCAGGATGCCATGAGTGGACCGGAGTGTGGCAGCAATTGCCAGTATCTTGGCCCTGCAATGGAAGCTGAGGGCCTCTGTCGGCTTGAGTTGATGGGCGTTTCGCATCACGAGGCTCTTCCCCGACGTTCTTACCTTTGCAAGTGCCACCTCTGGAACGGGTTAATGCCTTTCCTGGCGTCCTGCCGAGAGTCCTCACGACGGCTCTTCCAACCTATGTACTCGGTACGCTCGTGAGTGAGGAAGTTAACGGGGTCGCCAATTTTGGGGAGGCGGCGGCCCGCGCTTCAGTCCCCCCGGCCGCACCGCCGGCAACCCTCACCCAACCGGCAGGACCCGGCCCCTCACAGCTTCTCCTTGGCGAGGAAGAGGGCCTTGTCGACCTTGGAGAAGAAATCCTGGTAGTACTGGGCGTCCTCGACGCGCTGGACCTCCATCAGCTCCCCCTTGTTGTTGATGAGGCGCATCTGGAAGTTGGCTCTCACGCGCACGGCGGAGCCGAAGTCGCTCACGTTGACCGAGCATTCGAAGACGGAGTTCTTCTTGTAGCGCGCCTGGGAGCCCGCGAAGAAGACGGCCCAGAAGGCCTCGCCGTGGCTCTCCACGTCCACCTGCTTCTCGGCGGAGAGCAGGCCGAGTTCGAGGGAGCCCTGCTTGATGATGAAGCCGTCGTCCTGGAGGACGTTCATCATGGCCTTCATGGCGAGCTTCATGTCGGTGTCGGAAAAGGTGCGGGTCTGGAATTCGCGGATCTGGAGCTGGCTCTGCATGGGCTTCTTGGCGGCGCAGCCCGCGAGAAAGACCAGGCCACCCAATAGCACGACCATCAACGCTCTCTTCATCTCCCCCTCCCTCAGAACTTGCTGGCGTGATAGGTGAACGACTCGACGCGCCCATCCGCGCCGAACTTGATGATGACGGTGAGCGTCCTCTGGGTGGTCTGGCTGACCGAGGTGCTGTGCGAGGCGGAGAGGATCAGGATGGAGCCGCCTCCCCCAGAGGAGGCGTAGCTGGCCTCCGTGCCGATCTTGTCGTAGATCCAGGCCTCCCTGCCGTCGCTGTCCCTCGTGACGATGTTGGGCGAGCCGAGGGCCTCGGCCACCTCCGCCTGGGACATGCCCGCCCGGATCTGCTTCTGGACCACTCCCACGGTGAGCTGCTGCTCCTTGGGGCCCTGGTGTTGGACGGCACAGGCCGTCGAGACGAGGAGCAGGGGCGCCAGGACAAGGGTTGCCACACGCGTTCCACTCATTCCTCCACCTCCACGCGGGAACCTTAGCGCCCGGCAGTGCAGGGAATGTGCACTGGAGGGAGGAGACGCCACGGCGCGGAACGGTGCGGGCCGGAGAACTTGAGGGGAGCCGCTCGGTGAGGCGATGCCACGAAGGCCGGCAGGGGAGGGGAGAGTGGAGCGGAACCTTCGGGCCGGCCCCTACTTGGGCGCCGGCCTGTACTGCTTGCTCATGGCGCGGATCTCCTCCGCCACGGCCTTGCGCAGTTCAGCGGGCGCGAGGACCTCGGCGTGGGTGCCGTACTGGAGCACCCAGCGCATGACGCCCCCGAGCCCGGAGGTCCGAAGGCGGAGGGTCAGGCCGCCGTCTCGGTGCTCGGTGATCTTCTGGCTGGCGTGCCACTGCCGCCCGCGAATGTAGGGGGCTTGGTTGGCGTCGAAGCGGACGGCCACGGCCACGGGCTTCTCGCCCATGGAGACCTGGAAGGCCTGGGCCAGGAAGGCGCCGAGGTCGAAGTCGCGCCTGGGGGCGAAGCCCTTGTCGAGGACCCTGACCCGCTCCATGCGGCCCACGTGGAAGTAGCGAAAGTCCCGGCGCGCGGGCGAGTAGGCCACGAGGTACCAGTCGCCGTCGTGGTTGTAGAGGTGGTAAGGTTCCAGGGTGCGCTCGCCCTTGGTGTTCCGGTAGGCCGTGTAGTAGGTCATGGTGACGAGCCGGTGCTCGCGGATGGCCTGGCTGAGGTCCAGGAGGGTCTGCTCGTGGGCGGGGGCCGCGTGGGGCGACTCGAAAGTGTAGTTCGAGGCGAGGGCCTGCAGGTTTACCGAGATGGGCCCCTTCAGCCCCTGGCTGATCTTGGCCACGGCCGAGCGCAGGGGCGTCTCGAAGGCCGTGCCGAGGTAGCGGTGCGCCAGCTCCACGGTGAGGAAGAAGGCCAGCAGCTCCCCCTCGGTGACGTAGACCGACGGCAGCATCCACGTGGGGTCCGTGTAGGTCCAGCCGCCGCGCGCCCGGTCCAGCGCGATGGGCGCCCCCAGGCGGTCCATCATGAAGGTCCGGTCGTTGAAGATCACCCGCCGGCCCACCTCCAGCTTCTCCGCCAGCGAGGCCGCGGTGGGATAGCGCCCCGCCCGGATCTGCCGGTCGATCTCCAGGATCCGCTCCAACTGCTGCCGCTGAGACATGGGAGCCCCCCTTCCGCGAGTTCGCAGTATAGACCAACAGTGCACGATCCGTGCACAGGGCCGCATTAGAGTAGATCCCGTGGGAGGGGACGGGGGCCGGCCGGCGGCGGTGGGACGCGGGCCAACCTTCTCCTCCGAAGGGCCCTTATCCCTCCGTCTCCTCCTTCAGCCGCGCTGCGCGCCGCTCTCTGTGCGAAGGCAGAGGTGCATGAGGGGGGGAAGCACGGTCACCTTCGTCCCGTGAGTGGACTCCGCGCGGCGTTGGTCGAGGTCCGGCGGAATCGGAGATGCGATATCCGCATGGGAACCGAGGGGACCGAGCCATGACCGCAGAAGACGCGTTGCGCCGCTTGATAGCCGCCGTCGAGACGGCCAAAACCCACCTCTTCGTGAACGATGCCCGCACGGCCTACGACATCCTGAAGGAGGCGCAGGATGAGGCGCGGAAGGCCCTGCCGGAGGATGTGCACGAGGTCCGGGAGCCTGGGGGGTCGTGACTCGGCGTACCACCCGTGGCGGCAGGGCGGGCTATCGCACCTCGGGCAGTTTGGAGCGCCGCCAGGCGAGCATGCCCCCGGCGAGCTGGACGGCGTCGCCGTACCCGTGAAGCATCAGCAGGCGAACGGCCGGCACGCTGCTGAGTCTGAGCCATCTTCACCTCGCAGCGGACCTCCGGCACCGTCGCCGGAGGTCCGGTAGTATACCTGATGCCATTTCTCCGCCGGCGTAACAAGGTGCCCGGCATCCCCGATGGAGGCCCCCGCTCCCGGCCTTTGCGGGGACAAGCTTCGCGGGGCAGGCTCAGGCCAGCAAGGGAGAGGTCAACCAGGAAGCTGGCTTCGGGGATCGAGATCCCGTCGGCACCTGGGGCATGGACGCGCGCAGCGGCGCACAGGACCGCCCGTTCGGCGCCCGATGATGAGGGGACTTTCGCAGAGATTCTCGGCCTTTGCAGGAGGGCAAGTTCGGTGGCGAATCGCTCAGCGTCGTTTCTTGCCCGTCGGTGCCTTCCCAGGAAAACTCCACCGCCTCCCGGCCCTCCCGCGTCAGGAAGCGGGCATCCATCCAGCCCTGCACGGCAATCAGATTGAAGCGGCCCGTGCCATCCGCGTTGAAGGTCATGAGGGTCGGCCCCTCCAACTCGAAGGCGTCCCGGTCCCACACCTCCATGTCAACGATGCGCCAGGTCCCCACGATGGGGGAGGACTTTGCTCGGAGGCTCATGTGCTCTCCTTCTGGAAAAGCATGGTTGCCGGCCAATTCCGCCCCCTGACGATCACGCGGGAAGGGCATGCGGCCCTCGAAACGATCGCTAACGAAGACTCGCGAGGAGGCACGGTCCGAGCCCCATGTGGACCGGGTCTTCCCGCATGAGCCGGTGAATCATGCGGGCACCACCGCGAACCCCGCGCGCGCGAAGTCTTCGTCGAAGGCCGCGGCGGTGGCCAGCTTGAGCCGGCGCATCACGGCGAAGGAGGTGCAGTCCGTGAAGCTGTAGCGCTGGTCCGCCTCGCGGGCGAACTGTTCCCAGGCGGCGTGGATATCATGGGGCTCCACGGTGACAAGGAGGCAGGTGTCGCCGTCGCGCAGGGCCTCGCCCACCGTCACGGCTGGCGCGTGGCCGATGCGGTATCGCACGAGGGTGACGAGTTCGTCAAAGACGTAGTCCGTCGTGCAGAGGCGTCCCTCCCACTCGCCGAGAGCCCGCCGGACCTCCTCGTGCCGGGGTGCCTTGGCGTTGGCCAGGGCATACCAGGCGCTCGTGTCCACAAAGAGGCGCTCCATCAGCGCCCCCGGTAGAGGACCTCGTCGTGCTCCTCGCCGCCGAAGCCTAGGTCCTTCAGGATGCCCGTCAACTTGGCCAGCCCAGACGCCTTTCCCCTGCGGGGCTTCGGCCCGGCTTCGAGCTGCTGAGCGATCAGCTCCCGGATGAGCTGGCCCATGCTCTTGCCCGTGCGGCGGGCCTTCTCCCGAAGAGCTACATATTGCGCATCGTCTAGGATGATCTGCGTACGGTGCATGGTCTGCTCCTACATCATACATCTACATTATAGGTCGAGGGTACTGTGCGGACAAGGGACCGGTGAACGTTGATTCTCTCGTAAAAACCCCCTCTCGCGGTTCTTGACAAATTGATATTATCGCTATATATTATATGGTAATTAGGCCTATGCAAGGCCACTGAGAGCGGGGTGAGGCGATGTTCAGAGAAAAGAGCCGGCAGCGGGTGTTTCATGAGACCTCG
>JAJYLT010000043.1 GCA_021787565.1 Acidobacteriota bacterium
CTCTTTTCTCTGAACATCGCCTCACCCCGCTCTCAGTGGCCTTGCATAGGCCTTATTACCATATAATATATAGCGATCATATCACTTTGTCAAGAACCGCGAGAGGGGGTTTTTACGAGAGAATCAAGCGATTACCTATAGCAGCTACATAAAATCTCAAGCAACCCAAAGCACGCTTCACCAGATGTCCCATCAAAGACGTCTTCGGATATCATCCGATGTCGCTAATCGTCGTCTTGACTTTCCTCGAGATCACCTTGAAAATTTTAAAGTGTGGTATGTCTGTCGACCTCCAAGAATCGCTTGTAAATGGGGTCAAGCTTTGTAAATGGGGTCAAGCTTCACTGAATCACTATTGGGCCAGTGCAGGGACTGTCAAGCCATCTAACTTTCTTACCCGTACCGAAGTGAGTTGCGAGGCCGCTCCGTTCGGGCGTAACCTAACTTCTTCATCGTTCGAAAGGGGGATTCTCCACATGCAGACGGGATTTCGTATCCATTGGGCCACGATGCTGTTCGTCCTCGCTTTCATCCTGTTGGCGCCTGGGGCCGCCTCCGCGCCCGGCGCCCAGGAGCCTCTGGGCGTGCGGCTCCTCCAGCCCGACTACCTCTCGGCCATCGAGCCGAGCCCCATCGCCATCGAAGTGAATGCCAACACGGCATGGGGAGCTCCCTACAAGCTCACCATCACATCGGAAGATGAGATGGTCGAGCAGACCCTCACGGGAACGCTCGCCCTCGATCACGGTAGGAACCATCGGACGATTGAAATCGATCCGACAGTACTCTCCCCCTTTGCTCTGGGTGAGAACCTCACCCTGAGCATCCAGATCGGGAACGAAACCGTCAGCACGGAATCTACTCTCGTCGCCGAATCGGCAACGACAGCCACTTCCACGTGGAGCATCGCGCTTAATTCCAAACCCGCCATGCTCTACACGACGAAAGATGCGACGCTGACGTACAGCGTGATGAACCCCAAGCCGGTAGCCAAGAACGGGGTCATCAAGATCAAGTTCCTCTACCAGAAGAAGCCAAACGGCGCATGGAAAAACGCGACGGTCCTTCAAACGACGGCCGCCCTCTCCCCGGGACTCAACACCATAAACATCACCGTCCCTTCTTCTCTCACGAACCAGGTAAAAAACCTCAACGTGATTCAGGAAAAGAGCATCCTCATCGTTGGCGGGATCGTGCGGAATACGGAGCAGGCCGTGGTCGATTATGACCTCGCCGCTACCGCATCTGCCACCCCCACGAGCGGAGTCGAACCTCTCGACGTCAGCTTCACGGCAGACGCCACGGGAGGAAAATCTCCCTACAGTTTCAACTGGGACTTTGGGGACGGAAATACTTCCCCCGACCAGAATCCCCTCCACACGTACACAGCAGCCGGAACCTATACGGCCAGCGTCCAGATCGTGGACTATATTGGTGGGGTGATCCACAAAACCCTCACCATCACGGTGAACAGCACATCGGGCGTAACCTGCACTTCTTCGAAAGAGTCGGGTACAGCCCCCCTCACCGTCAATTTCACATGCACTCCCAATGGCGGAGTTGCACCCTACACGTACGACTGGAATTATGGGGACGGCTCCCAGCACGGGACCACCCAGAATCCCGGCCACATCTACACCGTTACCGGCACCTATACCTATAGCGTGACGGTAACCGACGCTATCAACCAGACGGCCAACTGCGGCGGGACGATCAATGTCTATCCCGTCCTCACGGTTACCGCCACGGCGACTCCCCCATCGGGCACCGTACCTCTTACGGTCTCGTTCACGAGTACGCCTTCGGGTGGCAATCCCGCCAGCTACGCCTACAGCTGGACGTTTGGGGATGGCGGCACCGCCACCACCCAAAACCCCAACTACACGTACAACAGTGCTGGGAGCTACACCGTCAACATGACGGTGACAGATGGCCTCCAGACAGCAACACTGAATCCACCTATCACGATCACTGTCACGGCTGCGAATCACAACCCGACGATTGACACGTTCACGGCAACTCCTACCACCATCTACAGTGGTGATTACTCCAACATATCCGGAACCACGAGCGACATCGACGGTGACACCGTCTCCTGGACCCTCTCCTTTGATCCTGCTTCTACAGGAACGGCATCTTTTACCGGACCAACCTCCGGATCAGGAACCATTTCCTCCCAAATTCAGGGAGCTAATGGGGGCACCGTTATAGTTCGTGTCAATGCCAATGACGGTCACGGAGGTACCGCCACGGCTACCCTCTCCATCACCGTTCAGTAACCTCTCTTCACCTTGTTTCAAAAGAAGCCCCGCATCTCGCGGGGCTTCTTCTCTGTTTTTTGAGGAATGGGGTCAGGCGTCACTAATTAACTAACTCAAAACTCCCATACAAATGACCTGGTTACGACGTGGCCCCTGGCGGGGCCACGTTCTCTTTATGCGGCGTAATTGGTGTGTCTCTGATACCTCGATGTGTTCCATGATGGGGCATCCAACTGGGATATCTCTCTGGCACGGCAGATACGCTGTGGACTCCTCCATCCATGTCCTGTAGATAGGCCACCGTTTGGGGTGACAACGCCCGCGCTCCCACCTCCTCCTCTCCGGTTCGCTTGTCTCATGATGGCATGAGATGCTAGAACTAGGTTGACGTCCGGGCCGTCCTGGTGTATCTTAGGGTGTGCAGGAGGGCCGTGTCATGATGGTACCGGGATACCTCGCGGACAAGCTCGCGGAGATGCGCCAGGAGCTGGAGTCCATGCGCCCGGCGTATGAGTCTTATCTGGAGCTGCAGCGCGCCATCGGGGCCCTGGAGCGCGTCCTGGAGGGCAAGGGGGCGCGCGGCGCGAGCCGGGTGAAGAGGGAGGAGGGCGCGGGCCGCCGGGCGGACCAGGTGGTGGACCTGCTGAAGGCCGAGCCCGGGCTGTCGATCAACGCCCTGGCCCAGAAGCTGGGCACGGCGCGGACCTATCTGGAGCGGGTCCTTCGCGGCCTGGAAAGGGACGGCAAGATCGAGCGCCGCCCCGCCACGGGCCAGGGCCGCGAACGCTGGGCCTACTGGGCGCAGTAGCGGCCCGGGTGAAGCGAGAGGGACAGTTGAAAGTAGCCGCCTCCCGGAGTAGGCTGAGGATCATGGAAATCTCGCACGACCGCTCGGAAGAGACCCCTGAAGGCAAGGCGCGGTGGTTCCAGAGCCTGAGCATCGAGGACCGGATGGAGCTCCTGGTGGAGTTCTGTGACCTGGCGCTTTCGGGGCGCCAAGGACTTGCGGAGGCCCGCCATGTTGAACCGCCTGAAGCGCGTGTTCTCGTGCTTGGAGACGCATGAGGTCCGCTACCTCGTGATCGGCGGCATCGCCGCCATCCTGCACGGGGTACCGAGGGTGACCCTCGACGCGGACCTCCTCATTGACGGTTCGTCTGAAAACGCCGCCCGGCTGATTTCGGCTCTTCGCGAGGCCGGGCTCGGGACGGCTTTTCTGATCGAAGCCGATGCGTTGCTCGCCCAGGACATCACCATCTTCAAAGACCGGGTCCGCGTGGATGTGATGACGAAAGCCCCCGGGCTCGACTTCGAAACCGCGTGGCAGAGAAGGGAAACCCCCGCCTACGAGGGCCAACGGTTCTTCATGCTGTGCAAGGCAGACCTCATCGCTTCAAAACGAGCCGCCGGAAGGCCGCAAGACATCGAAGACGCACGGCTGCTCGAGCTTTGAGAAGGGTCCGGCTTACCCTTTTTGACACCCGCTGGCGGGCAGGGCGCGGCAATTGAGCGGTCAAGGCAAGCGCCGCCCTTCGATTCGAAACGACGATGCTTGACCCGATGGGAGAAGAACATGGATGAAGCAGGCCCGGCGCCGGGGAAGCTGGAGATCCACGCGGCCCTTTCCGCCCTGGCGGCGGGGGAGGCGGAGGGGTGGATCGAGCGCGCGCGGACGGTGGTGAGGGCCTTCGCCGGGCTTCCGCGCTCGGCGGCGGTCAGCACGGATATCCAGGCGGCCGTCCGCCGCGACGACGCCTCCGTCACGGGGCATTCCGAGAGCCTGGGCGATGTGACGGTGGGGGCGCCCGAAACGCGGGAGAAGCGGTGGACGGTGGGGGTGCGCGAGGAGCGCGTGGGGCACTTCAAGATCAGCAAGGAGGCGGAGGGGCTGCTGGAATTCCACCATTTCTGGCGGGCCGACCTGTCCACCGAACCGAGGGAGGAAGAGCACCCGACGCATTTCAAGCTGCGGTACGACGAGGCCTCCCTCGAACCCCTGAGCGTGGAGACGGAGGAGACCCGGCAGGTGTTCCGTCTGGGGCCGCTGGCCGTGTTGGCCACCTACGCCGTGCCGCTTCTGAGCGTGGAGCCCGGCGCGGACCCCAGGCGCACGGGGCGTAAATGAAAGGGGTCAGGCTTCACTAAACCACTAACTAAAGAACGCCCATATAAATGAACTCGTTACGCCGTGGCCCCTGGCGGGGCCATGTTCTTTTATGGGGCGTAATCGGTGTATCTCGATACCTTGATGCGTTCCATGGTGAAACATCTTGGTAATGCGCACGCAAAAGGGGACCAGGGCGGGGTAGGAATGCGCAAGTAAAAGGGGACCACCTGAGGCGGTCGGTCCCGTAGTCTTAGAGGCATGAGACTGCGGGAGGCTGGAGGATGCTGAAGGTGGAAGACTACGAGGTCATCAGAAGGAAGGTATTGGCGGAGGGTTGGGGGGTCCGGAGGGCGGCGCGGGAGCTTGGGCACAGCCGCAAGACGGTCCGAAATGGGAATGGGGTCAGGCGTCACTAGATCACCACCTCAAAATTCCCATACAAATGACCTGGTGACGACGTGGCCCTGGCGGGGCCACGTTCTGCTTATGAAGCGCAATCGGTGTATCTCCGGTACCTCGATGTGCTCCATGATGGGACATCCAACTGGGATATCTTTCTGGCACGGCAGATACGCTGTGGACTCCTCCATCCATGTCCTGTAGATAGGCCACCGTTTGGGGTGACAACGCCCGCGCTCCCACCTCCTCCTCTCCGGTTCGCTTGTCTCATGATGGCATGAGATGCTAGAACTAGGTTGACGTCCGGGCCGTCCTGGTGTATCTTAGGGTGTGCAGGAGGGCCGTGTCATGATGGTACCGGGATACCTCGCGGACAAGCTCGCGGAGATGCGCCAGGAGCTGGAGTCCATGCGCCCGGCGTATGAGTCTTATCTGGAGCTGCAGCGCGCCATCGGGGCCCTGGAGCGCGTCCTGGAGGGCAAGGGGGCGCGCGGCGCGAGCCGGGTGAAGAGGGAGGAGGGCGCGGGCCGCCGGGCGGACCAGGTGGTGGACCTGCTGAAGGCCGAGCCCGGGCTGTCGATCAACGCCCTGGCCCAGAAGCTGGGCACGGCGCGGACCTATCTGGAGCGGGTCCTTCGCGGCCTGGAAAGGGACGGCAAGATCGAGCGCCGCCCCGCCACGGGCCAGGGCCGCGAACGCTGGGCCTACTGGGCGCAGTAGCGGCCCGGGTGAAGCGAGAGGGACAGTTGAAAGTAGCCGCCTCCCGGAGTAGGCTGAGGATCATGGAAATCTCGCACGACCGCTCGGAAGAGACCCCTGAAGGCAAGGCGCGGTGGTTCCAGAGCCTGAGCATCGAGGACCGGATGGAGCTCCTGGTGGAGTTCTGTGACCTGGCGCTTTCGGGGCGCCAAGGACTTGCGGAGGCCCGCCATGTTGAACCGCCTGAAGCGCGTGTTCTCGTGCTTGGAGACGCATGAGGTCCGCTACCTCGTGATCGGCGGCATCGCCGCCATCCTGCACGGGGTACCGAGGGTGACCCTCGACGCGGACCTCCTCATTGACGGTTCGTCTGAAAACGCCGCCCGGCTGATTTCGGCTCTTCGCGAGGCCGGGCTCGGGACGGCTTTTCTGATCGAAGCCGATGCGTTGCTCGCCCAGGACATCACCATCTTCAAAGACCGGGTCCGCGTGGATGTGATGACGAAAGCCCCCGGGCTCGACTTCGAAACCGCGTGGCAGAGAAGGGAAACCCCCGCCTACGAGGGCCAACGGTTCTTCATGCTGTGCAAGGCAGACCTCATCGCTTCAAAACGAGCCGCCGGAAGGCCGCAAGACATCGAAGACGCACGGCTGCTCGAGCTTTGAGAAGGGTCCGGCTTACCCTTTTTGACACCCGCTGGCGGGCAGGGCGCGGCAATTGAGCGGTCAAGGCAAGCGCCGCCCTTCGATTCGAAACGACGATGCTTGACCCGATGGGAGAAGAACATGGATGAAGCAGGCCCGGCGCCGGGGAAGCTGGAGATCCACGCGGCCCTTTCCGCCCTGGCGGCGGGGGAGGCGGAGGGGTGGATCGAGCGCGCGCGGACGGTGGTGAGGGCCTTCGCCGGGCTTCCGCGCTCGGCGGCGGTCAGCACGGATATCCAGGCGGCCGTCCGCCGCGACGACGCCTCCGTCACGGGGCATTCCGAGAGCCTGGGCGATGTGACGGTGGGGGCGCCCGAAACGCGGGAGAAGCGGTGGACGGTGGGGGTGCGCGAGGAGCGCGTGGGGCACTTCAAGATCAGCAAGGAGGCGGAGGGGCTGCTGGAATTCCACCATTTCTGGCGGGCCGACCTGTCCACCGAACCGAGGGAGGAAGAGCACCCGACGCATTTCAAGCTGCGGTACGACGAGGCCTCCCTCGAACCCCTGAGCGTGGAGACGGAGGAGACCCGGCAGGTGTTCCGTCTGGGGCCGCTGGCCGTGTTGGCCACCTACGCCGTGCCGCTTCTGAGCGTGGAGCCCGGCGCGGACCCCAGGCGCACGGGGTACCAGGTCGTTTTGGGGAACGCGGGAAGGCGTTATAGTGATAGAGTGACGCCTGACCCCGTGGGGGGACGATGGCCCGCAAGCCGAGGATCGACGCGCAAGGCTCCGTGCACCACGTGATGGCCCGGGGGAACGCGCGGCAGCGGATCTTCGCCGACGACGCCGACCGCATCGCGTTTCTGGACCTTCTGCGCGACGGCGTGGAGCGCTTCGGCCATTCCCTGCACGCCTTCTGTCTCATGGACAACCACATCCACCTGGCCGTGCGGACCGGCGAGGTTTCCCTCTCGCGGATCATGCAGAACCTCATGTTTCGCTACGCGAGGCACGTAAACCGGCGGCACGGGCGCGTGGGGCATCTTTTTCAGGGGCGCTTCCGGTCGGTGGTGGTGGATGAAGGGAGCTACCTGCTGGAGCTCGTTCGGTACATCCACCTGAACCCCGTGCGGGCGGGCCTGGCCAAGGACCCGGCGGACTGGCCCTGGAGCGGGCACCGGGCCTACCTCGGGAAGGAGCGGCTGCCCTTTCTTGACACGGACTGGGTGCTGCGCCAGTTCGGACCGGAACCCCACAAGGCCCGTCGGGCCTACGAGCGGTTCGTCCTCCAGAGGATCGCCGAGGGGCACAGGCCGGAACTCCACACGGGGGAGGAAGACCCGAGGGTGCTGGGCGACGGCGCCTTCGTCGAAAAGGTGCTGGGAATGGCCGGCGGGGCCCGCGCAAGGCCCTCTTTGGAGGCGCTGGTTTCCCGAGTCTGCGAAGCCTGCGGGCTGGACGAGGCGTCTCTCGGGTCACCGGGCAAGGGCCGGCGTGAGGCCGAGGCGCGGGGCATCGTGGCCCTCCTGGCTCAAGAGTCCGGCGCGGCGAGCCTCACGGAGGTGGGGCGGCGCTTCGGAAGAGACGTGACGGCCGTGAGCATGGCCCTCTTGAGAGTTCGTAGAAAAGCCCGAACCGACGCGGACTTGAGAAACCGCGTGGCTCGATTGAAGGCCGCCTTGGAAATCGCGGCGATAGTGACTTAGTGACGCCTGACCCCGCGGGAGGGACGATACGGGAAGAGCGGCCTGCGTTAGCCCCGCTTGAGGACGCGGGCCTTGAAGAGGCGGCCGAATTCGGTGAAGGCGGCGGGCTTGCGGTAGCGCATGAGCCAGGCGATCACTTCGAAGAGGAACCAGGCGAGGTAGAGGAAGGTGACCTCCTCGCGAAGGCCGGGGACCAGGAACTGGGCGAGCCAGAGCACGAACATGACGAGGGCCTCGTGCCAGGCGAAGCTCATGTTGACGAGCAGCGACATGGCGAAGGCCGACTGGGCGAGGGTGAGGATGATCTCCACGCGCTGCTCGTGGTCGAAGACGATGGGGCCGACGTGCCCCGCCGAGAGGGCGAAGACGAAGGGGATCATGCCGGCGAGCATGGTCCACTGGTTGATGTTGGAGGAGACCATGTTCATGAGGGCCATGGGGGCCCCGGTCACCTTGCGGGCCCAGTAGAGGGCCGAGACCTTCTCGGGGAACTCGCTGAGGAAGGGGGCGACCCACTGGACGAAGACGTACTGGGAGACGCCAAGGGAGGCGGCCAGGATCAGCAGGGAATGGAGGAAGGGTTCGGCCGTGAAGTAGATGATCACGGCGCCGCCCACGAAGAGGCCCGTGATGGTGAGGACGCGCCGGACCTTGGGCATGACGATGATGTGCCGGACGGGCCACTCCTCCTCCTCTGGCGACTCCACCTCCTTGGGGGGAATCTTGTTGAGAACGGCCATGTAGAGGCCGTAGACGGCCATGAGGATGAGGCCGTCCCAGATCGTCAGGGTGCCCTTCACCGCGATGACCACGAAGTAGGCCATGGAGGCGATGAGCCCCACCACCTCCACGCTGTGCTCCTTCTCCAGGTGGATGGCGTTCAGCGGGCGCCGGTGCTTGCGCCGGTGGAAGAGGGCGGCGGTGGCGTAGATCATGGGCCATCCCAGGCCGATGAGGAGACGGATGGAGCCCGTGAAGTTGGCGGAGATCAGGGCGATGCCGTGGGGCGTGCGGGGGGCCTCCCAGGCGATGACGGCCTCCACGGCGAACTCGGGCAGGGTCTGCACCCAGGCCAGGATCGCGAGCGAGAGCCCCTGCGAGATGAAGAACTGGGCCGACTCGGCGGCCCAGGCCAGCATGAGGGCGCTGCCGATGATGGAGGGGAAGGTCCAGAGGGCGTTGAGGACACCCCCCTTGGCGGCGATGGCCACGCCCGAAGCCAGCTTCACGCTCCCCTCCCGTCTTCCGTCAATGGCCTCTCCAGGGCCATCCGGCCCGCCCGCGGCGCCTTCGCACGCGGTGGTTCAGGATGCCCCTCCCGTCGCCCTACTCGAGGTCCCTGGGCACGGCCGGCTTGGACTGGGGGAGCGTGCCCTGCCCACCCGGAGAGAGCGTCACCTGGGCCACCCGCTGGTAGGAGAAGGGCGCCGAGACGCCGCCGTCCGGGTTCCGAACCTGGATCGAGAGGGTCTGCCCCTTGGGCACCATGGCTTTGAGGGCGGAACCCTTTTTGGCGATCAGGGTCCCCGCATTCTTGAAGGCTGTTTTGGGCACCTCGGCCCCGCCGATGAGCACCTTGGCCCCGGCCTGGAAGAGCGTGCCCAGGACCTTCAGGCGGAAGGGGTTCTGCATCTTCTTGACGCCGGTGATGGTGGGGGGGGTGACGCTGCTGCGCGCCACGATCAGCAGGTGGTTGTCCGTCGCCGTGGAGCCATTGCCGTCGGTGGCCGTGAGGACAACCGTGAAGTAGCCGGCTACGGTGTAGGTGTGGCTCACCGACGGGCCGCTCCCGTGGGCCGAGCCGTCGCCGAAGTCCCAGTCGTAGGTGTAGGGGGCCGTTCCCTGGACGGGCTGGGCCGTGAAATCCACGGCGAGGGGGACGTCGCCCTGGGTCACCGAGGCGCCGGCCGTCACCCCGAAGTAGGGATGGGTCAGGTAGGACTGGATCTCCGGGAGGATCTGAGCCATCTCCACGCCCTGGTTCATGTCGGTGCTCGTGCAGGTATACCCGCTGATGCCGAAGTGGTGCAGGGCGATCACCTCGTTGGTGGCACCGTCCATCACCGGAGAACCCGATGAGCCACCCTCCGTATCCGCATAGTAGCCGATGTCGGTGCCCGGCACGTTGCCGGCGAGCCCCACCGCGTCCACCTTGGCCAGGCCTCCGTCCATGTCGGAGTTGACGGAGAACTGCTTCGGTTGCCCGCCGGGATGGCCCGCGATCCACATGGTCTCGCCCACCGTGGGCACGGCCCCGCTCGGGGTGAGATAACCGTAGCGCTGGGCCGGGTCGTCGTTGGAGAAGGCCAGCAGGGAGTAGTCCAGGTCGTAGTTCGTGGTGACGAGGTTGGCGCCGGCGCTAGTGGAGTCGTAGGCCGCCGTTCCGGAGCCGCAGGCGGGGGTCTGGTACTTCCACCACACCTCCAGCGTGTTCGCGCCCGACTGGTCGCTGATGCAGTGGTTGCAGGTCAGGAAGTGGCTGTAATCGGAAACCAGAAAGCCGGTGCAGAGATACCAGGCTCCCCCCTCTTGAAAGAGCATGCGCCCCACCGCCTCCCCCGCCTGGCTCTTGCCGGCGTCGCCGGCGTAGCAGGCGGCGTCTTGCATGTCGTTGTTCCCGCAGATGGACTCGGGCACGATCGCGGCCTCGGCGAGCCGGGCGAAGCCGAAGCCCACCTGGTCGATCTCCACGCCCCACGGTTTGGAGCCGTTGGCCGCCCGGATCTCCAGGGTCACGACCTGGGTGAGGGACGCTGGGATCCAGGTCCCCTCGGTCAGCGATCCCTCATGGCGATAGATTTCCTTCCCCGTTCCGTCCACGACCAGCAGCACGTCCTTCGGGCCGAGAGCGAGCTTGGCCAGGTGGAGCTTCACGAAGGTGGAGCCGGGGAACTCCAGCTCCCGCTGCCACGATTCCGCCTGGATGGGGTGCGGCGAGCCGACCCTGACATCGATGGTCTCGCCCACCTTGGTGCGGGCCGCCACGGGAAGCAGGCCCACGCATAAGGCCAGAACGAACAGCCCTGCCATCTTGAGCTTGCGCATACCGAACCTCCTAAGCGCCCTGCCCCTTGCAGGGCATCGTGCCCGCCTAGTGTAGGCTGGGTGCCTTGGGCGGTCAAACGGCAGGGGACACCCAAATTCCGCGATGGAATCGCACTCGTAGGAGCGCCGCCCCCGGCGCGACGGATCGTACGCGGGCACCGCATCCTGGTCGCAGGGTCACCCGGTTCGCGGCGAGGCGCCGCTCCTACGCAGGCGTCGAGCCGCTATCGCGGAATTGGGGGGACGGCGAGACGCGGGAAGAGAGGCGCCAAACCATCGCCAGGAGCCAGCATTCAGAATCCTCAGTGCCTGTGCCTTCTGTGGTGATCTTTTCTTTTCCGAAGTCCGCTTTATCCCTTCCTCCCTTCCGTTCCGGGGGCGCCGGGCGGTACGATGGTCTCCCGGGAGGCGCGTTGAACCTCAAGATTTTGCACCGCTACGTGCTGAAGGAGATGACGGGGCCTTTCCTGATCGGGCTCGTGGTCTACTCCTTCCTGTTCCTGATCAACCTGCTTTTCCAGTTGGCCAGCCTGGTCATCCAGCAGGGGCTCTCGGCGGGGGCCTCGGGGTTGCTCTTCCTGCTGGGACTGCCGGGATTGCTCAGCTATACCCTTCCCGTGGCCCTCCTCTTGGGCACCATCATCGCCTTCAGCCGGCTCTCGGGAGACAGCGAGATCATCGCACTCAGGGCGGGCGGGGTGTCCAGCACCCGGCTCCTGACCTCGCCCCTCCTGTTCGCCTCGGTCATGACCCTCCTGCTGCTGGCCGCAAATCTCTGGCTCATCCCCGCCAGCCGCGGCGCCTCGGACGAGATCCAGTCGGAGGCGAGCCAGGGGCTCAACATCGTGCGGCTGCTCAGACCTGGGGTCTTCTTCGACAGGATCCCGGGCGTCCTGCTCTACGCCGGCCGGGCCGACGTAAAAGCGGGCCGATACGAGCACATCCTGGTCTTCCAGCACGGGAGCCCCTCCCAGGACCTGCTCACCCTGGCGGATTACGGCCGGGCTATCCGTTCGGCGGACGGCCAGAGCCTCCAGTTCCTGCTCTCCGACGGGGAGACGGTGCAGTTCGACCGGAAGCGCCCGGGCACCGTCCAGACTTCCACCTTCCAGAAACAGGCCCTGACCGTCGAAACGCAGGGGGGGCTGGTCAGGCCCCCGCAGAAGGGGATCATGGAGTACTCCACGGCCGAGCTCCTGGGCACGCTGAACCTGCCGTCACAGGAGAGTGATCCCGCCCTCATCCGGAGGCAGCGCTACGCCCTGCTCTACGAGATCAACCGCCGGCTGTCGGCCTCCCTGGTTCCCCTCTTCTTCGTGCTCATCGGCGTCCCGCTCGGCATGGTGAACACCCGCGGCGGAAAGGGGGCCGGCTTCAGCCTCTCGCTCATCGTGCTCCTGGGATACTGGATTCTCACCTCGGCCCTCGGCGACCTCGCCCAGGCGGGGCGGCTGACCCCCTCCCTGGCCGCCTGGTTGCCCGACCTCCTGCTGATGCTCGTGGGCCTCCTGCTGGTGAGCACGCGGGACCGCATCACCACGCCGGCCTGGATGCGCCCCCTCGCCCTTCTCTTCCCGGCCCGCCAGGACAAGGCGGCCTCCGGCGCGGCCGTGCCCGAATCGCCGAAGATCGCGGCCGGCCGCGGGCTGCCCATCCTGGACCGGTACCTCCTCGGCAGGATGCTGAAGACCTTCCTGCTCATCAGCCTCTCGGTCCTCCTTCTGGACTGGATCATCGAGATACGCGGTCTGTCGGAGTTCATCACCGGGAGCCAGAAGCTGAGGCTCCTGGGCACCTATCTCCTGAACCAGTCTCCCGGCGTCCTGGCCATGCTCGTCCCCCTGGCCGTGCTCATGACGGTCCTCGTCACCTTCGGGGTACTGGAGCGCACCAACGAGATCATGGCCATGAAGGCTTCGGGAGTCTCCGTCTACCGCATCAGTCTTCCGGCCTTCGCCCTGGCCGCCGCGGCCTGCCTGTTCCTCTGGACGATGGGCGAGGCCGTGGTCCCCGGGACGAGCCGAAGGGCGCAGTCCACGCGCGACCACATCAAGGGACTCGTGGCCCGAAACCTGTCCAGCACCATGGACGTCTGGCTCTTCGCCCCCGACCGCCACGTCCTCTTTCACTACAACCACTACGACGCGCGCACCAGGACCTTCCAGGGCTTTTCGGAGTACCGTTTCTCTCCCGAGCGCTTCAGACTCGATGCGCGCTTCTTCGCCAAGCAGGCCCGATTTCCCGCGCCCAGCTCCAACCCCGGGAGCCTGGCCTTCGCCCGGGGATGGCGCTGGCGTCGCGGAGGCTCACCCGTCTTCAAGGAGCTGCCCAAGGGCACCCGGCAACTGGGCCTTCCCCAGCACTACTTCGTGCCACCGGCTTTTCTGGAGGGGCAGTACTTCTCCTCCCGGGAGCTCAAGGCCCTGATTCGCGAGTTGCGGGCCAAGGGGTACCCGTCACGGCAACAGGTGGCCGATTACTACGAGAAGCTCCCCGACGCCCTGGCCCCCCTGGTGCTCCTCCTGCTGGGCCTGCCCTTCGCCTTCGCCACGGGCCGGCGCGGCTCGCTCTACGGCATGGCCATCGCCCTCGGCCTCTCGATCGCCTACTACGTCATGATGGCGATCTTCAACTCCGTGGGCGCCATGGACTGGCTCAACCCCGCCCTGGCCGTCTGGGCTCCGGCCATCCTCTTCGGATGCGCCGGGGGATACCTCCTGCTGAATCTCCGCACCTAGCCTTCGACGGCAAAACCGATGGGCCGGCGAGGCGTCAGTAGCAGATGCCGGGAAACTGGCGCAGGTAGGTCCGCTCCTTCAGCTCGGTCAGCACGAAGTGCGCCAGGTCCGCCCGCGAGATGGCGGGGTCCGTGGAGGGGAGCTCGGAACCGAAGCCGTGGTGGTAGTGCTTGGTCAGCGGACCGTCCGTGAGCCGCCCCGGCCGCACGATGGTCCATTCCAGGCCGGAGCCGACGATGATGTCCTCCTGCGTCCGCTTGTCCTCGACGAAAGCCTCCACGAAGGCCGGGGTCAGGAGGAGGTTGAAGAGGAAGCCCACGTGCTGGCGCGTCTCCCCCACGCCCAGGGCGGATACGGAGACCAGGCGGCCGACGCCGTGCCGCTGCATGGAGGCGATGATGTTCTCCAGCGCCGGGGCCAGTTCATGCCCCGAGCTGTCCATCGGTTCCCCCAGCACGGAGATCGCGGCCGTGTGTCCCTCGACCGCCGCGTCAACGTCCTGGGCCTTCAGGGCGTCTCCCCGGACGATCTTGAGGTTGGGATGGTGTGTGTCCATCTCCTTCCAGGGCAGGTCGAAGGCCGTGATGTGCAGCCCCGCTTCCAGCCCCTGCTCGATCACGTGCCGCCCCGTCCTCCCCGCGGCGCCAAAAACGACTACGTTCATGATTCAGCTCCTTTGCCATGGGAGCGGGAACCCGTTCGGCCGCAGCCCATTCTGAAAGGTCGACTCGATCCTTGGGCCGCACAACTCATCGGGAGGCGGGGTTGGCCCCGGAATGGGATGGGTTGCGCGGCCGCTAGGGCATCTGGCCTCGGTTCCCCGGCTCCACCTACTACAACCTGTCCGTGCGGCCAATATTTCGAGATCGCCTCTCCGCTGGGGGAGGTGAGGTTCCGGTTCGTGGAGCGGCCCACGGACGCCTTTCCCGTCCACCTCACCGCCACCGAGGAATCGGGAGCGCGGAACCGGCGCCGCTACCAGGTGATCGACCACGTCACCTCAGAATGATCCTCGCGGGCGAGGAGGTGGGCGGCACCGCCTCGGTGGCCAACCCGAGGCGCTCGAAAGGCTGGCCGAGCTCGCCCCTGGAAGGTCTTTCTCCCCCCCAAAAAATGAGGGGGACCTTTCGGCCCCCCTCGGGTGATGGCGCCAGAGTCTCGTTGCTTACTTGCCCTGGCTCTTGGCGGCCGAGGCAGTGGTATTCCACCAGAGTCCGCCGGGGCCGAAGTAGGTCACGAGGTGCTGGGCCAGGCTCACCGCGGCGCCGCCCATGTAGCCGGCGCCGAACTTGTTGCTGGGCGAGCTGTTGTCGATGGGCACGTCGGTCCAGATGCGCACCTGGTTCCGGTGGCAGGAGGAGGCGCACGAGTTGACGTTGCCCGTGGCGCCGTAAGCCAGGCCGGTGACGTCCTTGTAGGTGATGGTGTCCTCGGGCGCGGCCGGGATGAAGGTGTGCGAGAAGCCGTCGATGCCTCCGTGTCCGGCCGTCGGGGCCATGTGGCAGGTGACGCAGCGCGACTCGCCAAGGATGCGCGGTGATCCGTCCGGATTGGCCGCGCCGTAGGGATGGTGCGTGTGGGCCTCGATCCCGGCGCGGACGTCGGCGGGGATGGGGGCCTCGAAGCCCGACTTCTTCCACTTGATGACGGACTTCACCGGGATCTGCTCGAAGTAGTTCCCATTGTGGCACGAGAGGCAGAAACTATCGTCGTCCACGTTGGCGTTGTTGACGGTGTTGCCGTGGCGGGTGATGGAGTCTAGGACCTGAGCGTCGTTCTGAGTCAGCGCCATCGCGTCGTGGCAGTCGTTGCACGCGATTCCGTGGGCTCCCTGGTAGTGGGCGCTGCTCTGAAAGTCGTCGATGCGATCAGCGACGTAGTGGACCCCATCCGGCCACTTGCCGCCCGTGAAGACCTGGTACTTGTCGAGCGAATCGGGCGGATTGGTGATCCGGAAGGGCTTGTTGTCGGTCTCGTCGTAGGTGAAGCCCCAGGTCTTGTTGGGAGCGGAGGCCACCTGGACGTGGCACTGGAGACAGACCTCGGAGCGCTGCTGGTTGTTCGTGATGTCCGCGGGGTTGACGATCTTCGAGGGATCGCCGCCCGCCTCCACGTGGGCCGAACCCGGGCCGTGGCAGTCCTCGCAGCCGATGTTGGCCAGGGAGGGAGTACCGTTACCGGTCAGGTCGGGGTAGTCGGGGCTGTTCTGGGGTACCAGGACGGCCGTGTAGGGGGTGACGACCTTCTCTCCCGCGGGGGTCTGGCCCACGGCCTGGATGCCGGTGATGTGGCAGCCCGAGCAGGTGGCCATGTAATTCTGGCCCTGCAGCGAAACGAGGTCGGAGCTGGCGATGCCGGGGCTGTACTTGGGCACGTTGCCGTTGTACCAACTGCTGGCATTGCTGGAGTAACCCGTGCCGCTCCAGACGAAGGGAGCGAAGTAGATGGACGCGCTGTAGCCGTTGGGCCTGTCGGTGACGGGGATGCGGACCATGAACCGCTGTCCGTTGCCCTCCTCCTGACCGGCCCACGTCGCGACGACCTGCATCTTCAGGCCGCCGGGACCGAGCTGGACCCAGTAGGTGTCGTCGGAGGCCCGGTAGGACAGGATGGGGGCATTGGGCTTCAGGCTGTCGAAGGGGGTGCCGCTCACGGCGTTGAAGTCCAGGCCCATCATGAAATCGTCCTTGGGCCCGTTCAGATAGTTGGCCAGGACGCCCTGGCCCGGCTGCAGCGTGTACATGCCCATGGGCTTGCGCAGGGCGTGGGAATGGAACGTGTCCCTCCATCCGGCAGCGTCGGTGTGGCACGAGAGGCAGACCTCCGAGCCCACGTAGACGCCCGCGTTCAGTTGGGCCGGGGTATACAGCTTGTGGAGCGTTTGCAAGACGTTCTGGCCCTGCACGGGGACGAAGACCCCGCCTCCCGCTTTCGCCTGGGCGAAGGTCCCCAGCGAAGCCGCAAGGGCCAGGACCGAGAGGATAGTGACGATCCGTTTCATGTGATACCTCCTATCTCGATGGCTTGCGCCGGGCCAGAAGTTATTCGTCCCTCAAAAGGGAATCGTGGTTAGAACCGTGGACCGCGAAGTGGCAGTTGGTGCAGTTCCGGAACCTGGGTTTGCTCAAGTCGTGGAAAGCCGGGTAGTCGGGCACATCGGTATGGCACTCCAGGCAGAGATCCGCCACGCGGTAGCGGTTGAGCATCTTCGGGTTGGGCGAGCCGTGGGGCGAGTGGCACGCGAGGCACCCTTCGACGTTGCGGGGCGGGTGCGGGAAAATGTAGGGGCCGGCCTTGTCCGTGTGGCACTGGAGGCAGACGCCTCCCTTTTCCATGCTCAGGCGGCCCGTCCTGTTTTCGCCGTGGACCGTGTGGCAGGCGGTGCACTCGAAGGGCTTCTCCCCCTGGCGGTGGCTGAAGGGCATCAAGAATTGGGCCGCCTCGGTGGCGTGGCACTTGCCGCACAGCTCCCGGGGCTTGGCCTTCAGGAGAGGTTGGGCCGCGGCCGGCGTGTGGGCCGGCGCGTGGCAATCCAGGCATTGGATGTTGTTCCGGGCGTGCGCCGGCAGGTTGAGGGCCATGAGCGCCTCGGCCTTGGGGTGGCAACTTAGGCAGGCCTGCTGCGCGGGAACCGCTTGGATGTTGGTCTTGCTGGGATCGTTGGCGTGCGCGGCGCCTGGGCCGTGGCAAGCCTCGCAAGCCTTGTCCAGAAGGTCCTTCGACCGGGCGGCCATGGCCAGGCCGTGGCCGCTCGTCTTGAAGGAGGTGACGACGTCCTCGTGGCAGGTGGCGCAGGTCTTTGCCCCCACATAGCCGTCCGCCTTGTTCTGGGGTTCATCGCCCAGCAGGCCCAGCGAGAGCCCCGCCAGGGCGATCCCCATGGTCACTGCCGCTATGATCCAGCGTCTGCGCGCCATTAGAACCTCCACCGGACAATCGCGCCTAGCCGCCTTCCCACGAAGTTGTTAAGCGACGGCATATCCTCGTTGTAGGAGTGGTACTGGCAGAAAAGGCTGAACTGAGTCCTCATCGGGCCGTCGATGGTGGCGCGGACGTCAGCGCCCCAGGTCTGGAAGGGCCAGGTAAAACCGGTGTCCCGCAGATTCGTCAGGTCTCCGTCAATGCGGACCTTTCCGACGGTGAAGTATGCGTTGGCGGTCACCGTGTGCATGTCCAGGTTATAAAGGGAAAAGCTGGGGGCGCCGCCGGGCAGGAAAATGTTGGTGCGGCTGTCCAACGTGAAGTTCTCGGCGGTCAAGCCGAAGCCGCCCGTCCCCTTCGGGTTGGTCCAGCCCAAGTTGGCGCCATAGGCCTGGGAATGATGGTGGTCGTAGGCGATGCTGGACGGGTTCTCCCCGGTCTCCCATCGATAGCGGGCGCCCACCGTCCATCCGCCGCCCAGGTCGGAGGAGAGCTTGAAGGTGAAGCGCTGCACCAGGTCCGGCTCAGTGCGGAAGACGTAGTGGGAAAAGGTGCCGTGCTCATATTCCACGTTGACCCTCAGGAGGGGCGAACGGGACCAGGTGCCGCCGGCGTACCAGCCGTCGCCCGTCCGGGAGACGTCCACGGGCGTATCGTCCTTCTCGCGCCGCCAGGAGACGTCCCGGCTGCCCGACTGGTAGCCCCCGTAGACCGACCAGCCGAGCCCTGCCTTCTGCAGCTCGATGCGGCCATTGGTATCCTTGGTGTTGAAGAATCCGTTCGTGTTCTGGAGGGTCGTGAGGTTGAGCCAAGCACCTCCGGGCTGTCCGAGGCTCAGAATTTGGGGACCGTAGAGGTAGGAGTCCTGCGTCGAATCGTTGTAATCGCCCGCGACCCTCACGGACCAGCCGGCGCCCAGGTGGAAGGCCGCGTCCAGGTTGGCCGCCTTCGTGTTCAGGTTGGCCGAACCGACGGCCTCGTCCAGCCAGCGGAACTGGCCGGCATTGGGGCTGACGTCATAGATGGTGAGGCTCTTGCCGGTGCTGTCCATATTCCACTTGCTGTAGAGGGCCGATCCCGCCACATCGACCCAATCGTTGTGGTAGGTGGCGATGAGGCGGCTCGTGGGCACGTCGGTCTTGTCCTCGCGGGGCGTGGAGAGATCGGCGAGGTGGCTGCCCCTGGTTCCGAAGAGGGCGTTGTAGGCCGCGGGTGACCAGCGGTCTTGGGTTTCATAGCGGGCGTAGGACTGCTCGAAGGAGAGGTAGACGGGCAGTGTCTTGGTCTCGATTTTGAAGGAGACCTCTTTCATATCCTGGTTGTAGTTGTCTTCGGCCCCAAAGGCGGTTCGCTGTCCGTAGATGGGCTGAAAAACATAGCCGCCGCGCTTGGTGTAGCGAAGACCCAGGGTGAGCTTCACCGCCTTGAGGCCGTTGTAGACGACGGCGCCTCGCCAATGCTCCAGCGTCCAGCGGTCCGAGGTCCTCTTGAAATCCCCGCTGGCGAGGTCGAAGAAGGAGGTCATCTTGTCGTAGTTCAGGTTGAAGCTCCAGCCTCCCGGCGGCCGGAAGAAGAGCGCGGCCTGCGCGGACGGTTCCGCCCCGCCGAAGCCCGACGCGCTCACGCCGAACTCCTGCTGGCCCGCCGTGGGAGTGTAGGCCAGGTCGAAGTCATCGAGAACGAAGCCCTGTCGCTGCCCGTACTGGGTAACGAAGGCGTCTTCGTTCCCCGTGGCGTTCTGCCAGACGTAGCCCGCCCCTATCCCGCCGCTCCACTGTGCCCAGAGTGGAAGGGGGAGTACGGCGGCCAGGCAGAGCCCTAGAGCTCCTCCCAAGAGAAGTTTTCGCATCGCCTTCGACTCCTTATCCAATCCCTTTCCTCATTTCTGGTACAACGGGTCCCCAATCTCTCCTAATAGGCCCTCCTCCTTAGGACACAGGCCCGGCGACACCATGCCGGCTGAGAGAGCTAATATCACTGATGTTCGGTTACCGCGTAAACCTCCCAGTCGCAGCCAGGCGCCTCACGGGGGATATGACCCAGCAATCCAAGCTAAGTACGTTAAAAAGCTGACCATCTCTCCAATAGGCGGGCGCCTATTTTTTCAGCATAGGCGCCATCGTGCCACCCGATGTATTGAGAAATAAGGCTATATGCACACTCAAGATGCAGGCAAATGCCCCACTTTTGGCGACTCATTGCTTCATCTTCCTATAGCGGCGGGCTCAGGCAGGCAACGGCGCCGATCCACTCCCATCCCCGCTTGCCCCTCGCGCGATGGGGAACCCAGGCAGAAGGGACACCCGTTCTCCCTCGCGACGTCCAACATCATCGTCCGTACTTCCAAGCCTGGAGGCTATGCCATAATCTATCACAAGGTGGTATCGGCGTCATGCGAATGAGGAGGAGTTGGTGGCCACCCATCCGACCTTTCGCGACGAGATCGAGGCCCTGACCCGATGAGGTCCGGCCAAGGAGCCACCCCGATGAAGCGCACCTCTGAGTTGGCCCTCGCCTTCTTTCCCCTTACCCGCGACCGCTGGGCCGACCTTGAGGCCCTGTTCGGTCCCCGCGGAGCCTGTGCCGGCTGCTGGTGCATGTGGTGGAGGCTCGGCCGGTCCGACTTCGAGAAGGGGAAGGGGACGGCCAACCGCGAGGCCCTTCGCGCCCTCGTTGAGGCGGGCCCGCCGCCGGGGCTCCTGGCTTGCGAGCACCGCCAGCCGGTGGGCTGGTGCGCCCTGGCCCCCAGGGAGGCCTACTCGCGCCTCGCGCGGGCCAGGACCCTCAAACCGCTGGACGACCAGCCCGTCTGGTCCGTCACCTGTTTCTTCGTGGCGCGTCCCTTTCGCCGAAGAGGCGTGACCACGGCACTGCTGAAGGCCGCCGCCCGGTGGGCGGCCTCCCGAGGGGCCACGCTCCTGGAGGGCTACCCCGTGGACACCCGCGGCCGGTCCACGGCCGATGCGTTCGCCTACACCGGCCTGCCTTCGGCCTTCGAAGCCGCCGGATTCCGCGAGGCGGCGAGGCCCTCGCCCACCCGGCCCATCATGCGGCTCGCCCTCACCGGGAGGGACTCCGGAGACGCCGGCTGAGGCCGTATCGAATCCAGGGGGATACCATGCGCCCGTCTCTTCCGCTTGCCGTGGCTCAGCTCCTTCTGCTGCTGCTCATCCGCCTGCCCTCCTCGGCCGCCGAGGCGCCGGAGCCCGATTTGACGGCATCGGCCCGGCACGTGGTGGAGCTCATGGCCAAGGGCGATTACTCGGGCGTGGAGGCCCGCTTCGACACGAGCGTCAGACCCATGGTGACGGCCCAGCGCCTGCGAGCGGCCTGGCGCTCCATCCTCGACGACGCGGGAGCCTTCAGGAGCCAGGGGGAGACACGCCTGGAACGGGGCGCCGCGGGCTCGGCGGTCTACGTGACCTGCACCTTCGATCGCGAGGTGCTCCTGGCGAAGGTGGTCTTTACGCCGGAGGGCGAGCTGGCTGGCCTCTTTTTCCAGCCGGTGCTGGCCCCCCAACCTCTGGGCCCGGCCGCATACGTTCGCCCGGAGAGCTTCGTGGAAAAGGAGGTGACCGTGGGGAGCGGACGGTGGGCGCTGCCGGCCACCCTGAGCGTGCCCAAGGGCGCGGGTCCCTTCCCCGCCGTGGTGCTGGTCCAAGGCTCCGGGCCGCTGGATAGGGATGAGACCCTCGGGCCCAACAAGCCCTTCCGCGACATCGCCTGGGGCCTCGCCTCCCAGGGCATCGTCGTCCTTCGTTACGACAAGCGGACCTTTGCCCACGGCGATCTGCTCCGCCCGGTCCCGCCGGGCTTCACGGTGAAGGATGAAACCGTGGACGACGCGCTGGCCGCCGCGGCCCTCCTGCGGGGCACACCCGGCGTCAACCCCGCCAAGGTCTTCCTCCTGGGCCACAGCCTGGGGGCTGAACTGGCGCCCAGGATCGCGGAGCGGGATCCCAAGCTCGCGGGCCTGGTCCTCCTGGCCGCCGGTACCGAGAAGAGCGAGGAGGCCCTTCTTCGGCAGACCGCCTACCTCCTCTCCTTGAGCGGGGCGAGCCCGGCGGACCAGCAGAAGAAGCTGCAGGAAATCCGGAAAGAGTTCGCCCCCTTGGGGAAGCCGGCCAAGGCAGTCCCGCCGGGCACGACGATCATGGGCGTGCCCGTCGGCTACTGGCGAGATCTCGACGCCTACGACCCGCTCGCCGCCGCCCGAAAGCTCTCCATCCCCATGTTCTTCCTCCAGGGAGGGAGGGACTACCAGGTCCCCCCCAAGGAGATGGATGCCTTTCAAACGGCGCTGTCAGGCAGGAGGGAGGCGACCTTCAAGCTCTACCCCAAGCTCAACCACCTCTTCATCGCCGGCGAAGGCAAGAGCGGCCCGAAGGATTACGCCGTTCCCGGCCACGTGGACCAGGAGGTCGTGGACGGCGTCGCGGCCTGGATTCTCTCGCACTGACCCCCTGGGGAGGAGCACCGATGCCGTGGGACCCCGACCAGTACCTCCGCTTCAAGCATGAGCGCTTCGCTCCCTTCGAGGACCTGCTCGCCCTGCTCGCGGTCCGGCCGAACCTGAGCGTGCTGGACCTGGGCTGCGGCACCGGCGAACTGACGGCCCGCCTCGCCGCGGCCCTTCCCGGCTCCGACGTCACGGGCCTCGACAGTTCGCCCGCCATGCTCGAGCGCGCGCGCACCCTGGCCCGCGCCGGCCTGCGCTTCGAGCTCGGGCGCGTCGAGGAGGCCGCCGGCCGCTACGACCTCGTCTTCTCCAACGCCGCCATCCACTGGGTCGAGGATCATCCGGCCCTGATCCCCCGCCTCTTCGCCCTGCTCAACCCGGGCGGACAACTCCTCGTACAGTTGCCCTCCAACAACGAACACCCAGCCCACCAGGCGATCCTCGAGATCGCCGCCCGGGAGCCCTTCCGCACGGCCCTCGGCGGCTTCACGCGGCGGCCTCCCGTCCTGCGGCTTCCCGAGTACGCCGAGCTGCTTCACGCCTGTGGTGGGATGGACCTCGTGGTCTTCGAGAAGGTCTATCCCCACCTCCTTCCCGACAGCGACGCCGTGGCGGAATGGACCTCGGGCACGACCCTCCTCCCCTACTTCGAGAGGCTCCAGCCCCCCGACCGGGAGGCCTTCCTGGCAGCCTATCGCGCCCGGCTGCACGAGATCTGGCCCGAGGCCCCGGTCTTCTATGGTTTCAGGCGAATCCTCTTCTCCGCCCGCAAGCCAAGCAGCATAACGGGCTGACTCCGCCCGCCACGCCCCCCGCCCTTCGAATCTCCTATGTGTTGCCTTGGTTGTATCCCGGGCTCGCTGACTCGCTGTTTCTCTGTCTCAATCCTTTTTGGCGGAGAGGGGGGGATTCGAACCCCCGGTCCAGGTTTAAGCCCGGCCAACTGCTCAGCAGGAGCTAACGTGCTGCATGTACAGGACCTACACCAAGTCGAGCGAACCGCAAACAAGCCTTTTCTTGTCGGGCTATTAAGGGGGCGATGCACTTTAAGGGACCCGACGGGAATTTAGGCCAACGTGATTTCAAAGTTGCGATTTAGTTGCGATTTTGCCGGGGGCCGAACAGGGGTACTTGGAGGCCGGGCGAGCTGCCCGGCCTCGCACTTCTAGCCCCTGCGATTGAGATGCTCCCTGACGTTGGTGATCTTCCAAAGCAACGCTGGATGCTGAGCTAGCCTCGCAACCTCTTGAGGCGTGGATGGATAGAGGTGTTCGAGGGCGAGTTCCCCCGCTCCGACAGCCGCTACGTATGCTTCCTCGTTGGGCGCCAGCGCGACAAACCTTGCCGCGAAGCCCCATGCCGCCTCGATCAAAGCGGTTCTGTTCGGCGCTTCGCCGGCGATGAGCATGGGGACCAACTGGTCTGCCATAGCCCTCTCAGTGACCCCCCTTTCAGCTCGGTCGGACCCATAGGTGTTCACCGGATGGTCCAATATGACGGACATCGCTAGGAAGTGAGCCCTGAAGGAAGATGAGTTCGCCACCGGTTGGGCAGCCTCGGGCAGGTGGGCGAGATCCCAGAGATCGCGCGGTGCGCATCGATCAAAGAAGGCCAGGAGCTTTCCGGCGAGGATCTCTTCCAAGCTGACCAGGGTTACGGTTGGACGGTCCATGTCGCCCGGTTGCCACAGATCCTTAGTGACCGTTCCTGCAAGGGGCAACCTGAAGAGGTAGTTCACGTCCACTTCGATCCGCTCTGGAACACTCAGGGCAGAGCGGTACTGCAGATAGAGCTTGCGGCCCGCGAAGGCGTCCGCGGACCACTGAATCTGGTACTGCATCCGCGCCGCCAGACCCGCGAGCGCTTCCTCAACGTTGGGCCGGTCCTCGATCATCCTCGCTCGTTCCACCTGCCCTATGTAGTTGTAGTCGAGGTCGACGGATAGCCGCGTCGGAGGCCCAAAGCACAAGTTGAGGGCGGTGCCTCCCTTGAGCGCCAGGACGCGCCCAAGGAGAGGATGTCGCCCTATGTTGGCCGCGAATTCGCCCAGCCGAGTGACCTTCTCGAGGGGACTGATGGCATAGCCGGTCTCGTCGGAGTATCGCTGGAGCAACTCCCGACTAGGACTCATCGGGCCCTCCGACTCTCCTCAACTCTTCAGGGACGACCACGTTCCAGCGTGATGAGAGGGTCCCTCCCCTGCTGTTTCGGTCCAAGTAGTGCGGCGAGCGGGGCCGTCTCTTCTCACAACGACCGAGGATAGCGCCGGGCACGTGGAAGGTCTTCTCGTGGCGCTCTAGGAACCATCCGGTTGCAGCCCAGAGCTTGCGAACATCGTAGCGTTTGAGCACCTCGCACAATAGGTCCAGGTCCAGGACTGGAACGCCCCCGACCGACAACAGGAGCTCTTCAAGGCCCCCGGCGAGTCCAGGTCGATGAAACCCTTCCACCAAGGTCCGTTCTGGCCCTGTCGTGCTGAGGAGCCGCCCCTGTCGCTCGGCCTGGCGTGTCCCAAGCGCCCTGGCTGGTCCCACGCGGAAAGGACTTGGATGCTCCAGAAATCGAAGGGTGGCACCCTTCACCCGCAAGGGCCGGCGACGATGGTCGGTATAGAGCGTCAACTGGTTCCACGTCGAATGGGCCGCACCCAGTAACTCAAGCGCGCTGTGGTAAGAGTAGATCCCGTCTGCTCTGACGGCGGATGCGACGAGGTAGGGATCCGGCTTGAACGCAGCAGCTCGGGAGGACGGTGGAACCACCGCATAGATTTCTCTGGTCACTAGCTGAAGGCGGCCGACTTCCAGATGATGCTTCAGCCGCTCCACGACGGTGGAGCGGGCACCCTCCGGGGCCAGGGCCTGGACCGCCTCTTCTAGTGAGAAGACTGGGTGCGTAGCAAAGAACTCGGCCGTCGTCACTTTACGCTCCGCGTCACTATAGGGGAAATAATCCCCCATAACGACACATGATGTCAAGTACCTCGCGCCGAATACCGGGGCACCGGTACCACGCCGATCCAGCAAGGCTGGATTAGAGTGTAGTGTGGCTTGCATTGAGGTTCGGCCAAATGAAAGGTAATGGCTCGGCCAATTGAAACCTTGCTTACTTCGTAAGCTGAGTAAACTCTGAGTTCACAGAGTACCCACCGGTTGGAGATACGGCGGCACTCTATGGGGCCAGCTTGGCGGGCTCCTCGAGTATCGCCAGCAGCGCCTTCGCGCAGAAGACTCGGTCTCGCTTGCCCTCGCTCACTTGAACGAGAACCTTCTGCTTCTCCAATCGATCGACAGCTCGCTGCGCAG
>JAJYLT010000009.1 GCA_021787565.1 Acidobacteriota bacterium
GGCGATGCGGCCATCTACGACACCCTCGTTCGCATGGCCCAGGACTTCTCCATGAGGCACCCCCTCGTGGACGGGCAGGGCAACTTCGGCTCCATCGACGGCGACGCGCCGGCGGCCATGCGCTACACGGAGATCCGCCTCCACAAGCTGGCCCACTCCATGGTGGCCGACATCGAGAAGGGCACCGTGGACTTCGTGCCAAACTACGACGGGGAGGAGACCGAGCCCACCGTGCTCCCCACCCTCGTGCCCAACCTGCTCGTGAACGGCTCCTCCGGCATCGCCGTGGGCATGGCCACCAACATCCCTCCGCACAACCTCGGCGAGGTGGCGGATGCGGTGATCGCCACCGTCGAGAGGCCGGACATCAGCACCTCCGAGCTCCTCGCCCTCGTGCCGGGGCCGGATTTCCCCACCGCGGGGCTGATCCTGGGACGTGACGGCATCCGGCAGGCCTACGAGACGGGCAAGGGGCTCATCCGGATGCGGGCCAGGGCCCACACCGAGGAGATCCGCAAGGACCGGGAGGCCATCGTCATCACCGAGGTCCCCTACCAGGTCAACAAGGCCAACCTCATCGAGAAGATCGCGAGCCTGGTGCGGGAGAAGCGGATCACGGGCATCACGGACATCAGGGACGAGTCCAACCGGGAGGGGATCCGCGTCGTCTTGGAGATGGGCCGGGGGGAGATCGGTGACATCATCCTCAAATCCCTCTACAAGTTCACCGACATGGAGACCACCTTCGGCGTTCAGCTCCTGGCCATCGCGGGCAACCAGCCCAAGCTGTTCACGCTCAAGGGGCTCATCCAGGCCTTCATCGAGCACCGCCGGGAGGTCATCCTCCGCAGGACCCGCTTCGACCTGGAGCGGGCCCGGGAACGCGCGCACATCTTGGAGGGGCTGACCCTGGCGCTGGATCACCTGGACGAGGTCATCGCCCTCATCCGCGCCGCCGCATCCCCGGAGGAGGCCAAGACCGGCCTGATGGGGATCTTCGGCCTCTCCGAGATCCAGGCCAAGGCCATCCTGGAGATGCGCCTGCAGCGCCTGACGGGCCTCGAACGGGACAAGATCCTCCAGGAGTACCGGGAGATCCTCCAGCGCATCGCCGAGCTCACCGAGATCCTCGGCAGCGAGTCCCGGGTGCGGGCCATCCTCTGCGAGGAGATGCGGACCCTCAAGGCCGACTTCGGCAATCCTCGGCGGACGCAGATCGTGGAGGACGCGGGCAACATCAGCCTGGAGGAGCTCATCGCCGAGGAGGAGATGGTCATCACGGTGACCCACGGCGGCTACATCAAGCGCACCTCGCTCGACGAGTTCCGCTCCCAGCACCGGGGCGGCCGGGGCAAGAGCGGCATGGGCACCCGGGAGGACGACTTCGTGGAGCGGCTCTTCGTGGCCTCCACCCACGACCGGTTCCTCTTCTTCACCAACCGGGGCAAGGTCTACGCCCTCAAGGTCTACGAGATCCCCGAGGCCTCGGCCTCGGCCAAGGGCCGGGCGCTCGTGAACCTGCTGAGCCTCGATCCCGAGGAGAAAATCCTCGGGCTCCTCTCCACGCGGGGTCTCTTCGACGAAAAGCACTGCCTCGTGCTGGCCACGCGGCAGGGGCTGGTGAAGCGGACGGTCATGAGCGAGTTCGAGTCGATCCGCGCCTCCGGGAAGATCGCCATCACCTTCCAGGAGGGCGACGAACTCGTGGGGGCCGGCATCAGCGGCGGGGAGAGCCACATCTTCCTCGCCACGCACATGGGCCAGTCCATCATCTTTCCCGAGGCGGACGTGCGCCCCACGGGCCGGACCAGCCAGGGGGTCATCGGCATCCGCTTCAAGGGGGACGACTTCGTGGTCGAGATGGAGGTGCTCACCGGCTCCGTGGTGGAGTCCTCCGACGAGGAGGGCCAGGGCAAGGCCGTGGCCGTGGAGGGTGACATCCTCACGGTCACGCAGCGCGGCTACGGCAAGCGCACCCCGCTCTCCCACTACCGCATCCAGGGCCGTGGCGGATACGGCATCATCAATCTTCAGGTGACCGGCAAGAACGGACACGTGGTGGGCGGCCTGCACGTGGGCGAAGAGGACGAGATCATGGTCATCACGGCGGGCGGCCAGGTGCTGCGCACCCCCGTGAAGGGGATCTCTCGGGTAGGCCGGCGCACCCAGGGCTTCAAGGTGATCACCCCGGACAAGGACGACCACGTGGCGGCCATCGCGCGCCTGGCCCCCGAAGAGAACGCCAGCGGGAGCGAGCAGGAATCCTAAAGCGGGGCGCCGCCGGTGAGGAGGGAGCGCATGAAGATATTTCTGGACACGGCCATCGTCGAGGAGATCCGCGCCGCCCACGCCTGGGGCGTGGTGGACGGGGTCACCACCAACCCGAGCCTCATCGCCCAGAGCGGGCGCAGGTTCGAGGAGGTCGTGGCGGAGATCTGCTCCATCGTGGATGGCCCCATCTCGGCCGAAGTGACCGCCCCCGGGGCCGAGGCCATGGTGGCCGAGGCCAGGCCGCTGGCGGCCATCCACAAGAACGTGGTGATCAAGGTGCCCATGACGGCCGAGGGACTGAAGGCGGCCCACGCCCTCAAGGGGCAGGGTATCCGCACCAACGTCACCCTCATCTTCTCGCCCGCCCAGGCGCTCCTGGCCGCCAAGGCCGGGGCCTCCTTCGTCTCGCCCTTCGTGGGCCGGCTGGACGACGTGGGCCACGTGGGCATGGAGCTGGTGGAACAGGTGAGAACCATCTTCGACAATTACGACTACGAGTGCGAGATCATCGCCGCCTCCGTCCGCAGCCCCCTCCACGTGATCGACGCGGCCCTGGCCGGGGCCGACATCGCCACGGTCCCCTACAAGGTGCTGGAGCAGTGCCTGAAACACCCCCTCACGGACATCGGTATCGAGCGATTCCTCAAGGACTGGGAGAGAAGATAGAAACAGGGAGTCAGAGAGACAGGGAAACAGGGAAGAAGGAAAAAGGCCCGGGGCGAGGAGCCCCGGGCCTTCTCCTTTCTGGTGCTATCGCTACCTACTACCGGCGGCGCTTCTTCTTGGTGAAGTACTTCTCGATGCCGAGCTGGTTCCACCAGAGCACGTAGGGGCTGGCCACGAAGATGGAGGAGTAGGTTCCCACGATGATGCCGACGGTCATGACGAAGGAGAAGGAGTAGAGCACCTCGCCGCCGAAGATCAGCATGGCCACCACCACGAAGAAGGTGAGCAGCGACGTGATCAGGGTCCGGGAGAGGGTCTCGTTGATGGCCTTGTCGAAGAGCTCGTCGTCCTCCTGCTTTCGCGTGAGCTTCATGTGCTCGCGGATGCGGTCGAAGACCACGATCGTGTCGTTGATGGAGTAGCCGAGCAGCGTCAGCAGGGCGGCGATGGTGGGCAGGTTCACCTCGACCCGGAAGAGCGAGAGGGCGCCGACGGCCATCGCGGTATCGTGCACCAGGGAGAGGATGGCGCCCACGCTGAAACGGAACTGGAACCGGAACCAGGCGTAGAGCAGAATGCCGATGAGCGAGCCGATGACGGCCTCGATGGCCTTGTTCTTGAGCTCCCGGCCCACGGTCGGGCCCACCATGTTGATGCTCTCGATGCCGTAAGTGCCCGTGAAGACGTGCGCCTTCAGGTAGGAGAAGAGCGGGTCGGTCATGCCCTTCACGGTGCGTATGGCGTCGAGGTTGGGCAGCACGCCGCCGGCATCCCGGCGGGCGTCGGCGATGGCCTGGGCCACGATGCCCGCCTGGTCCTGCGTGCCGGAGATCGTCCCCTTGGTGATGGCCGAGGAAACCAGATCCTCGATGGCCTTGGTGTTGACCGTGTTCAGGTCCATCTCTCCGGCCGCGAGCGCCGCGTCATCCTGGGGCGTGCGAAGGCCCGCCAGGATCTGCTGGCTCCTCTTCGCGATGGCGTCCTCGGAGAGGAGCTGGCCCTTTTCGTTCCTGGCGTCCATCCGGATGAGGATGGTGTTGTCCGCGGCCTTGCCGAACCGCACGACGGTGATGGTGCCCTTCACGTTCTTGCTCAGGGCCGCCTCCACCGCTCGGGCGTTGATGGAGTGGTTGAACCGCACCTGGATTTCCTGGCCGCCGCGGAAGTCGATGCCCCAGTTGATGCCCCGCGTGAAGAGGCTCCACATCCCGATGCTGATGAGAATGAAAGAGGCCACGATGAAGTGGACCTTGTACTTCATGAAAGGGATCTTGGTGCCGCGGAAGGAGTTCACGGGGCCGATGGAAATGGTGGCGGCCTTCTTACCGCCGCCCGTGCGGAAGTGGGTCTCGATGTCGAACATGAGGCGCGAGACGAAGACCGCCGTGAACATGTTGGCCAGCAGGCCCACCGTCAGGGTCACGGCGAAACCGCGCACGGGGCCGGTGCCGAACTGCAGGAGGAAGAGAGCGGACACCCAGTCCGTGACGTGGGTGTCGAAGATCGTGATGAAGGCCTTGGAGAAGCCGTTGGCAATGGAGGTCAGGACCGTCTTCTTCTCCAGCATCTCATCCTTGATGCGCTCGAAGACGAGGACGTTGGCGTCGATGGCCATGCCCAGCGTGAGGATCACGCCGGCGATGCCGGGGACGGTGAGGGTGAAGCCGAAGATGCACATGACGCCGGTGAGGATGACCAGGTTCAGCAGGAGGCAGATGTCCGCGTTGAGTCCGGACAGCCGGTAATAGCCCAGCATGAAGAGGAGAATGGCGATGAGGCCCACGAGGCCCGAGATCGTGCCCTTCCGGATCGAATCGATGCCCATGCTGGGGCCGATGGTGCGCTCTTCGGCGAACTTCGGGATGGCGGGCAGGGCGCCCGATTTGAGCTGGAAGACGAGGTCCTGGGCCTCCTGCGGCGTAAAGCGGCCTTCGATGACGCCGCGGTCCCCGATCTCGGCGTTGATGGTGGGCGTGGAGATGACCACGCCGTCCAGCACGATGTCGAGGGGCTCGTGGAGATGGGTGCGCGTCAGCTCGCGGAAGCGCTCTCCGGCGGAGGCGGAGAGCTGGAAGCCGACCACCGGCTCACCGAACTGGCCGGACTCCACCCTGACCTCCTGGATGTCGGCGCCCGTGATGGGGGCCACGCTCTTCACGGCGAAGTAGACCTTACCGCCGAACTTTTCCTGGCTGCCCGGCAGGATCATGACGTCCGGAGGAAGCGTGCCGCCGTAGTCCTTGAGGATGTCCTCCTTGGTGGCCGCGCCCTGCGTGGGCTTGACTCCGATGTGCCACTCGAGCTGGGCGGCCTTGCCGATGAGGGCCTTGATGTCGGTGGAATCCTCCACGCCGGGCAGCTCCACCACGATCTTGTTGGAGCCGAGCTCTCTGTGGATGGAGGGTTCGGAGACGCCGTACTTGTCGATGCGGTTCCGGATCACCTCCACCGATTGCTGGACGGCCTGGTCCCGCAGGTTCTGCTCGAAGGCATTCTTGAGCGTCAGCGTGTAGTGGCCGATGCCCTGCGAGGCGAAGGTGTAGTTGTTCAGCTCGTTGTCGGCCAGGTTCCTGACGGCGAGCCCGAGGTTGGGGTCGCTCCCCTCCACCACGATGGTGTTGATGTCGGGCTTGTTGGAGTACAGCTTGGAGTAGGGAATGTTCTTCTTCTTCAGCGCGTCCTCGACGGTGCGGATATCGGTCTGGACCCGGTTGTACACGGAGACGTCGGTGTCCATGAGCAGGACCAGGTGGACGCCTCCCTTCAGGTCGAGGCCCTCCTTGAGGCCGTTGTGGAAGAAGAAAAAGACGCTCAACGCAATGACGGCAAGGGTCAGGAGGAGCCGCCACTTGATGGTGTCACGCATGAATGCCCCCTTATTCCTTAATGAGCCCGGCGATGGCCGACTTGTTGAAGGTGAGCTTCACGTTCTCGGCCACGCGGAGGACCACCGTGTCCTGATCCACGGCCGTGACGCTGCCCCGGATTCCGCCGATGGTCACCACCTGGTCCCCCGTCTTGAGGGCATCCAGCATCACCCGGTGGGATTTCGCCCGCTTCTGCTGTGGGCGGATGAGAAGGAAGTAAAAGACCACGATGATGAGGATGATCGGGATGAAGGCGGCCAGCGGGTTTTGGCTGCCCCCCCCGGCCGGCTGCGCCATCAAGAGAAACCAGGGCATTGCACTCCTCCTTCTGGGAACCTCCACCCTACCGCGCCCCGCCTGGGAGGTGCGGTGCCTCCGGCCCGCCTGCCGTGGTTCCCCTCCGCCCCCGTTACCCCGGGGGTTCTGGACCGCAGGGGGGTCGCAGAAGAAGACCTCCGGAGAGCCCGGAAGTCCCAACGCCGCATTATGCCCTGGAAGGGCTTATGAGTCAACCTATTATGCCCGAGCAGGGTGGGTTGTGCTCGGAACGCGGGGCCGGCGGCCCCGCGCGTTGACAGCCCGCCTCCGGGGGTTCACCATGGGGATTCAGGCCGCCGGCCGCGCCGCGCCGGAGGCCGGTAATGCGGGTGTGGAAACTCGGTCCGAGGAGAGGAGGGGCCGTCCTCCCGCGTTCCCATCGCCCCTGTTCCCGTTTTCCCCGGGACGGCGCCGCCGTCCCTCGAACCCCCGAGACCCTGTGGAGAGTGGATATGAAGAAGCTGTGGATTGCCGCCCTGGTTGCCCTTCTCGCGCTGGCCGCCGCGACCGTGTACGCGGAGAAGGCCGCCTCCGAAAAGCCCACCAAGAAGAACCCCGTGGTGGTGGTCGTGGACATGGGCCAGATCGTCCGCGAATCGACGCTGTCGAAGCAGATCCAGGCCAAGCTGCAGAGCTGGGGCGAGGGCATGCGGGCCCAAATGGAGCCCAAGATCAAGGCCTACCAGGAGAAAGAGGCCGCCTTTAAAAAAGACGAGGCCAAGCTCTCCTCCGCCGACAAGGCGAAGCGCAGCCAGGAGCTGGACGCCCTGCGCGGAGAGCTCCAGCAGATGCAAACCAAAGCGCAGCAGGAGTATCAGCAGCGCCAGCAGGCCGCGGGCGAGCGCATGCAGGCCGCCTTCGGCCCCCTGATGGACAGCCTGGCCAAGGAAAAGGGCTGGGACGTGGTTCTGAACAAGGGGCAGCAGGACGTCATCTGGGCCTCGGACGCCGTGGACCAGACCGCCGTGGTCCTGGCCCGCTTCAATGCCCAGGCACCGGCCGCCCCGGCGGCCGCGGCGCCTTCGGTCACGAAATAGCGGCTCGATGACCTGAACTCCTTTCGGGCGGGGCCGCCGGCCCCGCCCGTTCCGTCTCCGACGGTGCGGCCGTGGTATCCTGGATCGGTAGCGCGAGCCTTACCGGCGGTTCAGCCCGAGCGGAGGCCCCTATGGACCTGATTCTGTGGCGCCATGCGGAAGCGGAGGACGGCTTCCCGGATGATGCCCGGGTGCTCACCCCAAAAGGCAAGAGGCAGGCGGAGCGGATGGCCGCGTGGCTGGCGCCGAGAATCGAGGGGGCCCGGCTGCTGACCAGTCCCTCGGCCAGGGCCGTGGGGACGGCCACGGCTCTCTCCCCGCACGTCGAAGCTCTCCCTTCGCTCTCCCCGGGCTCCTCGGTCCGGGTCATCCTGGCCGCGGCTGGCTGGCCCGGGGCGAAAGGGGCCGTGGTGGTGGTGGGACACCAGCCCGACCTGGGCCTGGCCGCGGCCTTCCTGCTCACCGGACGCGAAGCGCCTCTGAGCATCAAAAAGGGCGCCGCCTGGTGGTTTCAGAGCCGGCCCACGCAGGACGGCTGGGCCACGGTGCTCCGCGCCGTCCTCTCTCCCGACCTCCTGTAAATTCCGCTCCCTCCGGGACCCGGAGTAAGGAGGCGCGGCGTGCGTGCCCAGCAGGTCCGGTTCGAAGGCTCGAAGGGTCAGATCCTGACGGGACTGCTCGACGGCCCCGACGAGGGCGGCGCGCGCGCCTGGTGATCGGCCACTCGCTGGGCGGGCGGCGCTGAGAACCGCATACCGCCTTCCCTCGGTGATAGGGGTGGTGATGCTGGCCGCTGCATCGCCGCTTGGGCCACGCGCTGGCTGCCGGGCGGGATCTGTTAGCGCGCAGAGCCGGGGCGGAGCGGGGGTTTGCGCGGGAGCGGATGGGGGCCTATCGTTTAGCCTTGTGCAGGAGCGAGGCCATGGAGAGCCTGATAGCCGAGGAGCTCAAGCTCCGCCACCAGCCGGTGGCCATTCTCTTCACCGATGAGAAGCCGGAGGGGGGGGCCCGGTTCAAGGAGCACCGCTGGGGCTGCGTCATGTCCATGCTCGCCGCCTCCGCCCGGGGCTTCACGGCCGTCTTCGACCGGAAGACCACGGGATGCATGGGCGGTCAGGTGGGCCTCTGCTTCGGCAACGGCTACCAGGGGCGGGACATGGCCCGCTTTCTCTCCTCGGGCCCCGGCGAGGGCGACCGAGAGGGGCTCGGCTACCTGGAGAGCCCCGAGGTGGCGCGGGCCTACCTCAAAGGTCTTCCCTACACGGATATCTCGGAGAGCTACGTGGTGCTCAAGCCCCTGCGGAAGGTCGATCCCGAACGGGAGGAACCCCGGCTCGTGGTCCTTCTGCCCAACGCCGACCAGGCCAGCGCCCTGTGGGTCCTGGCCAACTACGACCGCCCCAAGGGGGACGGCGTCGTCGCCCCCTTCGCCTCGGGCTGCCAGTCCATCTGCCTCCTCCCCTACGCCGAGTCCAAGAAACGGAAGCCCCGTGCCGTGCTGGGCGGCATGGACATTTCGGCTCGCCCCCACCTGGATCCCGACCTGCTGACCTTCACCGTGCCCTGGCCGCTCTTTCTGGCCATGGAGGATCGGGTGACGGGCAGCTTCCTCGAGCGGGAGACCTGGCAGAAAATCCGCGAGCGCATTCCCGGATCCGCTGGATGAGACCGAGTCCCGCCCATCGTTTCCTTCGGAGAATCCCATGAGCGAACGCGTGGCCGATGACGGCCTGATCCTCACCATCGGAAGCAAGAGTTACTCCTCCTGGTCGCTGCGGCCATGGCTGGCCCTCAAGCAGGCCGGGGTGGCTTTTTCGGAGATGAAGATCGCCCTTCACCGGCCGGACACGGAGGAGCAGGTGAGGGCCGTTTCGCCCTCGGGCTACGTGCCGCTGTTCAAGGAGGGCGGCCTGCTGGTCTGGGACTCGCTTTCGATCTGCGAGTACGTGGCCGAGCGGTTCCCCGCCGCGGGGCTCTGGCCGGCCGATCGCGCCGCCCGCGCCGTGGCCCGCTCCGTGAGCGCCGAGATGCACGCGGGTTTTCCCGATCTCCGCAAGCATCTCTCCTTCAACTGCCGGACCCGCCTTCCCGGATTCCAGGTGCCGCCCGAAGCGCGGGAGGATGCGGACCGCGTCCTGACCCTCTGGAGCGACCTCCGGGCCAGGTTCGGAAAGGAGGGGCCGTTCCTCTTCGGCTCCTTCAGCGTGGCGGACGCCATGTACGCCCCCGTGGTCCTCCGGTTCCAGACCTACGACGTGAAGCTGGAGGGGGCCACGGCGGCCTACGCCTCGGCCGTGCGGGAGCTGCCCGCCATGCAGCAGTGGGTCGCCGAGGCCCGGCTGGAGACGGAGTAGGCGCCGGATTCGGGGCCCGCCGGCCTCAGGCCCAACCCTCGGCGGCGAGGGCGTCGTGGAGCTCGTCGGGGTGGTGCCGGCAGTGGAACTCCACCCGGCTCGATTCCGCGTGGGCCTTGCTGTACGGCCAGCCCGAGGCCATCCGGTTGCGCTCGTGGAGCTCGTGGAGGAGGACGAAGGGGCGCTCCGCCTCCTCGATGGCGTCGTCGATCCAGACCTCGTTCCGGGGCACGAACTCATAGACGTAGTCGTGCCCGCCCTCGGTGTAGTCGATGTCGAAGGCGCTGCGCACCAGCCTTCCGTTGACGATCCAGACCGAGACGCCGTTCTCAAGGCGCTTCCAGAGCCGCTCGTGAACCTCTTTCCCCTCGGGAAGCTGTTTCCCGGAGTGGGTCAGCTTGCGTACGTCGCCGGCCCTCCGGCGCTCCTTCCGTTCCGCTTGGTCGGCCAGCACGATGGCCTTTTCGTAGGGCATGCCCCCGGCCATCAATCGGTGCTCCGCGAGGAGGTGGTCGATGAAGAAGCGCCGCTCGTCGTGCTCGGCCTCGCGGTCGATCCAGAACTCTTTCTCGGGGATGTAGGGGAAGCGGTAGTGCTGGCCGAAGTTCGTGAACTCCTCGTCCAGGTGGCCCCTGATGTAGGGGCCGTCCACGATCCACACCTGGATGTCGCCTCGGGTCTCGTCCCTTTCCAGGTAGGGCGGCTTCAGGGCCTCGCTCATAGTCACCTCCTAGGGCCTGCTTAGCCCCGCGATCCGGGCCGGGCCCTTGGGCCCCAGCATACCAGCGGAGAGTGGAGGGTGGAGAGGGGAGAGGAGGAAGTTGAGCTCCGCTCGTCGCCATCTCCCTTCGGGATGCTGGGCTCGGCCGCAGGGCGGGGAAAAAATCCCTGGTGGTGCGCGGACTCCTCTTCCGGGTCCCGTGGAATGAAAGGACGGCCCCGGCCCGTTTCTTGCTAAGGTAAGAGCAGGAGGACGATCATGCGCCGGAAAGTCATCATCACATTCACCTTTGCCTTGGCCCTGGGCGCCCTCGCCGGCTGCGCCGAGCACCACGGCCCCATGGAGAGGGCGGGCCAGGCCGTCGACCACGCGGCCAACAAGACCGCCGACGCCGTCGGCACGGCCCTGGAGAAGACCGGCTCGGCCATCGAGCACGGCGGGCAGAAGATCCAGCAAAAGGTGGACCAGAAGGCCAACGGGAACGGGTGACGAAGAGGCCGGCCCGCCGGCGGATCCACCGAGGCTCCCCCGTTCGCCCTCCTCCGCCTCGCTCCGGAAGGCAGCCGCTCAAGAGAGGGCGGGCATTATTTTGGACGGCCGCGGTGGCGATATACTGTCCCCGAATCTGAGGGGGACGACATGAGCCCGTTGGAAGAGAGCCTGCGCGAACTCGTCGGCAAGGTGGTGGAGAACAACCTCTGGCGGCAGCGGCGGTGCTTCAACCTGATCCCGTCGGAGAACACGCCGTCGCTCCTGGTGAAACTGTGCGAGATCAGCGATCCCGCCGGCCGCTACGCCGAACACAAGACGGCCCTCAAGCGGGAGCTGGAGTCCCTCCAGGGATCGGGCGCCCTCAAGGGCGACCAGGTGTACTACTACCAGGGAACCGACTTCATCTACGAGGTGGAGGAGCGGCTCAAGCGGGAATTCGCGGCCTACGTCGGCGGCAGCGAGGTGGAGACGAGGCCCGTCAGCGGCCAGATGGCCAACGAGATCGTCTTCAAGGGGGTGGTGAAGTTCCTGGCCGGCGCCCCCGAGGGATTTCAGGCGCTGGGCCCCACGGGCCGGCTGTCCTCCGTGATGAACAACGACCTGAACGCGGGCGGCCACCTCTCGGCGCAGCCCTTCGGCGCCCTCTTCAACTTCGTCGAGGGGGAGGTGGTGCACTTCCCCGTGGAAGCCCACAACGCCTACCGGATCGACGTGCCCCGCATGCTGGAGCTGGTGGAGCGGCACCGTCCGGCGCTGGTGGTCCTCGGCAAGAGCCTCTTTCTCCACCCGGAGCCCGTGCGTGCCCTGCGGGAGCACCTCGACGCGACCTCCGGGCCCCGGCCGGTGGTCATGTACGACGGAGCCCACGTCCTGGGCCTTCTCGGTCCCCAGTTTCAGGACCCTCTGGCCGAAGGCGCGGACGTGGTTACCGGCTCGACCCACAAGACCTTCTTCGGCCCCCAGCGGGGGATCATCGCCTCCAACCTGGCCAAGGGGACGCCGGCTCGCAAGCTCTGGACGGAGATCGTCGGTCGGGCCTTCCCGGGCTCCACGAGCAACCATCACCTGGGCACGCAGCTCGCCATGCTGGCGGCCGCCCTTGAGATGAACCACTTTCGAGACGGCTACCAGCGCCAGGTCCTGGCCAACGCCAGGGCCTTCGCCCGTTTCTGCGCCGATGCCGGCATCCCGGTGGAAGGCGGAGAGGCCGAGGGTTTCACCCACACCCACCAGGTGGTGCTGCGGGTGGCCCCCTTCGGCGACGCGAAGGAGATCGCGAGCAGCCTGGAGCGGAACAACCTCATCGTGAACTTCCAGGCCCTGCCCGACGATGAGACCTTCTACCATCCCAGCGGCCTGAGGCTGGGCGTCCAGGAGATGACCCGGTTCGGCATGGTCGAGGCGGACTTCGAGCCCCTCGCGCGCCTGATCGCCGACGTGGTCGTGCGCCGGAGGCCGGTGGGCGCGGAAGTGGCGGAGTACCGCGCGCGCTTTGGCTCCATGCGCTTCTGCCTGACGCGGGAGGAAACCCTCGGCCTCCTACCCGCGCTCCTGGTGAGCCTCTTTCCCGACGGAGACTACGCCGAGGCCTTCGCGAGGGCGCTAGAGAAGGCCTGAGGCGCCGTTTGCGCCGGGGGGCTCCGGGCCCTAGATTGGGGGCAGGCACCCATATCCAATGACTCGCGTGCCGGGAGGTGCATCATGCCCGGAAAGAAGCACGGGAAGACCATCCAGCACAGAAGTTACCGTGGACCGTGGCCGGAGGAGCACGCCGCCGTGCCGGGGCAGCCTTCGCGCGTGGGCCGGGAGCGGACCCAGAGCCGCACGGAGACCCCGAGCCAGCCGCCGCAGGTCCACAAGATTCCTCCGCCGGCCCCCAAATAGGGGGATTGTGGCGAGCGATCCCGGGGCGGCCGTCCGATTGGGGACGGCCGCCCCATTTCGGAACGGGCCCATCTCATCCCGCCGTGCCCCCCGGGCGCCGGTCGGGACGAGGGGGCAGGAAGGGGAGGTAGGCATGGGTCTTCACAGCGTCTGCCACGTGGAATGGTCCTGCACCGATCTCGAGCGGACCAAGGCCTTCCTCTGGGGGCTCTTCGGGTGGGAGTTCGAGCCCTTTGGGGAGGACTACCTCCTCTTCACGGCGCCCGAGGGTTCGGATGTGGGCATTCAGCGGGTGGCCGAAGTGCGGCCGGGCGATTCCCCGACCGTCTACGTCGAAGTCCCCTCCGTCGCCACCTGCGGTGAGCAGGCCGAGGAACTGGGTGGGGAGGTGGTGACGCCGAAGGCCGAGATCCCCGGCGTCGGGTGGTTTTCGCGCGTCAAAGACCCGGACGGAAACGTGATCGGCCTGTTTGAACCCCACCGGTGATCGGGTGTCCGAGTGATCGTCCCCGAGAGGCCTCCCTTGCGAATGCAGGCCCTTCGAACTCCCGCCGCCCTCGTGGACCTGCGCCGGCTGGAGGCCAACGCGACGCGCATGGCTCGGAAGGCATCCCGCCTCGGGGTGGCCCTGCGCCCCCACGTGAAGACGCACAAGTGCGTGGAGATCGGGCTGATCCAGTCGGGCGGTAGCCCAGGCCCCATTACCGTCTCCACGCTGGCGGAGGCGAGGGGCTTCGCGGAGGCCGGCTTCCGGGACGTCACCTACGCCGTACCACTCGTGTGCGGCGGCGGCCTGCTTCGATCGGCATGTGGTGTTGAAAGAGGGGGCCGTTACCGGAGAATGGCGCAGGATCGGCGGCCGGTAGAAGAGCCGCCTCGCCAGGACGCCGGGCCCTGGCCGTCGAGGACCTCAGGATTCCGGAGTGCCGCTGGGCTCTTTCCGGAGATCGGATGGATCGATGCCCACCAGGATCGGCGAGTCCGAGTCGGCCCTGTCGGGATCGCCGGAGCTCAAGCCCGCACAGACCGGCTGCATGACCCGGGCGGAGAGCCGCTCCTCCTCCTCCCCCGAGAGGTCGCGGAATTGCAGCCCAGCCCGGTAGACCACCACGCGCTCCAGCCGGTCGTTGGTCCCGTACCTCCAGACGCAGCAGCGCTTCACGGTGGCCTGGAGCACCAGTTCGTCCCCGTTTTCCTGAACCCTGAGGTCACACTTCGTCTTGGGCGGCAGGGGCTGGGTGATCTCCAGCAGAGCCCCGTGGGGAGAGATGTCCACCACCCGGGCGGGGATATAGGCCTTCACCTTGGCCCGGATGGGCTTCTCGGGCTTGATACGCAATGCCACCCTACGTTCTGGCATGACCGGCTCCGATGAGAATCTGACTTACAGAACAACCATAGGTTCCTCGTGCTTCCTTGTCAAAGGGGGAGGAGCCCGAGCCGCCCCTCCCCGTCGCTTCCACCCATCAAGGCCACTCCCAGGTCAGGGTCGTCTCCCCAAGGTCGGGATTCACCAAGCGGAAGTCAGTGGGGGTGGTCTTCGGCACCACCTCAGCGGAGGAGGTCGAGGAGTCTTCTGGCGGCGGATTCGGGACTGCCCACGGCGGTGTTGAGGATGAAGCAGGGGGCGGCGGCGAAGAGAGCCTCGAACTGCCGCTGGAGCCCCTCCGAGCGGGCCATGTCGGGGGCAGGGACGTGGGGGTTCTGGAAGGGTGGCGCGCCTCCTCCCGGCCGGCCCTCCGCGATTAGGCGCGCCGCCTCGCGCGGAGGCAGCTCCTTGAGCGGGGGCAGGACCGGGTCCTTCGCGAGGAGAACGCAGACCCGCGGGGCGGTCCTGCGGACGTGCCGTGTGGCCCCTCCCAGCCAGTAGGGGTCGAGCATGATGCGGCCGTCCCTGGAGGCCGGCACGCAGGCCGCGGCTCCCAGATCCAGCGGGCACTGGTCCCCCTCCTTGCAGTACTCCAGGGTGCACTGGTCCCGGCTGGTGACCCAATTCTCCAGCTTGGAGCGCTCCATGAACCGCTCCAGCTCGGGCAGGTGCTGGACCCATTTGGCCTTGAGGTAGAGCTTGCGCTCCACGAGGTCGGCCACGGGCTGTCCCTGGGGCATCCTCACCAGAAGGTTGTCGGTGGAGACCAGGCGCACCCCCTCCTCCCGGAGAGCCGCCGCCAGGATGGAGGTCCGCCCCGAGCCGGGTCCGCCCCAGATGAGCAGGCCTCGGCCGTCCACGTCGAGGGCGGCGCAGTGGGCGAAGAGGGCTCCCGAGGTGCGCGAGGCCTGCTCGGCCGCCAGGGCCAGCGCCAGGGAGCGCACCTGGCCGTAGAAAGCGGTGTTGAAGGCGAAGCCGGTGGCCGTCTCCAGGTTCAGGCCGGCCTGGGCCTCGCGCCCCGGGATGTCCTTCACCGCGTAGAGCACGGCGTGCGGTTCCAGCTCCCCCTCCAGGGGCGCCGGGTAGAAGTTCTCCTGGTAGAAGTCGGCCAGGTGCGGAGAGTTGGTCCGGAGCTGCACCACGGCCCCGGCGATGGCGGCGTTCCACTCGAAGTAGGCCTCGGGCTTGAGGTGGGCCTGAGCCGCACAGAGGAGGGCGTTACGCCCGTCGATGCTGGGGATGGAGCGGGCCTCCACGTAGGCGGAGACCTTGGTGGTGACGTTGTTGAGGGCGCGGGGGCGGATGCGCTTGGGCGTCTCCAGCCGCCTGAGGGCGTGCTCGATCCGGGCCATGCCCTCCTGCAGGCGCTCCATGGAGGTGGCGAAGGAGAGGCGCAGGTGCTCGGGAGCCTCGAAGGCCTCGCCGGGCACCACCGCCACGCGGGCCTCCCTGAGCAGGTAGTAGGCGAGGCCGTACGTGTTGCGGATGGGGGCCCCACCGAACTCCTTGTCCAGGTAGGCCGCCACGTTCGGCATGGCGTAGAAGGCCCCCTGGGGAGAGTTGCAGGAGACGTCGGGCAGGGAGCGCAGGCGGTAGACGACGAAGTTGCGCCGCCTCTCGAATTCCGCCCTCATCCGCTCCACCTCGGGCGCGCAGGACCGCAGGGCCTCCACGGCCGCCTTCTGGACGAAGCTCGTGGCGTTGGAGGTGGAGTGGGACTGGATCTTGGAGCAGGCGGCGATGATCTCCCGCGGGCCCGCCGCGTAGCCGAGGCGCCAGCCCGTCATGGAGTAGGCCTTGGAGAAGCCGTTCACGACGACGGTGAGCTTCTTGATCTTCTCGTCGAGGCTCGCGATGGAGACGAACCGGAATCCGTCGTACAAGAGCTTCTCGTAGATTTCGTCGGCGATGACCCAGATCTGCTCCTTCACGCAGAGGGCGGCGATGGCCTCCAGCTCCTCGCGGGAGTAGATGGCCCCCGTCGGGTTGCAGGGATAGTTCAGGAGGAGCGCCTTGGTGTTGGGGGTGATCGCCGCCTGGAGGTCCTTCGCCTGCAGGTGGAAGCCCTCCTCCTCGCGGGTGGGCACCAGCACGGGGTTTCCCCCCGCCATGCGCACCTGGTCTGGGTAGGAGACCCAGCAGGGCGAGGGAATCAGCACGTCGTCGCCCGGCCCGAAGAGGGAGAGGGCGATGTTCAGCAGCGAGTGCTTGGCGCCCGTGGAGACGATGATCTCGTTGAGGTCGTAAGCGAGGTCGTTGTCCCGGAGCAGCTTCTCGCGGATGGCGTCCTTCAGCTCGGGGATGCCGTCGTTGGCTACGTACTTGGTGAAGTTGGCGTCGATGGCCGCCTTGGCGGCCCGCTTCACGGCTTCGGGCGAGGGGAAGTCGGGCTCGCCCGCGGAGAAGTCCACCACGTCGATGCCCTGGGCGCGCATCTCCAGGGCCCGCGCGGAGATCCGCAGCGTGGGGGAGAGGGAGATCCGGTTCACCCGATCCGACAGCATGAAAGCCCCTAAAGCATCACCACCAAGACACGAAGACACCAACCATTCTTTCCTTTATCCAAGAAGGGTTCTTGGTGTCTTGGTGCCTTCGTGGTTCATTCTTTTTCCTTTTTCTCCGGTTTGACCTTGCGGATGAGGTCCTGGAGCTTGAGGCCGGTAAGGTTCTCGATGACGGGCGGAAGCTGGGCGAGGACGGAAGCCACCTGGCCCGTGATCTTGGGCGCCCCATCGGCATCGCCCACCATGATGATCTTGTCCACCTTGGCGAGCGGCTCGGCCACGGCGCGGGCCAAGTCGGGAAGGGCCTTGATGACCATCTCCGCGAGGGCGGCGTCGGTGTACTGTTTCCACGCCTCCGCCTTCAGCCTCATGGCGTCGGCCTCGGCCTTGCCGCGCGCAAGGAGGGCTTCGGCCTGGGACGCGCCCTCGAGCCGCACGCCGGCGGCCCTGCCCTTGGCCTCCAACTCCTTCTGGAAAGCCTCCGTTTCCGCCTCCAGCTTGGCCTGGTAGGCCATGGCTTCGGCGGGCCGCTTCACGGTGGATTCCAGCTCTTTCTCGCGGCGGGCGATCTCCTTCTCCTCCAGCTGGGCGGCGAGCTCTTTCTCGGCGAGCCGCACGCCGTACTCCTGGCGCTTGAGCGCCTCGGAGAGCTTGGCCCGTTCCAGGTCGTAGGCGATGTCCGCCCGCGCCCGCCGGACGTTCACGGCGGCCTGGTACTCGGCGCGCTGCACCTCGAAGTCGCGGGTGGCCTCGGCCAGCTCGGTCTCGGCCGCGAGGCGGGCCACGTCGCCCTCCTTGCGCGCCTGCGAGGCGTTGATGGCCGCGTCCCTCTCGGTTTCGGCCTGGGCGATGGTGGCGTCGCGCTTCACCTCGGCGATGCGCCGGGCGCCCAGGGCGGCGATGTACCCCTGGCTGTCCGAGATGTCCTTGAGCGAGAAGGAGACCAGATCCAAACCCAGCCGACCGAAATCTTCCTGGGCGGCCACCCGCACCCGGTGGGCGAACTCCTCCCGCTGGGCGTAGATCTCCTCCACGGTGAGCGTGCCCAGGATGCCTCGCATGTGGCCCTCGAGCACCTCCTGCGCCACGTAGGTGATGCCCGAGGAGCCCTTGGAGAGAAAGTTCTCCACGGCGCGGTGGAGGAGGGGCTCTTCGCCGCAGGCCTTCACCTGGCCTTGGGCCTCGGCCGAGATGAGCACGCCTTGGGCGGTGAGGACCTCGGGGCAGCGCAGGGAGATGGAGAAGACCTCCAGCGGAAAGACCTCGGCGGTCTCCATGAGGGGCATCACGAAGGTGCCTCCTCCGACCTGGAGGCGGTAGCCCACCTTCTGTTTCCGGCCCTCGGCATCCAGAACGGTGGAGGTGCGGCCCGAGATCACGAGCACCTGGTTGGGGCCCACCCTTCGGTAGTTCCGAGCCCAGAGCACGACCAGCGCGACCACGAGGACGACAGCGACGGCTGCGACGATCCAGGGCATCAATGGCATGGTTCCCTCCGCTTCCTCCGCCCCCCGAAGCAGGCGAGACTTCGAGCTTATGCCATTTGTCCGTTGGCCTCAAGCCGGGGACGATGGGAGAACAAGGAAAGCGGAAAAAGATTCACCACCAAGACACGAAGGCACAAAGAGATTGGGGATTTGGGATGGATAGACCCTGCGGACGATCCCTCATCTATCATCTATCATCCATCATCCAGTCAGCCCCTCCACCCTCCACCGGCCGGCGGCCGCTCCCGTCTCGCGTCCACGCCGAGATGAGGAAATGAGGAGATGCCGAAAGGAACCAACAGACGGCGTCCCCTTCACTTCTTACTTCTCGCCCCTCACTCCTCACTCCTCACTCCTCACTCAGCTTCCCCTCATTGCCAGCGCCGGCGGCCGGAGGCTATGCTGGGGGGTAGAGCGGCGTGCCGCCGCGGGGGAAAACATGAGCGAGGGTCCGTACGATCCCGACGTCTACCGGCGCTTCGCCGAGAACCTGAAGGGGGCCCTTTCCGGCTCCAACATCCAGCACCCCTCCATGCGCCGCCTCCGCCGCCTAGCGCTCAAGAGCGCCAGGAAGACGGCCAACGGCTCGGCCCTCTGGACCTCGGCCATCTCCTCGCGGCAGGCGGCCAGGACCGTCTACCTGGGTGACGAGTCGGTGCGGGTTCCCAGGCCCACGGCCCAACAGCTCGCCATCGTGGAGAAGGCCCCCGAACAGATCCACAAGGTCCTCCAGCTCCTGAAGACGCAGCCCTTCGTCCACGTTCGTCGCCAGATGGGAGATAACGCCGAGTTCAACCCCGTCTGCAACCTCTACGTGAGCGTTTCCGATCCGAAGAACTATCGCCTGGCCTACGAATGGGCCATGACCATGGGGCCCGCGAAGCGCGGACGAAGGGGGCCGGATTTCACCATGATCCACGTCCCCGAGGAGCACCAGCTCCGCATGCAGATCCTGGTTCTCCCCCAGCACGGCATCAACATCGCCATGGGGACCGACTACACGGGCGAGTGCAAGAAGGGCTTCCTTCGCCAGGCCATGGTCAGCGCCGACATGCAGGGCATGCTGGGCCTGCACGCGGGCACCAAGGTGGTCCGCGTGAGGGACTCCCGGACGGGCCAGCTCAAGTCCTGCGGCGTCTTCATGTTCGGCCTCACGGCCACGGGCAAGTCCACCTGGTCCTGCCACCAGCTCGGCCTCGATCCGGCCCTCGGCGAGGGCACCTGGGTGGCGCAGGACGACATCGTCATGCTCCGGCGCGACGGCTCGGCCCTGGGCACGGAGCAGGGCTTCTACGTGAAGACCGACGTGGACCCGGCCCTTCAGGAGGCCATGTACCACGCCCTCGCCCACAAGTCGGCGCTCCTGGAGAACGTCATGGTGGACGGCCGGGGGAAGATCAGCTTCCTCGACGAGCGCCTGGGCGAAAACGGCCGGGGCGTCCTGGACCGCCGCCAACTCAAGGTGAAGCGGGGCGGCAAGCTGGTCTCCATCTGCGCCGACTCCATCAATCTGCCCACCCTCGAACACCTGGACGGCCTGGTCTTCGCCTTCATCACGCGGCGCGGCACCATCATGCCCTTCGCTCAGCGCCTCACGCCCGAGCAGGGCGTGCTCGCCTACCTCTGGGGCGAGTCCACGCACTCCTTCGCCACGGTGCCCGAGAAGGCCGGCGAGTCGGTGCGCATCGTGGGCATGGACGACTTCATCGTGGGCCCCCAGGGCCGGAAGGTGAACGCCTTCCACGACATCGTGATGGGCCTGGTGCAGAGGTATCCTGGCAAGGTCCACTTCTTCCAGTACAACACGGGCGGCGTGGGCGAGATCATCGAGAAGGACCCGGCCACCGGGAAGCGGAAGCTCATCCGCAAGGTGCAGCGCGTTCCCCTGGACCTCATGGCCGCCCTGCAGCGGGGCGACCTGCGGGGAACCAACGAGTACCGCCAGGGCCGCCTGGGAACCGAGGAGGTAGTGAAGTGCGAGGGGGCCGACCTGGGCCAGTACGACCCCGAGAACTTCTACTCCGAGGAGCAGATCGCCGCCTACGTGGCGGACCTCGTGGAGGGACGGAGGGCCTTCACCGAGCTGATCGCCCAGGAGGGGCTCCGGAAGGAGATCCGGGAGATGGCCCACCGCGAGCTCGATGCCATCGAGGGGGTGCGCCGGAAGGCCGAGCCCTGGGCCCCCCCCGAACCGAAGACACCAACCGAGGCCGCCGAGGACCGGCTGCCCCTCTCCCCGCACATCACGCCGTGGGACCACCGCCGGCCCAGCCGCGATCTTGTCCTCTTCCGCGGCAGAGGGGGCGGAAAGTAGCGTCCCCACGGGGCGGAGAAAGAGGAGAGACGGGAAAGAGCGGGCTTGCGGCCCGCTCTTTCGTTTGGTGTCTTGTTCAGACGCGAGCCGTTACCAGGTGAAGCTGAAGGGTGTGGAGACGCCTCCGTCGTCGTTGTTGGTGATGGTGATCTGGACGGTCACCCCCTTGGGCACCATCGCCTTGAGGGCGGCGCCCTTCTTGGCGATCACCAGGCTGGGGCTCTTGTATTTGGAGAGGGGAACGGACGCCCCGTTGACCTTGACCGTGCAGTTGCCGTGGAAGTTGCTGCCGTAGACCTTAAGCCGGAAGGGATTGCCCACCTTGGTGACGCTGCTGATAGAGGGCGGGTTGATGGCCTGGACGGTGGTGGTGGCCGAGGCCGTCACGCTAGCCGAATCGGTCACCGTGGCGTGAACGGTGAAGGTCCCGCCCGCCGTGTAGGTGTGGGTCGCCGTGAGACCGGTGCCCGTCGTGCTGTCCCCGAAGTCCCAGGTGAGGGTATAGGGCGGAATGCCTCCGGCCGGCGTCGCCGTGAAGCTGACGGCGAGGGGGATCTGCCCCGAGGAGGGTGAGGCCGCGATCGACAACGTGAGGGGCAGCGGGGGCGCGACGGAGAGACTGAGGTGGCTGTCGGTGGCGGTGACGGAGGCGGAGTCGGCGACGGTCACGCTGACGGGGTAAGTCCCCGCCGCGTTGTAGGTGTGGTTCGGGCTCTGGCCCGTGCCGGTGGAGCTGTCGCCGAAGCTCCAGGCGAAGGTGTAGGGGGGAATGCCGCCGGCGGCGGCGGCGGAGAAGGCGACGGTGAGAGGGGCGTTGCCGGAGGTGGGGGTCGCGGTGGCGTTGACCGTGAGCGTAGCGGGTGGAGCCACGGTGATCACGAGGTGGTTGTCCTGGGCGGTGCCCGCGGCGGAGTCGGTGACGGTGAGCTTGGCGTTGAAGCTGCCGCCGGCGTTGTAGGTGTGGGTGGCGGTGGCGCCGGCGCCGGTTGTACTGTCACCGAAATCCCAAAAGTAGTTGTAGGGCGGGGAGCCGGTGGAGGCCGTGCCCGTAAAGGCGACGGTGAGAGGTGCGCTTCCCGAGGTGGGTGTAGCGGAGGCGGAGCAGCCCAGGACGGGGCCGATCTTGGCCACGAAGGCGTCCGTGCCACCGGCGTTGATCCCTTGGTAGGGCGCGGCGACGGGAAAGTTGACCGATGTCGTGGAGCCCGCCAGATAGACGGCGCCGAGGGAATCGAGCGCCACGGTGTAGCCGGTCTCAGCGCCCGAACCGCCCAGGTAGGTCGAGTATGCCCAGCCCGTGCCCGAGGGGTTGACCCTCGTGAGAAAAGCGTCCGACGGACCGGACAGGGCGGCCTGAAGGGGAGAGAGGACGGGGAAATTGGGCGAGGCCGTCACACCAGCCACGTAGGCGCTGTCCAGGCCGTCCAGGGCGATACCGGTGGCGTAGTCGTTCCCGCTGCCGCCCAAATAGGTCGAATAAAGGAGCGCCGTTCCCGGCTGGCTGACCTTGCTCACGAAGGCGTCAAGACCGCCGCCGTTGAGGGGCTGGGCCGGAGTGGCCAGGGGAAAGTTGGTGGAGGTGGTGGCGCCCGCCACGTAGGCGTTTCCCCCCGAATCGAGAGCGATCCCAAAGCCGACCTCCAGGCCGCTGCCCCCCAGATAGGAGGAGTAGAGGAGGGCGTTCCCCGCCGGGCTGATCTTGGTGACGAAGGCGTCGTTGGCGCCGCCGTATGTGCCCTGGAAGGGGCTCGCCGTCGGGTAGTTGGAGGAGGAGGTCGTCCCCGTGATGGTGACGGCCCGTGTGGCGTCCAGCGTGAGGGCGAAGGCCGACTCGTCGCCGCTGCCTCCCAGGTAGGTGGAGAAGACCAGCGCGCTCCCCGCGGGATTGAGCTTGGCCACGAAGGCGTCGCTGGTGCCCAAGAGGGCCGCCTGGAGGGGGAGGACCGTGGGCCAATTGGGGGAGGCAGTGCTCCCAACGACGTAGGCGTCACCGGAGCTATCGATGGCCAGGCCATAGGCGTAGTCGTTGCCCGTGCCCCCGAGGTAGGTGGCGTAATCCAACGTGCCAGCGCTGTTGATCTTGGCGAGGAAGACATCGGATCCGCCGGCGTTCGCGCCCTGAATGGGGGCCATGGTCCAGAGGTTGGTGGAGGTAGTGGAGCCCGCCAGGTAGATGGCACCCGTAGCGTCCACCGCGATGCCCATCCCGAAGTCGTCGCCGTTGCCGCCGTAATAGGTAGAGTAGAGCAGGGCATTACCGGCGGCGTTGAAATGCGAGACGAAGGCGTCCCAGGAGCCTCTGTTCACGGCCTGGCCCGGGTTGAACAGGGGGAAATTGAGCGAGAGGGTCTGCCCCGTCACGAAGGCCTCGCCCGAAGGCGTAACGAACACGCGGGCCGCGAGGTCGTTGCCGGCACCCCCGAGATAGGTGGAGTAGACCAGGACCGGGTCGATGACGAGGGGCTTGCGCCGGTCGTAGGTGCCCAACTCGATCCCCACGCGGCCCTCTTTCAGCCGAAAGCGTCCCTCCACCTTCACCCGCTGTCCCCGGACCTCTTGGTAACAAACCGGCTTCTGAAATCGGAAGTCGGTGTGGCCCACGCGGAGCATCAGATCTCCGGACGGCGACAGGGAAGTGCGGTCCGCCCCCGTCGGCGCAAGGCCGATGAGCGAGGGATCCGCCCCCGGTTTCACGAGGAAATCAAACTCGAGCTGGCGCTCCCGTCCATAGAAGAGCACATCGATGCCCGGGTAGGCCTCGGACCAGCGGACCTTCGCGAAGGAGGGCACGTCTCTTTGCCAGCGCCCCGGATCGTTGCCCAGGAAGTAGGAACTCCTGCCCGGCAGGAGGTCGGCCCCGCTCATGGGCGCGCCCTGGTTCGCCCCTGCCAACGCGATGCGGGCCAAATCGAGCTCGGGTCCCTCCATGGGCGGCTGGGTAAGGAGGTCGTCCAGGCTTGGCTGGGCCGTCAGCCTTTCCGCCACCAGAATCACCTCGCCCGGCGCGAGGAAGACGAGCCTTCCCGGCGCCCTGGCCACGAAGCGGGCGTGGAGATCGGCCTGCCCCACATTGGGTTCGAAGGCCAACGGTAGCTGGCCGTAAGAAGCCTGGAGCGACGGTGGCGCTCCCGGCCCCCCGCCTTGGTCGGCCCGAACTACGCCCCCCCACCCGGAAGCCAGCGCGAGGGAGACGACGATGGCAACACACACCTGTTTCACCATGGCCCTAACCTCCCATTGAAAGACGGACATCCCACCCACTCACGGGCGAGCCCTCGCCCGAGCGGGGACAAAATGAAACCCACAGCCCAGATCTCTGAACGAATTGTAAGTCCCGAATGGCTAGGCTTCAACATCGGCCCCCGGATGCCCGGAAAGCCGGTGCGCGCTCCGAAGACTAAACCGAATGGGGATGGGGTACAGAAAGAGGGAGCGGACTCGCGCCCGCCCCTGGGGGGAAAACCGGAGGATTCCGCGTTCACCACGTGAAGCTGAAGGCGACGGCGACGCCCCCGGCGTCGTTGTTGGTGACGGTGATCTGGTAAGCTATGCTGATTAGGCACGGGGAGCCGGAGCCCCCGGCGCGGGCGGGAACGCGTAGGGAGAAGGAGGCGGTCATGAAGATAGTGGTATTGGGCGCCGGGCGGGTGGGCAGCGCCATCGCCCGGGACCTGGCGGCCGAGGGCGAATTCGAGGTGGTGGCGGCCGACCTCGCCCAGGGAGCGCTCGATCGTCTCGCGGAGAGCTCCGGCATCGCGACCCGCCGGGTGGACCTCGGCGATCCGGCGGAGGTGGCGGCCGTCGTGCGGCCTGCGGACTTGGTGGTGGGGGCCGTGCCGGGCTCCATGGGCTTCGCCACCGTGAAGCGGGTCATCGAGTGCGGCAAGCCCGTGGTGGACATCTCCTTCTTCGAGGAGGACCCCTTCCTCCTGGACGATCTGGCCAGGGACAAGGGGGTCACCGCGGTGGTGGACTGCGGCATCGCCCCCGGCTGCGGCAACATCATCCTCGGGTACCTGGAGACGGTCCTGGAGCGCCTGCACAGCTTCGAGTGCCTCGTGGGCGGACTGCCCGTGGTGCGGACCTGGCCGTACGAGTACAAGGCGGTCTTCTCACCGGCGGACGTGATCGAGGAGTACACGCGGCCGGCGCGCTACATCTCGCACGGCCGGGTGGTGTCCATGCCGGCCCTGTCCGAGCCCGAGTACATCGATTTCCCCGGCGTCGGGACGCTGGAGGCCTTCAACACGGACGGCCTGCGCTCCCTCATCACGACGGTCAAGGCTCCCTTCATGAAGGAGAGGACCCTCCGTTACCCGGGCCACATCGAGAAGATGAGGATGCTCCGGGAGACCGGCTTTTTCCGCAAGGAGCCCGTGGATCTTCCCGGGGGGCGCGTCAGCCCCCTGGAGCTCACCGCCAAGCTGCTCTTCCACGAGTGGCGGCTCGGGGAGGGCGAGGAGGACATCACGGTGATGCGCGTCACCGTGGAGGGGGAGAAGGAGGGGCGGAAGGTCCGCCACGTCTTCGACCTGCTGGACCGCTACGACCCGGCCACGGGCATCACCTCCATGGCCCGCGCCACGGGCTACACCTGCACGGCGGGGGTGCGCGCCGTAGCGCGGGGGCTCTACCGCCGCCCCGGCATCTCCCCGCCCGAGTTCCTGGGCCGGGAGCCGGGCTGCTACCTCTTCGTCATGCAAGAGCTGGCCAATCGGGGCGTGGTCTTCCGGGAGAGCGTGACCTGAGGTGCCGCTACTCTTCGGGCTGTTCGGGCTCCTCGTCCTCCACCTCGAGGTGGAAGCGGTGGAGAAAGCGGTGGAAGAGGGGGGCGAAGACGATCCCCACGGCCACGATGAGCACCAGGCCGCAGTAGAGCGCGTAGAAGCTGGCGAAGAGCTTGCCCGCGGTGGTGTGCAGATCGCCCACGGGGCCCATGCCGCCCAGCAGCATGGAGGCGTTCACCAGGGCGTCGATCCAGGATTGGCCCTCCAGGAGGTGGTAGCCGAGGACGCCGGTGGCCAGGGAGAAGGCCACCAGGCCGAAGGCCGCCGCGGCGCTCGCCGCCATGCGCCGCAGGAAGGCGTTGCGCGACAGCAGCGGTTCGTTCCGGTGCTCGAACATGGCCTCCTCCCTCGGGGCTCAGCCCCCCGATTCGGCGTTTCCCGGTTCCGGCCGGCGAAGCAGCGCCGCCAGCCTCCGCTCGGCGGCCCCCCGAGGGACCACTTCCCCGGCGCCCGCCTCGCGGGCCGCGGCCAGAAGTTCGGTCTGAACGTGCGGCCCGAAGGCCAGGATGAGGGCGGAGGGATGGCCGGCCTTCCAGGAGGCGATGGCCTCCAGCGCGCCCAGGGCGCTGAGGTCCACGGCCACCAGATCGGGCACGCACTCCGATCCTCTGGCCAGCACCTCGGCCCCGGCCGCCCGAGCGGCCGTTTCCAGCCGCGCCCTCGTCATGAGGTTGTCCGTCAGCAGGAGGAAGGTCACGCTCAGCCCTCCTTCGGATTGACGAGGGAGGTCAGGACGTGGTCGCGCCAGGCCCCGTCGAGGAAGAGGTAGCTCTTGGCCTGGCCCTCCACCGTGAATCCCAGGCGTTGAAGCAGCCTGGCGCTCCGCTCGTTGTGGGGCATGTAGTTGGCCATGACCCGGTGGAGGCCCAGCTCCTCGAACACGTGGGCGATGGCCGCCGTCAGGGCCTCCTGCATGAGGCCACGCCCCTGGAAGCGGTGGTCCAGGCTGTAGCCCAGGTGGCAGGCCTGGAAGACTCCCCGAACGATGTTGCGGAAGTTGGCGGTGCCGACGATGGGGCTGCCCGAATCGCCGCTCTCCACGAGCGCGAGCCTGAGCGAGAGGCCATCCAGGTACTCCCGCTGGGCCGAGGCCAGCTCCTGGCGCCAGAACTCCTCCGTGAAGTATGCCTGGAACCGCACCGGCTCCCAGGGCGCCAGGTGGTCCCGGTTCTCCAGCACGTACCAGAGCATGTGCCGGGCGTCCTTGGGCCCCGGAACCAGGAGGTGGAGCCGCTCGGTCGTCAGCAGGGGCGTCTTGATCTTGGCCGCCACGGGGGCTCCCTCAGGTCCTCCGCCCGTTCAGGCGGGGCTCCCCCTCGGGCGGGCGGTAGGCCTCCAGGGCGGCGAGGAGGGGGCGGACCTCGCGCTCCACGATGGCCATGCTCCGGTGGCGCGGCTTCAGGAAACCGCGCTCGACCATGCCGTCCAGGAAGGTCACGAGCGGGTCGTAGTAGCCCTCCGCGTTGAGCAGGCCGCACGGTTTGTGGTGGACCCCGAGCTGGGCCCACGTCCAGATCTCGAAGAACTCCTCGAGGGTGCCGATGCCTCCGGGCAGGGCCGCGAAGCCATCGGAGAGCTCGGCCATCAGGGCCTTGCGCTCGTGCATGGAGTCCACCACGCGCAGGTCGGTGAGCCCCAGGTGGCCCACCTCCCACTCCATGAGCGCCTTGGGGATGACGCCGATGACCTCGCCGCCGGCCCGAAGCGCCGCGTCGGCCAGGACGCCCATGAGCCCCACGTTGCCGCCGCCGTAAACCAGCGTGATCCGGCGCTCGGCCAGGGCCCTGCCCACGGCCGCGGCGGCCTCGGCGAAGGCGGGGTCATCGCCCGCGCTCGAGCCGCAGAAGACGCAGAGGCGTTTCACTGAAACTCCTGGCGGAAGGCCTCGAGCTCGCTCCTCAGCTCGGCCAGCTCCTCGCGCAGCCGCCGGAGCTCCTCGCGGAGCCCGGAGAGCGCCTCTTCTTGCTCGGCCAAGCGATCGGTCACCCGAAGCGGCTGGGTCTCGAAGGCGGGCGGCGCCTCGGCGCCGGGCTCCTGGGCGGGGATCCCCTCCAGCGCATGGGCGTAGCGGTGCTCCTTCCGGCCGGGCTGGCGCGGAAGGCGCACGGCCAGCGGCCCGCCGGAGCGTTCGGAGAGCCCCCGCAGGACGGCCTCCACCTCCTCCAGCCCGGAGAAGCGGTAGAGCCGTTCGGTCCGGCCCCGCAGCTCGCCCGGGGTCTGGGGGCCCCTCAGCATGAGGACCGAGAGGACCGCCACCTCGGGCGGCGAGAGGTCGAGCGCCTCGGGGAAGCGGTGCTGGAACTTGGAGACGCGCGCCTCGGCGGGGCTGACCACCCAGAGCAGGTGCTTGTCCCGCAGACCATCGAGGGCCTCCTGCACCGTGGCGTCGTCGTAGGCCACCACGGGGTCGCGCCCCGACTTCTGGTTGCAGGCGTTTCGCACGGCGTTCAGGCTGAGGGGGTAGTACTCCGGCGTGGTGACCGCCTTCTCCACGAGGCATCCCAGCACGCGCGTCTCTTCGGGGGTCAGCAGAATCTCCATGGGTGCTCCACGCCCTGCACTGTACCGCCCCGGCGCGCCGCGGCGCAAGCCGTCTACCCGGCCTGTGCGACGCGCACCTCGACGGGGGCTAGAAGGGTCCGCAGGGCGGCCGGATCGAGTGCGACGAGAAACCCCCGCCGGCCGCCGTTCAGGTAGATCGCCGGCAGGTCGAAGATCGTGGCTTCGGCGTAGACGGACATGGGCCGGCGGGTGCCCAGGGGGCTGATGCCGCCCACCTGGTAGCCGGTGGCGCGCTCGGCCTCCTCCCGGCTGAGCGGGGCCACCTCCTTGACGTCAAGCAGCCGGGCCAGCGCCTTCGTGGAGACTTCGCGGTCCCCGTGCATGAGGACGAGGAAAGGGCGCCTCGGATCGGCCGCCATGACGAGGGTCTTGATCACGGCGTGCTCCTCCACGCCCAGGGCCTGGGCCGCGTGGCGCGCCACGTCGTGGGCCTGGAAGGGGTAGAGGTGGGGCGCGAAGGGGACCCCTCTCGCCCTCAGCAGGCGGGTGGCCGGGGTGACGGGCGGGTCGTCGTGGCCCACCGCCTCACCTCCCCGCGGGAGGCGCGGCCAGGAAGGGCTCGATCCCCCCGGCGTGCATGGTGGGCTCGAAGGCGAGGAACTCGTACTCGGCCACCCCCGCCACGGCGAACGGGTCCCTGGCGAAGAGGGCCCGCAGCTCCTCGATGCTCCCGGAGCGGGCGAGGATGAGTCCCCCCTCGGTGCGCGGGGTGCGCGGACCGGAGAGGAGCAGCAGCCCCTGCCGGTAGTATTCGGCCAGGAAGGCCTTGTGGGAGAGGACGAGCCGGTCCACCTCTTCCAGCGGCTTCACGTAGTGAACGAGGATGACGACCATGGGGACCTCCTTGACTTGCCCAGCCTCGATCATGGAACGGGCGCCTCGGGGGATCAAGCGGAGGGCATCCCCATCCAGGGCTCCGTGGTTTATCCTGACCGAGGGGAGGGGGAGGGCTTTCTGAAGGAGATGGCCATGGCCGACCCGATTCTGAATCCCGCCACCACCGCCGTCGTCGTCATCGATCTGCAGAAGGGCATCGTGGGCCGAGCCACGGCGCCGCACCCGGCGGCCACCGTGGTGGCCAACACGGTGCGCCTCCTGCGCGCGGCCCGCCGAGCCGGCGCGACGCCCGTCCTCGTCCACGTGGGCGGCTTCCCCGACGGCCGGGACCGCCTGAACCCCACGGCCCACGAGCATTGCCTCACGCGGATCTTCCCGCGCATGGGGCGCGTTCGGGACACCCAGGCCGTGGCCGCCGCCCTGGGCGGCTGATCCGCGGGCCTCCCTCCGTGAAACTTCGCCGTGGCCCCCTGCGTCCCAAGAAGCTTGAGCCGTGGCGTTCCTGCACCTCGCCCTCACCGGTAGGAGGAATCATGCGCAAGACCGTGCTCGTGGCCCTCGTTCTCCTGACCGCCTCGCTCTGCCTGGCGGCCGCCGCTCCCCCCCTGCTCCTTCGGGAGCCCGCCCTCTCCAAGACGCAGATCGCCTTCGTCTACGGCGGCGACATCTGGATCGCGAGCCGCGAAGGCGGCGATGCCCACCGCCTGGTGACGGGGATGGACCTCGAGAGCCGCCCCATCTTCTCTCCCGACGGCTCGCTCGTGGCCTTCTCGGGCGAGTACGACGGCAACGTGGACGTCTACGTCGTGCCCGCCTCGGGGGGCGAGCCGCGCCGCCTGACGTGGCACCCCGATCCCGACGTGGCCGTGGGCTGGAGCCCCGACGGCAAACAGGTGCTCTTCCGCTCCCACCGGGATGCCACGAACGATTCGGACCAGCTCTTCCTCGTGCCGCTGACGGGCGGCCTGCCCGCGCCCCTGCCCCTCCCCATGGCGGAGGACGGCTCCTTCTCGCCCGACGGCAGCCACATCGCCTACAGCCCCGTCTTCCAGTGGGAGCCCGACTGGCGCGACTACCGGGGCGGCCAGACCACGCCCATCTGGATCGCGCGCCTGTCCGATTCGAGCGTCATCAAGATCCCGCGGGAGAACTCCAACGACCGCGACCCCATGTGGGTGGGCGACACGGTCTACTTCCTCTCGGACCGCAGCGGCCCCGTGACCCTCTTCGCCTACGACACCAAGAGCAACACGGTCGCGAAGCTCATCGACAACCAGGGCTTCGACATCGACTCCGCCTCGGCGGGCCCCGGCGCCATCGTCTACTCGCAGATGGGCAGGCTTTTCCTGTACGACCTCGCCACCCGGCAGACCTCTCCCGTCTCGGTCCGCGTGGCGGGCGACATGCCGCAGGTGCGGCCGCACTTCGAGAAGGTCGCCAAGCAGATCGCCGGCGCCGACCTCTCGCCCACCGGCGCCCGCGCCGTCTTCGAGGCCCACGGCGACATCCTCACGGTGCCCGCCGAGAAGGGCGACGTGCGGGACATCACCTCGACGCCGGGGGTCATGGAGCGCAGCCCCGCCTGGTCGCCCGACGGCCAGTCCATCGCCTACTTCTCCGACGCCTCCGGCGAGTACGCCCTCCACATCTCCAGCCAGAACGGCCTGGGGCCCGTGCGCGTCATCCCGCTCGGCGAGCCGCCGTCGTTTTTCTACGATCCCGTCTGGTCGCCCGATGGCAAGAAGATCGCCTACAGCGACAAGCGCCTGAACCTGTGGTTCGTGGACCTCGACCACCCCGTCCCGGTGAAGGTGGACACGGATCTCTACGACACGCCCGCCCACGAGTTCGACCAGGAATGGTCGCCGGACAGCCGCTGGATCACCTACACCAAGCAGCTCCCCAACCACCTCCACGCCGTCTTCGTCTACTCCCTGGCCGCGGGCAAGGCCACGCAGGTCACCGACGGCATGAGCGACTGCCTCTACCCCGTCTTCGACCGGAGCGGCAAGTACCTCTTCTTCACGGCGAGCACCGACACGGGGCTGGCCGCCGGTTGGCTGGACATGACGAGCGAAGCCCGCCCGGTGACGAGCAGCGTCTATGTGGCCGTCCTGCGCTCCGATCTCCCCTCGCCCCTGGCGCCCCAGAGCGACGACGAGAAGGCCCCCAAACCCAAGGAGGGTGAGAAGAAGGAGGGCGCCTCCCCGGCCAAGGACGCGGCGAAGCAGGAGAGCGAGAAGCCGCCCGAGGTGCGCATCGACTTCGGCGGCCTGCTCCAGCGGACCCTCACCCTGCCCGTCCCCGCGGCCAATTACGCGGGGCTGTATGCCGGCAAGGCCGGCGAGCTCTTCCTCGCGAAGGCGCCTCTCGTGCAGATGGACGAGGGCCGGCCCGAGCTCACGGTGGAGAGGTTCGATCTCGAGAAGCGAAAGACCGTGCCCCTGCTCGAACAGGTGAACGACTTCGTGCTCTCCTTCAACGGCGAGAAGATGCTCTATCAGTCCAAGGGCGGCTGGTTCATCGCCAAGACCGACGCGGCGCCCAAGCCCGGCGAGGGCAAGATCGACACGGCCGCCATGCGGGTCTACATGGTGCCCCGAGAGGAGTGGGCCCAGATGTACCGGGAGGTCTGGCGCATCGAGCGGGACTTCTTCTACGACCCCCACTACCACGGCCTGGACCTGGCCGCCGCCGAGAAGACCTTCGCCCCCTACCTCCCGGGCATCGCCAGCCGGGACGACCTGACCTTCCTCTTCCGGCGGATGCTCTCCTACCTGTCGGTGGGCCACATGTTCGTGCGGGGCGGAACGGAGCCGAAGGAGCACAAGGTCTCCGTGGGCCTGCTGGGGGCGGACTACACCATCGCTGGCGGCCGCTACCGCTTCGCCAAGATCTACAGCGGGGAGAACTGGAACCCCAAGCTCCAGGCGCCCCTCACCCAGCCCGGCGTCGACGTGAAGGCGGGCGACTACCTGCTGGCCGTGAACGGCCGGAACCTGACCGCATCGGACGACGTCTTCAGCTTCTTCCAGGGGACGGCGGGCCGGCAGACCGTGATCCGCGTGGGCCCCAACCCCGACGGCACGGGCGCCCGCGACGTCACGGTGGTGCCCGTGGAGAGCGAGTTCGCGCTGCGCCACGAGGACTGGGTCGAGGCCAACCGGCGGAAGGTGGACGCCCTGAGCGGCGGCAGGCTGGCCTACGTCTACCTGCCCGACACCCAGTTCGGCGGCTTCACGAACTTCAACCGCTACTACTTCGCCCAGGGCGGCAAGGAGGGGGCGGTGCTCGACGAGCGCTACAACCACGGCGGCCAGCTCGCCGACTACATCATCGACTACCTGGGCCGCGTCCCCATGAGCCGGGTGATGACGCGAGAAGGCGAGGCCTACACCGAGCCGACGGAGGCCATCTACGGCCCTAAGGCGATGATCATCAACCAGTTCGCCGGGTCGGGCGGGGACGCCATGCCCTGGTACTTCCGCAAGGCCCACATCGGCCCCCTCGTGGGCGAGCGCACCTGGGGCGGCCTCGTGGGCATCGGCGACTACCCGCCCCTCATGGACGGCGGCATGGTCACGGCGCCGCGCTGGGCCATCTACGGCCTGAGCGGCCACTGGGATGTGGAGAACCACGGCATCGCGCCGGACGTGACGGTCTGGCAGGATCCCAAGCTCTTGCGCGAGGGCCACGACCCGCAGCTCGAAAAGACGGTGGAACTCCTGATGGAGAAGCTCAAGGAGAACCCGGCTCCGCATTACGAGAGGCCGCCCTACCCCAACTACCACCCCGTCCTGCCCCCGCCGGGGCCGTGACCGGGACGCTTCCCGTACGCAAGAAGGGCCGCCCATCGGGGCGGCCCTTTGCTTGAGACGTGCGGCCGGGTCCAGCGGCGGATCCCTCGGTGACCTCGCCGAGCGGCCGGCTGGCGCCTCAACCGTGGGCCTTGACTTCTCCCTGGAGAACCTCGAGGGTGCCGAGCAGACCGGGGAGGTGGTGGTCCACCTAGAACTTCGCCACGGAGACCGAACCTTCGACGCCTGCCTTGCTCTCCAACACGGTCATGGACTCCCCAACCCCGTTCCCGTTGTCCAGCCAGTAGTAGGCAACGAAGCCCGGGGCCCTTTTCAGCAGGGGGACGAAGCTTTCCTGGATCTCGTGGTCGATCTTCTCGGAGTTGGCGGGGTCGAAGCGGTAGCGGCGGCTGACGGCGTACATGGCGGCCTCCTAAAGAAGGCGAGAATGTAAGGCGCCGCGGAAGGACACGCCAGGAAAGCAGGTGCTTTTCGCGTCTCCCGCCCCCGTCGTCGTCATTCTGAGGACTGCTTCGAGGGAGTGCCCCCGAAGAATCTCCATCGCCGGACGTGTACGGCCATCGCCCGAGATCCCCCAGGGGAGAAGCTTCGAAGGAGGCTTCAGCGGATGACGTGCACAAGAGCCTTTGCGTCCAGCGTTTCGCGCCTCGCCTTTCACGTCTGGCGTCTCCCGCCTTGCTAATCGCATCTCACCTCACACGCACTTCCTTCGAAGGCACCCGTTCACCCTACTCACCTACTCACCTAACCACCTAATCACCTACTCACCCCCCTCACCTCGTCAGCTTCCGGTAGGTGATCCTATGGGGCCTGGTGGCCTCCTCGCCGAAGCGCTTGCGGCGGTCCTCCTCGTACTCCTGGAAGTTGCCCTCGAAGAAGGCGGCGCCGCTCTCGCCCTCGAAGGCGAGGATGTGGGTGGCGATGCGGTCGAGGAACCAGCGGTCGTGGCTGATGACGAGGACGCACCCGGCGAACTGCTCGAGGGCGTCCTCCAGGGCCCGCAGGGTGTTCACGTCCAGGTCGTTGGTGGGCTCGTCGAGGAGGAGCACGTTGGCGCCGGACTTGAGCATGCGGGCCAGGTGCACGCGGTTGCGCTCGCCGCCCGAGAGCGCACAGACTCGCTTCTGCTGGTCGGCCCCCGTGAAGGCGAACCGGCCGCAGTAGGCGCGCGAGTTCATCTGCACCTTGCCGAGCTGGACGTTGTCGAGCCCGCCGGAGATGACCTCGTAGACGGTCTTCTCGGGATCGAGGTCGGAGCGCGCCTGGTCCACGTAGGCGAGCTGGACCGTCTCGCCCACGCGCAGCGCCCCGGCGTCGGGCTTCTCCAGCCCCGCGATCATCTTGAAGAGCGTCGTCTTGCCGGCGCCGTTGGGGCCGATGATGCCCACCACGGCGGCCCTTGGCACGGAGAAGGTGACCCCCTCCATGAGGAGGTTGTCGCCGAAGCCCTTGCGGAGCCCCTTCGCCTCGATGACCACCTCGCCCAGCCGGGGCCCCGGCGGGATGTAGATCTCCAGCTCTCCGGCCACCTCGTCGGGGCGGGCGTTGAGGAGCTGCTCGTAGGCGTTGATCCGGGCCCGGCCCTTGGCGTGGCGGGCCTTGGGGGCCATGCGGATCCACTCCAGCTCTCGCTGGAGGGTCTTCTGCCGCTCGCTCTCCTGCTTCTGCTCCTGCCTCAGCCGCTCCTGCTTCTGCTCGAGCCAGCTCGAGTAGTTGCCCTTCCACGGGATGCCGTGGCCCCGGTCCAGCTCCAGGATCCAGCCCGCCACGTTGTCGAGGAAGTAGCGGTCGTGCGTCACCGCGATGACCGTCCCCTCGTACTGCTGGAGGTGGCGTTCGAGCCACGCCACGGACTCGGCGTCCAGGTGGTTCGTGGGCTCGTCCAGGAGGAGGATGTCGGGCTTCTGGAGGAGCAGGCGGCAGAGGGCCACGCGCCGCAGCTCGCCGCCCGAGAGCACGCTCACCGGGGTGTCGCCGGGCGGGCAGCGCAGGGCGTCCATGGCCAGTTCGAGGCGCGAATCCAGGTCCCACGCGGAGAGGGCGTCGAGCCGCTCCTGGACCTTGCCCTGCTCCTCGATGAGCTTGTCGTAGTCGGCGCCCTCCGCGCCGAAGCCCTCGTTGATCTCGTCGAAGCGCCTAAGGAGCGCGACCGTCTCGGAGACCCCCTCCTTGACGCATTCCAGCACCGTCTTGGCGGGATCGAGGCGGGGCTCCTGCTCCAGGTAGCCGATGCTGTACCCCGCCGACTTGTGGACCTCGCCCAGGAACTCCGCGTCGAGCCCGGCCATGATCTTCAGCAGCGAGCTCTTCCCCGAGCCGTTGAGCCCGATGACGCCGATCTTGGCGCCGTAGAAGTAGCCGAGGGAGATGTCCTTGAGGACCTGCTTGGGGCCGTGGACCTTGCCCACGCCCACCATCGAGTAGATGACCTTGTTCGGTTCGTCCTGCTTCGCCATGGGCGGTGAAACCTCCGGGGCGATTGTAGCAACGGGAAGGCCAAAGGCGAAGAGCGACGGGGAAGGGGCCTCACCGCGGAGAAAGACCGGATTCTAAAAACTCTGTAGGAGCGCTCTCCAGAGCGCGATACCGTGATGAGGTGAGTAGGTGATGAGGTGATGAGGGCGCGGGGAGGTCTTCGAAGGCGAGGCATTCGGCCGGCGCCGTTTCTCCTCAGGTCGCCGTCGCCGGACCGGGCTTCCGGGGGCGAACTTTCGGAGGGTGCCCTGCCGATTGTTGATAGGGGGGACCGGCGCCCGCACGACGGCCAGGAGCCCTGCCAACTCGACGACGGGCACCCGCCACCTTGGGCTCCGAGCCCGCTAAAATCTGGAGCCAGTGTACTGGACTCCGTGGAGGTCGGCCTCCTCATCCCATCTCTGTGGGAGGCGAAGCCCTTCGCCGATCCTTCGAAGGCAGTCCTCCATACGCACTCCCGACTGTTCTTGCCCCACCGATCACGCCACGCCTTCAGCGTGGCGCCAGACCCGCACCGGCTGCATGGAACCCCTGTGGCATTGCAAGACCTGACCCTAAGTGCCCAAGCGCGGCCGCTTCGGACTGGCCGACCTGATAGGCGGAGGTGTTGGGCCCAACGTGGTGGGCCTAACAAAGACGATGCCCACCGCCACGCGGCTTCTCCGTCTGTTCTCTGCACCCGCTCGTCACCATGGGAAGAGAGAGCCTTTGACTTCCACGTTCCTTTGGTAGTGGTAGTTGGCGCCTTCGCGGCCGACGACCCTCCATTCGGCCCCGTCCCTGCTGGTCACGATATAGCGGTAGTCTCCCAAAGCGACGAACTGACTTCCGTCCCAGGTCACCGCGTTGAGTCCGGGATAGGGGAGGTCCTCTCGGGGAATTTCGAGCCGCGCGGGGCGCCAGGTTATGGCGTCCGTGCTCGTCATGATGTAGTGATGGACGTTTCCGACCTTGAACCCGCCCACGGCGACGTATGTCCGGCCATCGAAGGACACATCAGAGGGGGCAAAGTAATCCTCCCCTCCCGCGTTCTCTAGGATACAGGACCAATGGCGGAGGTCCCGGCTCACCGCGCATTCCCGCCGGCGATTGAGATCCGTTAGGGCGAAATACCAGTCCCCGCATTTTGTCAGCGTCTTCAAGGTGAGGGGTTGATCCCCGCCGTCGATCCGCCTGTTGTGAAAGGGTCCGTCGAACTCCTCCCAGGAGCCGTCGGGTTTTCTGGCGTAGATGTCCTTTCGGTCGAAGAGGAGGACCTCGCCGGCATCGCAATAGATCCCACAGTACTGTCCATAGCGGACAGGGAGCTTTTCGACGCGGTGCCATTTTTTGGCATCAGCGCTTTCCAGCACCTCGTACTCCTCCGTCGGCACCAGGTAGTTCTTGCCGTCGAAGCAGATTCCCATGGCGGACCCGTCGCCGACCAGTTTGTCCACCACCATCGGCCGCTCCCAATCGAGCCCGTTCCGACTGAACGACACCGCTGCCAGTCCCACCCCCGCAAAGGAGCCCTCGAGCCACGCGATGGTGTCGCATTGATCATATTCCGGGGTCCGCAGTATCTTGCCCCCCTCCTTCACGCGGGGCATGCCCTGGGCGTCGAAGGAAATGACGAAGCTGTGCTCGCCGTCGTGAGTGACGGTGAGCCCGTCGTGGCTCGCTGCTTGCAGGTATGGTCGCCGCGACCGGTAAGGCCCAGTGTAGTAGGTTCGGGCACATGCCAGCGAGAACAGGACGACGACTCCCAGCCCGACGATGAAACTGCTCCGAACTCCCATCGCCTCGCTCCTTTCGTAGCGACTTCCTCAGAGGGCCCCGCGCGGCCGGCGGCCCCATTGCAGGGGAAGCCGTTGAGGGCGGTCTTTGTGTTAGCGCCCCGAGACTCCGACAGTAACGACGTGACCCCGGCCCCTGCGTTCGCTCCCGAGAAAGCGCACCGGCTGCACTTCCTGCCACTGCGACACCATGGGCAGCTCTGTTGCCCAACGCTTGCGTTCAGCAGCCGGGCAACCGCTTACAAGCCTGCACGGCGTCCAGCGGACCAGCATCCGCCAGGACCCGGTCCGCTGCAACGGCCTGTTAGACCTGCGTTTTGAATTTCCGTCGGACGGCTTCCATTTGCGGCCTCAGTTGCTCCATAATTCGCTGCTTCGCTTCTGGAGTGAGTTCAATATCCCGATAGTTGGCTCTCGGCTCCATGTGCTTAGTCCAAACCTGGTTGACAAAGGAATCGGACCAGTCCGGTGGATATGGCCCAAGACTCTTGTGGAACATAGAGCGCTCTTTATCTGATTTGGAGGACCAGAAATCTACGAGTTTTTTCAGTTCGGCTTTAAGATTCGCCTTTTCAATATAGTCTTGCTCGGGGGTGAGCAGAAGAGGAGCCAAGCTTGTGTGCACCTTGTCACCGGATGAGAACACCTTGCAGAATGGGAGGTAGAGGAGATACTCAAGATCAACCCGATTTGTTGGCCGGTGGCCGATGAGTCTGTTGGCAAGGGCAACGTAAAACAGCAGAAATACGGCTAGGCAATAGGATGCATAGGGAGCGTAATCACACAAGCGTGGCATATGTTGGCTTAGCCAGTAGTGGTAAACTCGATTCGACCACTCTCGGGATACCGCTGCTTGGGCCAAGATAAATCGAAGATTCTCAAACTGACTTTCTGGGTTCGTGGCGATAGATTGGCTTAGCTTGAGAGCCTGATCGAGAGTTTCTGCTTTGGGGACGTTACTCTTTGTTGATAGCCAAGACTCAAGGTTGATGCTTCTGGTGGAACCACGCCACCGCCCTGATAATACCTGTTCTGCTTCGTAAAATTGTCCTTTAGACCATCGGCGCAGTGCTTCTCTTTCAGGCTCCTCCTCGAAGAAGACGCCTTCATGGCCACTTGAATCACGAATGGCCCGGCCATCTATCCTAATCGGACGACCGTCCATGACCACTTGGTTGCCCAGAAGGTTCGAAACTAACAGGATTCTATAGTGGGCGGTAAAGCACGAATCTATGGGGTGAATCTTCCTTGAGTAGTCTGCAACCGTCTTCTTAGAGTGGTCGATGTCTTCTGAATATTTATGCAGATCGCCGAGAATCTCGATAAACAGCACTGGTGCGTAAACGAGCATGAAGTATTGGTGCGCAGAGTAGACCTCTGCGTGTGAGAGAGAATGCAAAACCGATTTGTCTAGAAGAAGCTGCGGGCCCATGTTATCTCAATCAGGTCTGAGGCACATCAACCGGACTTGTTATGCGGACTCCATTCCGCCTATCAAGGAAACTCAGCGGCCTATCATGGTTCACCGTTGCAATTGCAGTCATGGCTGACCCCGAGAAAATCCTACCACAAGCGCGTCTGCTTCTGAGAGGCCGACGTGATAGGGGGCGGTGTTAGGGTGCCATGGTGCGCGTGAGGCTCTTGAGCGCCTCACGACCTGGAGGCCGCTCCCCCAGCGGCAGGCCTGAGGGGCGACGGCGCCGGCCATGGCGAGCATGGGCCGCTACGGCTGGACGCTTCTCGCCTTCGAAGGCCTCCCCCCGCCCTCCTCACCTCATCACCTCATCACCTCATCACCTCCTCGCCCCTTTCGCCCTCCGTCTTCGTGGTCTTCTATGAGGCCTTTCTCTTTTTCCATCGAGAGGCCCCCGACCGTCGGGTTCGGACCGGGGGGCGGGGGCTGCTCTTGGTCCTTCTCTGGATCCTTCTCTTGATCTCCTGATCTCCCTGTGGATCTATTGTGCCGCTGCCGGCCCCACGGCCGCGACGGGAAAGGGTGACACACGTCTCCGCAGAGGACGGCGCGGAATTCGGAAACGGGTCGCGCACGCGGTATCGGACCGTTTCCGCCTCTGGAACCGCCTCCTGCATGCGTGTTTCTGCCGTTTCGGCGATGGTCCGCGCCCAAGGCGCGGCTTGAAGCCCCCCACGTCCCCTCTCCACGAGACAGCCCCGGCGAACGCGCTTCGGTGATGGCATCAGTATACGGCCAGCGCGATGGTGAACGGAAGGGGGAGGCTGACAAAGGCGGGGAGAGCCAGGCGAGGGGAGGGGCGAGGGCTCCGCACGGGACGGGGGCCATCGCGAGCTTGCCAAGCCGCCCCTGCGCTATAATGCCCCACGGAGGGATTCCCGAAATGGCCATGGAGACGAACGGGCGGAGCAAGCTCTATGTCGGCGACGACCGGGGTATCCCGCGGGAGCATGCAGCGGATGGGAGCGTGGACCTGGGCGCCGCGGGCGCCGCTTCGGCCCCGGGAGGCGCGGATGCCTGATCTCTCCATGGCCCTGCGCGATCTCGACGCCCGCGTGGGAGAGGCGGTGCGGCACTTCTGGAGGACCCGCGAGAGGCAGGCCCGCAGGCAGGGCGCTACGGGGCAGAAGGATCAGGGCGCCCGCAGCGCGGTCACGGGGGGCGCGCAGATGGACGGCTTCATCGGGCTCCTGACCGGGGTGATCCTCGCCACGGGCCTGGAGGCGCGGCACATCTACTACCAAAGGGCCCTCGAGCTGCCGGGCTTCTTCAGGCCCACGAAGGAGTGGGACCTTCTGGTCGTGAAAGATGGCCAGCTCGTGGCGGTCATCGAGGCCAAGTCGCAGGTCGGCCCTTCCTTCGGCAACAACTTCAACAACCGCACCGAGGAGGCCATGGGGAGCGCCATGGACCTGTGGACCGCCTACCGCGAAGGCGCCTTCAACCGGACCGCCCGCCCCTGGCTGGGGTACCTCTTCCTGCTGGAGGACTGCGCGGGCTCCCGCCGGCCCGTCTCCGTCCAGGAGCCGCACTTCCAGGTCTTCCCCGAATTCAAGGGGGCCTCCTACGCGCGGCGGTACGAACTCTTCTGTCGGAAACTCGTCAGGGAGCGCCATTACAGCGCGGCGGCTTTTCTGACCTCGGACGCGGAGAGCGGCCTGCAAGGCCGGTATGCCTGTCCCGCCGAGGATTTGACCTTCGACCTGTTTGCCCGTTCGCTGGCGGCCCAGATCGCCGGCCACGCGACGAGCTAGGATGGCCGCCATGCCCGACGAGCCTCTCGATCCCTCCCGCCACCAGCTCATCCTGGGCGATTCGCGCGCCATGCCCTACCTTCCCGACGGGTCGGTCCACCTCGTGGTGACTTCGCCCCCCTACTGGACGCTGAAGCGCTACAACGAGGTGGAGGGGCAGCTCGGCCACGTGGCCGATTACGAAGAGTTTCTGGAAGCTCTGCGCCAGGTGTGGCGGGAGGTCTTCCGGGTGCTCGTGCCCGGCGGCCGGCTCGTGTGCGTTGTGGGGGACGTCTGCCTCTCCCGCCGGGCCTTCGGGCGGCACGTGGTCGTGCCCCTGCACGCCGACATCGCGGTGCTCTGCCGGAAGATCGGCTTCGACAACCTGAATCCCATCATCTGGCACAAGATCGCCAATGCCAACTACGAGGTGAGCAACGGCAGCACCTTCCTCGGCAAGCCCTACGAGCCGAACGCCATCATCAAGAACGACATCGAGTTCATCCTGATGCAGCGCAAGCCGGGGGGTTATCGCAAGCCCACCCAGGAGCAGAGGGACCTCAGCCGCATGACCAAGGAGGAGCACGCCGAGTGGTTCCAGCAGTTCTGGAACCTGACGGGCGCCTCCACCAAGCAGCACCCGGCGCCCTTCCCGTTCGAGCTGGCGCACCGGCTGGTACGGATGTTCTCCTTCCACGGCGACACGGTCCTCGACCCTTTCTGCGGCACGGGCACCACGCTCCTCGCGGCCATGAAGACGGGGCGCCGCGGCGTCGGCGTGGACGTGGACATCGACTACCTCCGCATGGCGTGGCGGCGGCTTCATCATGAGATGAGCGGCCTCTTCGACCGCGCCGACGTGGCCTTCTACCGGTCCGTTCCCGATGAGCCCCAGCACGTCGTCCGGGAAGAGTTCCCGCCCGCCTACCACGGCCGGTCCACCGAGAAGCCGAAGCGAAAGCGCGGCGCCGCCCGATAGGCCCGCAGCCGGACATGGCCGCTCCACCCTCCATCGCGCCGGACCTGTCGCGCCCTCCTCACCTCATCACCTCCTCACGGTGTCGCTCTGTGGAGAGCGCTCCTGCGGCTGAATGCCTCGCCTTCGAAGGCCTCCCCCCGCCTTCATCACCTCATCACCTCATCACCTCATCACCTCATCACCTCCCCCCCCAGCCCCCTTGCAACAAAGAGAGCCTCCGTGGTGTTATCATTGGCGCATAGCACAGGGTTGACCGGGGCCGTTGGGAGACGGTGAAGGTGGCGGTGGACGAGACGGGGCGGCTGGGCGCGGGGGTTCGCCGGCCGCGGACGGCTCCCGAGGAGGTCCCATGAGCGACGGCGTCCAGAACCAGCCCGGCGCGGCCCAGGCCCCGTTGGAGCGGATCCAGTGTCAGTGGTGTCAGGGGCAGAACGAGAAGACGGCCACGAGCTGCCGCTTCTGCGGGGCGCCCCTGGACGTGCGGAACCTGGTGAGCGAGTCCGGCTGGCGCGAGGCGCCCCGGCTTCGCGACATGACCGAGATCCACTTCGGCGAGAGCACCTGCCAGGTGGAGGGAGAGATCGTCCCCGTGGCGGAGATCCACATCGCCTCGGGCGACTCGGTCTACTTCGAGCACCACGTCATGCTCTGGAAGGAGGAGTCTGTTCCTCTCACGACCCTCCAGCTCCCCGGCGGCATCAAGCGGGTGCTGGCCGGCATGCCCTTCATCATCAGCGTGGCCTCGGGACAGGGCCGCATCGCCTTCTCGCGCGACGCCACCGGCGAGCTGGTGGTGCTGCCGCTCCACCCGGGCATGGAGCTGGACGTGCGGGAGCACTCCTTCCTCCTGGCCTCGCACACCATCCAGTACTCCTTCGTGCGGATCAAGGGGCTGGCCAACATCCTCTTCGGCGGGCAGGGCATGTTCATGGACCGCTTCGTCACCGCCAGCGCCCCGGGCCTGCTGATTCTCCACGGTTACGGCAACGTCTTCGAGCGGACCCTGAAGGCGGGCGAGAGCATCCTCCTGGAGCCGGGCGCCTTCCTCTACAAGGACTCGACGGTGACCATGGCGGTCCAGCAGCAGAAGCTCACCTCGGGCTTCTTCGGCGGCTTCGGCATGAGCCTGGCGAAGATGACGGGCCCCGGGCGGGTGGGCATCCAGTCCATGTACGTGCACCACGCCTCGGGCGAATAGGAGGGGGCCATGGCGGACCAGAACGCACCGGCCGCCGGCCGGACCTACACCTGCCCTTACTGCGGCGCCGCGGGCGACGGCACGGCCCTCTCCTGCCCGGGCTGCGGCTCGCCCATCGACGTGCGCTCCATCGTCTCCCCCGCGCACTGGAGCGAGGCCCCGGGGCAGAAGGACATGGCCAAGCTCAAGTTCGGCGACTCCATCTGCCAGATCGAGGGGACCTACGTGCCCGTGGCCGACCTTCAGCTCGCCGCGGGCGACGGCGTCTACTTCGCCCACCACGTGCTCCTCTGGATGGACGGCCAGGTCCAGGTGGGCGCCATGCCCCTCAAGGGGGCCTTCAAGCGCATGCTCGCCGGCATGCCCATCGTCATGACCGAGGCCAAAGGGCCGGGGCGCATCGCCTTCTCGCGGGACGCGCCCGGCGAACTGCTGGCCCTGCCCCTGCAGAAGGGGGACGCGGTGGACGTGCGCGAGCACCTGCTCGTGGTGGCGACCCACTCGGTGGCCTACGACTGGTTCCAGACGAACATCTGGTACAAGGTCCGCATCCAGAAGGGCAACGAGACGGAGACCGAGACCTTCTATCCCGTGGGCATGCTCATGGACCGCTTCACCGCCTCCGCCGGCCCCGGCTTCCTCCTGATCCACGCCTCGGGCAACGTCTTCGTGCGCAACCTCCGGCAGGGAGAGACCATCCTCATCAAACCCACCTCGCTCCTCTACAAGGACCCGAGCGTGCAGATGCAGCTCCACTTCGAGCACCCGAGCCAGACCTTCAGCTTCTTCGGCGGCTACGGCCAGCGCTACACGTGGCTGAGGCTGCACGGCCCCGGCCGCGTGGGCGTCATGTCGGCCTTCGAGCCCGTCGAGGGCGAGCACGCCCAGCTCGTGGGCTTCTCCCCCGCCACCGAGACGAGGTGGTAGGGCGGGCGCGCCTCTTCTGGCCGCCTCATGGCATGCGATCCGGCGAGCAAGGCCCGTCCCCGGCGGGACGGGCCTTGCTCCGTCCGAAGCCCCTCTTGCCGGAAGGAGCATTCCGGCGCGTCTCGCGGGGGCGGGAACGGCGGGACCCCGTGCCGGAAGCCCGCTGAAGGAGGCCACGGGGTGACAGACGGTGAAGGGGCGCCGGCGGGAGTCAGAGAAAGAGCCCGCCTCCCCGATCTCCCTGTGATAACCCCTGGCCCTCCACATGCAGAGCGGTGACTCCGGTCACGCCGGGGAAGTCAGAGGAAGAGCCCACCTCCCCGATCTCCCCGATCTCCCTGTGAGAACCCCTGGCCCTCCCCATGCAGAGCGGTGATTCCGGTTACGCCGGCGCGGCCAAGGGCCGGCCGCGGGCTGAGGCGGGTGGGTGCGTCCATTGGGGAGCGCCGTGCGCCTGGGGCATCTGGCGCTCGGCGGGATCGCCCTGGCCATGGCGGCGGGCCACTGGCGCAACGGCATCGGCCGGGAGGAGTACCTGCGGATCGTGCCGCCCGCCATGCAGCGCTACCCGGTTCAGGAAGGGGAGGGAGACGGTACGCGCTCTCCCTAGAACGGAATCTTGCCGGTGAGGATGGAGAAGAACATCACCCAGTCGCCCGCCAGGCTGTAGAGCGGGTAGGTGAAGGTGGCCGGCCGGTTCTTCTCGAAAACGAAGTGGCCCAGCCAGGCGAAGCCGTAGCCCGCCACGGGCATGAGGAGCAGAAGCCACCAGATTCTCGTGATCGCGGCCGAGGCCAGGAGGGCGAGCACCAGGAGGCTACCGATGAAGTGGAGCCTCCGGCAGGTGCGGTTGCCGTGCTCCGAGAGGTAGAAGGGGTAGAACTCCGCGAAGCTCGCGTACCGCTGGGCCATGGTCGCCTCTCAGCCCGGGGCCGGGCCCTCGACGCGGGTGCCCGTGCCCTCCCCGCCCTCCAGCGGAGCCAGGGCGAAGAGGTAGTCCTTCACGGGGCGTCCCGACAGGAGGTGCTCCTGGATGATGCGCTCCAGGACCTCGGGCGTGCAGGAGTGGTACCAGGCGCCCTCGGGGTAGACCACGGCGATGGGGCCCCGGCGGCAGATCTTCAGGCAGTTGGCCTTGGTCCGGCGGACCCCGCCCGGCCCCGCCAGCTTCAGCTCGTCGAGCCGGCGCTTGAGGTAGGCCCAGGACTCGAGCCCGGCCTCCTTCTGGCAGCACTTCGGCTTGGTCTGGTCGCAGCAGAGGAAGATGTGGTGACGCAGGCGGGGGATGCCCAGCGCCTCGGTGATCCGCTCCAGTGTCTCGTCCATGGGTCCGCTCCTGGCGCAAGGAACATGGGAAGGCGGCCAAATCTTCCAGCCTGCCGCTGACTAGGCCCGGCACCTCGCGCACAGCACCGTCACGTCATCGCGCAGGGCGGCACCCGACACGAAGGCCGCGACGGCCGCGTGGAGGGCCTGCACCGCCAGCCACCACGAGCCGTCCTTCCCGGGGATGAGGTCGTAGCAGTCTCCACCCACCTCCAGGCAGGGCTTCCAGAGCACGGCCAGCTCCAGCTCCCGCACCCGGTTCAGGTCCTTCGGGCAGAGGGCGCGCTGGATGTCGGTGGCGAGCTGCAGCTCCTTGCGCATGCGCTCGCGCTCCAGGATGGCGCGATGCTGGCGCGCCGTCTCCAGGGCCAGGGCGAAGGGGACCCCCAGCTCCGCCAGGAACCGGACGTCCTCCCGGCCGAATCCGTTTCGGCGGCGGTTCAGGGGTTGCAGGACCGCCACGAGCTCCCCGTCGCGGTCCCGGAGGAAGAGGCTGCCGCGCTCGGCCCCGATGCGCTCGGCGGCCATGGCCACGATGCGCTCGGCGATCACGTGCAGGTCGAGGGTCTGGTGGGTGAGGGCGCCCGCCTCCACCACGGCCCCCAGGCGGCGCACCCGCTCGCGGAGGGCGGCGACGCCCCGGGCTCCCCTGGATGGATTGGATGATCGGCTCATGGCGCTCCCAGCATCACCGACGGGCGTATGGCTCCACCCTACCGCGGGCGGTCACTCGGGCGCAACGACAGCCCGCTCAGGCCTCCCCCGCCACCGGCCGGAAGCCCTCGCCGAGCACCTCGTGGGCCTCGGACACCACGACGAAGGCCAGGGGGTCCACCTCGGCGATGATCCTCTTGAGGGCCATGATCTGGACGCGGGAGACCACCACGTAGAGGACGGGCCTCGGCTCGCGGCTGTAGCCCCCCCAGCCCTGGAGCACGGTCACTCCCCGGCCCACCTGGTTGAGGATGGCCTCCCGGACCTCCTCCGTCTTCTTGCTCACGATGAGCACCGACCGGGCGTAGCCGAGCCCCTCCACGACCGTGTCGAGCACGCGGCTGGAGATGTAGTTCACGATGAGCGCGTAGAGCACCGGCACGAGGCCGACCACGGGGATGGCGGCCAGTAGGATCAACGTGTTGCTCACGAGGAAGACCTGGCCGAAGGGGATGCGGCGGTAGCGGTGGAGGAGCTGGGCGATGATGTCCGTGCCGCCGGTGGTGCCGCGCCCCCGCAGCACCAGCCCGATGCCGAAGCCGTCCACCAGCCCCCCGAAGATCGTGTAGATGAGCGGATCGCCGTGAATGGCCGGCAGGAGGGGCTGGAGCAGGTCGATGCCGAAGCTCATCACCACCGTGGCGTAGATGGTCCTCAGAAGGACCTTGTAGCCGCCGCCCCACCGGAGGCCCGCCACGAGCAGGGGCACGTTGAGCGCCAGGGTGACGAGCCCCACCGGCCACTTCCAGAGGAAGAAGGCGAGCATGGCGAGGCCCGTCACGCCGGCCGAGACCACGTGGTTCGGCGTCAGGAACAGGTCCACCCCCGCCGCCACGATGAGCGCGCCCGCGGTCAGGAGCAGGTAGTCCCCCGCCAGGCGGAATCCCCTTCGCACCAGGATGCGCCGCACGGCCTTCCTCATGAGCACCTCCGCAGTGTGTAATCAGTTGCTGCGGGCATCCTATACCCGCCGGGGGAACTGGCCCACGGGTCCGGAACGGGCATTCGGGTGCGGCCCGTCCCCCGAAACCGGGCTTCACCGCACGGGCGCGTTCAGGGCCGCAAGGAACTCCACGAAGCTGCCCGCGCCTCCGGCCTTGTCCGTGGCCTCCTGGCGGCCGAACCGGGTCTCGATGTCGCCCATGACATCCAACAGCGACTGCGAGTCCCCCCCGGGCGTCAAGACGAGGAAAATCACGCGGGCGGGCTTGCCATCGGGGGAGTTGAAATCGATGCCCTCCTCGCTCAGCCCCGCGGCCACGGCCGGCTTTTCCAAGCCGGGGACGGCTGCGTACGCTGCGGCCACCCCGTTTTCCAGCCCGATGGCCGTCACCTTCGCGTTGTTCCAGGCGATTCGGAAGAGGGTCTCTGGAGAACATCCGGTCGCCTCCCCCGCCAGCGCGCACAATTCCCTAAGCGTTCCATGCCGCGTCCTGGAAACCATGCCCGGCAGGAAGAGCTTCGCTGAGACCACCTCCTGCAGGCGGGTCACGCGGCGGCGGCGGAGCAGGAGGGTGAGGGCGGGCCCGGACAAGAGGGAGGTGGCGATGGCCATGATGACCAGCGCCACGAACATTTTATCCCGGATGATGTCGGCGCGAAGGGCGAGGATTCCAAGGATGATTTCCATGGCTCCCCTGGCGTTCATGGCGAAGGCGACCGCCCAGGCGGAGCGCGGTCTCATGCCGGCGATCCTGGCTCCGAGCCACCCGCCCGCGAGCTTGCCGACGCAGGCCAGGAGAAAGATCACCAGGACGGTAGGAGCGTTGAAGTGCGCGAGGAAATCGAGCCGCAGGCCGATACCGGCGAAGAAGAGGGGGGCGAAGACGTTGGTCACGATCTGGTGAATGTGTTCCCGCGTCTGTTCCCGGAGGTGGCTCGACTCGCCGATGGCAATGCCCATGATGAACGCGCCAAAGATGGCGTCGATCCCCACGAACTCCGTAAACGCGGCGGCCGCCAGCGTCAGCGTAAAGATGAATCCCAACACGCCTCCTGGCCAGGAAGCGTGGGCCTGGATCCACGGAAGCGCCCGGTGGATCAGCCACCGGCCCGCGGTCAGCACCACCACCACGAATAGGACGGTAAGCCCGATTCCCGCCAAGGTGGCGGAAGGCGATGCGGCGTTCACCATGCCCATTACGAGCGCGAAGAGGGTCCAGCCCACGAGGTCGTTGGCCATGGCCGACGTCATGATCAACGCCCCCAGGTCCGTCTTCATCAGCTTCAGATCCATGAGGACCTTCGCGATCACCGGCAGAGCCGAGATGGAGAGGGCCGTGCCGATGAAGAGCGCGAAGATCAGCGGATCCGCCCCTGCGTCTATTCCCACGAGGCGAGGGAAAAACCAGGCCATCGCGATTCCAAACGTGAAGGGTATGATGATGCCGAAGAAGCTGACGGAGAGAGCCCGCTTGCCCTGGCGGAAGACCTTGCTCAGGTCCACCTCGATCCCCGCCACCAGCAGGAAGAGCACGACTCCGACGTTCTCGATGGCGCTCAGTCCCAGCGCCGCCGGCCCTGCCTTGGGAAAGAGCCACGATCCATAAGCGGGCAAGAAATGGCCCAGCACGGTCGGCCCGAGCAGGATGCCCGCCAGGATTTCACCCAGCACGGAGGGCTGGCGCACCTTGCGGGCGAGTTCCCCCGCAAGCCTGGCGCCGCCCAGCAGAACGGCCAAGGAGAGAAACATGACGGTTATGTCGGGCGGGGTAAAGTGCGACATAACCCTGAACTCCTCCCGAAAGATCGCCGGTTCGGTACCCGCGGGTAGCAACCGAGGTACGCACAGGCCGGCCAGAGGCACCCAGGCCCTCGGCCGGCCGCCGATAGAAGGAAGTCTACCATGAGGCCCATCGGCGCCGGGACGCCGTGTTTCGCCGGGGGCGAAACACGAAGCGCATCGGTACCCGTCGAAGGGGCGCGGATCATGAAAAAAGAGGGGCGGAACGGGTCCGCCCCTCACGCAAAAGGAGAGTCAGCTCTTTGCAAAGGCCATCCGGGCCCACTCACCTCATCTTCTTGAGGCTTCCCCGGATGAGCGTGGTCTGCCGGCCGGTGGCCGGGTCCACGCGCACGAGGGAGCCGTCGGGCGCGAGGGCGAGAAGCGCGGCGGGACCGGTGGGCAGCGTCCGGCCCGAGGGCCACCAGGCCCAGAAAAGGGGAACGAGCCCGGCGGCCACGAGGCGGCTGGAGCCCGTGGCGCACTCCACCGAGACCAGCGACAGGTGTCGGTACCACTCATGGACGGCGGGAGCGGTCCCCACGAAAAGCTCTCCCGGCCTGGGCTCCGAGCCGAACACCACCTGGCCGGCGTGTTCCAAGTCTGCCGTGGTTTTCAGGGCCCCGTCGTCCCCGTAGAACCAGAGCTCGGACGCCCCATTCGGGCGGCCCCACGCGACCACGCCACCCTCGTGAAGAAAGGCCGTCCGAAAGGCGCTCCCGTTCGGCCCCAGAGGGGCGATCAGAGCCCCCGTGATTCCGTCGCGCAGGGAGGTCGTCCAGTGGCCCCCGCTGACCTGACTCACGATGAGCCGGGAGCCCGTCCGGCCGGGCGTCACGAAGATGGAACCGGTGAGGCCGCCGATCTCTCCCGTGGTCTCTAGGGTTCGGGAGGCCACGTCGAGCCGCTGGATCGTGACGCTGCTCGGGGACTGATTCGCTTTGGGGCTCAGGACCCCGAAGAGGGCCACGTGTCCCTCGTCGGGGAAGAGCATCCGGCTCTTCCAAAAGACTTCGTCTCGCGGATTCTCTCCGGTCCGGTTCAAGACGCGGGCCGAGGCGAGCAGCCTCCCTTCCGCCAGCTTGTAGACCGCGAGGGTGCCATTCGACAGCAGGGCCAGCCGCTGTCCGCTGGGCGAGAGGGCCAGGCGCCAGTCCACGCCGGCCACCTCGATGCCCGTGCGGTCGGCCACGGGATGGGCGGCCGTGAGGTCCGCGGTCATGATCTCCCGCCGGTCGCGTCCCTCGACCCAGACGCACCGGCTGCCGTTGCCCGAGAAGGCGGGATTCGCCCACCACAACTGCGGCCGAAGCTGAAGGAAGGCACCGGTGGTGGGATTGTAGAGAAAGCGGAACGGGAGGTCTCGGCGGTGGCGAGCGGGTCCTTCCATACAGACCCACCGGCCATCGGGCGAAGCCTGGCCGGCGTAGACTCCTGCCAGATCCGAGGGGGAGACGTGGGTGAACCAACTAGCGTAGCCCGCGAAGCCCAGGGCGCCCACGGCGCAGAGGGACCAGAGGGTGGCCGAGAGGGCCCGGTGGCCGGCCCGCCCGTCGGTTCGGCCGCGAGCCACCTGCGCGGCCCCCGCCGCCAGGAGGGCAGCCAGCACGACGATCACCAGAAACAGGGATCCGTCGATCAGGCCGAAGAGGGCCTCCGCGCGGTAGAGCGCCCGGCCGGTCAGGAAGACCACGACGCCAAGGGTCACGAAGATCGCCGCATCCAGGAGCAGCCACGGTGAGCGGGAGCGGCCCAGGGTCCCCAGGACGTGGGCCAGGGCCGCCAGGAAGAGCACGGTCACAACGTACAGCAGGACCAGACCCAGCGGGTGCGGTGCGGGCAGATACCAGGGCACCTCCGAGCGCACGGCGGCTCTTGCCGCGAGCGCCGCGAGTCCTCCTCCGGCCAGCGTGGCGGGCAGGAGGATCACGAGGGCGGACCCCAGCGAGAGGATGAGCACCGCTCCCATGCGCCCGGCCCAGATGGCGAGGCCGCCGATGGGGCGGGCAAAATCGAAAGAGAGGCGTCGCTCGGCCAGCTCCCGGCCCAGGACGGTGGCGCCCAAGACCAGCGCCAGCAGCTCGCCCGAGCCCACGGCGATGGCCAGGGCGCTGGCGTCCCGCACCTCGGCGTACCCGTAGGTCATGCCCGGCAGGGCCGCCAGGAGGAAGGGCAGGAGGCCCGCCACGAGGGCCGCGGCCCAGATCGCCTTTCTCAGACCCAGCTCGCGCGACAACACGGCGGTGAAGCCTCTCATGGCCGTCCTCCCTCTTCGCCGCAGAGGGCGATGAAGATCTCTTCCAGGGACAGGGGCGATGCCTCGGCGTCGCTCACGCCCGGCGCCGCGGCGAAGCGGGCGAAGGCCTCCTCGGAAAAAGCGGAGACCACCGCCTCCGCGCCCCAGGAGGCCTGCTTCAGCGCCAGCGGATCAAGCGCCTTCATGGTTTCGGACCCGCGCGGGGTGGCATCGGACTGGCCGAAGCTCACCCGGCGGAAGCGGGCCTTGAGGTCATCCAGCGGCTCGTCCACGAGCAGCCTCCCTTCCTTCAGAATTCCCACCCGGTCGGCCATGGACTCCACGCCGCCGAGGTCGTGGCTCGTCAGGAGCACGGTGGTGCCGCGCTCGGCCAGCTCCTCCACGAGCTCCTCGAAGAGCGCCTTGCGGGCCACCACGTCGAGGCCCAGCGTGGGGTCGTCCAACACCAACAGCTCGGGCAGGCCGCCGAGGGCCAGGGCCAGGGCGAGCTGTCCCTTCTGGCCCTTGGAGAGGCGGGCGAAGGGTACGCTGTCGGGGACCGCGAACCGCCGGAGCCTCGTCTCCACGCCCTTGCCGTCCCAGGAGGGATAGAGGCGGGAGCAGAAGGCGGCGAGCTGGCGTGCCGTCATGTCGGGGGGCGCGTCCGGCTCCTCGGGCACCACGCCGAGGCGGGCCATCAACCTGGCGCGGTTGGACCAGGGGTCTTCGCCGAAGATCGTCACCTCTCCCTCCTGGGGCTTCCGCTGGCCGAGGAGGCAGCGGATGAGGGAGCTCTTGCCCGCGCCGTTGCGCCCCAGCAGGGCGTAGACCGAACCTCGGGGAACCGAGAAGCTCACGGTCTCCGCCGCGGTGGCCTTCCCGTAGCGCACCGTCACGTGATCGAGGCACAGGGCCTTCTGTCCGTCATGGCTGCTCACGAGCGGCCTCCCTTCTCGCCCAGGCCGTCCCAGGCGGTCGTCACGGCGCCCAGCGCCTCCTGCTTCGCCGCACCCAGCGTCAGGGCCAGGCTGGCGTATCGCTCGGCCCCCTCCCGCAGCGTGCGCCTTCTCTCCCCCGAGGCCAGGGCGGGCGCGTCGGCCGCCACGAAGGTGCCCTCGCCGCGCCGGACCGCCAGGACCCCCGCCTCGGTGAGGCGCTGGTAAGCCTTGGCCACCGTGGCGGGGTTGATCCTGAGATCCTTGGCCAGCTCCCGCACCGACGGCACGGGCGCCCCGCGCGCGAGGGCCCCCGAGGCCACCAGCCGCCGGAGCCCCTCCTCGATCTGCCTCCAGATCGGGACGGCGTCCGCCGGGTCCACCGTCAGTCGTCTCTTCATCGCGAATCCTCCCTGCAGGGGCCCCGCCCAATCGTTTCGCGGGACTTCACCGGGGGCAACCCGGGCGCCCTCTGCATTACTGTATCGGTACAGTAGTACACTGCGCCCCAAAAGTCAAGCCCCGGATACAGATCCCAAGAGGCATCGCTTGACGGGAGAGTCTGGTGCCCGCTTCCATGGGCAGGATGGGCCAGCAACGAATGATCGGAGGTTTTCAAGGCCCCGGTGCCAAATGGCGCCAGGACAACGGTTCATAGGCCTGTACGGGTTCGCTGACTGACCACCGGATGGCCTCGGCGGTCTTTCTTCCGACTCCGGGAACCTTCGCCAAAGAAATCGCATCCGCCCTGCACACGCCCTCCACCGAGCCGAAGGCCGCAAGGAGACTCTTTGCCTTGGCCGGGCCGATGCCGGGCAAACCCTGAAGGAGAAATAGCTGCCGCCGCCTCTTCCCCTTGGGGCGATAGCCCGGGCGCGGCAAAGCCCCCGAGGCGCCTGCCCTCCTTTGGTCCTCAGCGAACAGAATCAACCGAGCGGTCTCCTCTGGATTCAAGGATCTCAGAACGGGGATCCCGTAGATCAACGAGATCGTGATCAGCGCGCCCTGAATCGCCTCCCTTCGAAGCCCGCTGCCCGCCAAGCCCGATGCCGGCCCCTCGAGGATCATCAGGCTCCTCTGGCCGGAATTGGCCAGCGCCGAGGCCTGAGAAAACAGGCGCCCGTCTATCACCGAGAGAGCGAAGTCTCGGAGGCTCTTTCGCTCCACCAGGAGTTGGTCCCCGACGAGGAAATCGCCAACCGGCAGCCGCGCCACGGACACTTCAGCCCCGGGCAAGGCCCGGATCGCAGCGAGGACGACACCCGGCTCCCGGTCATCCGCAACGATCCGAATGAGATCGCGTCTCATGCATCTTCTCCCTTTCGCCGGCGCCGGCCGAAGCATCCACCCGCCGAGATCCGAGCTGATTCCTGGATACCCATTAGGCCATTCGGCAGATAGGCCTTCATGAGGCTCTTGAAAAGCTTTCCATGGTTGGGAACGAGGCAGTGAATGAGTTCGTGAACGATGACGACTTCGCGAAAGGCGCGGGGTTCTGCCAGCAGGTCCGCGCTGAAGCAGATTCGGCCGGAAGACGACCAGGAGGCCCACTTTCGGGTCATGCGTTGAATCTGAACGCGCCTGGGCTGGACGCCGATCTTCCGCGCCCAGGCCTGGACCTCCCGGTGAAAGGTTTCCCGGTCGCAATCGCCAACGATGTGGGAGGCCATCGCGCCGGGGGCGGCGCTCCTATGCGGCGGCGAAGATTCGTTTGTAGGAGCGGCGCCGTGCCGCGATGCGCCCTTCACGCTGGTCATGCGTTCCCCAACCGGAGAATGCGTTCGGCAAGGGGGACCATCGTCTCTTTGGCGCCGGCCTTCAAGAAGACCTTGTAGAGATCGGCCTTGAGGCGCCGCATCTCATCGGGGTTGTCGCGATGGTTGGGAAAGCGCTGCAGCACGCCACAGACCTCTGCGGCGACGGCTTCGGGCGAGGCAATCCCCTGCTGCTTGAGAATCCAGTAAACCGTGAAGGTCCGTACGTCAAGCCCCATCCGTTCCCGCTCTTGCCGGGCTTCCACGTACTCCCTGAGCAGTTTTTCCAACTGGCTCAGCGTCTCTTGCGTACTGACCTGGTGCTCGTCGTAAAGGGTGAGGACCTGCTCGGCCCGTTCACCGATGGGGATGAGGTAGGGCTCGCGGCCTCCGTCTTCGAGAGCTGATTGAACCAGGCTCTTTCCGCAGTTGATGATCTTGTTGGTGTCCGATGAGTCGGGCGACCGCAACGCCTCCAGGGCCTTCTCGTCGATGCGGACCAGGGGCAACGTCTGCGTCAGCCCATAGACACCGGCGTGCTCCTGGACCAGGCGCTCGGTCTTTTTCATCAGGTCTTTGAGAAGGAGGGTCCTGGGGCTGAATGCGTTGATCACGACCTGGTAGAGCACCGAGATCTGCCCGTAGGGCTCGATGTAGGGCCGCAGGACCACGTCGGGAGAAACGATCTCATAGAGGTTCTCCAGCTCCCGATAGAACTCATAGAAGCGCTCGCGCTCCTCTTTGTGCGCAAAGGTCTCGATGGCGGCCTCCACGGACTTGTCGTTCATCACCCAGGGCGGGGAGGGCCCTACTTCTTCCCTCTCCGGACGGGCAAAGCCCGATCCTTCGAGGATTGCCCTCTGGGGCCCCGCTCCACGGGCAAAGCCCGATGGAGCCTCACCCCTCCCTTGGGGCTCCCTTCGCCCGGAGTCTGCCCTGATGTAGCCCCTCGAAGGGCTCCCATGGAAGGGGCTCGGGGGCTCCCCGATTCCGCTGGAATCGGGGCGTGGCGGCCGGCAAAGAGCCAGATAGGGCGGTGCCTTCTCGCGCATGAGTGTCTCGAAGCGACCCTTGAGCACGTCGATGTTCTGGATGACGCTGGCCACCTCGTCCGAATCGAAGGCCAGGGCCTTCTCCAGCTTGTCGAAGATGCCCACGAAATCCACCACGAACCCCACGGGTTTCTTGATCCCGTTCTCGTCCTCGAAAGGGCGGTTCACGCGGGCGATGGCCTGGAGCAGCGTGTGGTCCCGCATGGGCTTGTCCAGATACATGCAGTAGAGGATGGGGGCGTCGAAGCCCGTGAGGAGCTTCTCCGTGACGATGAGGATCTTGGGAACCGTGTCCCGCTGGACGAAGGTCCGGCGGAGCTTGGTCTCCTCCTGCTCCTCCAGCTTGAACTCGGTCAACAGCTCGCTGTCATTGTGGGCCGAGGTGTAGACCACCGCCGAGTACTCGGGTGGAAGGACCTTGTCCAGGGCATGCTTGTAGAGGGCGCACGCCTCGCGGTCCACGCCCACGAGGAAGGCCTTGTAGCCCAGGGGCTCGACTTTTTCTTTGAAGTCCTTGGCCACGAACCGGGCGACCTTGTCCACCCGGTCCGCGGCCTTGAGGAATGTCTTGAGATTCACGGCCCGTTCAAGAATCTTGTTCAGCTCGGCGATGTCGCTGACGCCCTCGGCTTCGACGAGGGCCAGGAATTCCTTCTCCAAAAGGTCCATGGGGACGCGGATCTCGTTGGGCGCCAGGGTGTACTTCAGGGGGAGGGTGGTTCCGTCCTCGATGGACTCGGCGATGGAGTATTTGTCCAGATAGCCTTTCGGGGCATCGTCCTTGCCGAAGACCTTGAAGGTGCCCTGTCCGTACGCCGTACGGTCAATGGGCGTCCCCGTGAATCCGAGAATCGTGGCATTGGGCAGGGCCGCCACGAGGTAGTTCCCCAGGTCGCCGCCCGTGGAACGGTGGGCCTCGTCCACGAAGACGAAGACGTTGTCCCGAGGGCAGAGGCCCTCGTCGGCCCCGTCGAATTTGTGGATCGTGGAGACCACCAGGCCCCGGTAGTCGCTGCTCAGGAGTTCCCGCAGGTCCGCCTTGCTCTCGGCGAAGCGGGCCTCCAGCCCGTAGGCGGAGAGGTTCTGGAAGAGCTGGCTCTCCAGCTCGTTCCGGTCCACGAGCATGAGGACCGTGGGCTTGCCGAAGGCGCCGTGGCGGAGAATCTGCTCGGCGGCCTTGATCATGGTGAAGGTCTTTCCTGAGCCCTGGGTGTGCCAGACCAGGCCCCGCTTGCGCTCAGGATCGAGGGCCCGCTCCACCACCTTGTCCACGGCGCGGGTCTGATGCTGGCGGAGGATGATCTTCTTCAGGTCGTCGTCCCGCTTGAAGAAGACGATCCACTCCTCCAGCATCTTCAGAAAGCGCTCGCGGGCAAAGAAACGCTTCACCTTCCGCTCGAAGTCCAATCGCGCCGGGGGCGGCGCTCCTACGGCAGAACCGGAGAGACCTTGTAGGAGCGGCGCCTCGCCGCGATTCGTCTCGCCGCCAGGCTCATCCTTCCACGGGTAGATGTTCTTGCGCTCCAGGCTCCACGTGCCGCCGTAATAGAAGTCCAGGATGTGCGTCACGTCGAATACCTGGGGGGCGGTGACCAGTTCGGGCGTCTCGGTGTGGTAGCGACGCACCTGCGTGACGGCCTCGTCGATGCCTTCCCGCTTCTTGGCGCTCTTGGTTTCCACCAGAGCCACGGGGATGCCGTTCACAAGAAACATCACGTCGGCCCGGTTCGTGAAGCGACCGTTGGTGTATTCCCATTCGTCCGTGACGTGAAAGATGTTACGTCCTGTCTGGCCCGGGTCGAAATCCACTACGGACACGTTGCGGGTGCGCTTCTCCGCGGGGACGTACACCATCCGTTCGCCCCGAATCCAGGCCAGGACCTCGGCGTTGCCCTCGATGGAGGTGCGGGCGCTCTCGATGGTCGCGATGATGGCGTCCACGTTCTCCACCGACACCACGCCAGGGTTCAGCGCAATGAGCTTTTCGCGGAGGACCGAATAGAGCAGCGTCCCTCCCGCGCCTCGCCGAAGGGTCAACGCCTCGTCGGGGGACAGGTAAGCCCAGCCGATCTCCACGGCATACCGGATCAGGGGATTCTGGACCGTCGTGCGTTCCGTGCCGAGGGTGGGGGTCATCGCCTCTCTTTCCTCCAGTGCCACCGCCGGTGGCACTTATGAACCCACTAAGATAAACTCCCTATTGGGGAGGCAAGCAGGTGAGGGTGATACCACGCGTGCGCTCGCATCAACCAGAGAAACACTTCCCTGGCCGTTCTCCGGGCGTACCAACCGGTGAGGATCGCTTCACTATTGCATTTGCTCGGAGTTACATTGAAGGCTTGGCTCTGAAAGACCCAGACACTGAAATTGCATGCGCCCGCCAAGTAACGGTGAACGGCTACGGAATTGCCGATCTGGTGGCGGTTGCCTGGAGGCAGAAGACTGCGCCAGGGAAAAACCGTGCGGCAAGCCATGCGACTGATTTCCGCGGAGCTCGAATTCGGGCCTTCGAAATCAAATTGTCGGATTGGCGAAGGGGGATGGTCCAGGCTCATAGGTACAGGTATTTCGCCGATGTAGCGATTCTTGTTCTTCCAGAGGAGCGGTGTGCATCGGCGCTTCCATACATGGATACCTTCCGAAAGATCCATGTCGGGCTTTGGGGGTACGATGCGGCCAGCGGAAGAATCTTGGCACACTACACCCCTCGTCCCAGCGTACCCCTTGCACCAAAATATAGGGCACACGCATTTCAACAGGTTCTTCATGCTGCTAGAGCTCCGCTCTTTCTCGAAAGTGCTTGAGCCCCCCGCTCAGGGCATCTAGATACTCTCTGTTTGCTTCATATCTTTCCGTAAAGCCGCTGGACACCAGTTCTTGATAGCAGGCCTTCGCAGTTTCGATCCGTTGTCCGAATCTCGCGAGGTCCGCCACGATATCCCCTGAAGCCGCCCCTTCACTTAGTGACGCGATGGCCTGCCAGCTTTGGAGGGATTCTTCCGTTTGGCTTGGCTCCCGGCCTTCGTAGCAAGCATCCATGCTTAATCCATTTGCGATTTCAGGAATCAGCGCCACGAACGCCTCTCTCTCGTTGACCGTCACCCGGTTGAGCAGCCTGGTGCTGATATAGCGCCTTAGGGGTTGTCGCCCTCCTCCTTCATTCCGGATATACCTTCCCATTGAAAAATATTGGAGGTTTGACCACCACCCTGAGGCTCCTGCCTCGGCGCCGGCTATTGCCAGGAGCGGCGATAGAAGATCCGAACATCCATTGATGACCCGCATGCCATTCAATGCGAGGCTGTAGTTTAAGAGCATCCAATTGCCGATCACTTCCGGAATAATGATGTCCGACCGAGAACTTTTTCCTTGTTCATCTGCGCTTCCGGCGCTGACCAGCAAGTAAATCCCGTCAGGCTTGGGCTCAATGGCGGTCAACGTCGTGAGAAACGCCTCAAACTCCTGCTGGTTCATTAGCGCGTCCCGCGTCACGCATAATGTGGCAAGGATGGGCGACCCGAGTGCCATGTCCATGGAGATTGCCTTTGATTGGGTGATGAAACTGAGCGCAACCGCCGATTCGATGGAATCGAACGAGCGGCTGATGTAGATATTCGGAGCTATGAAGTAAGTGCAACCAACGATACGTTGCGCCTGGTAAGCAGCTTGGAGCACAGTCTGAATATGCGCCGGCTTCGCAAGAAACTCGCTTGGGCGATGAGACACAAAATGGGGCCATAGCCCTTCTTCGTCCAGCTTTCCCAGTTGCGCGTTTGGCATGCCTAGTTGCAACATTGCGTAGTATTCGGGGTCAAGGAGAACGTCGAACTCCGCGTTGATGCCACGGAGTTCTTCGGCAGATTTCGCTGCGGCGTCCGGGGTGAGATGTCTCGAACTGAGGATTACCCCATCAATAAGCCGATCCTTGGCACCTCGCGTCAGTTTGTCCGAAGGTCCAAATCCGTGTTGCGCATAGAGCTTCATAGAAACGCCTCCAAAGTCCTCAGTAGGGACTCCAATCCCGCAGGACGCAGTGCGGGGTTCTTTCTCATTAGCTGGTCAACCAACCGGCAAAGGGCTACAGGAAAGTCCGCCCGATGCTCCTGCAATGGTCGTGGTACCATCCCTACAACCCGGGACATTGTCGTGTAGTCATCTTCATGCCTTCGCGCGATCGGATGAACACCCGTAGCGCCTTCGTATGCCGTCACTGCGGCAGAGTACAGGTCACTGCGGTAATCAAGAATTTCACGGAACCTCGGGTTGAACATTTCTGGAGCCATGTAAGGCAGGGTCCCTTGGCGAAAGTCAGGGTTACGGGTTATGGGTGTGCTATGCAGCTTGAACGCTACTCCCAAGTCCAGGAGGACGTAAGGCCGTTCTGCGTTCTCCAAAGCGATAATGTTGTCGGGCTTAATGTCACGGTGTATCAGGTCTTTCACTTTCATTTCCGCGATGGCGCGGATCAGGCAGCACAGGAGAGTGGCGCATGCCGCTGTGCTCAACCGTTGACCTGCACGTATGTTCTCGCGAAGCGAGGGACCTTGAAGCAGCTCTTCTGAGTAGGCTACATAATGGTGCTCTCCGATCTCGCAGACGCGAGGTGCCAGTGAGCCCAGTTTCACTACGTATGGGCTCTCGATGGTAGCGAGGGATTCAATCTCTCTGCGCACGCGACCAACGATTTCCGCATGGGCTTCGGGCGCATCCTCCTCGGGTGGGACGAAAAGGACTTTCAATGCCTCAAGGCGGCCTCCAACCATGGCCCTGTAAGCCAGCTTGAAGCCGCCTTCTCCCAAGGGTTCGATATTCTGGGCTTCCGGAACGGCTGCCGCCAGGGCAGTAAGGATCGGTGGGTTCTGCATGGGTCTATTGTCCTTTCTTTACCTTGAGGTCAAGTTTCTAGCGCGCGAACTTCGTCGGTCATAAAGAATCCATACGCTTGGTGCCGAGTATCGCTGCAAGTATGTTCTCATTTCTTCGCGCCCGTCTTTTCGCCCCACAATGCGTTTATCAAGAGGGCGCCATCTCTGATTCTTTGGGCGGAGTCTATTGGTGTGAGAATGGTCAGCCCTTTTGGGTGCGCGAAGTGATCACGGAGACGCCGCAAGGCTTCCATTTGCTTCTTGCTGGCGATCCCTGATAGCGCACCCGAATTTTCGACGTGTGCAAGTAGACTTTGCAATCCAGATGGCGTCTTCTTCGTCTGGTGCCTCTCTGCGAACCATAGCCGCAGGGCTCCTTCAAGGAGGAAGAGCATCTGGCTAAAGGCTATGGTGAAAAATTCATAGACAAAGAAGCCGTGGACGTGGAGCATGCATATGGTATCGAATTGCTTTCTCAAGTCGTCTGGAACTTTTTCGTCAAGCAGGCAATCCTTGATCAAGCCCTGCACGAACTCAAGGGACGCCTCCGGCTTTAGCGTCCCTTGGAGTGAGAACCCCTGCGGAGTGAAGCGAAGCGTACGGGCGTCAGGTTGGATCAGTCTCTCCAGCGGCTGTATTTTCATTGGAGGTTCACCCGCAATTCACCGGTCATGAGAAGGTGGAGCATTGATGCGAAAAGGCGGTTAGCCAAATCGCGCTCTGCTTCAGTCAGACTGATCCTCATTTCGATGGCTCGCAGACTAGCGCCAATTGCTATCTGTTCTTCGATTGAGGGCTTGCCGACTGGGATGATATGGAGAGAGTTCCGGTTCACACCGGGAACGGCTGACTTGTCGTTATGGTCGCCCATCTGAAGCGTTTGAAGGAGATAACTCACGAAAAGTGGGTTGTTGCCCTTAAAGTCCTTGGCAAAGAGAGTAGTGTTTAGGGGCCAGAAGTCTTCTTCGACATAGAAGACTTGTCCTAATGTTCCGTAGCGCCCGGTCACAACCCCCGGCCCCTTCACCATTGCAGATTCATGTGTGCCCGTAACGCCCGAGGACGAGACCACCGGCACATTTCCTGCCTTGCGCAGTCGGCTTGGGAGGTCGAAGCCACGTTGAAGTTCCACAACTTCCTTTAACGGCACGACCTCCCAACTCTCTGGTATCTCGCCGATTTCGGTTTCTTTGAGGGGCTCGCCGCGGAGGCCTTCGCGGAAGAGCTTGGCGAGGGTGGCGGCCTTGAGTTCCTTGAGGGTGGCGATGATCTTGTCCCGCGTTTCCACCGCCTCCTGGAGCTTGGACAACACCCCCGCAATGGCCTGCTGTTCGGGAAGCGGCGGAAGCAGAATCTCTTGCTCCAAGATGTTGCCATCGCTTACGGCAGGATAGCTTGCACCTCGCTGGAGGTTCTCCATTCGCGCAGTGAAATCCTCCGTGAGGAGCGAATAGTATAAAAATTGGTTGTTAAGTTTTTCTGGAACTGACCGCAGGATGCAGAAGGCGGTGGAAGCCACCTGCCCGTCGCGACTACCTGGAATTAGGGCTACTCGCTTAAGTGTCGGCCGTACGGTCGCGAAGATCACATCACCTCCTCGAACGAGCTTCCGTGCCCGACTCGGCGCCTGCGAACCTTGGTACGTTGTCGAGCCGGTGATCGACCACGATTCATTGCTGATCGCCGATACATCGATGTAATCAAAGGTTGCTCGTGGCTGGCGTGCAGGGTTCACGTTCTCCGTTCGGGTACAAAGAGATCCAATCGGAGCAATGGCCCATCCCTCCGGAACTTCACCGTTTGCCATTTCTGGAAGGTCTCCGCTCAAGGTTTGCCCCCGGTCCGGTAATCGGTGGGATCCAGGCAGGCATCGTAAAGGGCTTTATCCATGGGTATCCAGTCTGTCCTGTTGATTCCGCGGGTGTTGGTGTAGGTGGGGCTCACGGGAAATGCGCAGGCCATTTTAATCCAGCGGTTCTGAGCCATGGAAATGGCTCTAACCTCATCGGCTACTTCGGAGAGATCCTGATTCTGGCTGAAGAGCAGGGCTACATCCAGTTCATTGGCGCGGGCCATGCGCACCACATCGAGCGCAAGGCGGACGTCGATCCCCTTCTCGCGGCCCACGGAGACCGTGGCTTCTTTGCCGTCCGACAAAGTTACCGTCTCGTTGCGGTACCGCAGAGGCCGCGAGAAGGTCCAGAGACCCATCTTGCCCATCGTCGTGAGCTTGCGAACCCAGAAATCATGCCAAAAAGGTTTCACGCGAGGGTCCGCAATGCCCGTGTAGAATCGGACTTGAGCGAGCCCCCAACCCCGCGGCGTACAGACCTGTTGGGCAAGCGCATGCGGGTCGTAGTTCGGGTAAGTGTACCCGAAGGCGTCCCTTGCAGCGTAGAACAGGTTTTGGCCGTCAAAGAAGGCAATGGTCCGCTTGACCGAGGGTTCTACTGGCATAGAACCCCCGTAAAAGCAAAACCCCGCCGGAGGCCTTGCGGCAAGTCCAGCGGGGAGCAGATCAAGATATCAATATAGTCCTTGAAAGAGACTCCGTCAAGCGGTCCGCCCTTTGAGGTGCCAAATTGGCGCCTCAAGTCCTGAAACTCTTCCGGAGAAAGCTGGAACATGAAATCTCCGGGGAAGCGGTCGAGATTGCGTTTGACGGCCCGCAGGAGCACCTTCGTTTCCACCCCGTACAAGCGGGCGATGTCTTCGTCCAAGATGACCTTGACGGATCGGATGGATCGGATGAGCAATGCTACTTCGGTGACCTGCCGTGCGAGAGCATTGGGGGCCTTGGTCATTTCTTTCTCCGCTCCTCCAGCATTTTCCGGGTCGCCTCCAGCTCCCGAACGATGACCTTCTCCTCGGGCAGGATCATCTTGTATTCGGCGGCGAGGACCTTGTTGGGCAGGCCCTCCAGGGCGTATTTGGCGACGGCCTCGTCCTTCTGGGCGCAGAGGATGAGGCCCACGGGCGGATTCTCGCCCTCGCGCATCCAGTGCTCGCGGGCGTAGTTCAGGTAGAGGTGCATCTGGCCCGCGTCGGCGTGGGTGAACTTACCGGTCTTGAGGTCAATGACCATAAGGCACTTGAGGCGGCGGTGGAAGAAGAGCAGGTCCACCCGGTACCACTCGTCGCCCACCCGCAGGCGGCGCTGGCGGCCCATGAAGGCGAAGTCTTCCCCGAGCTCCAAGAGGAAGTGCTCCAGATGCTGGATGAGGGCCTCCTCGATGTCGCTCTCGGAGTACTCATCCTTCAGGCCGAGGAACTCCAGGACGAAGGGGTCCTTGATCTCCTCCTCCGGCTGCACCGCGTCCTGGGGAAGAGCCCTGGCGCCCTTGGTGAGCAAGGCGGCCTTGTTCTTGGACAGAGTCGTCCGTTCGTAGAAGAGGGACTGGATCTGGCGGTCGAGCTGGCGCACGGACCATCCCGAGCGAAGGGCTTCCTCCTCGTAGAAGCGCCGCCCGGCCTCGTCCTTCACCGAGAGGAGGCGCACGTAGGCCGACCAGGGTAAGGGGAAGCGCCGAGACAGGTCACTCAGGCTTGGCAGTGGCGACGCCGCCTTGGATTTCCGAGACGGTGTCTCGGTTTTCTTTTGGCCCAATTTCCGAGACGGTGTCTCGGAAATTTCAACAGTATCGAACGCGAGATAGAAGCGGCGCATATTCTCGATGTTGTCCGGTGAAAAGCCACGACCGAATCGGGATGTCAGGTCGTCGGATAGGCGCTTTAAGAGGGCATCTCCGTAACCTGCCCGGCGGAGGCCCGCTTGTTCGCTCTGAACGACTCTGCGACCGATTTCCCAGTAGGTCGCGGTCATGATCGCATTGACGGTTCTAGCAGAGCACCGCCGCGCCTCCTCAATGAGGGAAACCATGCTGGCGAGAAGTCCACCATAGTCTTGAAAAGCGGTCGCGTTCTTGGCAGAGGGGTCTAGTGGCATCGGACCCCCCTAAAAGCAAAACCCCGCCGGAGGCCTTTCGGCTGATCCAACGGGGAGCAGAGTACACAGGGAATATAGCCCTCTGAACAGTAAGGGTCAAGGGCGCTCTTTAAGGTGCCAATGTGGCGCCTTGAAGGGCTGGACTCCTTGAGAATCTGGCTGTGCAGACGATGGTTGGTCATGCCTCACCTCCCCACCGGTACCCCAACCCCGTGAAGATGCCCGCCAATTGATGGTCCAGTACCTGCGCCTCCCGCTGGTGTTTCGCCAGCTCGTCCAGGAGGGTCTGGATGTCCCGGTGTTCGGTGGGGGCGAGGCTGGTCACGTAGCGCGAGGGGGAGAGGTTGAAGTCGTTGGCGGCGATCTCCTCCAGTGCGACCACCTTGAGGAGGTGCTCGACCTCCTTCCCCTCGTGGAAGGCCTGGGCGAGGCGCTTGACCGTATCCTCGGGCAGGAAGTTCTTGGGGCGGCCTTTCTGGAACTCGGCGCTGGCGTTGATGAAGAGGATCTTGCCCTTCCGGTCTTCCCGCTTGGCGTTGTTCAGGACGACGATGAGGCCCGCGGCGGTGGTGTTGTAGAAGAGGTTGTCGGGCAGGAGGATCACGCCCTCGATCAGGTCGTTCTCCACGAACCACCGCCGGATGACCTTCTCGCGGTTCTCGCCCTCGTTGCCACTACCCCGGCTGGCGGCCCCCGTGTCGATGACCACGGCGGCGCGGCCCCGCTCCTTCAGGCTGGCGTGGACATGCTGAAGCCAGCCCCAATCGGCGCTCGAGGCGGGGGCGAAGCCGCCGCGGGCGGAAAAGCGCTCGTACGGATCGTTCTCGTAGGTGGCCGGCTCGAAGGTCTTCTGGTTCCACATGGGGTTGGTGACCACCAGGTCGAAGCGCTTCAGGCTCGCGCCATCGAGGAACTTGGGGTTGACCATGGTGTTGCCCCGGGCGATCTCGCCCTCCATGTCGTGGACCACCATGTTCATCCGGGCGATGGCGAAGCTGGAACCGGTCAGCTCCTGGCCATGGAGCTTCAAGGGCCGGGCCACGGACTTCTCCCGCTCCTTGAGGGCGAGCTGGCACTTGACGAGAAGGCCCCCCGAGCCCGTGCACGGGTCGTAGACCTCCTCCCCCTGGCGCGGCGCCACGAGGTAGGCCAGGAGCCAGCCCACTTCCATCGGGGTGAAGAACTCGCCGGCGCTCTGGCCCTGCCCTTCGGCGAACTTGCGGAGGAGGTATTCATAGGCCCGGCCCAGAAAGTCGGGCTCCACATCCTTGAGCCCCAGCCGGTGCTTGGGCTGGCTGAGGAGTTCGATGACCTTGGAGAGGGCCTCGTCGCTGATCTCCCGCTCGCCGTTGCGGGTCTCGTTGAAGTCCACCAGGTCGATGACCCCCTGGAGGGACGGGTTTGCCTTTGCGATGGCCCGGATGGTCGTGGTTACTTGCTCGCCGAGGGTGCGGGGGCGCTTGCCCTCCGGCCAGTCGAAGGACTGGCGCCCGCTCAGGACGGGCCAGGTGGCTTCCGGCGGCAGGTAGAACCGGACCAGGGAGTGATCCGCTTCGAGAACGGTGCGTGCCGTGGCCTCGTCGCCGAATTGCTCCACCAGGCGGGCCAGTTCGTCCTCGAAGACGTCCGAGAGCCGCTTGATGAAGAGGAGGGGCAAGATGTAGTCCTTGAACTTGGGGGCGTCCTTCTCGCCTCGAATGGAGCAGGCTGCCTTCCAGAGCAGGTTCTCCATGGCCTTGATGTCCATGGCGCTGCCCGCCTCCTTGCCGGCGGCCTTCTTGGAGGGGCGGCCGCGGGGACGGCGGGACGTGGTGAAGGGCCGGAGGAGAGCGAAACGCTCACGCAGGTCCGCGTAAGGCGCCCCAAGGCCCTTGATGAAGCGCTCGATGGATTGAAGGGCCAAGGTATCCGGCTGGCTCTTTCCCTTCTCCCAGCGGTACACGGTGGGGAAGGAAACTCCCAGCTCGCTCGCTAGCTTTTCCTGGCTGAACCCAAGTCGCTTACGCAGCTCGGTCAAGAGCTGGCGGATATCGCTCGTGTCGGTTTCCCTCTCGGCCATTGGGCCCTCCATGGTGATTCGGAGGGAATATAGAGCGCTCAAATACAGTATGCAAGCGCATAGTCGTATGATTATGGTTGGTGCGGGCCATACAAGCGAAGGGGGGAGGCGGCCGCCTCCCCCCGTGCGTCGGGCCGGTCTGGTGTTCTGAGTCCTTACGGTGCGTCGGCCGGGAGCGCAGCCCGAGTTCCAGCCCCGGGGGCCAGGGCGTCTTTGACGTCCTGGAGCATGCCGGACTCGCGGCTTGCACGGGCGGCCTTCCTGTCCTTCAAGACCACGACCTTGACGCCGGGGCCCTCCCCGAGCATGGTTCCGGGATCGGGGTGGGCCAGGATTCTCATTTCCAGTCTACGAAGTCCCCGGTAGTTGCCGGGGGCAAGGGTGAGGGTGACGCCGCTGGTGGCCACGCTCAGGGGTGCGTCGAAGCTGACCATGGAAGGCGTGAAAGCGGCCTCCAGCCCGTCGTTCCCGACGGCGGCCAGGGTGGCGTAATTGGGATAGACGGCCCGGTTCACCGCTTTCCCGGGTCTCATGCTGAAGGTAAAGGAGAGCGCGGTGCCGGGGTTGAAGGAGGGCACCTCGAAGATGACCACCGTTTCGCCGTCCTTGGAGACCACGGTCGCCGAGGGGCCGGTGCTGGAGGGCTCCACCGAATAGTTGATGCGGGCCGGCTCGTTCGCCATGGCCGCCACGGCCAGCATGAGAAAGAGTGTCGATAGTGGAGCGATGGCTCTCATTCTCCTCATGGGTGCCTCCATTCGGGAGCGGAGCGGGCCATGACCCGCGCCCCGAAGTCACCGCTCCCTCCAATGCAAGGGGCGTACCATCCCGCGCCCGTTCGGAGAGGGAGCCGTGAGGACTTCCGAAACAACCGTGAACCGGGGTCCCGGACAGGATTCGGCGATAGCCGCTTCGGCTCCGGCGGATCGCCATGTGCGGCCATTTTGGCCCTGGCCAGCGGTGGGGGCTGGGGCGTCGGCGGGTGCACCGCTTCGCCCGGAGCCGGGCGTCGGACGGCCCAGCACAAAGGGAAGGCGCCCGCACGCAGAGGCGGGCGCCTTCTCTTTAGACCATACGGGCCTCGGATTTCACCAGTTCGCGGGATCGTCGGGTGGAGGGGCCGCCTCGGCCGGGGCCGGTTCCGGAGCGAGGGCCTCCTGCAGGTCCTCCAGCATGCCCGCTTCGGCCGTCGCGGAGGCCTTGGAGCTCTTGAGGATCACGACCTTGACGCCGGGGCCAGCGCCGAGCCTGGCGCCGGCTTGCGGAATCGCCTTGATCTTCACGCTCAGCCTCTTGATGTGGCTGTAGTCGCCCGCGGCTATGGTGACGGTCACGGAGGTGCCGGGCGTCGAGGTGGCCGAATCGAAGAGGGCGGAATCGGGGGTGAGCGTCGTCTGAAGATCACTGCTGCCGGTGACCCTGAAGGCGGTGGTGATGGGGTAGGCGAGTTTGTCGGCCCCCTTGCCGGGGTTCATGGTCATGGTGAAGGAGAAGGTGTCGCCGGCGGTGATGCTCGCCACCTTGAAGATGACCACGGTCTCGCCGGTGCGCGAGACCACGGTGGCGGAGGGGACGGTGGTGGAGGGATCCACGGAATACTGGATCCGGGACGGGTTCTTGGCCGAGACCGCCGTGGCGAGCGCGAGGGCCGCGGCGACCACTGCCCACTGTCGAAACGCCTTGTTCACCATGAGAGACCTCCTGAAAAGACGCCGCAGGAACGTTGAAACCCGCGAACCCGCACCCGCTCCGCCCCCGTCCTCCGGCGCTGACTGGATGATAGCACCGATACGGGCCACGAAGTCCATACGACGTCCATACGTCGAGGAGGAAGCGGATGACGCCCCGCGGGAAGGCCGAGGGGAAAAGGGTCCTTCCGGCGGGGATTTTTTTCCAGAGGGACCGGGGACTGCCCGTGCTGGGGACGGCGGGGCCCTCGGCGTCTCGATGGTCAATCGGCCCTGGGATTCTCCTCGGCCTTGGCGGGCGTCCGCGGCGCGCCGCAGGCGGCGATCTCGGCCGCCGCGTCCGGAGAGGGCGGCTCGGGCATGACGAAGCGACGCACCACGTCGTGGGTGCCGGTCACGTTCAACTGGTCGATGAGGAAGGCGAACTTGGCCTGAAGAGCCTGCCCGATCTCCTCCCGTACCGGGGCCGGCAGGTGCCACCACTCCCGCTTCAGCTCTCCGCCGAAGCCCTTCTTGCGGGTCTTGTAGAGGAACTGATCCTCCGTTTCTCCGGCCTTCAGCTCCTTCGCGAAGGCCGTCTTCAGGTGCTGGTAGACGTGCTCCCGGAAGTCCGCGGGCAGGGCCGGGTGGTCGTAGATCATGTTTTGGAAGCCGGTGGCCAGGTGCACCTCGCAGGCCCCGTGCCGCGGGAACTCGTGGAAGGCCTCGTCGGGGAGGGTGGAGGCGCCGTGCTGGACCGTGCCCGCCATGCCGAAGCGCTCCTGTGCGATGGCGGCGATGGAGGAGAGGACGTCGAAGTCGAGCTTCACCTTGGCCACCGTTCCGTCGGGAAGGACCACGCCGCCGTGGCTCGTGCCGGTCTGGACGGAGATCTTCCTGATCCCCTCCGCATCGCCGAGGCCCCGCTGGTACTCGCCCATGAAGGCCTCGAACTCCTCCACCGTGCTGTTGTGGCCGCCCACCTCGCCGATCTCCCCGCCCACGGAGACGGTGGTGCCTTCTGGCTCGTGGTCCCGGATGAAGCGCGTCAGCAGGGCGCAGACCTCGCCGTTGTCGCGCTGCTGCGAGGGCAGGTCCGGCCGTTCGAGGACCACGAGGGTGGAGGAGTCGATGTCGATGTTGTAGAAGCCCGCCGAGAGCGCCTCGCGGATGAGCGCCCTCAGGCCGCCGAGCTCCTTCTCCCGGTCGGCGAAGTAGCCCTTGGCCGAGGCCTGGAAGTGGTCGCCCTGGATGAAGAGAGGGCCCGTGTACCCCTCGCGCAGGGCGGCCGCGATCATCACCGCCACGTACTCGTGGGGCCGCTGGTCGGTGTAGCCCATCTCGCTCTTGGCGATCTCGAAGAGGAAGGCGCCGCAGGCCTTGGGGATGGCGGCGCGGAAGAAGGCCCGGGCCGTGTCGTAGGCCAGCCCGCGGATGTTCATGGCGGGCACCGTGAAGCCTCCCGTCTCCTTCTGGCCCATGGCGGTGTAGAGGGAGTGGATGGAGGCGAGGTGGACCCCAAGCTGCGCCCCCGCCGTCTTGAGAGCGAAGCGCGCCCGGCCCTTGACCTCGGGATCGGCCGCGAAGACGGCCGTCTGGACGAGATCGTCCGTGAGCGGGCCCCGGAAGGCTTCGGGATGGGTCACCCTCGGCGCGCCGCCGGGCCCGGAATGTTCAATGGCGATAGACAGCCGTCCCTTCAAGCCATCCACGGTTTCGATGATCATGGTCTCTCCTTTGGAAGGGAGCGGGAGTCCGGTACCAGAGACAACTTCGCCGAGCGGTTTCTCCGAAATCCATCTCTCTCTGTGTCTCTGGTTTATCTTTGCTCCGAATTCCGCTTTCCGAACTTTCCCTCACACCGTGTTGATCCCGCCGTTGAGCGGTATGTACTGTCCCGTGATCCAGCGCGCCTCGTCGCTGCAGAGGAAGGCCACGACGGGGCCGATGTCCCGTGGCTGGCCGTTGCGCTTGAGGGGCGTGAGCGTGGCGACAAACTGCTTCTGCTCCGCGGATTGCCAGGAGGTGGCATCGGTCTCCACGAGGCCGGGCGCGACCACGTTGACGGTGATGCCGTGCGGCCCCGTCTCCCGCGAGAGCACTCGGCAGGCCCCGTCCAGCGCCGACTTGGCCGCGGCGTGGGCGCCGAAGCCGTCGCTCGCGAAGCGCGAGAGGGAGGAGGAGACGGCCACGATGCGGCCCCACTTGCGCTCCACCATGCCCGGCACCACCGCGGAGGCGAGGGCGTGAAAGGCGCCCAGCTCGCCCAGGAGCTTGGCGCTGACGCCCTCCCAGGGAAGCTGCCAGAAGGGCCCCATGGGGAAGGAGATGTTGGCGTTGTGCACGGCGGCCTCCACCGGCCCCAGCCGCTTCTCCACGGCGGACACCATCTCCCGCAGGGCCTTGGGATCCCGCACGTCCGCCGGGAAGACCGCGCCCTCGCCGCCCGATTCCGCCAGCACGCGCTCGGCCATCCCCACGTTCGCGAGGCAGTTCACGGCCACGCGAAAACCTCGCTGCGCCAAAGCCTTCACGATGGCGGCGCCGATGCCCCGGCTCCCACCCGTGACCAGTGCAACTTTCCTGTCCATCAGGGGCCTCCTGCTCTGGTTTGAATCCAAGGATACCGGATGGTCCCGCGGCAAACAACCGGGAGGGCTGAAAAGAAGAACTTCACCACCAAGACACCAAGACACCAAGACACGAAGACACCCAGGTGCGGGGGATGGAGAGAAAAGCGACCGATACCCCGTCTGTTTCCCTGTCTCCATCTCTTTGCTACACTCGCCTCCGTTGAGGAGGGCCGTCTTCATGCGCATTCTCTCGGGCATCCAGCCGTCGGGCAAGCTGCACATCGGAAACTATCTGGGCGCCATGCGCCAGCACCTCGAGCTCCAGGACAGGGGCGAGGCCTTCTACTTCATCGCCGACTTCCACGCCCTCACCACGGTGAAGGAGCCCCAGGCGCTCCGCGAACACGTGCGCGACGTGGCGCTCGATTACCTGGCCCTGGGCCTGGACCCCGCGCGATGCACCTTCTACCGCCAGTCGGACATCCACGAGGTGCCCGAGCTCACGTGGCTGCTGACCACGGTGACTCCCATGGGTTTGTTGGAGCGCTGCCACTCCTACAAGGACAAGCTGGCCAAGGGCCTCTCTCCCGACCACGGCCTCTTCGCCTATCCGGTGCTCATGGCCGCGGACATCCTCATCGTGGATTCCAATGTCGTGCCCGTGGGCAAGGACCAGAAGCAGCACGTGGAGGTCACGCGCGACATCGCCCAGCGCTTCAACAACACTTACGGGCTGGAAGTCTTCGTGATCCCCGAGGACCGCATTCTGCCGGAGACGGGCGTGGTTCCCGGGATCGACGGCCAGAAGATGAGCAAGTCCTACGGCAACGACATCGGCATCTTCCTCGAAGGCAAGGCCCTCAAGGAGCGCGTCATGGCCGTCGTGACCGATTCAGCACCCGTGGAGGCGCCCAAGGACCCGGACGCCAACAACGTCTTCAACCTCCTCAAGCTCTTCGTCTCCAAGGAGGAGGAGGCCGAGTGGCGGGAGCGCTTCCTCAAGGGCGGCCTCAAGTATTCGGACGCCAAGAAGCGCCTCATCGCCGTTCTGGACGAGACCTTCGGCCCCGCCCGCGAGCGGCGCAAGGAGCTGGTCCGGCGTCCTGACTACGTGGAGGAGGTCCTCCGCGAGGGCGCCCGCAAGGTGCGTCCCATCGCCGCGGCCACGCTGGCGCGCGCCCGGAAGGCGTGCGGCATCGACTAGTGTGCTGTCCCAGAGATTGGTCTGCAATGGAAGCAGGTGACAGACAGCACACGGAGGGGTGCGGGGAGGAAGCCTCCCCGCTCTTTCGGGGTAACAGCCCGCCGCAGGCGGGCGCCCTAGGGGCGGAGCCCATTGGGAAGTGTTGTGTCCCGGGAAAAGACCACTGTAAACACATGACGGGGACACAACACTAGGGGGGCCTAGGAGAGCCTGGAATGAGCATCCTCGGCGCGACGGGGTTCGAGTTTCGTCACCGCTGCTGGTTCATCTGGGACCTGCGGGCCCTCTTCGCCCTTGGGGCGCTCCTCACGGCGGCGGGCATCGTCGGCTCCATCCTGCTCCACCCCAAGGGAGCCAAGGTCCTCCGGATCTCCTGATGAGGGACGGGAGGCTTGTACCGGAGCCGCTGGACCCGCGCTTCGCGCGATGTACACTGATTCAGAAGGGAGGCTCGATGATGGATGAACGCCGGTGCCACTCCCGATACCCCGTCTCCGTCCCAGGCCGCTGCGCGCAGCCGGGCCAGCCGGAGGCCTCTATCCAGGTGCTGAACCTCTCGGCGGCGTCCCTGCTGGCTAGGTCCCCCCAGCCCTTTCTTCAGCTCAAGGCGGCCCACCTCCGGGTGGAATTGCAGGAGGGGCTGGTGGAGTGCAAGGCGGTATGCGTGAGGGCCACCACGGTCCCGCCTTGGGAGGGCGCGTTCCTCTTCACGGAGGTGGCGCCCGAATCGGCCGAGCGGCTGGAGTCGTTCCTGGAGCGCCTGGGAGGACAAGGGCACCCCTGACGGCCCGCCGGGTGGGAAGTGGGAAGTGAGGAGTGAGGAGTGGGGAGAAGAAGAAGCTGATCCCCAGAGGGACAGGGGACGATGATGGATGAGGGACGAGGGGCAGAGTCCGCTCGTCATATCAATCGCAAATCCCCAGTCGCAAATCCGAACTCCCCCCGTCCCTTTGCTACAATGAGCGTTCGCCATAGGAGAGCCGAGCATGGGCGACCTGAAGGGAAAGACGCTGTTCATCACCGGCGCCAGCCGGGGCATCGGCAAGGCCATCGGCCTGAGGGCGGCCTGCGACGGGGCCAACGTCGTCATCGCCGCCAAGACCGTCGAGCCGCACCCCAAGCTGCCCGGCACGATCCACACCGCCGCGGCCGAGATGGAGGCCGCCGGCGGGAGGGCGCTGGCCGTCGCCGTGGACATCCGCGACGAGGAGTCGGTGAAGGAGGCCGTGCATCGCACGGTGGAGACCTTCGGCGGCCTGGACATCCTCGTGAACAACGCCAGCGCCATCGACCTTCGGGGCACGCTGGAGCTGCCCGTCAAGAAGTGGGATCTCATGCACGGCGTCAACGCCCGCGGCACGTGGCTCTGCTCGAAGATGGCCCTGCCCCACCTGCTTAAGGCGGAGAACCCGCACATCCTCAACATCTCCCCTCCCCTCAACCTGGAGGCGCGATGGTTCGCGCCGCACGTGGCCTACACCATGGCCAAGTTCGGCATGAGCCTCTGCGTGCTGGGCATGGCCGAGGAGTTCAGGGAGGAGGGCGTGGCCGTGAACGCCCTCTGGCCGAGGACCACCATCGCCACCGCCGCGGTCATGAACCTGCTCGGCGGCCAGGAGCTCGTGGAGCGCTCGCGCACCCCCGAGATCGTGGCCGACGCCGCGCACGCCGTCCTGACCAGGCCGAGCCGCCAGTGCACGGGGAACTTCTTCCTCGACGAGGAGGTTCTGCGCGCCGAGGGCATCTCGGACTTCGGGCGCTACGCCGTCAAACCCGGCGTGGAGCTCATGCCCGACTTCTTCATCTGAAGGGGCGCGATCCGCCAGGGCCGGGCGCATGGTCGGGCCGGGGAAAGGGCGGGATTCCGGATGGGCTCGCACGCGGGCAGAGGGGGTGAGGTGAACGAGGCGCTTCAAGCGGCGATGAAGCGGCACTGGGGGTACGACCGCTTTCTCCCCCTCCAGCGCGAGGCCATGGAGTGCGTCCTCTCGGGAAGGGACTCCGTGGTCGTGCTGCCCACCGGCGGGGGCAAGTCGCTCTGCTACCAGGCCCCCGCGCTCGTCGCGAAGGGCCCGGCGGTGGTGGTTTCTCCCCTCATCTCGCTCATGAAGGACCAGGTGGACGGCCTCAGGGAGCGCGGCGTGGCGGCGGCCCGGCTGGACAGCAGCCTGCCGGAAGAAGAGAGGCGCCGCGTCTACGCCAGCCTCAGGGGGGGCGGGCTCAGGCTCCTCTACGTCTCTCCCGAACGCCTCCTCATGGAGGGATTCCTGGACCACCTGCAAAGCGCCGGTCCCGCCTTCCTGGCGGTGGATGAGGCACACTGCATCAGCCACTGGGGCCACGACTTCAGGCCCGAGTACCGGCGGCTCGGGCTCCTCCGAGAGGCCCTGCCGGGGATCGCCCTCCACGCCTACACGGCCACGGCCACTCCGAAGGTGCGGGAGGACGTGGCCCTCCAGCTCCGGCTCGAGAACCCCGCCCTGCTCGTGGGCTCCTTCGATAGGCCCAATCTGGTCTACCGGGTGGCCCCGGCGGACCGGGGCCGCCGCCTGCTTCGGGAGGCGCTGGACCGCCACAGGGGGGAGGCCGGCATCGTCTACGCCATCCGCCGCACGGACGTGGACGACCTCGCCGCCGAGCTGGCCCGCCTGGGCTACCCCGCGCTTCCCTACCACGCGGGCCTGCCCGACGAGGAGCGGCGGCGGAACCAGGAGCGCTTCCTCAGGGAGGAGGCCGTCGTCATGGTGGCCACGGTGGCCTTCGGTATGGGCATCGACCGGCCGGACGTGCGCTTCGTCCTCCACGCGGGCATGCCCAAGTCCCTGGAGCACTACCTGCAGGAGAGCGGGAGGGCCGGGCGCGACGGACTGGAGGCGGAGTGCCTGCTCCTGTACTCCGGCGCCGACTTCCTCACCTGGAAGGCGCTCCTCGGGGAGCTGGAGCCGGAGGTGCGCGAAGCGGCTCTGCAGAAGCTCAACGAGATGGCCGCCTACTGCCGCGGCACCACCTGCCGCCACCGGGTGCTCGTGGGCTACTTCGGCCAGGAGCTCGGCGGCGACGGGTGCGGCGCCTGCGACGTCTGCCTGGGAGAGCTGGAGGTCGTGGAGGGGGCCCGCGAGACCGCCCAGAAGATCCTCTCCTGCGTGCTTCGCCTCAAGGAGCGCTTCGGCGCGGACTATACGGCCCAGGTCCTGACGGGCTCGAGGGAGCAGAGGATCCTGGACAACGGCCACCGGTCCCTCTCGACCTACGGCATCCTGGCGCAGGCTGGGCGACAGAGCGTGCGGGACTGGATCGAGCAGCTCTGCGGCCAGGGCTTTCTGGTCAAGCAGGGCGAGTACGGCGTGCTGGGCGTGACGCCCGAGGGCTGGGCCCTCCTCAAGGGGAGGCAGGAGCCGCGCCTCCTGAAGCCGGCGGCCAAGGGCGCCCGCCGGGAATCGAAGGCGGCCCGGGCGGGATGGGAGGGCGTGGACCGCCCGCTCTTCGACGAGCTGCGCGCCTTGCGCAAGCGCATCGCGGCCGAGCGCGGCCTCCTGGCCTACATGGTGTTCGGCGACGAGACCCTGAGGGACATGGCCCGGAAGCGGCCGGTCACCCGGCGGGCCTTCCTCGGCGTCCGGGGGGTCGGCGAGGTCAAGGCGGCCCAGTACGGGGAACGGTTCCTCGCCCTGATCCGCGGCCACGAGGCCAGGAGGGGCCACTGATCATTCGGAAAGCGGCCGTTCCGGCGCCGTGCGGTGCCATGCGGCGAATAGACCCACCATCGGTGAAGGAGGTTTCGGGTGCAGAAGAAAGGGCGGTTGGCAGGGGAGGTGTTTCAGCTCAAGGTCACCCTCGATGGCATCCGGCCGCCCATCTGGCGGAGGATTCTGGTGCAACGAGACACAACCCTCGATCGTTTCCACCGTATTCTTCAGACAGCCATGGGATGGTGCGACATCCACCTGCACGCCTTCTACGGTGAAGAAGAAACGGAGTATGGAAGGCCCGATCCGGCTGCCCCGGACTCCAGAGGGGTCCACGATGAAAGGCGGTACACGATCAGCCGCCTTGCTTGCGAACCGGGCGATATCTTCGAGTACGAGTACGATTTCGGGGACTCCTGGATGCACACCATTCGCCTGGAGAAAGTGTTCCCCGTGGAGGCTTGCCTCGCCACCCCAGCCTGCATAGACGGAAGCCGGGCTTGCCCTCCCGAGGACGTGGGAGGGCCGGGCGGTTATCAGTGGTTCCTGGAGGCCTATTCCAATCCCTCTCACGAGGAGCACGGCGCCAGCCACGAATGGGCGGGCGAGGGATTTGCACCGAACGCCTTCGACGTGGCCGCCGTGAACGCCGCTCTGTCCCAGCTAGTCCAGCGGCGGCGGAGGTTGGACAAACCGCTCTCTGGCGGGGGACCACGGGCCAGGGTCGCTCAAGAGCGCGAACGGCCCCCACAGACCCCCACCTCCGTCCTGCCTTTCCCGCTGGAGGAGGTGGAAGAGATCGGGGAGAACAGCGCCCCCGCTGTCGACTCTCCTTCCCGGTCCTCGGAAGGAACGGAAGCCTCCCCCAGCCTTGAAGAGTGGCGCCGGCTCTACGAGGCGGCGGCAGCGTTCAGAGAGATTAGACCGTGGGAGTGGATGCAGGACGACACCCTCTTCGGCGTCCAGAACCTGGAGGACGGCGAAGTGGGCTATGGCTGCGTCACGGGCCTCCTGGGCGATTACATCGCGCTGGCTCTCTACCGAGGCGGAGGCGGGTATGCCGCCTGGCGGCGCATCCAGGAGGAGGGCCACCGGCGAAAGCCGGACCTGGAGGTCTTCTTCATGCAGGACTGCCTGGTGGCTTCGTGGGAGAGCCGGGCGACCCTCGCCCCCCCCGACCTCAAAGTCATCAGGGAGCTGGGGCTCAAGTTCCGCGGCTCCCAGGCGTGGCCGCTCTTTCAAAGCCAACGCCCGGGGTACTATCCCCGGCCAGTCACGGGGCGGGAGGCGCGCTTTCTGCGCGTGGCCCTCGAACAAGGGAGGGAGATCGCCCTCAGGCTTCGGGAGAACCCCAAGCTCTGCGCCCCGAAAAAGGGATGCCTGCTGGTCCGTACCCCCTGCGCCAACCAAGAGGGGGAAGGATGGGTGGACTGCTGGCTACCTCCGGAGGTCCCCGCGCTCCCATGGCCTAAATCCGGACCCGACCCCGAACGCCTTCAACGGATCAAGGCATCCTGTGTCTCCTCGCCCTTCACCTGGCAGGTCGATCGCTTCCACGTCCCGAGCCCCGTGCAGGACGGCCCGCAGAGCTACCCGTACTTCCCTGCCGCCCTCATGGCCGTGGAACCCAGGAGCGACCTCATTGTAGCCCTGGACATGGATTCGCCCGAGGCGGCCCCGGACTCCCTTCTCAACCACCTCCTCGACGCCATGAGTTCCAGTGGGATCATTCCCTCCACCATCGCCGTGTGCCGGCCCGAGCTTCGGGAGATGCTCCTGCCTCTCGGTCAGGCCCTCGGCGTGGCGATCAAGCTGTTGGGAAGGCTTCCGGAACTCGGCAAAGCCCGCCGGGAGCTCGATGCCCACCTCCGGCGGGAAGGGGCACACTAGCTTCACTGCGGCAGCCGCACGGGAGACCGGCTCCCCAAGATCGCCCGGCCAGCCGCTTCGCGACGGCTATGCAGCGCGACGGAAGTCCGGCGCGCTGTATGCGGGTGGGGGTCCGGGGGAGGCGCGAGAAGGCGCGGCAACTCGCGAGACTTCCCCGTTCCAGGCGAATCTCCGCAACCTCTTGTTGTTCAATAAATTACACTAGGAAGGCCATTTTGGCATCAACCTAAAGTATGAGTTAGGACTCATACCTCAGACTGAGGACAAGCATGATGGTATGACCCATATTTTGCTCAACCCATGGATGTGGGGAGTAGGATCGCATTGGAAATATGGGGAGAGGGGACTCCTAAGCCAAGACTCACTGACCCAGCCTATGGAGAACTGGCGCCGAGCCGCGGCCGGGCACGGAGAGAGAAAGCGGGGTGAATCGGAGAGGTCTACCATTCTGATGGGTGTTGGGGCAAGTGTGCGGAAGGAGAAGGACACATGAACACGAAGAGATTGGGCATCATGGGGTTAGCGGTGAGCATCATTTGTGCCAGCACGCTGGCGGCCTTCGGGCAGAGCGCATCGACGGGCGGTAACGTGTTGCGGGGTGGCGACTTTGAGGATCAACCGGCCCTGTTGGCGTGGGATCAGAGCTCAACGACCAATGAATGATAGCCTGATCCTGCAGGTTGGCACCGATCAGGCGCATGGTGGGTCTTGGACTGCAAGGCTCGGAGGAACGCCGAAGACCACGGATACCCTTGAGCAGCCCATCGGCGCCTTGGACCAATATGCCCAGAGCGCCACGCTATCGTTTTATTGGAAGGTCGAAAATCCTATGCCCGGGGCGTCCCATGCGGACGTCCTCTATGTGGATCTGGTAGATGCCGACTCCGGTCAGATCATCCCGTTGACCACACTGGTAGCCAATGGGCAGGCTGGCTGGCAATTCTTCTCGTTGCGGTTTTCACCAGAAAACATGGGGCTCTACGCGACCAGCGACTATCGGCTGCACTTTGGGGCCGATATCCAATCGGCATCCAGCCCCACGGCGTTCGACCTGGATGACGCTTCACTGACCTTCGTGCCCGCTTCCGGCACGCAGGGAGCCATGGCCGAAGCCCTGCCTGTCGGGGACCCGACGCTTCCGCCACCCGTAGTGGACGGCGATGGCGACATGCAATTCGTCTCGACCTCGGGCCACTCGGTGGCCGTACTCGGGACGGCGGCCTACGGCCACAACAGCGACCTCCCCAACACATCCAGCCCCGACTTTCCCGCGCACCAGCAGATCGTGCTACAGGCCACCGGGTTTGCATCGGGCATGACCGCCAGCAATGCGGTCGTAAAGTTCGAGGTCCAAGGCACTACGACTGTTACCAGGGGCACGGGGGTCAGCGTCACCTGGAACTCCTCCAACAACTCCTATACCATCACATGCACGGTGCCCAATTCGCCGACACCGAACCAGTTGGTTACTGGCATCATCAAGGTGAAGAACACCAGCACCTCCGAGAAGGCCTCAACTCCCGTGTACTCGATCAGCAGCGCTGGCGTCGAGATGGGCTTCCGGTGGGGGTTCCCAGACCGCATTGCCGCCAATCCAGTTATTGGTGCGGGCGCCACCACCACCGTCCTGGGTGGAGGACAGCTCCAAATTACGGCGCCGGGGTTGCATGTCTTCAAGAAGACGACCGGTACCGTTGGCTACCCTATGCTCTTCGCGAAGGACACCAGCAGCCCTCCGCTCAAGGTGCGAATCAAGGGCAACAGCCTCACGAACAGCGGCACTCTCTGGAGTGGCACTTGGACCGCGGATGGCGCTCCGACCGTCTGCACCTCGAGTACGCCATGCATCGCGACCAATCAAGCGCTAGAGCTTGACCTGATTAACCCGGACAATTCGGTCATCGATTCAAGTGACTACAACTATCCTTCGGCCAAATACGTTGCTCTCAAGGTAGCGGCTGCCAATCCGGTCACCTTCCTTCCCCCCTCGTCGGCGCTGGTCTTTGGCCCCGGAGCTGGTTATGGCCCCACCAACAGCGTGGGATACACCACCAACGCGAGCGGTCAACCCGGAGATCTGGCGATCCGGCCTCTGCAGGGTGCGACGAGCCACGTTACCTTCCACGGGCAGAACCTCTACCGGATCAAGGCAATCACGAACGACGACGGAAGGAGCTGGGTCTTCTCTGACCCTGCTCATCCGACGGTTATTTACGTCACCGGACCGACTTCCTCGGACGCAGGTTGGGGGACAACCTTTACGGCGTGGGCGCCGACGCATGCACCTGGTTCATGTAAACCCTACTTCGCCACGAAAGATGACCCAGGCACGCCCACCCGTGCTTCGCAGGTCAACTTTACCGTCGAACCTTCCATGGCGGCTAATTCCTACACAACCTCGTGCCTGATCTCCGGCAGCGGTTGTCCGCTGAGCTTTCCCGCCACCGGCACCACCCAGCGCATCGAGTCCTTTGTTGTGGGACCCAGCGAGGCTTCGACTGTAAAAGTCACGATCGGCACCTGTTCCGCGACCCAAGGGAATTGTTCGGATTTCCATTTGAACTACTCGATCATCCAGGGCTCACCAGATGCCCAAGGGCGCATACCAATCACGATCTACTTGGTAGGCACCTATTCCGGCACTGGTGGCTATGGCACAGGTAGCGTGAACTACCCGGTCACCATCTCTTCCGACTACGGCACAATCGAGACCCGGAACATCAGCCTGTATCATTAGTCGACCTTGTATACCCGGGCCGGCTGTTGCCGGCCCGGGTATAACTCTGGGGAGGCATTGATGGTGCCGGCCACGAAGACAATAATCCGGGTGATGGTTTGGATCACTCTTCTCTTGCTTGGCCTCCAGCATATCGAGGCCCAAGAACGCTGGCTTCACGTTTATTATCAGACGGCGAAGAAGGCGACGAGCCCATTCACGAGCCTCTTGATACCATTCTCTGGCGGAGGCTATCTGAGCGCCGGCCCGCCGGTGGGCACCCATCCGGTCTGTATTTTGCGCACCGACGTACATGGCAACCTGCTGTGGGTCAAGCAGTACGCCAAGAACGGCTACATCTGGCGCCTTCTTGATAACGGCGATGGAACATTCACCTTTTACATCCCCAGCGCCATGCTCATAACGGCCAACGCCGACGGCGAAATCCTGTCCAAGGTGGGGTACGCGTTCTCTTACGGCGGAGGCACGGATGTGACCCGCTCTTCGAATGGGGATTACTACTTCTTAAATCAAAATCTATCCCTCACGAAGGTGGATGGAGAGACGCTGGCCCCGATCTGGCTCATCGAATACGATCCGGCCCCGACGCCCAATGCGATTCAGGCCGCACCCGATGGTGGCATCGTGATGCTAGGTAGCCTCAACGCGACTCCAAATGGAACCGAGCTGATCAAGGTGGATTCGGACGGCAATGTGGAGTGGGCGCATCGGTATGAAGGCCCTCCGTACGGCAACCAGCCAGTTCTGGCCGGCATGGCGGATGGAAGCCTGGTGCTCGCATACTATGCGGAGAGCTGCTGCCCAAGCGTGGTCATGCATCTGGATCCCTCTGGAGATATACTCTGGCAGGAGGAACTTACGTTCCCAGACTACCCAACCATGGGGCCGGCTACTATCCAGACCATCAGAACTTTTCAGGATGGTACTATCTTACTGTCCGGCCTCACGGGGGGCATGCCAGGCGGCCAGTACCCTTCAGGATGGCCTATGTTAGAGGCCTTGGATTCTTCTGGCACCCCGCTATGGTGTCAGCTTTATGGCAATCAGGCCATCGCCCCAGACTCGAGCATTTACAACACCCTATCGTCGCAAGATGGATACGTTTTCATTAGTCAGGGCCGTGATGAGAGCCAATGGCCTATGCCCTACGGCGTTAGCCTCTCTAGCGTGGACCTCTCCGGGAATGCGCCGGAGGCCTGTGCCAGCCAGACCCTGGCCGTGGCCGCCCGCCCCACTTCATTATCGGCCCTGGATTGCCCGATAACGACTCGGAACTGGCCCGGGACCACTATGATTCCGATCGATGTCCACCAAGCCAAAGACGTGACCGGCATCCGTGATGATCTCATCTGCGGCGACGTCTTCCCGGCGGTGCTGAACGCCAAGGTTCTTCAGGACCCCTTCCGCCTCAAGCTCACGGGCTGGAATTTCCAGGACGGCAGTGTGGGCTTCATCAACGGCGTGCAGGTGCCGTCGAGCACGTTCAAAGGAACCGAGGCCAAGACGCGCCAGACGCGGATGGTTCTCGGCGGCGGCAACCGGCTCAAGGCGATGCTGCCCAAGGGTCAGGCGGTCGCCATCACCTTCCAGAATCCGGACGGGAACACCTCCGTTGGCTTCAGTTTCACCCGATAAGGGCAAGAAGGAGCGCAGGCATGGCAGGGCTCAAAGGCTCTCTGAATAGGCCGATGCTATCTCTTATCCTCGGCACCATGTTTGTTGGGCTTGCGCTTCCGTTTCCCGCTCAGGTGCACGTCGAGCGGAGCCAGGACGGGAAGATCGTCATCACCGACCAGGACCATGGCGGCGAGCGGGTCTACGGCCTGGAGGGCGCCGCCCTGGTCTTTCGCCACCGCGAACACCGCCTGGAGATCTTTGACCCCTCCCAGCAAGCCTGGATCGCCGCTCCCGCCGACTATCCCATGGTCCAGGCCGGGCAGCGACTCCTTCTGGCCTATGGCCCGGGTGTCGAAGGCAGCGCCGTCTACGATCTCTCCCGTCACGCCTGGGTGCCCGAGTTCGACGGATACAACCAGGGCGCCGTGAGCGACCGGTTCGCGGTGGGGTTCGGAGGGCCGGGCCGGATCGGCCTGTACGATGCGCGCACAGGTCGTTGGCAGAGCCCCAACATCGCAGGCGAGGAGGTGGCCTTGTCGGACCACCTCGTGGCTTTCTACGGCCCTTCTTCCAACACGAACCTGTACGATGCCCAGCGACACACGTGGATGCGGGACTTCTCCTCCTTCAGCCGGTGCACGCTGGGAGAGCGGATCGCGGTCTTCTACGGTCCGCCCGGGACCAACACCATGGCCTACGACGAGGAGCGTGCCACCAAGACCACCTTGATTGAACCCGTTGATGAGGTGGTTGTGGAGGGCGATCTGGCCGTCGTCCTCGGCCCTCGACAACACGCCTGCGTCTTTTGCGCCGAGGATGGCGCCTGGACCGAGTACCGGGGCGATGCCCGCCACATCGCCGTTAGGGACGGCCAGGCCATGATTACGGGCAGCTCTGGCGACCTCTGGGTCTACGTGCCGCGCCGCCGCACCTTTGAGAAGATTCCGGACTGAGAGCGCGGTTTCCCCACCAACCAGAAATGTGCGTGCGCTCACGCCCACTCTCCGGGAGAGAAGACGGCCGGCGCCGGCGCGCCTACGCGAGCAGCGCGGGCAGCTCCCCCTGGACCTTGCCGGTGACGACGGCGTCGGAGTCGCGGACGAGGAGGTTGACCTCGGAGCGGAAGCCGAATCGGCCGGGGAGGTAGATGCCGGGCTCCACGGAGAAGAGCGTGTGCGGCAGGAGGCGGCGCGTGTCGCGGGTCTCGTAGTCGTCCATGTTGGCGCCGTTGCCGTGGTCCTCCTCGTGGATCGAATGGCCCGTGCGGTGGATGAAGAACTCGCCGAAGCCCGCCCGGTCGATCACCTCGCGCGTGGCCCGGTCCACCTCGAAGCCCCGGACGGGGCCGGCGGCCACCGAGAGCCCCTTGGCGATGCCTGCGTCGCGCCCGGCGGCCACCGTAGCCCAGACCTTGCACTGCTCGTCGGGGACGGCGCTGCCCGTCCAGGCGCACCAGGTGATGTCGGCGTAGACCGAGCCGGCTGCGGTCTCCTTGCCCCAGAGGTCCAGCAGGAGCACCTGGTCGGGCCGGATCTCCGAGCTGCCGGAGGGGCCCGGCTCGTAGTGCGGGTCCGCGGCGTGGGCGTCCACCCCGACGATGGGAGGATCGTTGCTCGTGAGGCCGCGTCCCCTCATGAACTCCACCATGGCCTGCTGGAGCGCGTACTCGGTGAGCGGCTCGTCCGTGAAGAGGGCCTCGCGGACCTTGGCGAAGGCCATCTCCACGGTGTCCAGAAGGACCGCCATGGCCCGGTAGTGGCCGGCCTCCTGCTCGGGGGAGCAGGTGACCTCGAAGCGGGCCACGAGATCGCCCGAGGAGGCCAGCTCCACGCCGGTGGAGCGCAGGAACTCCGCCATCCCCGCATCCAGCCGCCCCAGCGCGGGGATCACGCCGTTGGGAGAGTACTGGCAGGCCAGGCGCTTCACGCCGGCGAGGGCCTCCTTCAGGCGCGCCTGCCAGCCCTGCCAGGGGCCGTAGAAGAGGAGGCGGCCGGGCAGGGGGTCCAGGCTGTGGGGCTCGATCTGGTGGCAGAGCCTCAGCGGCTCGCCCTGCGCGGGAATCAGGTAGAACCAGCGGCGGGTGACCATGGCCTTGGAGGAGAGCCCCAGCACGCTGAGGGCGATGGGGTCGGTGCCCTTGAAATCGGCGAAGAACCAGGCGTCCATGCCTTCGTCCCTGAGGGCCGCCTGGATGCTTCTGAGGCGATCTTCGTTCATGATAGGATGAACCTCCTGAAGGGATTATGACGCAAAGGCCCGCCGGGAGAAAGCGGCCGGCGGAAAAGGCGGCCGCGCCGAAGGGCGGCCGGTCGTTGGAATACCGGATCACCGACGCTGGAGAGAGTCCTTGGAATCCTTCCCTTTCGAGACGACCGTGCCGGTCCGGTTCAGCGACCTCGACCCCATGGGCCACGTGAACAACGCCGTCTACGCCACCTATTGCGAGCAGGGCCGGGTCGCCCTCTTTTCGGAAGTTTTCGACGTACAGGAGGCCGCGGGCTTCGAGTTCATCCTGGCGCGCCTCGAGATCGACTTCCGCCGTCCGGTATGGATGGGCGATCCGCTTCGGGTGGGCCTGCGCGTCTCCTCGGTGGGAACCACCTCCTTCGCCTTCGAGTACCGCCTCACGGTCCGCGGCGAGGTGGTGGCCGAGGCGCGCTCCGTCCAGGTCTTCTACGACTACAAACGGCGCGCCAAGGTGCCCATCCCCGATTTCTTCCGCGACAGGGTTCGGCCCTACCTCGCCCCGGGGGTGTCATGCTGAGGCTCAGGGAGGTCGAGCTCTTCGGGTTCAAGTCCTTCGCGGACCGGACCCGCATCCCCCTTCCCGACGACCTGCTCGTGGTGGTGGGCCCCAACGGATCGGGCAAGAGCAACGTCACCGACGCCGTGCTCTGGGCCCTGGGGGAGCAGAGCGCCAAGACCCTGCGCGGCCACAAGATGCAGGACGTGATCTTCTCCGGCAGCCACCGCCGGCCCGCCTCGGGCATGGCGGAGGTGCTCCTCTCCTTCGAGGACGGCGAGGGGACGAAGGTCCAGCTCGGCCGGCGCCTGTTGCGCTCGGGCGAGAGCGCCTACCTCATGGACGGCCGGGGCGTCCGCCTGAAGGACGCCCAGGAGTTCATGATGCGCTACGGCATCTCCACGCAGGGCACCTTCCTGGTGGAACAGGGGAGGGTGGAGGCGCTGCTGACCGCCAGCGCCGAGGAGCGCCGCCTCATCTTCGAGGAGGTGGCGGGCATCGCCCACTACAAAGAGAACCGCCGCTCGGCCCTCTCCAAGCTCGAGGCCACGCAGGGAAACCTCCTGCGCCTCAACGACATCGTCGCCGAGGTGGAGACCCAGATGGCGGGGCTGAAGCGCCAGGCGGCCAAGGCCGAGCGCTTCATCCGCCTCTCGGAGGAGCTGCGCACCCGGAGGAGGGCCTTCTGGGGCCGCCTCTACGCGCGGCTGAACGGCAGGCGCGAGGCCCTGGCCCGGGACCTGGACCTCCTCCACGCCGAGCGGCAGCGGCGCGACACGGCCCTGGCGCAGGTCCAGTCCGAGCTGGAGGAGGCCCGCGAGCACCTGGCGGAGCACGAGAGCTCCCTCCAGGACCTCATCCAGCTCATCCACCAGAAGGAGCTGGAGTGCGAGCGCGCCGAGCAGGAGAACAAGCGCCGCACGGAGCACATCCTCACGAGCCGCCAGAGGCTCCAGCAGATCGCTTCCGACCGGGAGGACCTCAAGCAGAGGGTCCATTCGGCCGAAACCGAGCAGGAGAAGCTGGCGGAGGAGGTGGGGATCCTGGCCGAGGCGGAGGCCGACGCGGCGGCGGAGGCGGAGCGGGTCCGGGAGACTCTCGAAGGCAGGCGGGCCGGCCTCCAGGCCCTGGAGCAGGCGCAGGAGGCCCACCGGCAGAAGCTCTTCGCCTGCGCCCAGGAGCACTCCCGCCTCTCCGAGTCGCTCTCGCGGCTGGAGGAGGACCTCCGGCGCCAGGCCGAGCGCGAGCGCCGCCTCGCCCGGGAGGACGAGAGCCTGGCCGCCCGCGAACAGGCCCTCGAGGAGACGATCGCCGAAAAGGAGTCCGCCCGGCAGGAGGCCGAGGAGCGGCAGATCCTCCACCGCCGCGACCGCGAGGAGGCCCAGGCCGAGGTGGACCGCCTGCAAAGGGAGCTGGAGCGTGCGGCCTCCGATCAGGCCTCGGCCCGGGAGCGAATGGCCGCCGCCGAGAGCCGGCAGAAGGTCCTCTGCGACCACGAGCGGTCCGTCCGGTCCCAGGCGCACGCCTTTCTGAGCGAGCGGGCCCCCGACGAGATCAAGAGCACGCTGGCCGAGGGACTGGCCGGTGCGCCGGAGGAGCTCGTGCCCGCCCTGTCGGCGGCCCTCGGAGACCTGTTGGAGGGCTATCTGGGCGGCCGGTGGGAGTCGGTGCCGGGCCTGCTGGGCGAGCTCCGTGAGGCGAAGGCCGGGCAGGCCCTCTTCTTCCTCGGCGGTGCCCACCCGGGCCGGAGGCCCGCGCAGAAGCCCAAGGACCGAGGCTTCGAGGGGTGGCTCCACGAAGCCCCCGGCATCCAGGGCGAGCTGGCCGCCCTCCTTCCGACCGTCGCCCTGGCGGCCGATGCCGAGGCGGCCCGCCGCATCGCCGAAAGTGAAGGCATCCCGGCGGTGAGCCGGGAGGGCATGCTCGTACACCCGGACGGTTGGGCCCGGGGCGGGGCGGGCGGGCCCGGCGGGGCCTCCCTCCTGGAGCACCAGAGGGCGCTCCGCTCGGCCGGCAAGGCCGTGGCCCGGGAGCGCTCCGCCCTCGATGCCGCGGCGGCGAGCTGGGCGGAGCTCAGGGCCGCCCTGGAGAGGGCCCGGATATCCCTGGCCGCGCTCGGCGAGGAGGAGGCTTCCTCCCGCGAGGCGCTCGCCGCCCTTGAGCGGGAACTCGAGCAGCTCGACGGCGAGCGGCGGCGCTTCTCCGCCTCCCGCCAGCTCCTGGAGGGCGAGGCGGCCCAGGCCCAGGAGGAGCGGGAGGCCTGGGAGGAGCAGCGCGAAGAGGCCCGGCGCTCCATGGAGCGGGCCAAGAAGGATCAGGCTGCCGCTGAGCGCGAGGCCCACCAAGGCGAGGCGGCCCTCCAGGAGGCGCGCCGCGCCCTGGAGGCGGCCCACGAATCGGTGGCCGAAAGCCGGGCCCGCCTCGGCGAAACCGGCCAGCGCCACAAGGCGGCGCACGAGGCCCTGGAGCGCGCCACCGAGTACCGGGCCCAGCTCGATGCGACGGATCTCCGGCTGGCCCAGGAGTCGGACGGCCTCAAGGCGCGGATCGAGGCCCTCACCCAGGAGGTGACGGCGGGGGACCGGACCCTGCGCACGCTCCTGCTGGCCATGGAGGAGCAGCGCCAGCGCAAGGGCCGCTTCGAGGAGGACCTGGTGCGGTTCCAGGAGGAGCTGCAGGGGGTGATCCGGAGGGTGCGGGAGGCCCAGGAGGCCCTGGAGGAGGTTCGGACCGAGGTCTCGCGCAACGAACCGGCCCTGGCCGCCGTGGAGGCCGACCTCCGGAACCTCACGGAGCGCATGGGGGAGGTCTTCGAGGAGAGCCCCGAAGCCCTCGCCTCGGAGGCCGCGGAGCTCCCGCCCCTCTCGGAGGAGGAGCGGCAGGAGGAGCAGAAGGCGCTGGCCCGGCTGGAGGAGAAGATCCAGGAGATGGGCGCCGTGAACATGCTCGCCCGGGAGGAGTACGCCGAGCTGGAGGCGCGCTTCGGCTTCCTCTCCGGCCAGCGCAAGGACCTCGAGGAGTCGCTCGCCTCCCTCCAGGAGACCATCCGCAAGATCAACAAGACCACCCGGGATCGCTTCATGGAGGCCTTCGAGGCCGTGAAGGAGCACTTCGCCGTCCTCTTCCGCGAGGTCTTCGAGGGGGGCGAGGCGCGCCTGAGCCTGCTGGACGAGCAGAACCCCCTGGAATCGGGCGTGGAGATCTTCGCCCAGCCGCCCGGCAAGAAGCTCCAGAGCCTCCAGCTCCTCTCCGGAGGCGAGAAGGCCATGGTGGCCCTGGCGTTGCTCTTCGCGCTCTTCCGCTACCGCCCCCAGCCCTTCTTCATCCTAGACGAGGTGGACGCTCCGCTGGACGAGGCCAACATCAACCGCTTCAACCGCCTGCTCCTCCAGTTCAGGGGGCAGACGCAGTTCCTCGTGGTGAGCCACAACAAGCGCACCATGGAGCTGGCCGAGGTGCTCTACGGCGTCTCCATGGGCGAGGGTGGCGTCTCGCGGCTGGTCTCCGTCCGGCTGGCCGAGGTGGAGGCGAGCCTGGGCATCGGGCGGGCGTGAGGCGTTCCGGCGGGACGCCCGGGAGAAAGATCGGCTTGGACAGGCGCACGCGCCCCACCTTTCTTCTTTGGCTGCTGCTGCTCGCGCTCCCGTTGGGGGCGCAAGAGCTGAGGGTCACTTCGACGGTGGACCGCACCCGGCTGCGGGTGGGGGAGACGCTGGTCTTCACGCTCAGAATCCAGGGGACCAGCCTGGCCATCCCCCAGCCCGGCCTTCCGCCCTTGCCCGGCTTCAAGTCGGTGGGCACCTACCAATCCCTGGACAACACCGGCAATGGCCGGGTCCTGGCCTTCCACTACCTGCTGACCCCCACCGCCTCGGGCCACCTGGAGGTGCCGGACGTGGCGCTGCGAATCGGCGGACAGAGCGTCACCGTGCCGGGCTTCGCGGTGGACGTGGAGACGCCGGCCCCCCTCGTCGTCCCCCAGGCCGTTCCCGTCCGTCCGAGGCCGAGCGTCTCCCTGGGGCGGGAGATCTTCCTGACGGGGACCCTATCCGCCTCCCGGGCCTACGTGGGGGAGCCCGTGCTCTACACCCTGCACCTGTTCACGCGGCGCTCGGTGCGGGGGCTGGACATCGTTCAGACCCCCGACTTCTCCGGCTTCCGAAAGGTGGAGGACCCCAACGCGACGCACTCGCCGACCCGCCAGGTGACGCGGGATTCCCGGGTCTATCTGGACGCCGTCGTGATCCGGGCCATCCTCTTCCCTCTGGAGGCTGGGCGCCTGAGCGTGGGCCCCTACAGCGCCGAGCTGAAGCTGGAGCCGGACCGGTTCGGCGGCCCGGCGCTCGTCACGGTGGAGGGCGGCGCGGCGGACCTGCAGGTCCGCCCCATCCCGCCGGCCCCGCCCGGCTTCACCGGAGCGGTGGGCGCCTTCCGGCTCACGGAGGTGACGCCCATCCCCTCCCGCGCCGAGCTGGGCCAGCCCTTCACCCAGACCCTGCGCATCGAGGGCACCGGCTTCCTGCCGGACCAGCCGCTCACGTGGGCCGTCACGCCCCTCTTCGACTCCTACCCCCCCACCTCGGAGGACAGCAGCGGCTTCGATCGCGGGAGCTACCGGACGCGGCGGCTCATCAGCCGCTCCTTCCTTCCCAAGGTGGCGGGGGATGCCACCTTTCCTCCCGCCGTCCTGGTGGTCTTCGATCCCGCCGCCGGGGCCTTCAAGACGCTCCAGGCGGGAGGGGGACGCGTCGTGGTGGCGGGGGGGAGCTCGGGCGCCCACGCGAGCGTCGAGCTCATGCCCCTCGTCGCGGAGCCGGTGGCCAGCCCGCCGCCGGAGACCCCCATGCCCCTGAGGCTCTTCCTCACGCTGGCGGCCCTCCCCTTCCTCTGCACCGCCGCCGTGGGGGCGGGGCTCTGGGTCTACACCGCCTTCCTCATGGCCCCCGAGAAGCGCCGGCGGCGCGGGCTCCACCAGCGCGCCCGCAAGGCCCTGCGGCGGGCCCGCCGGCTCATGGACGTGCGCCACGCGGAGGCCTTCCACGAGCGGCTGTCGGTGGCCATGTCGGCCACGCTCGATCTCTGGACCGGACGCCCCACGGCGGGCCTCCAGCGGCCCCAGCTCGGCGAGGCCCTGCGGGAGGCGGCGGTGCCGGAGAGGACGGTGGAGAGGGTGATCGGCGTGGTGGACGCCCTCGAGCGGGCCCGCTACGCCCAGGAGCGTCCCACGCGCAAGGAGATGCGGGACCGCTACGCCTCGGTCTCCCGCTGGGTGAAGGGGGGCCCCGGTGCCTAGGCGACCGTCGCTCCTTCTCTTTTGCCTCCTGATCCTCGCCGGGATCAGCGCGCCCCTCAGGGCATCGGGCGGCCTCATGGCGAGCCAGGCCGCCCGCGCCTACGGCGAGGGCCGCTACGCCGAGGCGGCGCGCCTCTACACCCTGATGGAGGGGGCCGGCCTGGAGGGGGCCGACGTGCACTACGACCTGGGCAACTGCTACCTCAAGCAGGGCGACCTGGGCCGGGCCATCCTGGAGTACCACCGGGCCCTCCTCTACGATCCCTCCATGAAGCCCGCCCAGCACAACCTGGAGGTGGCCCGCAGGCTCTTGCCGGCCAGGGTCGCGCGCTGGGAGCCCTCGCCGTGGGAGTCGCTCCTGAGCCGCGTCCCGGTCCGTTGGCTGGAGGTGCTCGTGCTCCTGCTCGTCTTCCTCGGGAACGGGGCGCTCTGCGTGGCGCTCTTCCTGAACGGCGGCCGGCTACGGCGGACCCTCGCCGCGGTGGTGCTCGCGACCCTAGTGGGGGCCGGGATCGCCGGGGGCCTGCTGGCCTACGCGCGCTCGGTCCTCCCCACGCACCGTCCCGCCGTGATCCTCAAGCCCGCCTCCGTCTACCCGCGGCCGGACGCCGCGGGCCAGCCCATGGCCGTCCTGCCCGCGGGGTCCGAGGTCGTGCGGATCGCCCAGAGCGAGGAGTGGAGCCTGGTGCTCTGGGGCGAGGGCCGCGGGTGGACCCGCTCCGCCGCCGTGGGGGTGCCCTGATGCGCCTCTGGAGGCTGGCGGCCCTGGTCCTGGGAGGCGTGCTCCTCTGCCTGGCGGCGCTCGGAGCCTTTGTGGCCTGGAACCGGAGGGACCTCCTGTGGCTGGCGGCGCCCCCCCCGCCTCCGGTTCGGCCCGCGCCCCGGATCCCGGCTCCTCCGCCGGAGCCCGTTCCCGCCCCCGTTCCCGCCCCAGCGCCCATCCCGCCGCCGCCCAAGCCCAGGGTCCTCTCGCTGGACGGCCTCGCCGTCCAGCCTTACGACGGGGAGCTGCGCCTTGACCCCAACGTGATGAAGGTCACCGGCGTCATGGACCAGTCGCTGGTGGGCGCCGTGAAGGACCTCAAGGACGCCGCCGGGCTCTTCCCCACGGCCGATGACAAGATCACCTTCGTGCTCGTCTCGCAGAAGGACGCCACCTTCCGGCAGGCCTTCCAGGCCGCCGCCGTGCCGGGAGGGGCCCGCGTGGAGCTGGCGCTGGAGCCCATGGTCCTGGGCTGGTGGGCGCCGCGGCAGGTGCTCGCGGCGGGCCTAGCGGCCGGGATCCTCGTGCAGGAGGTGCCCTCCTACGCCCAGGCCCCCACCTGGCTGCGGTACGGCATGGCCCTCTACCTCTCCGGCTTCGGTGATCTCTACGCCCGGAGGGCCTTCGTGGACAGCGATCTCCCGCCACTCCAGCTCGTGCACCCCCTCGACGAGGCGGGCGACGACGCCTGGGTGGACGGCTGGCTGGCCTTCAGGGCCTTCACGGCGAGCAAGGGTGACGTCACGGTGGACTCCTGGGTGTCCGCCATGCACGCCGGAGAATCCTGGGACCAGGCCCTGGCCAGGACCTCCGGGGAGAACGCCCAGGCCTTCGACGCCCGCTATCAGACCTGGAGCAACGCCTATCTCGCGGGCCTCTCGGCCAACCGGCAGGCCCTCCTGGACGCCGTGGCCCTTCTCAGGCGGCAGCAGGAACAGGAGGCGCTCCCCCTCCTGGAGCACTTCGTGAAGGAGTACCCCCTCGACCTGTACGCGGGGAACGCCCGCTACTTCCTCAACTACGCCCGCTACCGTCTGGGCCGCTACGACAGGGCCATCGACGGATTCACCGACCTGCTGACGAACTTTTCCGCCACCACCTGCTTCCAGGGCAAGGCGCACTACTTCCTGGGGCGATGCTACGAGCTGTCGGGCTACGGCCCCCTGGCCGAGCAGCAGTTCCAGATCGCCGAGCTGGACGCCAGAAACGCGCTCCTGCTCAAGCTGTGCAAGCGGCGCCTGGCGGAGATCAGGGAGAACCCATGAGCGATCCGCCTCGCCCTCTCGTCGTTGGACTCACCGGCCCCAACGCCGCGGGAAAGGGGGTCGTGGCCGGTGCGCTCAAGGAGCTGGGCTTCGCCTACCACAGCCTCTCGGACGTCGTCCGAGAAGAGGCCGTGGCCCTGGGCCGCACCGTGGGACGGGACGACCTCATCCGGACCGGCAACGAACTGCGCCGCCGGGGTGGCGCGGGCGTCCTCGCCGAGCGGATGATCGGACGGCTGGGATCGCGCGACGCGGTGGACTCCATCCGCAACCCCGCCGAGGTGGAGGCGCTCCGCCGCGTGCCGGGCTTCGTGCTCGTGGGGGTCTGGGCGCCCGCCGAACTGCGCTACGAGCGGGCCAGGGCCCGCCAGGGCCGGGGGGATGCGGTTCAAAGCCTGGAGGCCTTCCTGCGGAAGGAGGCCGAGGAGAACACCTCGGACCCCGAGGCCCAGCGGCTGGAGGCCACCTTCGCCCTCGCCGACCGGGTGGTCCGCAACGACGCCACCCTGGAGGAGCTCCGCCGGAACGTCGCGGCGCTGGCCGCGGAGCTGGAGCGGGCCTGAGCCCGCGGGAGGGCCCTTGCGGCACAGCTTCACGGTCTCCGGAGAGCTGGCCGGTTCCCGTTTGGACCAGGCCCTGGCCGCCCTGGCGGAGGGTCTGAGCCGCCGGGCCGCCCGAGCCCTCATCGAACAGGGAGCCGTCTACCTCGACGGACGGCGCTGCCGCACGGCCTCCCGCGCGGTGGCCGAAGGCGCCCGAATCGCGGTCGAGGAGGGACCAGCCCCGCCGACCGAGGTGCCCGATCTCGCCGTTCTGTGGCGCCAGGGCCCGCTTCTCGTCATGAACAAGCCGGCGGGCGTCCCCTTCGCCCCCACCCGCGCCGCTGCCGGCGGGACGGTCCTGCACGCCCTGGCCCGCCGCCTCGGCATTCCCCTCAAGGCCCTCCACCCGATCCACCGACTGGACACGGGCACTTCGGGCGCCGTGCTTGTGGCGCTGGAGGCCCGCGCCGCGGCCTTCCTCGGCGAGGCCCTGAGGGAGGGCCGGGTGGCCAAGACCTACAACGCGTGGGTGGCCGGACAGCCGAAAGGGGCGGAGGGGAGCTGGAGCTTTCCCCTCGGCCGGCCGGTGGGGGGCGTGGTCCGCCTCGATCCCTCCGGCCGGGAGGCCCGGACGCTGTACAGGGTGCTGGCGCGAGAGGGAGAGTGGGCCTTCCTGGAGCTGCGCCCCCTCACCGGCCGCACCCACCAGATCCGCGTCCACTGCGCGGCGGCGGGAGTGCCCATCCTCGGGGACGTCAAGTACGGCCGTCCGGACCCGCGCTTCCGCCGCCCCCTCCTCCACTCCCGCCGGCTGGCCTTCCCTCTGCCCGGAGGCGGCGAGGCGGCCGTGGAGGCGCCCCTACCGGCCGACATGGCGGCCCTGCCCGGGCCTTTGCGGGCATAGGCCGGACCATGCCTGTCCAAGACAGGCCGCCCTGCCGGCTCCGACCCACGGCTGGGCCTGGGGCGCGCCGTTGGCGCGGCGCTGGGGGCCTGGTCCGGGCGCGTCCACGCCAGCGTGGCCGCACTCCGGCCTCAGGCCCTCAGCCGCCCTTCGGGCGCCAGGCCCAGCCTCATCTAGTGCGAACCGTCTCCCCACCCTCCACGGGTGCGCCGGCGGCGACGGACCTCCTGCTTCGTCAGCCTTCGGCGTCCGCATCCTCAGCGTACAGGGAGTACGCTTGCGGTGCGGCCTCCTCGGCTTTCTTGCATGAGGCCCATCGGCGCCGGGACGCCGCTTTTCGCTTGCAGCGAAAAGCGAAGGGACGACGCCGGTCGAAGAGGTGCGGGGAAACGGGGAGGTTTCCCCGCTCAGGGAGCCACCCCCGCAAGGGCAGGGAAGAGCAGCTCCCCTGGCGTAGGCCGGGGGAGCGCCGAGGAGGGGCGGCCGAGCCCCTCCTTGGGGAGCGCCCGCGCGCGACGCGCCGGGACGCGCCTTCCTCCGCTTCGCTCCGGAAGGCCAGCCCCACAAGTGCGAGCAGAAATTGTCTTGGGCAGCCGTGAGGCCGGGCGGGTGACTGCCCAACCCTAGAGGAGTGCCAGCCTCCTCGTGGGTGCCGCCAGAACGAATCGCCCTTCCCTTTCGTTCAAACCTTTGGGCGCCTCTCGGCATCTCACCGGGTAGAGGCGGAGAGGGCGGCGCATGGACGCAACCGTGGAGCGGGTCATGACGGAAGCTGCGGCGGAGGGGCCGGCGGTCGGGGAATGGGCGCTGGTTCGGCGTGCCCGCTCCGGCGACCTGGCGGCCTTCGAGGAGCTCTACCGGACCCACGCGGGCCACGTTCACGCCCTCTGCCGGCGGCTGTGCGGCGGGGAGGCCCGGGCCGAGGAGCTGACCCAGGAGGTCTTCGTGAGGGCCTGGGAGAAGCTGGCGGCCTTCCGCGGGGAGAGCGCCTTCTCCACCTGGCTCCACCGCATGGCGGTGAACGCCGCGCTCATGGAGCGCCGCTCCTCGGGGCGGCGCGAGAGGCGGGAGCGGGCCGAGGAGGACCTCTCGGTTTACGAGGCCAGGCCGGAGCGCAGCCCGGAGAAGGCCGTGGACCTCGAACGGGCCGTGGCGGCGCTGCCGGAGGGGGCGAGGAGGGTGTTCGTGCTGCACGACGTGGAAGGCTACGCGCACGAGGAGATGGCGTCGCTGCTCGGGATCACGGTGGGGGCCACCAAGGCCCAGCTCCACCGGGCGAGGCGGCTCCTGCGGGAGGCTCTGACATGAACTGCGAAACGGTGCTCGAACGGTTGGACGACTACCTCGAGGGCGCCCTGGCCCCCGGAGAGCGGGCCGAGCTGGAGCGCCACCTCGGGGACTGCGGAGCCTGCCGGGGAGAGGCCGAGGGGCTCCGCGCCCTCCTGGCGGCGGCGCGGGCCCTGCCCCGCGCGCTGGAGCCGGGAGGGGACCTCTGGCCCGGGATCGCGGAGCGGATCCGCGCCGGCTCCCGCCCCCCCGCCACGGCGCGCCCGCGCCGCCGCCCGGCGGCGTTCTCCTGGGGAGCCATCGCCGCCGGGGCGGCCCTGCTCGTGCTGGCGACGGCGGCGCTCACCTTCGTCCTGACCCGCCGCGTCGGGGGCGGCCCCGGGCCCCGTCCCGCCGGCGCCGGAACCACCGTCCTCGCTTCCATGCGCTCCGAGCGGACGGGCTTCCTGGAGGAGCGGCAGCGCCTCCTGGCCGCCTTCGAGAGCCGCAAATCCACCCTCCAGCCCGCCACCGTGGCGGTGGTGGAGAAGAACCTGGCGATCATCGACAACGCCCTGGCACAGATCGACGCGGCCCTGAGGAAGGACCCGAACAACGCCGACCTGGGCACGCTTCTGGCCGGCGCCTACCGGCAGGAGCTGGCCCTGCTCGGCCAGGCCGCCCGCATGAACCCCGAACCGTTACGAAGAGGAGCAGACCATGCGAAATCCTAGAATCGTTTTGGCCCTCGCGCTCGCGGCCTGCGTGGCCCTGCCGGCGCTGGCCCAGCAGACGATCAACCAGACCCGCCCCGCGCAGCCCGACGGGCTGGTCTGTGTGGACAACCTGTCCGGCAGCGTGAAGGTCTCCGGCTGGGACCGCGCCGAGGTGCAGGTCACGGGCACCCTGGGGCGGGACACCGAGCGGCTGGAGTTCACCAGCGAGGGGCGCAAGACCGTCATCAAGGTGGTGTTGCCGAAACACGCCAGCCACGTGGACGGCTCCGACCTGACCCTCCGCGTGCCCGCCGGCTCGGCCCTCGAGCTCTCCACCGTGAGCGCCGACGTGGAGATCTCGGGCGTCAGGGGCAGGGTGGTCCCCAAGACGGTGAGCGGCTCCATCGCGGTGGAGGGCACCCCGGCCCAGGTCCGCGCCGAGACCGTGAGCGGCGAGGTGAGAGTCACCGGGGAGTGCCCGGAGGTGAAGGCCAGCTCCGTGAGCGGCACCGTCACGGTGAAGGGGGCCTCGGGCCGCGTCAGCGGCTCCAGCGTGAGCGGCGACGTGGTGGTGGAGGCCGGCGCCGTGAAGGAAGCCGAGGCCAGCACCACCTCCGGCGACGTAAAGATAACGGGCGGCCTGGACAAGAACGGGCAGCTCGACGTCTCCACCGTGAGCGGCGACGTCACCATCACCCTGCCCGCGGCCACCTCCGCCGACTTCCGCGTCAGCACCTTCAGCGGAGGCATCACGAACGACTTCGGCGGAGAGGCCCGCAGCGAGGGCGGCCACGGCATGGGCAAGGAACTGAGCTTCTCCACCGGCGGCGGCGCCCACGTCTCCGTCAAGACCTTCAGCGGGAACGTGAAGCTCCTGAAGCGGTGACGGCCGAGAGACGCCGCGATGGCGAGATGGGGGTGGAGAACCCGCGCGGCCGGTGGATCGGCCGCTGGATCGGCCGGTAGCGGCCGGCCACGGCGGCCGTCTCCACCCCCAGATCCCTTCGTGCCTGGGTGTCTTGGTGGTGCAGTCCTTCCGTTTTCCGGCTTCCGGATTCAGCTTCATCTCTTCTTGCTCTCACTTCCCGGCCCGTCCGCCCCGAGGCTGTGCTACCATCGGAGCGGAGTCGGACATGCACCGGCTGACCTACGCGCTGAACGGGGAGCCCCGGACCTTCATCCTCGAGAGGGAGCGCGTGTGCCTGGGCCGGCAGGCGGAGAATGACCTCGCCATTCCCGACCACACCGTCTCCCGGCGCCACGCCGAGATCGCGAAGACCCCCGAAGGCTGGAGGATCACCGATCTGGGCTCGCGCAACGGCACGGCCGTGAACGGGGAGCCGGTCCAGGAGTCCCCCCTGAACCCCGGTGACGAGATCACCCTGGGCACCTTCGCCCTCCGCTTCGAGGAGGAGGCGGAGGAGTCGGTCCGGCTGGAGGCGACGGACGAGAGCGTGCTCGTGGCCAAGGGGACCATCGTCCGCAGCGTGGAGGAGATCCAGCGCGAGCTGGAGCCGGAGAGCCTGGGACCCGGACGGCCGCTCAGGAGCGAGGACCTGGGCCGCCTCGCCCGCGTCAGCCGCATCCTGGCCGTCCTCTCCGAGGTGGCCCGGACGCTCCTGGAGGCGGACAGCCTGGAGGGGGTGCTGGAGAAGGTCATGGACGTGATCTTCCAGCACGTCCAGGCCCAGCGCGGCGTCATCCTCCTGGCGGAGGCGGCGGGTGGCGAGCTGGCCCCGCGCATGGTGCGCCAGGCGGGCGGCGGCACGGACACCATCCAGATCAGCCGCAGCATCGCGCGCAAGGCCTTCGAGGAGGGGGTGGCGATCCTCTGCCAGGACGCCCAGGTGGACCCCCGCTTCCAGGGCGGCGAGTCCATCCGCTTCCTGGGTATCCGGTCGGCCCTCTGCGTGCCCCTCATGGTGGAGGGGAAGGTCATCGGCCTGATCTACGTGGACACGCCGGTCCGCGTGAAGGCCTACGACGAGTTCGACCTCGACCTCCTCTCGGCCCTGTCGGGCTACCTCGCCGTGGGCATCGAGCAGGCGCGGCTGAGGGAGGCGCTCGAATCGGAGCGGCGGGTGCGCTCGCGCCTGGAGCGCTACCACTCGCCCGCGGTGGTGGATCAGATCCTCGGCAAGGGGAAGCGCGGCGAGGCGCCCAGCCTGGAGGTGCGCGAGGTGGAGGCCACGGTCCTCTTCGCCGACCTGGTGGGCTTCACGAGCCTCACCGAGCACATGCCGCCGCCGCAGGTGGCCAACATGCTGAACGACTACTTCTCGGTCATGACCGACGTGATCTTCGCCAACGGCGGCACCCTCGACAAATTCATCGGCGACGCCATCATGGCCATCTTCGGCGCGCCCGTCCTCACCACCGACCACGCCCACCGCGCCGTACGGTGCGCCCTGGGCATGCGCGAGGCGCTCGGGCGGCTGAACGCCGAGAACCCCGACGGCCCCCAGCTCCTCTTCCGCATCGGCATCAACACGGGCCCCGTGGTGGCCGGCGACATCGGGAGCGTGCGGCGCATGGACTACACGGTCCTGGGCGCCGCGGTGAACGCCGCCTCCCGCCTCGAATCGGAGGTGGCCAAGCCCGGCCAGATCGTGGTGGGTGAGGCGACCTACCGCCAGCTCAAGTACGCCTTCGCCTTCCACAAGGCCGGCAAGGTCCCCGTGAAGGGGCTCTCCCAGCCCCTGGCGGTCTACGAGGTGAAGGGCGAGCTGGGCGTGGACGACGTCCTCAAGCTCTGATGCCGGGTGGCACGCCGACGAGGGCCGACAAAGATGGGACCCGGCCCGGCGGCGACCCGCAGGGGCGTTGCGCCGGGACGCGCCTTCCCTCGCTTCGCTCCGGAAGGCCAAGCGCACAGGTGTGGGCTGAAATGGTCTTGGGCAGCCATGATCCCAAATTGAAAAGGGGAAATCGCCTCAGGCCTGCTCGCCCTCGCCGTGGGGGGACGGCGGCGTTGGTGCGGCCTCGGCCTGCCGGCGGTGGTGGCGCCTCTCCTTGAGCACCTCCACCACGCCGGGGATGACGGAGATCACGATCACCAGGACGATGATCAGGTGGAGGTAGCGGTCCACTCCGGGCAGCCGGCCCAGGAAGTAGCCCGCCGAGCTCATGGCGACGATCCAGCCGATCCCCCCGAAGACGTTGAAGGAGAGGAACCGGCGGTAGCGCATGCGTCCCACCCCCGCGACTACGGGCGCGAAGGTGCGGATGATGGGCACGAAGCGCGCCAGCACGATGGTCTTGCCGCCGTACTTCTCGTAGAAGCGCTGGGCCCTCGCGAGGTGCTCGGGGTTGAAGAGGAGCGACTTGGGGCGCTTGAAGATCATGGGCCCCGCCTTGTGGCCGATGGCGTAGCCCGTGCTGTCGCCCGCGATGGCCGCCGCCGAGAGCAGCAGGAAGAGGTGCCAGAGGTTCAGGTAGCCCTGCCCCGCCAGGATCCCCGCCGTCACCAGGAGCGAGTCCCCCGGTAGGAAGAAGCCGATCAGCAGGCCCGTCTCCGAGAAGACGATGGCGAAGAGCACGGGGTAGCTGCCCCACAGGATGAGGGCCTTCAGCTTCTCCGGGTCGTGCAGAAGCGCCAGGGCTTCCTTGAGCAGCTCCATCGGGATCTCCCCGCCGTCCGCGCCGAGGCGTCCGGCGCCTGCATACTGCCCGAAACGTGAGGGAGCTGTCAATCGGAGGGCGCGAGCCCAAATTCCGCGATGGAATTGCACTCGTAGGAGCGCCGCCCCCGGCGCGACGGACCGTACGCGGGCACCGCATCCTGGTCGCAGGGTCACCCGGATCGCGGCGAGGCGCCGCTCTCACGCAGGCGTTGAACCGCTATCGCGGAATTGGGGCGCGAGACACGCGCATCACACCCCGGCCTCGCCCGAGGCCAGCCCCGATCCCGCGATGGAATTTGGCGCGTAGGAGCGCCGCCCCCGGCGCGATGGGCCGTTCACGGGAACCGCATCGTCTCAGCGGGTTCCCCCGGATCGCGGCGAGGCGCCGCTCCTACAGAGGGGTTGCGCCTCCATCGCGGAATTTGGGGCCAGGGGCGGCGTTGACGCGCGCACGCCGCCGGGCCTATAGTCAAAGCGTCGAACCAGCATCGGAGGGGAAGGGAGCGGGTTCCCGACTAAGGAACCGTTTCGCCCGGACCACTCGGGCTCGGAGCGCCCCTCGGCGCGGGTGGCGCCTCCGCCCGGGTCCGGCGCCCCCCTCCGGAGCCATGCGGGGGCCGCCGAACGGCCAGGGGCGGAGCTTGCGCGCGTAGGAGGCCATTAAAACGGTAATTCATGCACGACCAGGGTAGCAACCTGTTAGATGGGGATCCCATGGATCAGTCGAGCGACCGATCGACGGCCTCGGGCGCCGCCGGGCACGGCCCCGGGCCGGCCGCCATGGTGCTGGACTCGGCGGGAGTCTACGAGCCCGGCGGTGGCAAGAAGCTCCTGGCCTGCGTCCGAGAGGCCATCCGAGCACGCCACTACAGCCTCCGGACGGAAGAGGCGTACTGCCAGTGGATCCGGCGCTACATCCTCTTCCAGCAGAAGCGTCATCCGCTCGAGATGGGTGAGGGGGAGATCAACACCTTCCTCTCCCACCTCGCCACGAAGGGCAGGGTGGCCGCCTCAACCCAGAACCAGGCTCTTGCGGCGCTTCTCTTTCTCTACCGCGACGTCCTCGGGCGGGAGATCGGCCAGCTTGAAGGCGTCGTGCGCGCCAAGCGCTCCGTGAGGTTGCCCGTCGTGCTCAGCCACACCGAGGTGAGGGCCGTCCTCGACCGTATGGACGGCACGCCCAAGCTTATGGCCTCCCTCCTTTACGGTGCCGGCCTGAGGCTCATGGAGTGCATGCGCCTCAGGGTCAAGGACCTGGACTTCGGGCGGGGCGAGATCACCGTCAGGGGAGGGAAGGGGGACAAGGACCGCGCCACCGTGCTCCCCTCCTCCCTGGTGGCCCAGCTCAAGGACCATCTGACAAGGGTCAAGGCCCTCCGCGAGCGGGACCTGGCCGCTGGCTACGGGGAGGTCGTGTTTCCGGGTGCCTTGGCGCGCAAGTACCCCGGCGCTCCGAAGGAGTGGGGGTGGCAGTGGGTCTTCCCCTCCTCCACCCGGAGCAGGGACCCGCGCACGGGGAAGGTCGGCCGGCACCACGCCAACGAGCGTGCCCTCCAGCGCGCCGTCCGGCAGGCGGCGCGCGGCGCGGGAATCACCAAGCCGGTGGGACCGCACACCTTCCGCCACTGCTTCGCCACCCACCTGCTCGAATCGGGGCAGGACATACGCACCGTCCAGGAGCTCCTGGGCCACTCCGACCTTTCAACCACGATGATCTACACCCACGCGCTGAACCGGGGCGCGCGGGGGGTGCTGAGCCCCATCGATAGAGGGTGATGATGTTACACGACAAGGGCGTGTCGTATAACATTGAGCGGCTGGAGAACTGGACGCGCCTATCGGCTTGTGCTACAAAGATCTTGTGGATAGCGGGGGTTCCCATGCAAAGGTGTTATGCGACACGGACCTGTCGTAGTTGCCGTCGCGAGACGCATAATATGCGTTAGGTGCCCAAGAAGCTGATCGCCTAGCGGCGCATTCTTCCCAGAGGGGTAGCCTGGTGTCCAAGAAATCAATGCGCGCAAGAGACAGAAAGAGGGCAAAGGAATTCGCGACTCTCTTGCACAAGGCTAGCACCACCCTGCCAGGTCCAGTCTCCAAGATCCGATACGCTCTCGAAGGCGGAGCCAAGATGTCGGAGGTCCTAAAAGAGTTTGTAACACCATACTTGCCAAGAGATTGGGGGCAAGAAGACCTAGAGCGCGTGCTTAAAGCAGCAGTAACGGCATGGAACATCTCGCTCCTGCCGTTTGAAAGACAACTGCATACTTTCCGAGACCTCAGCGAAATAATGGGCAGATCAGAAGCAAGGGAGTTCGCTCCGGTGCTGGCCGCTATGATCTTGCGTAAGGTTGAACACTTTTCCGCCCATAAGAGGTTCATCGTAAGCTACGAAGTGTCTAGACGCCTTCACGATTTTCACCTATCTGTGGCATCGACCGACGTTGAGGAGCCAATTGAAAGACAGGGCACCTAACAGTGCGTTGCAGCGGACCGGTCCGCGCATTTGCAGGTTCGCAAAGCGCCGTGCAGGGTTGCGCGCGGTTGCCCGGCCCGCTGAACGCTAGCGTTAGACGCGCTGAGGCAAGGCATTTTCGACAAAATGAACAGTTGCAACTCCGGCCGGAGGCGACGTGGCTAGCATATTGTTCTCTGAAGGATCCAGCCTCACCTCACGGGAGTTTCTGAGTGTCCTGGGGCCCGCCGGTCATCACATCGAGATCGTCGATCCCGACCCGGCCTGCATCTGCCGCTTGAGTCGCTGGACGAAACACGTGCACCGCTGCCCTCCCGCGGCGAGCGATCCGTTTGGCTACCTCGAGGTGGTTAACGACTTGCTCGCCACAGGTGCCTTCGAAGTTCTTCTGCCGACGCACGAACAGGCGTGGTTGTTCGCCGTTGGGCGATCGCGGCTTGGCAAAGGCGCTCGGATCGCCATCGCCTCCGCCGAGGCGTTCTCTCGTGTGCAAAGCAAAATTGAATTCGCCTGCCTGCTCGACGAGGTGGGGCTCCCGCAACCAAAGTGGCAGCTGGTTGATGCCCCCGGGAAGCTTGACGACTGGGCCACGCCTTTCTACCTCAAGAATTCATTCAGCACCGCTGGGTCCGGCGTGCGCAAGGTTACGAACAGCCTTGATGCGACACGAGCGTGGGAATCGCTTTACTCCACCGCGGGTGGCGACGCTATCATGGTTCAGGCGGCCGCCGATGGAGAGTACGCGCAGGTGCAGGCGTTATTTGACCGCGGGCGGCTTGTCGCGGTTCACACGAGCACTCAAACCGCGGTGGGAATTGGCCCGAGCGCGGCCGGGCGCGTTGGGGTTGACCACGCATTTGCACGGCGCGACGTGGCCACTCTGGGTGATCGACTCCATTGGCATGGAGGGCTCACGGTCGACTACATGTTTCGCGGTGAGGACCCGCTCTACATCGAGTGCAACCCGCGGACGGTGGAGCCGGGCAATGCTGCAGCAAGCGGCGTCAACCTGCCGGAACTCCAGCTTGCGCTCTCACGCGGGGAGGAGATTGCAGGTCTGCGAGTTGGACGGCCCGGTGTCCGCACACACAGTTCACTAGCGGTCCTGCTGGGGACCGCTGCCTACCATGGGACGCGCAAGGCAGTGTTGGGTGAGCTCCTACGACTCATGGCACATCGAGGTCGATACGAGGGCAGTCGTGACTGCCTTACCCCCGTGCTCCGTGACCTCCCGAGTCTGGTTCCACTCGCGACCGTTGCGAGCCGCGTCCTGCTGTCCCCGCGCTCGGCGGTACGCCTCGCCGGCGAAGCCGTCACGAGGTATTCGATGACAGCTGACGCCATACGGCAGGTCTCGCTGGAAACAACCTCGTGAAGGACGGAGCGGGAGCGCCGTATATAGAGCCGTCGAACAACCGGTTGCAGCGGACGGCGCCGGGCGCCGCCGCTGAACCGGAACGTTAGGCAACTTTTGCAAAAGTGCGCTCACTACTGTCCGGTTGTTTGTTGGCCAACTCGTTGTAAGTGGTTCCTTGTGATAGGGATAACCTACATCATAACCGTTTTCGATTTCAACTCGGTTGCGTTTTCCGGCCCTCCTCCCGTTCCCTG
>JAJYLT010000044.1 GCA_021787565.1 Acidobacteriota bacterium
GGGTTCAAGCGACCTGCGGCACACGGGCTTGCTGCTTACCGTTGCTCCCTTCCGGGCCTGGCGGGGTTCACAGGGCACGTTGCACAGGGCTCGAACCCCACAAAGGGACGGGGTGCGTACCCATCCTTCCGGTGCATCATACCCCAGCTCACGGGCAGGGCCAAGGGGCCGCTTCGCCGTCACGGCCGCACGAGGTCCACCCGCGCAACGGGCAGGAAGGCCTCCAGGGGGTCCACCAGGAGCCCCTCTCCTCGCCGGGGCTCCAGCTCGTAGAAGCGGTCGTCCGGCGTCCGGACGGGCTCTCCGTGGGGGTCGAAGAGGAGATTCCCCGCCCCCGCGAACTCCTCCCCCGGATAGGCGGAGGCCGCCACGCAGCAGGCCAGCTCCGCCCCGCCCTCGGCCGCCCGCGCGGCCTCTTCGCCCAAGCGGCGGAGGTTCGATTCCACATCCAGGCTGACCCAGCGGGAGAGGGTGACGCGCATGCAGCGAGTGTATACCGAAAGGGGGTGAGGGGGCGGGGTGAGTAGGTGACTAGGGGACTAGGGGACTGGGGGACTAGGGGACTAGGGGACTAGGGGACTAGGTGATGAGGTGATGAGGTGATGAGGTGATGAGGTGATGAGGGGAGGAGGGGGCGCCGGAGAATCTTGCTTTAAAGAGAACCCTCTACGGCGCGGATGGCCGCCTCCTGCCGGGAGAGGGCCTCCAGCCGCTCGGCGACGGCCTGTTCCCCCTGCTCCCGCTGGCGTACGCCGGCCTCGATGGTGGCGAGGATCGCCTCTTCCAGGTGATGTAGCGCCTGCATCATGTCCTGCTGGAGGAGGCGCATGGCGCCGTCCAGTTCCTCCACGCGCCGCTCCTCGATGGCGTGCAGGTTGGCCCGCAGCCAGTCGGCGATGAGGGAGTCGGCGCGATGACGCGCCAGGGCATTGGCCAGCTGGGAGGGCAGGATCGTCTCCAGCAGTGGGAAGAGCCAATCCTGGGGGTCGAGAGCCAGGGTGGGTTTGACGAATTCGAAGAGGATGCGCTCGAAGTCGGTCTTGGGCGGCCTGATGGTGTAAGGGGTGAGCGGCACGTCGAAGCAGTCGGCCGCCGCCTGTTCGACGCGCTCGGCGAGCCGCCGCGTCTCGGCGGCGATCCTTTCCGTGCGGTCCTTCACCAGCCGCAGCGTCTCGTCGGTGGCCCTTTGGAGCCAGGCGGCGATGCCCTCCCGGACCAGGCGCTCCGCGAGGGGCTGGATGAGCCGCCGCCGTTCGCCCCGTGCCTTGGTTTCGCGCAAGGTCTGCTCCACGCTCTTCAGGGCGGCGGCCCTCTGGGTCCTTGCGAATTCGATGCGCTCGAACTCGGCCTCCCTGGGGTCGATGCCCTCCACCCGCGCGAGGCGGGACTGGGCCGCCAGGGCCAGGTCCTCCACGTCCTCCACGGCGCGCTTGAAGCGCTCGACCCGGCTCCCCATCTCTTCGATGGGGGTCAGCAGCGCCTGGCGCTCCAGGGCGATAGCGTGCCTGAGCCGGCCGGCGAAATACTCCTTGGAGGCCGATTCGGCGAGGGCCGCGAGCTGTCCTCCGGCCTCGCGGGCCAACTCGTCCAGGGTCCTGCGCAGCTCCCGGAAACCCTCGTCGTCCTCTCCGCGCACCGCCCGGCGGGCCGACAGGAAGAGGAAGGGACCGGGGTCGCGCCCCAGCGCCTCCCCGATGACCTTCCGGGCGAAGGCTTCGGCCTTCTGCCGCGTCTCGCCCTCCAGGAGGTCGGCCTTGTTCATGACGAAGATGAGCTTGCCGGCCCTGGGCGCCGCCGCCTTCACCAGATCGAGCTCGTCACCCGTGATGGGCGGCTCCCCGCCCAGGACCACGAGCGCCACGTCGATGCGGGGCAGGAAACCCTGCGTGACGTCGGTGTTCAGGCCGAAGACGCTCCCGACGCCGGGGGTGTCCACGAGCCGGACGCCGAGGGAGAGCAGCGGGTGGACCAGGTAGACGAAGGCCACCTGCACGCCGAGGCGGTTGCCGGGATTGCCCTCCTCCGTCACGAAGGTGGCGATCTCCTCGAAGGCCACGGCCTCCCTTCGGCCGTCGTGAAACTGGATCTCACACCGCTCGGGCTGGCCCTCCTGAATCACGATGATGGTGCTCGTGAGCGGGGCCACGTCCACCGGCGAGACGGGACGCCCGAGAAGAGCGTTGAGCAGGGTGCTCTTGCCGCGCTTGAACTGGCCGAGCAGGGCCAGGGTGAACTGTCCCGCCTCCGCCGCCTTCCCGGCTTCGCCGATGTCCGTCGCGAGGGCCATCTCGCCGCGTTCCCGCGCGATCCGCTCCAAAGTGTCCAGCGTATTCTGTTTCACCGCGCCCCCCATCATGCCTCGCTTTCAAAAACCCTGCAAAGGGTGCCTCCTACCCAAATTCCGCGATCGAAGGGTCCTTCCTTCGGCGGTGCGGGTGGCTCACGGGGGAAAGGCTTTGTCTCCTGAACAGGGAGGGCCGTTCCCTCCCCGCTCCGCGGGCAAAGCCCGCGGAGCCTCACCCCACCCTTGGCGCATTCTTCGCCTCCGGCTCGAATGCCCCCAATCCCTTGGCAGGTGGCTGTGCGGCTATGCCGAACAGCAAGATCCATAGAGATTTGCACCGCCATTTCGGCTCCCATCGCGGGATTGGGGTCCTATGAAGAGAGGTCCCCAGTCCCCCCGCTCTCTCCACGCCGCGCGAGGGCCGCCAAGAGGGCGGAACGGTTCAGCACACCGACGAACCGGCCCTCCTCATCCACGGCCGGCAGCAACTTGATCCCTCGTTCGATCATGATCTTGAGGGCCTCGGATACGGGCGCCGTGCGCGGCACCGTGATGACCGGCTGGGACATGACCTCGGAGGCCCTCTTGTCTTTGGCGGCGATGGCGAGCCCGCTGGGAACGCGGCCGCCCCTCAACCATGCCCCCACGGCCCGCATGACTTCGGGACGGACCTTCTTCCCGGCCCTCTCGAGGATGTCCCCTTCGGTGATAATTCCGGCCACCCTTCCCTCTGCGTCCGTCACAACGACGTAGCGCGAGCGGGACTCCAGAATCCCGTCGAGCACTTCGGCGAGCGGAGCATCCAAGCCAACCGAAACGCCGCCTGGCCGCATGGAATCCTCCACCTTGGAGGCAAGGTTCGCTCTCGGCCGCCCTCCGGCCCTGACCTCATCGAGGGCGTCGACCACCGTCTTGAGGATGTCGGAGCGGCTGAGGATGCCGATCAAGCGGCCGGAACCCTCCACCACGGCCAGGCGCTTGAGCCCTTCGTCGGCCATGCGGGCGGCAGCCTCCGGGATCAGGGTCTCGGGAGTCACCGAAGCCATCCCGGGATGCATCACCTGGGCCGCTGTCTTCGCCCCCTGCCCCGACGGGCCCAGCCCCAAGGCCGCAACCTCTGCCCGAAGCGAGGCCCCAAGCTCCAAGCCGGCGCGGATGAGCAGGTCCTCCTCGTTGATCGTTCCAAGCACCCGGCCGTCGCCGTCCACCACCGGAATGGCCCGCAAATCACCGCCGATGATCTTGTCGAGGACTTCCGCGACAGGGGCCTCCGGGCGAACCGATACGACTTCCCTCGTCATGACCTCACCCACGGTCAGGCCTGGGGGGAACGGCCCGGGGACGCGGTGGGTATACTTGACTACCTCGACCGGCGCGAGGGTCACCATCCCCTCCTGGACCATCCCGCAGATCTCGGGGAGGACCCTCTGAAGGCGATCCTCGCGATCCACGGCCGTGATCACGATGGGCAGGTCCGTGCTCAATTCCAGCAGGAGGACCGTATGGATGAGGCTGTTGGCGCCGAAGCCCGCGAGCCCCCGGAAGACCGTCGCTCCCGCGCACCCGTGACGCTGGAGCGTCTCCAGGATGGCGAGGTACAGCGGCTTGCCCTGCCAGCGGTCCTTCTCGCCAATGAAGATCCAGAGCTGTTGGGCCCTTCCATCCATCGCCATGGCTTTCTCCCCTCGCGGCAAGTCCGTGGCTAGGGAATCAGACGGGCGATCAAGAGCCCGGCCACGACTCCCAGCAGTCCCAGGCCGACGCTGGCGGCCATGTTGAAGCTGGCGCGCCAGATGCTGCCGGCATTAAAGAGTTCGTAAGTCTCGTAGGTGAAGGTCGAAAAGGTCGTGTACCCGCCACAGAAGCCGGTCACGACCAGCAACCGCCAGGTCGGGGACAGGGCCAACCGGCTGGCCGCCAGCCCTATGGCGAAGCCGATGAGAAGGCTGCCGGACACGTTGATGATCAGCGTGCCCACTGGGAAGCCGCTCCCCCACCTCTTGGCGGCCCAAAGGGCCACCCCATATCGGAGATTGGCCCCAAGGGCGGCGCCCACGGCCACGGCCATGATCCTCAGCATCCACACTCTCCATACAGCCGTCATGGTGCCTGGCGCTCTCTCACTCCGGCGCAAAGGCCTCCGACCTCGGCGAAAGTCCGCTGCCCTTGCGGCAGCCTCATCCCGAACCTACTCGGCTTCATCGGAAGCATCCGCTCCACCGCCTCCGAAGCCTGCGAGGAGTTCCTGGGCACGGCGCGACACGAGAACCCGCGGATCTTGGCAGCGCGTCCTCACCGCTTCCCAGGCCGCTCGTCCTCCGATCCGAGCCAAGGCCTCTAGGCACGCCATGGCGAGATAGGGATCCTTCGTGCTTTCGGCCGTGCGAACGAGGTGGAAAACGGCGTCGTGATCCCTTCGCATGCCGAGGATGGTGGCTGCGCGAAGGGGCGTTTCGGGTTCGGGGTGAGAGAGCGCCGCGATGAGCCGCTCCGTGTAGCTCGCCCCATCCAACCGCTCGGCCACCTGGCATCCGCACCGTGGACAAGGGTCCTCTCTCTCCCCGATCTCCGCCCAGCACGAGGGGCAAAAGAAGGTCGTCATCGCTGCGCCTCGCTAGGCTCGATCGAAGGAGGCTCGCCTTCCGAACCGCAGGCGCTCCGGATTTCTTCCAGGGGCCCGCGGAGCCGCTCCCAGAGCGCCGGCAGCGCCCCTTGCTTCTCCTTGGGGACCATTCCGAATTCCCTGAGGCGCGAGGGGTTCAGATCCTCCAGGTCGATGAGGCTGAAGGTGGCCAACGCCCGGACCGAGCTTGAGGCGGCTTTATCCCGGGGCTCGACGCCCAGGGCGTCAGCCACGGTCGCCAGCTCCTCATGGGCCCGGCGCACCGCTTCCCGTATCCTGCCGGCCCGCTCTGGCGCGAGGTCCTGCCGCCAGTGATACAGAGGGCCCGAGGGGGCCCGCCCGCTGGTCCACAGTTCGATATCGTCCAGGCGCTGGTCCAACACGAGCAGAGTGGAGGCAATGTAGATCCAGTAGGGTTCGGGCAGATCGTGAATTCCCTTCCTCTCGTCCTTCGCGTCCATAGCCGATCCTCGGTTCATCATTCCTTGGAGAGAGCGAGCACGCTCATGGGTCGCCCTCGCCGGAGGAGGCGGCGCTGCCCGCGCCCAGACCTCCGCACAGGCGACGGATCTCTTCCAACGGGCCGTTGAGCGGTTCCCAGATCTCCTCCAAGAGCCTGATCTGCGCCTCGGTCAAGGCTCCGTAAGCCCGGATGCGGCGAGGCTCCAACTCCTCCAGCTCGACGAGCGAGAAGATGGTTCCCGTCTGAATCGCGCGCGAAGCAACCCGCTCCTGCGGCTGGAGATCCAGCCTCTCGACGATGCGGGACAGCTCCTCGCGCACCTTTCGGGCCTCTAGGACGATCCGCTTCAAAGCCCTCGGATCGAGGTCCTGGCGCCATCGGTAGAGGGGCCCCGAAGGCAAGGGACCCGAGGCCCACCGTTCGATTTCGTCCAGCCGCTGGTCCATCAAGACCAGCGTGGAGGTGATCCGCCGGATGTGCGACTCGCCCAGCCCGAAGGCGGGCGCGGGCGCGCGGTCACGGTGATCCATGCTCACCTCGATGGTCAAGTCGCCGACCGTAGGTCAGCGTAAACACCAGCAGGGCCAAGAAACCCGCCCCCGTGAAGGCCGCCGCGACACCGTAGGCCCAGCCCCTGCCCAGATGGTCTAGGAGCCAGCCGGTGAGAACGCTCGAACTCAGGTCGCCCACGGCGTTGGCCGTGGCGAGCAGGCCCAGCGCATAGGCGCGGGCCTCGGCGGGGATCATCTTCGCGGCGGTGGCCTTCTCCGCGGTCTCCTCGATGGCGATGTAGATCCCGCTCACCAAGAAGAGGGGCACGAGCATCATGAGGCTCCCGCTGAGAAACGCCAGCCCCAGGTTGAAAGCCACGCCCATCCCGTACCCGAGCAGGAGGGTCCGCCCGTAGGACCAGCGGTCCGTGAGCATGCCCGCCGGGAAGGTGGCCAGCCCGCTGACGGCGTTGTGAAAGACGTAGAGCAGGACGGGGACGGAGAGGAGCATGGCCCCGCCGCCCGAAGGAAGCCGCCTCGCGGCCTCCAGGATGAGGAAGGTCCGCGAGAAGTCGCCCATGCCGAAGAGCAGGACCGCCGCAAGAAAGGCCCAGTAGGCACCGGGCAGCGTAGGGCGGCTCGGCCACTCGGCGCGCCGTTCCGAGCGGCCCTCTTCGTGAACGAGGAAGACCACCGCGAGGACCGCCCCCAGGCCCGGAATGAGCGTGATCAGAAAAATCCAGTGCAAGCGCAGGGACAGCCCCACGAACAGTGCGGCCAAGAGTGGCCCGACCACGGCGCCGGCCATGTCGCCCGCCCGCTCCAGGCCGTATGCTTTCCCGTACTGGGAGGGCTCCACGGATTCGGCCATGAGGGCGTCCCTCAGCGGCCCCCTGAACCCGCGCGCCATCCAGGCCACGGTTCTTAGGAGCACAAAGGGGATGGCCGTTGCGGCGAAGGCGAAGGCCCCCACGCAGAGGGTGGTCACGAGGTAGGCGAAGGCCACGGGGCCCTTCTTGCGGGCGATCCGCTGGCCAACGAGGCCCGACCAGTACTTGGCGCCCGAGGAGAAGACGTCCGCGATGCCTTCTATCCATCCAAGGACCGTGGCCCCCAACCCCAGGTGCTGGAGGTAAAGCGGCAGCACCGCCGTGGCCATCTCGTGGCTCGCGTCCGAAAGCAGGCTGGCCAGGGAGAAGCCGAAGACCGTCGGGCTTTTCCATGTGCGGGCGGCGTTGGCCATCAAGTCCTCCCACGCGGCTCCGGCCATCCGGAGCCTGCGGCACCCCTAGGAGTTATCAGCCATTCCGGCGCTTGACGGCGAACTCCATCGCCAGTCCCATGATAGTCTATAACGCAAAGCCGGTCAACGAGTTACGCCCTACCTTCCATCCCGCGCCTGCCGCAGTTTTCTCTTTTCTCGCTTCTCACTTCTTACTTCTCACTTCTTACTTCTCACTCACCTAGCCCCGCAGCGTCGCCACCAGCCTCAGCGGTTCGGTCAGCAGATCCAGCGCCTCCACGATGCTCCGGCACACCCCCTTGGCCGCCATCAGGCTCTCCGCCGAAGCCCCCTCCTTCTGCACCACGGCCACGCTCAGGGCGGCTCTGGCCAGCATGAGCCGGTCGTTCCGCCCGTTCCCGATGCACGCAGTGCGCTCGGCGTTCAGCCTCTCCACGTCATGTGCCTTGGCGTGAGCCTGGCCCGTCGATTCGAGAATGACCAGCTCGCAGGGTATTCCATCGAGTTCACGCCTGGCCTGGCCGACGGTGATCTCGATCATGGGTGCCTCCGATGCCGTTTGGAGCTTCCGGCAGGCGGACCAAATACCGCCCTCGCCCCCAGCTCGGCCTCGATTTCCAAAAGGCGGTTGTATTTGCTGGTCCGCTCGCTCCGGCAGACGGACCCCGTCTTGATCTGGCCGCCGCCCATCGCCACCGCGAAATCGGCGAGAAAGGTGTCTTCCGTTTCGCCGGATCGGTGCGAGACCACAAAGGACCAACCAGCCTCGCGGCAGAGATCAATGGCCTGGATCGTCTCGGTGACGGTGCCGATCTGGTTCAGCTTGATGAGCGCCGCGTTGGTCGTCTTCTGAGATATGCCCTTTTCGATGAGCACCGGGTCGGTGCAGTAGATGTCGTCCCCGACGATCTGGATCCGGTCTCCAATGAGCTCCGTCTGCACCCGAAAGCCCTCCCAGTCGTCCTCAGCCAGCCCATCCTCCAAAGAAACGATGGGGTAGCTATCAATCCAGGACCGGTACAGAGCCGTCAGCTCCTCGCTGCTTTTGCGCCCCTGGCGCGAGCGTGACAAATGGTAGCTTCCCCCTTCCCAGAAAGAACTGGCCGCAGGGTCCAGGGCGATGGCGACCTCTTTACCGGGCGCGTACCCGGCCTTCTCAATGGCCTGCACGATGACTTCTACGGCCTCCTCGTTGCTGCGGAGGTCCGGCGCGAAGCCTCCCTCGTCGCCGACCGCCGTGGAGTACCCCCGCTCCTTCAACAAGGCCTTCAAGGCGTGAAACGTCTCCACGCCATAGCGCAGCGCCTCACCAAAACTCGGGGCGCCCACCGGCACGATCATGAACTCCTGGAAGTCCACGCTGTTGTCGGCGTGTCTGCCGCCGTTGAGGATGTTCATCATCGGCATGGGGAGGCGTCGCGCGCTTTCTCCCCCCAAGTAGGCGTAAAGAGGAAGCCCGGCGCTGGCCGCCCCCGCCCGCGCGACCGCCATAGACAGGGCCAGCAGCGCGTTGGCTCCCAGCCGCTCTTTGTTCGGCGTCCCGTCGAGATCAATCAAGAGCTGGTCCACGGCGGCCTGGTTCCCCACGGGCAGCCCGGCCATGCGCGGCGCCAAGTAGTCGTTGATCTCCGCCACCACCGTCCGGACCCCTTTGCCTTCGTATCGTTCCGGATCGCGGTCCCTCTTCTCGAACGCCTCTCGGCTTCCGGTGGATGCCCCCGACGGCACAGAGGCGGAGACCCGCGTACCGTCCTTCAGCTCCACGAAGGCGCGGAGCGTGGGATTACCCCTGGAATCCAAGATCTCCAGCGCTCGAACGGTTCGGATTTCACTCATGCCATCCCCCTGTTCCATGCCTTCGTCATAGCATGGCAAAAGTCTCTCCAAGGAAAACCCTTCTCGCCGCAGTGTCGGCGGCCAGTTGCGCCGGCGTGCCCTGAGCGAGTATCCGCCCGTTGTGTATGATGAAAGCCTCATCCGTAATCTTGAGGGTTTCTCGAACGTTGTGGTCGGTGATCACGACGCCGATGCCCTTTCCGCAGAGGCTGAGAATCAACGCCTGAATATCTTCCACCGCCATAGGGTCGATGCCGGCGAAGGGTTCGTCGAGGAGGAAGAAACTCGGTGAGAGAACCAGCGCCCTCGCCACCTCCACGCGGCGCCGCTCCCCGCCCGACAGCGAGAAGGCGGGGGACTTGGCTAGAGCCCGAATATTCAGCTCCGTAAGCGCCGCTTCCACCCGATCCTCTTGTTCCCCTCGGCTCATCTTGGTGAACTCCAGCACCGTCTTCAGGTTTTCCTCCACCGTCATTCTCCGGAAAATGGAGGGTTCCTGGGGAAGATAGGCAATGCCGGCGCGCGCCCTTTCGTGCATGGGCAGTGCGACGATGGATCGCCCATCCAGCCGGACGTCCCCCGAGGTCGGTGCCACCAGCCCCACGAGCATGTAGAAGGTCGTCGTCTTGCCGGCGCCGTTGGGGCCCAGAAGGCCCACCACGCGGCCGGAAGGGAAAGCCAGGTCCACCCCTCGAACCACCGTCCGGTGGCCGTACGTCTTTACCAGACTCTTCGCGATGAGCTCATGGCGCGGGCGATCCATGGCTTGCCTTCTCTTCTTGGGCCGTCCTCGCGCCCAGTCCCCCCGGCCCGTATCCTTCAGGGCACCGCCAAGAACGCGCATGGCGCTCTCAGCATCAACATCGTGGCGGTGGAGCCCGCCTGATCTGGAAAGACGTTGGAGTGCCCCGTCCGGCCTATCACGAGCAAGTCGAAGCGGCCCCTCTTCACGAGGCCGAGAATGGTACGCACCTCGTGCCCATCCGCAGAGGTGACGAAGACGTCCACGCCCGCGGCCATGCCCCGTTGGCGGGCCTCCATGAGCAGGGAGCCGCTGAGCGCCATCTCGGCCACGGAGGCCTCCGCCTCACTTTCCCCATCTCCCTCCGCACGCCTCGGTGAGGCCTCTTCGACCGTCACGGCGTGGAGCTCGGCCCCGAATTCCCGCGCCAATTCCAGGGCCGCTGCGAAGGCGCGCCATGACGAATCGGAGCCATCCAACCCGACCAGCATCTTGCGGTACATCGCGACCTCCTTTGGGAACGCCAGCGAGTCTCAAACACGAATTTCATCGCTCATGGGCGAACCCAGTTTACAATGAGCACCACCAGCAACGTGACCAAGACCGTCGCCGTGTAGAGGTTGACCCGGCCGGAGTGGTGGGGCCTCGCGATCAGTCTTGCGGCGCCGCGCACCAGGCGAGTGAGAGGGAGGAGAAAGAGCCTGTCCATGACGAAGGGCTCCCGCTGGCTTCGCGTGAGGGCCGTGCGATAGTGCCCGTGCACGCTCTCGCGCGTGTCCTCCTGCGTGGTGGGGCGGAAGATCGCCTGGAACACCACGCGGACGGGGTTGGAGAAGCCCGTCGCGCTGTAGGTCATGTCGGGAAAGAGGTGGCGCACGCCGCCGTCCCAGACCAGTCCCCGGCGCACGGTCCGCCCCTGGGTGGCCCAGCGCACGGCGAGGGCGAGACCCGCCAGAAGCAGGACGAGCACCACGGCCGTGTAGGCGGTGGACATGGCGAAGACCACCGGGTTCTTCTCCCCGCCGGGATGGAGCACCACGAGACCACGCCCCGGCAAGAGGCCACGGCCCACCTGGGCCCCGATGGCATGGAAGTCCTTCATAAAACCGGCTCCGTAGCGCGCGTCACCGGAGGGCCCCACGGTGAAGAAGGGCGGCACCAGCTCCTCGGTGATGGACCCGTGTGCCAGAGGCGCCACGATCGTATCCAAGGCCGGGATCACGTAGGTCGGCGCCAGGCCCAGGGCCAGGCAAAGAGCCGCCAGTAGCCCCATGGGCCAGAGCATGCTCCGGGGCAGTTCCTTCGCCTGCTCCGCCGGCCTGGAGCGGGCCATCCCCAGGAAGCTCATGCCGAAGGCCTTCACGAAGCAGGTCACGGCGAGGGCGGCCGTGAGGGCCAAGGCGGCCGCGCAGAGGGCGAAGACGACCTTGACGCCCGTGGCGCCGAACTGGGCGCTCTGCAAGAGCGTCTGGAGGGTGAGCCACTCGCTGACGAAGCCGTTGAAGGGCGGCAGCGCGGCGATGGAGAGGGCCCCCGCCAGGAAGAAGAGCCCCGTGTAGGGCATGACGCGCAGCAGGCCCCCCATTCGGTTCATGTCCCGCGTCCCCGTCCGGAGGTCCACCCCTCCCGCCCCCAGGAAGAGGAGCGACTTGTAGAGCGAGTGGTTGGCCATGTGGTAGAAGCCCACGACAAAGCCCATGGCCGCCAGGACGGGCAGGTGAGAGGCGAGAAAGACCATGCCCGCTCCGAGGCCCACGGTCACGAGGCCCATGTTCTCGATGGAACTGTGGGCGAGCATGCGCTTCATATCCGGGTCGATGGTGGCGTAGAGGATGCCGATGAGGGCCGTGAGGCTCCCCACGATGAGGACCACGAGCCCTTCCCCCACGTACCGGACGGGCAGGAGGTCCAAGTTGACCCGCACGATGCCGTAGATGCCCAGGTTCAGAACGCACCCAGAGAGGACGGCCGAGACGGGTGCCGGGGCCACGGGGTGCGCCTTGGGCAGCCAGGAGCTGCCGGGGAGCAGTCCCGCTTTCACGCTGAAGCCGAAGAAGGTCAGGAGAAAGACGGTCCACGCCGCCGCCTGGCTGAGGTGAGGCGCCGCCGCGCGCAGGGCGGCGAAATCCAACCCCGAGGCGCCGAAGCCCCCGATGAAGAGCACCCCCAGCGTGGCCGCCAGCACTCCCGCCTCGGTCATGGCGAGGAGCAGGTAGCCCGCGCGCACGTTCTCCTGCTTCCGGTTCTCGAAACCCACCAGGAGCATGCAGAAGACCGACATGAGGCGCCAGTCGAGCAGGAAGGTCACCAGGTCCGTTCCCGCGAGGGTCAGGGCCGTGGCCAGCAGGAGCAGATGGTAGAGCACGCCGTAGAGTCTGAGGCTGTACCGGCCGTCGTAGCGGGCCAGATAGCCGGCCGAGTACATCGAAGCCGGGAGAAAGACCAGTGCGGTGACGAGAAGGAAGAGCGCCGAGAGGCGATCGATCCCGAAGCCCAGCGTACCCAGGACGGGCAGGCGCAGGAGAGGGAAGGCGAAGCCCGTGCCGCTCTCCAGCGCGGCTCCGGAGGCGAGCAGCAGAACCCCCGAGGCGAGGGAAGCCGTCCAGGCGAGCCCCGTCGGCACGCGCCGGTCGGGCAGGAGCGCGCTGAGAAGGGCGCCCGATCCCGCCAAGAGGACGAAGAGGAGAAAGAATCCGGCGGCGGGGCTCACGGCGCGGCCTCCCCAAGCGTCTCCCGGGCTTCATCGGACTTCTTCACTCGGCTCGACAGGAGCAGCAATCCGTGCAGGATGGCCAGTGGAGGAGGCGGGCAGCCGGGCACTTCCACATCCACGGGCAACACGCTACCCACGCCACCCGCGCTGGCGAAGCTCGGTCCAAACAGGCAGCCGGTCAGGGCGCAGGTGCCCACCGCCATCACGCGGCGCGGCGTGGGCATGGCCTCGTAGGCCTTGAGCAGCGGCATGCGCATGGCCTGGGTCATGGGACCCGCCACGAGGAGCACGTCGGCGTGGCGCGGCGTGGGAGTGAGGAAGAGCCCCAGCCGGTGCATGTTGTAATAGGGCTTGTTGAGCTGCTTGATCTCGCTCAGGCAGGCGTCGCAGGCGCCGGCGTCCACCACGCGGATGTGGAGCGAGTGGTCGAAGCCGCGGTCGAAGAGGGGGGAGTCGGCCGGCCCCGTCCGCCGCGCCCACTCGTACCCACCCTCCCAGGGCACCGGATTGGGGCCCGAGGCGCATCGGAGGCAATGGATGCAGCGGCGGGGGTCGGCGGTGAGGCGCGTCCCGCTCGTTTCGAGCGCCCCGACAGGACAGGAGAGGGCCGCCCCCTCGGCGCCGGAGGGGGAGGGCCAGCGGCTCTCGGCCGCCGGGAGCCCCGGCGTCACCCCCGCCGCCTCTTCGGGACGGCGGGGATAGCGCGTGCTCTTCACCCCCGTCCTCAGCCCTTGGATGATCCATTTGCTCATGGTGGGCTCCTAGCGGTCCCCTTCGGCCGTGGAGAGACCGAAGGTGGCCATGATGATCGGGAAATCCTGGAAGGCGAAGCGCTCCGCCGCCAGGTGGAAGCCGTGCCAGTTGGTGAAGGAGGGGGTGGTCAGACGGTACCGCGCCACCCGGCCCCCCTCGTCCAGCCGCACCCAATGGAAGGCCACGCCGCGCGGCGCTTCGCACCAGCCGAGCGCTTCGCCGGAGCACAGTGGCACCTCGACGCGCACGGGACCGCCGGGCAGCCGTTCGGCTCCCTCCCGGATGAGGCGCGCCGTGGCGAGGGCCTCGGCGACGAGGACCCTCAGGCGTGCGTAGCCGTCCCCCTCCTCCTCCACCGCGATATCGGTTTTCAGAGGGGAGCCATAGGGGCCGTAGGGCAAGTCCACCCGCGAATCCTCGGGCACGCCGGATGCCCGGGCAACGGGCCCCACCAGGCCGAAGTGCCGGGCCTGCCGTTCGCTCACCAACCCCACCTGCTCCAGCCGGTCGAGGAAGCTGCCGGAGAAGCGGAGCCTCCGCGAGAGCCGGCCGAGCCCTCCGGCGAGGCGCTCCACCCCGCCCGCCAGCACTTCGACCTCCTCGTTCGTCCAGTCCCGGGCCACGCCGCCCAGCACCACCTGGCCGTAGAGGTAGCGGTGGCCAGCCCATGCTCCCGCCAGCCGCAGGGCCTCCTCCTCCAGGATGTCCGCCTGGCTGGAGGCAACCGTCATGCCGGTGGAGTGGATGATGTCGGAGAGGGCGGCCAGGTGATGGCGGAAGCGTTCGAACTCCGCGAGGAGAGCCCTCAAGAGCTGCGCCCTCGGAGGAATGTCCACTCCGGCGATGCGCTCCACGGCCTGGCAGAAGGCCCACGCGTGGGCGATGGCCGAGGTGCCGCTGAAGCGCTCGGCCGTGAGCAGCACCTTCGCGGGCTCCTCGCCCTCGGCCAGCTTCTCGACGCCGCGGTACTTGTAGAAGAGGCGCGGGATGGTGCGCGCCACGTCCTCTCCCACCGTCTCCAGGAGGAAGTGCGAGGCCTGCGCCGTGTCCGAGAAGATGGGCCCCACGGGCATGGCGAAGGCGCCCGGGGCCTGAACGATGCGCACGGGCCGCCACTGCGGGTCCACCTCCCGGGCGATGTAGGGAACGCGCGCGTTGAAGCTCCAGCGCATGGGGTTGACGCCCTCGGGCCACTCCTCGTGCAGGATGAAGTCGCCCAGGCGGGGGTGGCCCGTGAAGGTCAGTCCGAAGAGATCTTCCGTCTCCCGCTCGTGCCAGTCCGCGGCATGCACCGCATCGCTGATGCTGGGAAGGCTCGTGAGCTGAAGCGGCATCTCGACCAAAACATGCACCCACAAGGGCTCCCGTCCCCAGAAGAGGGTGCGCAGCCGCCAGCCCTCTTCCCGTTCCTCCGTGACCAGCGTGGCGAAGCGGTAGTGCCGTTCGCCCGCGAGCCAGGCGCAGAGATCGGGGAGCAGGGCGGGATCGCACGTCAGGAGCAGACCGTCGGGAGGAAGCGGGGAGACCCGCAGGGCCCCACCCCACCGGGCCGCCGCTTCGGCATCGAGGGACAGGGCGGAGGGAGCTTTCTGGGCGGGCGTCATCATGGCATCACCTCGCCAGCGCCATCGCGGCCAGGCGCAGTAGGTGTTCGACCGAGGCGGGCAGACTCACGCCCAGCAGCACCACCGGCACGAAGGCCACGAAAAGCGCCAGGGCGTAACTCCTGGGGAAGGCCGGCAGGGGCCCCGTGGCGGAGGCCCTGCCGAACACCATGCGGGTCACGTGGTAGAGGACCGCGCAGAAGGCGCCCACCATGCAGAGCGTGAGCAGGGCCACGGGGAGAAAGCGGTGGTCCACGGCGCCGCCCTGGAGGATGGACAGCTCGCTCAGGAAGAGGGCGAAGGGGGGGGCGCCGGTCACCGCCAAGGCTCCCGCGAGGAGGGCCGCTCCCGCCAGGGGCGAGCGGCGGCCGAGCCCTTGCACCGCGGCGATCTCCGTCGTGCCAGCGAAGAGCAGGGCCGCGCCGGCGGCGAAGAAGCCGAAGGGCTTGGCGAGCGCGTGGTTCATGAGCTGGTAGACCGAGCCGTACCCGGCCGCGCCGCCCAGCCCGGCCGCGGTGAGGATGATCCCCGCGTTTTCGATCGTGGAGTAGGCGAAGAGGCGCTTGAGGTCCTTCACCTGGACGAGCAGGAGCGCCGCGCCCACCGCGGAGAGCAGGCCAAAGGCGAGGAGCCACCGGCCGGCCCCGTCGCCAGCCTTGCCCGGGAAGAGCGGCAGAAGGCGCACGATCACGTAGGGGAGCGTCGTTGTCTCCACCACCGACAGGAGGGCGCAGATGGGCACGGGGGCTTGGCTGTAGACGTCCGGCAGCCAGGAGTGAAAGGGGACCAGGGCGGCCTTGGTGCCGTAGCCCACGAGCATGAAGAGGAAGGCCGTCTTCACGAGCAGCGGGGGCATGGCGCCCGCCGCCGCGGCGAGGCCGGACCAGGTGAAGTCCTCGGCGCCTCCCTGGCGCATGGCCCAGTAGAGCACCAGCACGCCGAAGAGGGCCAGCGCCGCCCCCATGGAAGTGAGGATGGCGTATTTCCAAGCCGCCTCCAGGGCCGCCGTGCTCTGGTCGAAGCTGACGAGGAAGATGGAGAGCAGGGTCGTGAGGGCCACGGCGATCCACACCAGCGCCACGTTGGAGAGCAGCGGCACCGCCAGGACGGGGACCAGGAAGAGATTGAACCGGACGAAGTAGCGCCGGACCCGGCCCGCCTCCATGGGCTGGGTGGCCCTGCGTGTGAAACCGATGGAGAAGAGGGCCGCGGTGAACCCCGCGAAGGCGCACAAGGCCAGAACCAGCGCGCCGAAGGCGTCGCACGAGACCCAGCCCGGCAGGGCCGTGACCATTGCCCCCGAGGCGCAGCGCGCCGCCACGGCGAGGGCCAGGAGGAGTTGCAGAGCCGTCGCGAGCACCGTCACGCCGCCCGGGACGGTGCGATGGCGGGAGGCCCAGAGCGCCAGGGCCGCGGCGATGAGCGGAAGGGTCAGAATGAACCAGAGCACCATCGCCTCACTCCTCTCTGAGATCCGTCAGGTCGGCCACGGAGGTCGAGCCGGCGCGTTCGTGGAGCTTCCTCGTCAGCAGCCCCATGACCAGGGCGATCACGAGCACGTCGAAGGCCGCGGCCAGCTCGGCGAAGAGCGGCAGGTCGGGGGCGATGGCCACCCCCGCGAAGAAGGCGCCGTTCTCCATGGAAAGAAGCCCGAGCACCTGTGGCAGTGCCTCCCGGCGGACCGTCACGGTGAAGGCCCCGATGAGCAGGGCGGCCAGCCCGATGGGCAGGTTGACCCCCACCTGACCCGAGGGCGCGGCCGCCCGCAGCGGCGCGGCCAGAAAATAGGCCAGGATGGTGAGTCCCAGCGCGATGAGCAGGGAGGTCGGGATGTTCAGCACCTGCGAGATTTCCCGGCGGGCCACCACGGCTTCGCTGGCCGTCCGCCTGAGCAGCCAGGGAATGAGGAGTGCCTTGGCCACGATCGTGATGGCCGCCACGGCATAGAGGTGGTCCGAGGCCGCTTCGTGGCCCAGCAGCGCAGCCGAGGCGGCGAGCAGCACGGACTGCCCCGCGAAGAGGGCCACGCAGTCCAGGACCTGCCGCGTGGCCACGAGGCCGAAGGTGGCCAGCAGGAACAGACCGGCTGCCAGCAGATTGAGCTCGTTGACCAAGGTTACGCTGATATGGGGATCGGGCACGACCAGCCTCCTACAGTTCCATGAGCCGAATCAGCAGGGCCGCCACACAGACCACGAAGGCCGCTCCGAGAAACTCGGTGATCCGAAAGAGCCGCAGCTTGGCGAAGGAGGACTCAACCCCCACGAGAGCCAGGATGCACAGCACCATTTTGAGGAGCACCAGAGGGATGGCGGCGAGCACGGCCGTGAAGCTCTGGCTGGAGGCCAGGCCCCAGGGCGCCACGAGGACGTTGAGGAAGATGCAGAGCAAGACGAAGAACTTCATGGCCCCGCCCCACTTCATGAGGGCCGCCCCGCGCCCCGAGTACTCCAACCCCTTGGACTCGTCGATCATGGCCAGCTCGAAATGGCCCGACGGGTTGTCCACCGGCAGCCGTCCCGTCTCCGCCAGGATCAGCATGAAGAAGGCGATCATGAGCAGGACGTGGGCCGGGTCGAAAAAGTTGGCCGGAGGATGGACCCAGCGCTGCTGAACGATGTAGGGGATCGTGGAGCCCGCCACGACGGAGACCGTGAAGAAGACGATCATGAACACCGGCTCGGCCAGGAAGCCCACCATCCGCGTCCGGCTCGCCCCCATGGGGCCGTAGGGGTTGGCCGTGTCGATGGCCGCGAGGGTGGCGAAGAAGCCGCCGAGGGCCAGGATGAAGCCGCCTCCCAGCATGTCGCCCATGAAGGCGAAGAAGAGCGGGTAGTCGGTGAGCACGGGAATGAGCAGGGCCACGAAGAGCGGCGCTACGAAGACCACGTAGGGCGTGACGCGGAAGATCCAGGTGCTCTCGTGCGAGACGATTTCATCCTTGTGAAACAGCTTCCATAAATCGTAGTAGGGCTGAAAGACGCTCGGTCCCCGGTGGGACTGGAGGCGCTCCTTCAGCTTGGAGCTGATCCCCGCCATGAGAGGGGCGAAGAGGAGCACCACCAGCGCCTGGAGGACGTTGTAAAGAAGGTGCGCGATCACGGCGCATCCTCCCCTCTCGCCAGCAGGGAAATCCCGGGTGCTCTTGGCGTGGGTCTTTCGATCAGTCCGGCTGTAGGCCACATGAAAAGCTCCCATCGGCGACCCGGCGGGAGCCTGTAGGAGGCACAAAAAAACTCCCGACGGGGCCACTTCACCTGTCAGGAGTCATTAGCCTTCCGAGGCGATTATAGGGGGGACTCCATCCCCTCGATGGGATAGTACGACTTCCACCTGCGCGAGTCAAGAAGCCGTTACCGGAGCCGTTACCGGGTTCCATGGCGGTGGCGGTGAAGGGCCCAGCGAGAGCGCGTCCCGCGCCTCTCCCCCGTCGGGAGACGGGGCCGCTCTCTCCGCGTTCGCCTCCGTCCGCATGGCGCCTCCGCCCGGTCCTCAGCCCCTCAGGGTGGCCACGAGGCGCAGGGGTTCGACGAGCAGCTCCAGGGCATCGCCGATGGTCCGGCAGACCACCTTGGCGGCCAGCAGGCTCTCCGCCGAGGCCCCCTCCTTCTGGAGGACCGCCACTCCCAGGGCGGCGCTGGCCAGCATCAGGCGGTCGTTCCGCCCGTTGCCGATGCAGGCCGTGCGCCGCGGCCCCAGGCGCTCCACGTAGCGGGCCTTCGCCTCGGCCTGGCCGGTACCTTCGAGGATGACCAGCTCGCAAGGGATTCCCAAGAGCTCCTGCCTCGCCCTGCCGAAGGTGTCCCCCGTCACCACGTGGAGCCGGAGCCGCTGGGACAGCGCGCCCAAGGCTTCCCGCACCCCCGGCAGGAGGGCGCCGTCCTCGGCGAGGGTCCCGTTGAAGTCGAGCACCAGGTGCTCCAACGCCAGGGAACCGAAATCCGGCACGCTCAGTTCGATCACGGAACGCTCCCCGCGCCCTCCAGTCCGGCCGTCCGGCCCACCCGGGCCGCCCGCCGCCAGGCGCAGAACGATCGTAGCACAGGGGCGCGAAACGCGAGACGCAAAGCAGGGAGGGGCAGAGGAGAGAGCGAATCCTAAGCCGTGTCTTTACTCTTCACTCTTTACTCTTTACTCTTCTTTCCCCTCAGAGGCGCAACAGGCCACACCCTACGACACCACCCTCTGCCTGGCCCGCATCACCACCAGCCCGAACGGGACCAGATAGTTCATACCCAGCGCCCGCATCTCTTGCCCCCTTTCCCGAAGGAGGGGAACCACATAGTCGTGGCAGGGTCTTCAGTGCCCGTCCGTCGGGACGCGAACGGTAAAGACTTGGCCGCTCTCCGCTGGTGCGGCGTTTCAAGGCCTGGCCCACGGCTTTTTGCGCCCGGGTCGCAGGATGGCCTCGGGCTGCGCCGCGACGGCGGCGAGAGGAACCGCGGTGACTCCCTTTGCCAGATCGTAGGTCTGGTCCCCGGGGTAGAGGATGGTGAGGTGATCCAGGCCCAGGTCCTCCGAGGCGATCCGCATCGAGGGGGTCAGGCCGGGCGCGTCCTGGCGCTTCACCTCCACGCCATACCGCTTGCCGTTTCTGAACAGCAGCAGGTCCAGCTCGGCGCCTTGATGGGTCGCCCAGAAGAAGGCCTGATCGGGACCGGCGGCCCTGAGCACCTGCTCGATGGCGTATCCCTCCCACGATGCTCCACACTTGGGATGGGAGAGCAGATCCCTCTCGTTCCGCATCCCAAGCAGTTCGTGGAGCAGGCCGCTGTCGCGGATGTAGACCTTGGGAGACTTGACCTGCCGCTTCTTCAGGTTCTCGTGCCAGGGCTGGAGCTGGCGGACCATGAACAGCCCCGCCAGGAGATCCAGGTAGCGGCGGACCGTAGGCTGCGACACCCCCAAGGAGCGCGCGGGCTCCGCCGCATTCCAGACGCCTCCGTGATAGTGGGCCAGCATGGTCCAGAAGCGCAGCAGCGCCTGGGCCGGGATGCCGATGCCCAGCTGGGGGAGGTCTCGCTCCAGGAGCGCCTGGATGAACTGGCGCCGCCACGACCGGCTGTCCTCCTCCGAACGTCCCAGGAACGAGCGGGGGAAGCCTCCCCGCCTCCAGTGCTTGCGCAAGGCGGCCGGGCCCAGCTCCTCCAGGCTGAAGCCTCCCATGGTGAGAATCTCGACGCGACCAGCCAGGGTCTCCGACGATTGCCGCAGCAGCTCCGGCGTGGCGCTGCCGAGGATCAGGAACCGGCACGGCGCCGGCCGCCGGTCTGCGAGCACGCGAAGCACCGGGAAGAGGTCCGGGCGGCGCTGGATCTCGTCGATCACCACCAGGCCTCTGAGGCCGGCCAGGGCCGTCATGGGCTGTTCCAGCCGGACCACGCTGCGCGGATCCTCCAGGTCGAAGTAGGCCGCCGAGGACGGTGGGAGGACCTCCCTGGCCAGCGTCGTCTTGCCGCACTGCCTCGGACCCACCAGCGCGGTGATGACGCTGCACTTCATGGCGCGGCGGAGGTCATGGAGGTATCTCGTCCGCTCGATCATGGCGCCATGGTACCACGAAAATCGAAAGTCAAGTATTTCTTTTTCATGGGACCATTCTTCACTTGCAGGGACATCCTCCCCCACGGCCAGGGTGGGGGAAGGCTGTCTCCCCCGTCACCCCCGGCAGGAGGGCGCCATCCTCGGCGAGGGTCCCGTTGAAGTCGAGCACCAGGTGCTCCAGCAGGGAACCGAAATCCGGCACGTCGAGTTCGATCACGGAACGCTCCCCGCGCCATCCAGTCCGGCCGTCCGGCCCACCCGCGCCGCCCGCCGCAAGGCGCAGAACGATCGTAGCACAGGGTTGTGATGGGGGCTGGACAGAAGCTATCGCTCTGTTTCGCCGGTTCGATCCTTTGCGCCGAGAGATGGGGATTCGAACCACGGTTACCCTTTCGGGTAAGCACGCTTTCCGAGGCCGCCACGATGAGAGGCTTCGAAATAGGTTCCTTTTCTCGTCCCCCGGCAGGGGGAATTCACGCCCGGTGCTGCCACGGCGCTCGGGCCATACTATGAAGGCCAGGAACCATAGTAAACACGAGTTGCCCAGTCAACCCAGCGGACGACCTAGAGGCGCCATGACTTGCAATTTTGCATTCAGAATGCAATATTGCATGAGGGAGGCACCCCGATGCCCTATCTCAAGAGGTCACTCGAAACGGTCGTGACACATGCCGCGCTGGAGTTCCCCGCCGTGGTCATCACCGGCCCGAGGCAGTCGGGCAAGACCACCCTCTTGAAGCATCTCTTCGGCAACAGGCTCAGCTTGGTATCCCTCGAACCTCCCGACGTACGAGCGGCGGCCGAGGCGGACCCGAGAGGGTTCCTGGATCTCTATCCGGCGCCCGTCATCTTCGACGAGGTCCAGCACGCCCCTGCGCTCCTGCCTTACATCAAGGAGAGAATCGACGCCCGGCGGAACCAGCCCGGCCAATACCTCCTTACGGGGTCACAGAACCTCCAGCTCGCCCAAGGCGTCACGGAATCCCTCGCGGGTCGCGTGGCCGTTCTGCGACTTCTTCCCATGACGGAAAGGGAGTTGGCCAGGAAACCCGGCGCGCCTCTGCCGTGGGAGCGCAAAGGCGTCCCGCGTCCCGTCCCCACTCGCTCCCCAAGGCAACTGTGGGCCCGATTCCTCCGGGGTTATTACCCGGAACCGGCCACGTCGCCTCGCAAGGACACGGCCCTCTGGCAGGCCGGGTATGTTCAGACCTACCTCGAGCGCGACGTGCGGTCAGTCCGCCAGGTGGGCGACCTCAGTCAGTTTCAAGCCTTTCTCAGACTACTGGCCGCCCGCAGCGCCCAGCTGTTGGACCTGTCGGGACTCTCTCGCGACCTCGGCGTGGCGGTCAACACCGTCAAGGCTTGGCTCTCGGTGCTGGAGGCGACCTACCAGGTCATCGTGCTCAGGCCCTACTTTTCCAACGCGGGCAAGCGGCTCGTGAAGACCCCCAAGGTCTATTTCATGGATGTGGGGACCCTGTGCTACCTGGCTGGTCTGAGAGATCCGATGCACGCCATGGCCGGCCCCATGGGAGGGGCCATCTTGGAGACGGCGGTCATCGGCGAGGCGTACCGCACGCTGGCCCATCGCGGCGTCGAGCCCAGGCTCTACTTCTGGCGCACCGCGACGGGAACGGAAGTGGACCTCATCGTCGAGGCGGATTCCGGCCTCGTCCCAGTGGAAGTGAAACTCGCATCCACTCCAAACCCTGCCATGGCCAAGGGCATCGAAGCCTTCCGCAGGGACTACGGCGACCGGGTGGGGAGGGGATTTGTGATCCATACCGGCGCGGACGTGCTTCCCCTCGGCTCATCCGTCTTTGCCTGGCCGTTTGTTGCCCTCTGAGTGCGTGTTGCCTCCTTGTCGGAATGCACAGCGGGCTGGCTGCCCCTGGCGGACTAGCCTAGGGGGTGGCACAGCAAATGCGGGCTTGTTCAATGCGAAGGGTATGACCACTGCGGCTCAAGAGGATGGGTAATCCGAGCACAGGGTGCGAGACGCGAGACGCAAAGCAGGGAGGGGCAGAGGAGAAAGCGACTCCCAAGTTGCCGTACCTTCACTCTTTACTCTTTACTCTTTTTTCCCCGCAGAGGCACAACAGGCCACACCCTACGACACCACCCTCTGCCGGGCCCGCATCACCAGCAGACCGGCCGCCACGCCGAAGCCCGTACCGATGAGGGAGCACGCCGCCGCCCATTGCGGCAGGGCCGCCAGGCGGTGCCAGTAGAGGAACGGCGTCAGCCCGTACCAGAGCACCAGCACGGCGCCGAAGACCATGCGCTGCCCCCGCGGCCTCAACGGGCGCAACTCGTCGGGCACGAACAGCACCGTGAGATAAAAGCACGCGCCCAGCACCCCGAACACCACCAAGTAGTTCAACTCTGTCGCTCCCATCTCTTGCCCCCTTTCCCGAAGGAGGCGAACTCCCTGCTCGTAGCCAGATCTTCAGTGCCCGTCAGTGGGGACAAGAAAAGCAAATACTTGACCACTCTCCTCGGGTGTGGCATTTCAAAGTCTGACCCCCTGTTTTGCACAACCGAGAAGGTATTGAGGAGATCTTTCGGGGCCCACCCAGCCATTAGCACCCTGCGCATCGCTCTTCCGCATGATGGCCCAAGGATCCCACGACGCCGACCAGACAGCGCAACAGGCAAGTAGATCAAGTAGCTAGTGTCCATCCTGAAACTGAAACTGCCGTGTGGTGAGACGTTTACGGGGTAGCGGCGGTCGGTGTCTTGCCTGCATCTCACTTGACAAGTCAATTAGTTTACCATATATTATATGGTAGTTATTGATCTTGGGAGGTGACGGATGCGGATGAAAAGTATCAAACAGCGAAGCTTCCAGGAGGTTTTCCCGAAGAGCCGAGCCGGGAGAGAACTTGCAGTGATCTCCGAGCTGCTGGACGAAGTTCCCGGGGTGCTGGAATTGGTTCACCGGGACCTTAC
>JAJYLT010000045.1 GCA_021787565.1 Acidobacteriota bacterium
CAATTACTACCATATAATATATGGTAGACTAATTGACTTGTCAAGTGAGATGCAGGCAAGACACCGACCGCCGCTACCCCGTAAACGTCTCACCACACGGCAGTTTCAGTTTCAGGATGGACACTAGATAGTCTATGGCCCCCCCCAGGTGATTGGATATGCCGACCCTTACCACGCTGTTCTCCAAGACGACATCGTCCGGTGCCAGCGGCGGCGGTGCCTGGGCCAAGCCTGCAATTGCTGCGAGGCCCGATATGAGCACAAGGGGCCAAACCAGAAGCCTCTTGCCCGTTGCGAATTTGTGGCTGAATTTGTGGCTGGATCGTGCTGGTTGCATTTTGAACCTCCCTCTGGGATCGGCACCGTTCTCGTTTATTTGGCAGCAAGTCCGTGGATCGGCCGAAAGTAACACACCTCCTCTCTTTGGATGTCCCAGGCGGGACCCTCCTTTTGCGCCTAATATCCATTCACACCACTTTTCCATCGGCACAAAGTTGACATACGCAGGACCTCCGGTCTTCAACCGAAAGTATGAGAGCCAGGTTCATACTCTAGGTTGAGGTCAAAACGGCACTGCTGGCGCAACCATACTGCGATTTCAAGGGTTAAGCAGAAAACCGTACCCTTCCCGGTTCTCCCGCGGAGCGCCGGAAGGGGAGGAGAATATCCCCGGCACCGGGCTGGGCCTCGCCATCACCTCCATGCCCTGCCGCTCCGACCCCGGCAACTACCGATTTTTCTTCGACTTCGAGGGCACCGACAACCCAGCTGTGCGGGACGTGCTGGCCGCGCTTCAGGAGCGCGCCACCTCCTTCCGATTCCTCGCCTGCTGCCCCGCTGCAAGAAGGGAAAGGACGCGGGATAGCAAAGGGTGGGCCCGACGTGGGCACGCATGACCCTTGACTCTTCACCCGCGCAGCGCTGGTGAAGGCTGAACTCGCATGGTGACTCATTGCGATCCGTAATCCCCATGAGCATGGACGAGATTCATCAACAGCGATAGTCCAATGCCGAGAAACCCGAGCAGGCACGCCAACCATCCATATTCCACGTAGGGCGGTTCGAAGTGGAAGCGGACGACGTGTTCACCGGTCGGCAGGCGAATCGCTTGGAAGACGCGAGCGATACGCACTAGAGGGACGGGCCGGCCGTCAACGGTGGCGCTCCAGCCGGGAAGGAGCAGTTCACGCCGGATGAGGACGGCCGGGCTCTCGCACTTCACTCGGACGCACTCCCGTTCGATATCGCTTAAGGCGAAGTGTCCTCCGCCCAGCACCGAGAAGTAGGGGGCGGAATGGGGCAGCTCCCAGATCCTGGCAACGGTGTCCGCATAAACCATGCGGATGCCGGAGGCGTCGCTCCCGAGGCCGTCCGCCGCGGCACCGCTGTCTTCCGCGGGGGTGGCGGACCTCCACGCTCGGTCCGCTCGTGGTAGCGCTGTTTCCGTGCTTCCCCTGGCGGGGCCTGGGGAAGCGGGAACGAGCTCTTGGTCGGGCCGGGTCACGGCGTATCGAACGCCCAGCTCTTCATAGTCGGAGAGAAAGCGTAAGAGGTACTCACGCCCGGCCCCAGCCGGGTAGCGGACGTATGCCGGCCAGAAAACGGCGCCGCCCCGGCTGTCCTTCAGGGGCGGGAAGAGCGCCCGGATGACGTACCGCTCCCAGTCGGCCGCCATGGGCAGGCCATTGTGGTTGATGCAGGCGGTGCCGTAGTAGGCGCCGTAGTTGGGTTGGATAGGGTCCAGGGTGTAGAACCGGCCGAGGCCCGCGTGGTCGCGAAGGTAGCGGAGGAGGGCGGTGTCCAGCCTCCCGGGCCGAACGCCGCTCAGGGTGGGGAGTACCAGGAGGGCCGCCGCGTCCGCCACCGCAATGGCTGCCACGGCGAGGCGGCGCCATTCCCGAGCCAACGCCCGCCAAGCCCAGGCGGTGACGCCGAGACCTCCCAGCGACCAGAGGAGGGAGTAGAAGAACCAGCGGAGGGCGGCCGAGGGCGGGTCTCCATTCCATCCCCAGGAGGGCCACCACGGCGCGGCCGCGAGAGCAGAAAGCCCAGCCAGAAGGGAAGCGGCGACGAAAGGGAGGCGGGGAAACGGCCCCCGCCATTCTTTGAGGTCCTCGACGGCGAAGGCGGCGAGGATTGCCAGGGCCATCTCCCACGAGGGGGGGGCGTAGCGGTGAAAGGCGGTCTCCAGCAGGAGGGGGAAGTGATTGAGAAGCCCGACGAGTGGTTGGACCCCGTAGCTCCTCATCCACGCCACCAGAACCCACGCCCAGAGAAGCCATCGCAGCCCCCGTTCTCTTCGTCCGAGCCCGCCTGTCATGGCCCACAGAAGGAGGAGAGTGCCGGCGTAGCCCCCGACTCGGTTCCAGAAGAGCGAGATTGGAGCATTGCCCGGGGCGGCGTGAAGGGGCCCGAAGGCGTAGGGAAGCGACAGGCCCGCCGCGGTTATTCCGGCGAGATGATGGAGACCGTCTTGGTGGCTGGAGAAGGTGTCGGAGACCTTTAGATAATCGGCGAAGGCGATCAGGAGGGGAGCCGAGAGCAGCAGTCCTAGGAGCCCCCCGCCGAGGACGCGCGCGGCGAAGAGCGGGCGCCGTTGCTCCCCGATCCATCGATACAGCCACCACGCAAGGGCCAGAAGCCCGTCGAGATAGGCGATCTCCGGCATACCTGCGAGGATGCTACCGGCGACGGCGACGGCCACGAGGGCGACCCCTGCCTGTCTCCGATCGCCCCGTCGGGCATGCTCGATGCCGAGGAGAAAGAGCGGCAGGAAAGCCATGGGGGCTGTGAGAAATCCACCCGGCATCCAGGCGAAAGTGCCGTTGAGTTCGTAGAGCGCTCCCCCCATAGTCGAGGCTAGGCGTCCGAGCCCAAGCTCGCGCAGCAAGGCGTAGGTGGCGAGTCCGGCAAGGGTCATGGTCGAAAGCTTCAACCACAGCACCCCTCCCGGCAGAAGAAGCAGCAGGAGGAACGGTAGGAAGAGGGCGGCCGGGGTCATGCCTCCGGCTAGCGGAAGGCCGATACCCGAATAGGGGTTCCACCAGGGCACGCGGCCTTTGAGCCAGTCGCGCGCGGCCAGGGTGCCGAGTGCCTGGGTGGTGAAACCGGCATTTGGATCGAGGTACGGCACACCTGCTATGGGGCCCGGGCGCACTCCCTCCGTGATTCCCGAGAAGAGCCAAGTGGGATTGGTGCTGAGGCCCAGCACGGCTTGGGGAAAGTGCACCAGAAGGGGCAGACCGATGAGGATCAGCACCGGCACCCACGGCCGGTCAGCCAAGGGGCGCACCTTGATGCCCCGAGGCCGCTCCTCCTCGATGGCGCTCAAAGCCTGGGGGAAGTCTTCGGTAAGGGCCCCGGCTTCCTGGCCGCTCCACCGGCTCATCGATAGCCTCCCTTGCGGCAGTGCGCGTGGTCTTGCCCACGCGGGCGGCGCCCACATACGATCCACCGTCAGGGTGAGCTTCGAAAGATGAAGCCAGGATGAAGTGTCCGCAGTTGCCAAGCATCGCGGTCTTAGGATGCCAGGGATCAGATCCTTGCGGGGAAGCCCGAAGTGGTATAAGAAGAGTGGGATGAGGACGAATTTTGCCGTAATGCACGGACTGGTGGCCGATCAGCCGCCAGCGGAGGCTTCATGCGAGCCCTGATCGTGGAGGACGAAACCCGGCTGGCGCGGAACCTGAAGCGCGCGCTGGAGACGCTGCCGACCTTCGCGACGGACGTGCTGGGGGACGGCGGCGAGGCGTGGGAGCGGCTGGCCTCGGGGGAGCCCTACGACCTCCTCCTCCTGGACCGGATGCTGCCGGGGATGGACGGGCTGGAGCTGCTGCGCCGCCTTCGGGAGTCGGGCAGCCGGCTTCCCGTGCTCGTCCTGACGGCTCTCGGGACCAAGGAGGACATCATCCAGGGGCTCGATTACGGCTGCGACGACTACCTCGTCAAGCCCTACGACACGGGCGAACTGCTGGCCCGCTGCAAGGCGCTCCTCCGCCGCAGCCAGGAGCATCCGGCGCCCGTGCTGCGGGTCGCCGATTTGTGCGTGGACACGCGCACCCACGCGGTCGCGAGGGGGGCGCGGAGCATCGAGCTGGCGGCGCTCGAGTACCGCCTCCTGGAGTACCTGGCCTTCCGGCCGGAGACGGTGGTCCCCAAGGCCGAGCTGCTCGAACACCTCTACGACTACAACTGGGAGAAATTCTCGAACGTCATCGAGCACTACGTCTGGTCCATCCGGACCAAGCTCGAAGCGGGAGAGGAGCCCCGCCTCCTCCACACGGTCCGGGGCTCGGGCTACCGCCTGGCCGGGGAGAGTGCGCCGTGAGGGCTCCACCGCGGACCCTCTTCTTCCGCCTCCTGATGCTGACCCTGCCGGTGGAGTGCCTCGTCCTGGCGCTCTTCGGCGTGTGGCTCGTCCACAGGACGGAGAGGCGGGATCTGGCCGCCTTCGACGACAGGCTGCGAATCCAGACCCAGGCCATGCTGAGCGGCGCCGGCCTCGGCCCGGAGGGCGGGCTGAGGGTGGACGCGGACCTCAACAGGCGGGCCCTGGCCCCAGGCGGCCGCGCGTGCGTGCTGGACGGGCGAGGCTTGGTCCTGTGGGAATCCCCGCGAGGATGGTTCGAGGCCGGCGGAATCGCGCCCTACTCGCACCAGGTCCAGGAGTATCTGCGGACCTTGCGCCTGCGGGGAGCCGACTTCAGAATCCTCGATTCGGCCACCCGGGTCCGCAGGCCGCAGGATGGGGATGAGCCCACCGGTCCGCTCGTCGAGGCGATCGTCGCCCAGCCGCTTTCCGGCCTCCTCAAGGGCCAGGCGGAGTTCCGGGAGAGGGCGATCGCCGTGGGCCTCCTCCTGCTGGCGCTCACGGCGGCGCTGCTGTGGGCGGCCATCCGGGCCGGGCTGAACCCCATCCGGGCCATGGAGAGGAGGCTGAAGACGGTCCCCGGGCCGGAGGGCCGGGAGCGCCTGGACGAGGCCCGCGTCCCCGAAGAGCTTCGGCCCCTGGCGCGGGAGATCAACGGCCTCCTGGACCGCGTGTGGGGGCTGGTTCAGCGGGAGAAGCGCTTCACGGCCGAGGCGGCCCACGAGCTCAGGACTCCGATCACCCTCGTGAAATCCACGCTCCAGACCGCCCTGCTGACGAGGAGGAGCCGGGAAGAGGGCGAGCGGGCGCTTCAGGAGGCTCTGGAGGACCTTCAGCGCCTGGAGGAGACCGCCGAATCGCTGCTCACCCTCGCGCGCGCCGATGCCCTTCTGCCGGAAGGGCCGCGCCGCGTCGAAGAGGTCAGCCTGCCGGAGCTGCTCGGCTCCCTGGCGGAACGGTACGCGGCCGCCGCTTCGGCGAAGGGCCAGACGATCGCCCTGGACCTGCACGCGGCCTCGATTCGAGGGGACCGGGCGGCACTGGAGCGGCTGTTCGGCAACCTTCTCGACAACGCGGTCAAATATTCGGGGCGGAGAGGGACCATCACGCTCCGCTGCGGGCCGGCCGACGGGGCGGTCGTGGCCGCCGTGGAGGATGGTGGCCCGCCCATCCCGGCTACCGACCGCCCCCACCTGTTCCGGCAGTTTTTTCGGGGAGCCTCGACGCGAGCGGCGGACGTTCCCGGCGCCGGGCTGGGTCTCGCCATCGCCGCGGCCGTGGCGCGCCTGCACGATGCCGAGATCACCTGCGAGCGGTGCGGCGGGGAGGGGAATCGCTTCACGGTCCGGTTCCCCTCCCCGCCGGAGCGCCGCGCCCCCTGAACGCCTCGCGGCGCGATCCCGAAGAATACAAGAAGGGGGCCCTGCCCCCCTCTTGCGCTCGCTTCGCTCCCTGATACCCCCCGCCGGTGGTTGCGCTCCAGCCGGAGTGAATCCGGCTTCGCGCGTTCCTTTGACTACAGCCTCGGGTGTGCCTACGAAACCTGGCCAGCATGGCGAGACGGTGATCGTAGGACAACGGGAGAAGGAATTTGCCCCTTCCTCCTCGGGCTGCTACCGCCAGTGGCCCGGCCGCCAGGCCCATCCGCCGCGGACCCGGCGCCAGGTGCCGTCCACCCATATGGCTCGGCCATAGGGCCTCCGGGCCCACCGGCCGGGCACCCACGCGTAGCCGCGGGCTCCCCAGGCCCACCAGCCGCGCACCCACACGTAGGCCGGCCCCGGGCAGGCCGCGGCCACCTCCACGCGGGGCAGGGGCGGGGCGACGCGGACCACCACGGGCGGAGCCAGGACCGCCACGCGCCGGGGCGGCGCGGCCTCCACGCAACCCGCCAGCACGAACAGGGCCATCGTGGTCAGCAGAGCTGCCAATCCTTTTGCCGTCATCTCGATCTCCTTTCTCGAAGGTCTTCGCCTTCGCCCGATCAGAAAGGAGAGGCGGGCGGGAGGTTTAGGGTTCTTTCCTGAGGCGCCGCCCCCCGTGACGCGCGTCACAAGCGGCCGTATAATCCGGCCTTCGGACGCGTCGGGCGCCGCGGAGGAAGGGCGCCCATCCGGAATCGGTCCGGCCCCGCGCTTCGTGCGGGCCGGCCGCGTGCATGGAGAGACCACCAGCAGAGGGAGAGCCGCATGAAATCGAGAGAGCCGTCCAACTTGATCATCCGCAAGAGGACCCTCCTGGCCCTGGCCGTGATCCTCGCGGCGATCGCGATCCTCGTCGTCCAGCTTTTGCGCCCCGTGCCCGGCCTGCGCCTGGAGCCCACGGTGCAGAAGGTCCTGACGATCCCCGGCACGGCGCCGGTCATCCCGTGGCCCGAGGACGGCCAGGCCACCATGGTGCTCCAGGGTTCGGGCGGCTTCGGCAGCTCGGGCGGAGAACAGCCCATCGCCATCGGCAGCGTGGCCAAGGTCATGACCGCCTACATCATCCTGAAGGACCACCCCCTGGGCATCGGCGAGACGGGCCCCTCCGTCACCCTGACCGAGGCGGACGTGGCGGTCTACCAGGCGGACAAGGCCGACCACCAGTCCGTGGTGAAGGTGCAGGCCGGCGAGCAGATCACGGAGATCCAGATGCTGGAGGCGCTCCTGCTCCCGTCGGGGAACAACATCGCCACGACGCTGGCGGTGTGGGACGCCGGGAGCCTGCCCGCCTTCGTCGCCAAGATGAACGACACGGCCAAGGCCCTCGGCCTGGAGCACACCCACTACGCCGACGCGAGCGGGGACTCTCCCGCCACCACGAGCACCGCCACGGACCAGACCGCCCTGGCCCTCGAAGCCATGAAGAACCCCATCTTCGCGCAGATCGTGGCCATGCCCCAGGTGACCCTGCCCGTCCAGGGGATCGCCTACAACGTCAACGCCCTCGTGGGCCACGACGGTGTGGTGGGGATCAAGACCGGCTCCACGCCGCAGGCGGGGGGGTGCCTCGTCTTCGCGGCACAGCGGAAGGTGGGCGGGCAGAAGGTCCTGCTCATCGGAGCCGTGCTGGGCCAGCAGGGGGTGAGCGTACTGGAGACGGTCTTGAAGAACGTCCGGGCCCTGATCGACACCGCCACTCCCGCGCTGACGGCCCAGACGCTGATCACCGCGGGCCAGACCGTGGCCCGGGTGCACGTGCCCTGGCAGAGCGCCGCCATCGAGGTGAAGGCTCCCCAGGCCGTGTCGGTCATCGGCTGGCCGGGCCTGGCCTTCGACGCCAAGGTGCAGGCGGCTCCCTTGGGGAAGACCCTCCAGGAGGGAGCGCCCGTGGGGACGCTGGTCATCACGCAGGGCACGCGGGAGGTGGCCAAGCTGCCCCTCACCGCCCCGAGCGCCGTCACCGGCCCCGGCCTGCGCTGGAAGCTCACGCGCTTCTGATTCTGCAGTGTGTGTGCTCAGGGCTCCCGCTGGTTGCGCCGTAGCGCCGGAGCCTCCACGGCGGAATTTTGACCCAGCCGCGCCCGTGCCTCCTGAAGCTTGGAGGGATGGCGCTCCCAGTATTCGTAGGTATCTACTGTGTCCAGGTACACTCCGTCGAAGCCCTGTGCCATCACCTTGTCCACGTACTGGAAGACGATGGCCTGCCAGGCGGGGTCCCAGAACCGCACGCGGTAGTCGCCCGGCCATTGCGGGTTTTCCGGCCCCAGCCATGCCGGGGCACCCGGATCCGGTTTGCCGTCGTGGTTCGCGTCCCAGGCCTGGTTCCAGTACCAGCGGTAGTCCTCCGCTTCACCGATGGAGACGTAGGCGAGGAGTTTTCCACCGCACTGGGCCTTGAGATCCGCGATCTCGGCGGGCGTGAAGGCCTCCGCATCGGAGCCGTCAAAGCTGTAGTCCAGGACGTAGAGGTCGTAGCCCGCGGCTCCCAGGGCCGCCAGGAAACCACTCCGGCTCTGGCCTCGCGACGGCTGGAGCTGATAGGCGAAACTCGTGACCTGGGACCACTCAGCGATTGCGCCGTGGTTCGCAGAGGGCGCGTGGCCCGGGTTCATGGTCAGCCAGTCGAGATTGAGGACGGTGGCGTAGGGCACGTATCCGCGCTCCGCAGAAAGGCTGTAGAGGCGATCGATCTTCTTTCGCACGGGGCGGCTGAAGACCGGCTTGTTGCGGTTCCGGAACGGATAGTCCACCGTCAGCACGAGCTTGCCCGCCGCTTCGAATCGGTCAAGGTCCGACTCGATCTGCTCCGTCGCCTTCTCCGGAGTCTTCTTTCCGGGGCCCTGGTACCCGTAAAAGGCGTCCTCTTGGCCGATGCCTGTTACGGTGGCGAGGTACCCAGGATCCTGCCCCAGCTCGGCGGCGTTCTGAGGAAAGACGCCGAAGCCCGGCTCAGCGGCCCTCGCGTGTGCCGCGACAGCCTCCACAAAGGCGATCATGGCCCCCTTCGGATCCACGGACTGCGCCCCGCCAGACCAGGAGAGCGCAATGGCCATCGCAAGGCCTGCCGTCCACTTGCCTTCCGTCCGCATGGCCCTCCCTCTTTGCACCCAGGATACCGCTTTCGGGGCGATTCACTCCCCCGACACTCCACTTTCTCTGGGGTGGGCGCGGGAGAGCCCTTAACGCAGCCGCGCCGCACTTCCCAGTTTCTGAACCGTGGCCGTCCACCCATGACGGCGGGGGCAACGGCGGTGATCTTCCGTTCCCCCCGCCGCCCGGGTCCGCCAGGAAAGGCGAAGCACCCGCCAAAGACTACCTAGCTGCCCCCATTGGGCTCCTCCGCCGAGACCCTTCACGGGGAGCCCTCCGCGGGGTGCCTTCAGGGTGACAGGGTCATCGGCGCGTCGGTTGGATGCTTCCTCGCGCGGCGTTCCGGCGGCTGTAAAAGACCTTCACGCCTTGAGGCTGGCGATGTCGATGACGAAGCGGTAGCGGACGTCGCCCTTGATGACGCGCTCGTAGGCCTCGTTGATCTTCTGGATCGGGATGACCTCCACGTCCGAGACGATCTTGTGCTTCCCGCAGTAGTCGAGCATCTCCTGGGTCTCTTTGATGCCGCCGATGAGCGAGCCGGCCAGCCGCCGGTTGCCGCTGATGAGAGAGAAGGCCGACACGGGCACCGCCTCCGGCGGCACGCCCACCAGGACCATGGTCCCCTGGACCTTCAGCATGCCGAGGTACTGGTTGTAGTCGTGCGGGGCGGAGATGGTGTTGATGATGAGGTCGAAGGTTCCGGCGAGCTTCTTGAAGGTCTCCTCGTCCGAGGTCAGTGCGAAGCCCTTGGCGCCGAGCCTGCGGGCGTCCTCCTCCTTGCGGCGGGAGGTGGAGAGCATGGTCACCTCGGCGCCCATGGAGGCGGCGAGCTTGACGGCCATGTGGCCCAGACCGCCGAGGCCCACCACGCCCACCTTGTCGCCGGGTTTGCAGGCCCACTGCCTGAGGGGCGAGTAGGTGGTGATGCCGGCGCAGAGGAGCGGCGCGGCGCCCGCCGGGTCGAGGCCGTCGGGAACCTTGAGCGTGAAGCGCTCGTCCACCACGACCTGCGTGGAATAGCCGCCGTAGGTCGGCGTCTTGCGGTCCATCTCGGTGCCGTTGTAGGTGAAGGCGGCGCCCCTCTGGCAGAACTGCTCCAGGTCCCGCCGGCAGGGGTCGCAGTCTCGGCACGAGTCCACCATGCAGCCGACGCCGGCCATGTCGCCCGGTTTGAACTTGGTGACGTGGGCGCCGACCTGCTTCACGCGCCCGACGATCTCGTGGCCGGGCACCATGGGGAAGATGGAGCCGCCCCACTCGTCGCGGGCCTGGTGGATGTCCGAGTGGCAGACGCCGCAGTAGAGGATGTCGATGAGCACGTCGTGGGGGCCGGGCTCGCGCCTCTCGATGGTGTGGGGCCCTAGGGGAGCCTTGGGTGCCGCCGCTGCGTACGAAGGAATCTTGGCCATGTGGAGTCTCCTTATTCTAGTGTCCATCCGGAAATGGCCATTCCCGGGTGGAGAGTGGAGGGTGGAGGGGAGAAACGAAGGCCATGCAGATTCGGCGTTTGGCGGGCGCTCCGCCCTCACCCCTCCACCGTTCCCATCCGGACTTTCCGGATGGGGACTATTCTAACAACACCACGGGGCGCCGTTTGCTTTCCCTCTCGGGGTTGAGTGCGGCTTGACACATATTCTTGGTTCCTTTACCTTCTTAGCGGAGGTGTCCCCCCATGGCCCACCTAGCCACGGTGAGTTCCAAGTTTCAAATCTCGTTGCCGAAGGCGCTTCGTGAACGGCTCGGCCTAAGGCCGGGCGACTATCTCGTGGTCGAGGAACGGGAGGGGAATCTCATCCTCACGCCGGCGGCCACCGTGCCCAAGGGGCAGCTCTACTTCTGGAGCCGGCGGTGGCAGGAGGGCGAAGTCCGGGCGGAGGAGGATGTGCTCGCAGGCCGTATCTCCCGGGTTTACGCCCAAGGCGAGGTGGGACAGATGGCCGCCGATATGACCAACCCTCCAACCTCCAAGCCTATCCGGCGCAAGAAGCCGTGAACCTCGTCTACACGGTTCGGTTTGCGGAGGCGGCCGCCCTTCTTTCCAAGGAGGCCCGCGCCAAGCTTCCGAAGGCACTCAAGCTTCTGGCAGAAGATCCCCGTCACCCGGGCCTTCAGGTCAAGAAGATTCAGGGTCTCGGAGACCGCGAGATCTTTGAGGCCCGCCTGGACCAGAAGATCCGTCTCACCTTCCAGCTTCAGGGTGAGCTTCTCATCCTGCGGAACATCGACGATCACGACGCCTGCCTGGGGAACCCTTAGGAGGCGGAGGGGGGGGCTCTTTAGAAGCAAGACGCGGAAGGGGCCGCAGGAGGCCTCTCCAGAGGCCGATTCGCCGTTTCCTTTCCACCCATCGCGCTCTGGAGATCGCTCCTACGGCGAGACGCTCGGGCAGCAAGGGGTAGGAATCGGATAGCAGAGGGAAGGGAGCAGCACGAGATCGTTGGTTGCGGGAAAGCCCAGAAATCCCTTCGTGCCTTGCTGTCTTGGTGGTGAATCGTCTTTTGTCTTTACCCGCCCCTTTCCGGCGGCAGGCCGAGGCGGCGGCGGACGTAGGGGACGAGGCCGCCGGCGGCGATGATCTCGGCCACCTGGGCGGAGTACGGGGCGAAGGTGAAGGAGAGGCCGCGGGTCTCGTTGCGGATGAGGCCCCGCGCCGCATCGACGGCGAGCTGGTCCCCCGCCTGGCAGGCGGCCGAGGCCTCGGGCGACTCGAAGATGGGCAGGCCCACGTTGACGGCGTTTCGGAAGAAGATGCGGCCGAAGGAGGCGGCCACCACGGCGCCCACGCCCGCCCCCAGGAGGGCCACGGGGGCGGTCTCGCGGCTGGAGCCGCAGCCGAAGTTGGTGCCCGCCACGATGAGGTCGCCCGGGGCGATTCTGGAGGCGAACTCCGGGTCGGCGCCGGCCATGGCGTGCGGCCCCAGCTCCTCCGGGCGGAACATGTTGCAGTAGCGGACGGGGATGATCACGTCCGTATCCACGTGGTCCCCGAAGCGCCAGGCTCTGCCTCTCAGGATCTGTCCCTCGCTCACGGCAGCTCCTCCGGATGGGTGATGGTCCCCGTGACGGCGGTGGCGGCGGCCACCGCGGGATTGGCCAGGTAGACGCGGGCGGAGAGGTCGCCCATGCGGCCGCGGAAGTTCCGGTTGGTCGTGGCCAGGGCCACCTCGTCCTTGCCGAGCACGCCCATGTGGCCGCCCAGGCAGGCGCCGCAGGTGGGCGTGGTCACGGCGGCTCCGGCCTCCACGAGGTCGGCCACGATGCCCTCCCTCACGGCCTCCAGGTAGATGGACTGGGTGGCGGGGGTGACGATGAGGCGGACCCCGTCGGCCACCTTCCGCCCCTTGAGGATGGCGGCCGCGGCGCGCAGGTCCTCCAGGTAGCCGTTGGTGCAGGAGCCGATGAAGACCTGGTCCACGCGCAGGCCCCTGAAATCACCGACGGGGCGGATGTTGCTGGGCATGAAGGGCTCGGCCACCTGGGGTTCCAGGGCGGAGATGTCGATGGTGAGAGCGGCGGCGTAGGAAGCGTCTCCATCGGGCGTGACGGCCTTGTCCACGCTGCCTCCGTGCGCGGTGACGTAGGCGGCGGTGATGTCATCGCAGGGGATCATGCCGGCCTTGGCGCCCGCCTCCACGGCCATGTTGCACAGGGTCAACCGGGCGTGCATGGGCATGGCGGCGAGGGCCTCGCCGTGAAACTCGATGGCCTGATAGCGCGCCCCCTCCACCCCCAGCTCCCCGATGAGCCTGAGGACCACGTCCTTGCTCGTGACGTGCGGGCGGAAGGAGCCGCGCAGCTCGACGCGGAGGGTGGACGGCACCTTGAACCAGAGCTCCTTGAGGGCCCACGCGGCGGCCAGGTCCGTGCTGCCGACGCCCGTGGCGAAGGCGCCCAGAGCGCCGGCGGTGCAGGTGTGGGAATCGGCCCCCACGAAGAGCTCGCCCGGGGAGACGAGCCCCTTCTCGGGCACGAGCACGTGGCAGATCCCCGAGCGGCCGACCTCGAAGTAGCGGCGGATGCCCTGCTCCTTCGCGAACTCCCGCATGGCCCTCGCGAAGTCGGCGGAGCGGATGTCCTTGGCGGGCACGAAGTGGTCGTTGATGAGGATGCAGGACTCCGGGTCCTTGACGCGCGTGGCCCCCATGCGGCGGAAGACCTCGATGGTGAGAGGGGCCGTGATGTCCGTGGCCATGATCTTGTCCACGGTGCAGGTCACCAGTTCCCCGGCGGAGACGGCGGCAAGGCCCGCGGTGCGGGCCAGGATCTTCTCGGCGAGCGTCATGCCCATCAGGCGGCTCCCTTCGAGAGGCGGTCCAGGACGGCTTGGCCCGCCGCGCGGGTGGTGAGGCTGCCGCCCAGGTCCGGGGTCACGAGGTCCTCGGCGATGCAGGCCCTCACGGCGCGCTCCACGCGGGCGGCCGCCTCGCCCTGGCCGAGGAACTCCAGCATCATGGCGGCCGTGAGGAGGGCCGCCATGGGATTGGCCCGGCCGGTGCCGGCGATGCCGGGGGCGGAGCCGTGCACGGGTTCGAAGAGCCCCTTGCCGGTCTGGGGGTTCAGGTTGGCCGAAGGGGCGAGGCCCAGGCCGCCCGCGAGCGCGGCCCCCAGGTCCGAGAGCAGGTCGCCGAAGAGGTTGTCGGTCACGATCACCTCGAATTGGGAGGGGTCCTGGACGAGCAGAAGGCAGGCGGTGTCGGCGAAGAGGTGGCGGGCCTCCACGTCGGGGTACTCCTTCGCCACCTCCCGGAAGACGCGGTGCCAGATCTCGGAGGCGAAGCGCAGGGCGTTGTGCTTGTCCACCATCACGAGCCGGCGCCGGGGCCGGCGCCGGGCGGCCTCGAAGGCGTGGCGCAGGATGCGCTCCACCCCCTTGCGCGTGGCCAGCCACTCCTGGATCGCCACCTCGTCCGGGGTGCCGGGCTTCAGAAAGCCGCCGGCACCCACGTACGGGCCCTCCGTGTTCTCGCGGAAAATCACAAAGTCGATGTCCCGCTCGGTGCGGTCCTTCAGGGGCGTGTGGGAGGCGTGGAGCAGGCGCACGGGACGCACGTTGACGTAGAGGTCGAGGCGGAAGCGCGTCTCCAGGAGGATCTCGCGGGCGTGGGCCATGTCCGGAACCCGGGGATCCCCCAGGGCGCCCAGGAAGATGGCGTCGAAGGAGGCGAGCTCCTCCCGGCCGCCCGGAGGCAGGGCCACCCCGGTGGCGAGGTAGCGCTCGGCGGAGTAGTCGAAGGTGCGCCAGCTCAGCGGCAGCCCCTCGCCGCGGAGGAGCTCCAGCAGGCGCACGGCCTCCGCCGTCACCTCGGCGCCGATGCCGTCTCCCGGGATCACCGCGATGCTCGCCATGGCCTCCCTCGATGCAGGGGCCATGGTAGCACAGGGTGGGGAGGGGACTAGGGGACTAGGAGACTAGGGGACTAGGGGACTAGGGGACTGGGGGACTAGGGGACTGGGGGACTAGGTGACTAGGTGACTAGGGGACTAGGGGACTAGGGGACTAGGGGACTAGGTGACTAGGTGACTAGGGGACTAGGGGACTAGGGAGGCCGCCGCTTCGAAGGCCACCCCGCGCTCACCTCACGGACTCACCTCATCACCTACTCACCTACTCACCTACTCACTCTTGCTGCGTCCGGGCCTTCCCTAGGGCTTTGATCCTGCAAAAGGCGAGGGCCAGACCCCTGTCGCGCTCTGGAGAGCGCTCCTACAGGGCTTTCGAGAAATGAGCCTTCTCCGCGCCCTTTGCGCCTCCGCAGTGAACCCTTCTTTGCGTCTCGCGTCTTGCCACGCCCCGCCAACTTGACTATCCTGTTGCTGTTTCAAGGGCACAGGCGGGGCTCGGCTCCGGGGAGGACGATCATGGCACGCAGGGTGAGGACTTTCCTCGCGGCGGCGGTGCTGGCCGCGGCGTCGGTAAGCGCGGCGGCCGAGGGGCCGTTGTCGGTGGTCAAGGCGGGGCCCACGGGCGAAACCGCCAGCCTGGCTCAGGTCAACGAGATCCGGGTGGTTTTCTCGGAGCCCATGGTGACCCTCGGGCGCATCCCGGAACCGGTGACCGCGCCCTTCTTCTCCATCCGGCCCGCCGTGTCGGGGAGCTTCCGGTGGTCGGGCACGACGACCCTCATTTTCACGCCCCAGCGCGCCCTGCCCTATTCCACGCGCTTCGAGGTGATCGTGGCGGCCTCGGCCACCGCGGTTTCGGGCAGGAAGCTGGGGAAGGCCTACGCCTTCTCCTTCACCACGCCCACGGTGCGCCTGCTGAGGACGAGCTGGTACCGCCTCTCGGGGAAGGCCTCATCGCCCCTCCTCGTCCTTCTCCGCTTCAACCAGCCCGTCAAGGCCGAGGCCCTGCTCCCGCACGTCCACCTGCGCTTCCGGCCGCACACGGGGGACTGGAGCGCCCCGACGCTGCCCCCCGAGGGCATGGCGCGGCTGAAGGAGGTGGCCCCGAAATCCATCGAGGCCTTCCAGTTCAAGGCGGCGCAGGCCTTCGCCGCGGTGAAGGAGGACGGGCCGGTCTCCTTCGCCCGGGCGGCCTCCTGGGACACCAAGCGCTACCCGGCCTCGGACGACCTGGTGGTCCTCCAGACCGTTGCCGCTCCGCCCACCGACGCCTGGATCGAGGTGACCATCGACGCCGCCGCGCCCGGGCTCCAGGGCAGCGCCACGCCGAACAAGGAGCAGACCTACACGCTCAAGCTCGAATCCACCTTCTTCGTGGACGGCTTCCGCTGCTCCTCCGCCTGCAACCCCGACGACTACAACCCGCTGCAGTTCCGCGCCCGCGTCGGGATGAAGGCCCTGCGCGCGGCTCTGAAGGTCTGGGACGTGACCGACCCCGCCAAGCCGGTGGCCCTGGTGCAGGCGGCCGACAAGGGTGAGGGGCAGGAGCAGGGCGGTGACGCGCCGGCGGGCGAGGAGGAGGAGTACGACGTCACCTCTTGGGCCACGCTCGACGAGGCGGGCTTCTCGCTCAAGCCCGCGCGCTCCTACCTGGTGCAGGTGGACCGCTCGCTCACGGCGGCCGACGGGCAGGTCCTCGGCTACACCTGGGCCGGCGGCATCTCCAACTGGCACGCCACGGCCTTCTCCAGCTTCGGAACGGGCCACGGCGTGTGGGAGTCCACCGGCGGCCCGCAACTGCCCTTCAGCGCCCGGAACCTGACCGACGTGACGCAGTGGGTCTCGGCCCTCAAGCCCGCCGACCTGATGCCCGTGGTGAAGAAGCTCCAGGTCCGGCCCCTGCTGCCGGCCGAGCCCGGCTCGGGCGAACCTCAGCCCGACTGGAACTGGCGGGAGTTCTCCGGGCCCCCGCCGGTGCCGCCCACCGCGCGGCAGCTCCACCCCGTTCCCGACGAGATCCAGTTCTACGGCATCAACCTCTCCAAGTTCCTCGACCCCCAGGGCTTCGGGCTGGTCTGGGCGGCCGTGAAGGACGGCGGCACGATCCCGCAATCGCGGCACGCGGGCTCCAGCGCGCCGCAGGTGAACGCCACGCTGGTGCAGGTCACCAACCTGGGGATCACGGTGAAGGACAGCCCGCTCAACACCCTCGTCTTCGTGACGCGGCTGGACGACGGCCGCCCGGTGGAGGGGGCCAGGGTCTCCATCGTGACCCCGGACAACAAGGCCAAGGTCACCGGCACCACCGGCCGCGACGGCCTGGTGGTGCTGGACGGCACGGACCTCAGGAACCACCGCGACTGGAGCCAGTTCGCCTTCATCGTGACGGCGGAGAAGGACGGCGACTTCGCCTACGTCTGTTCCGACTGGAACGAGGGGATCGAGCCGTGGGTCTTCGGGAACTGGCTCAACCTGGACGAGGCCAAGCCCCTTCTGCGCGGCACCGTCTTCGCGGACCGCGGCGTCTACAAGCTGGGCGAGGAGGTCCACCTGAAGGCCATCCTCCGCAGCGACACGGCCACGGGGATGGTGCTCCTGGCCAAGGGCCAGCAGGTGGAGATCGTCCTCAAGGACAGCCAGGGCGGCGAGGTGGACAAGCGCACCCTCCAGCTTAACGGCTGGAGCGCCTGCGACTGGGCCGTGACGCTGCCCGGCGAGGGCCCCCTGGGCAACTACCGCGTGGAGGCCACGGTGAAGGGGCAGGAGCGGGAGGTGGACGGCTCCTTCCTGGTGGCCGCGTACCGGCGGCCCGACTTCCGCGTGGACGCCAATCTGGGCGGCACGCCCCCGGTGGCCGGGGCCTCCCTCAAGGGGGCCGTGACGGCCCGCTACCTCTTCGGCGCCCCCATGGCCGGCCGGCCCGTCCGCTGGACCTTCAGCAAGGCACCCTCGGATTCGGTGCCCTCGGCCATCACCGACCGGTTCCCGCCGGAGCAGTTCGTCTTCCTGGGCTACGATCCGTCGGTCCAGCGCGAGGGCGGGACCATCCGCCGGGAGGAGGCCAAGCTCGACGCCGAGGGGCGCCTCGCGCTCGACCTGGCCACCGACGTGAAGGCCGGCTTCCCCTACCAGTACACCCTCGAGGGCGAGGTCACGGACCTGCGCCGCCAGACCATCGCGGGCCGCGCCTCCTTCCTCGTCCACCCCATGCCCTTCTACGTGGGGCTCAAGAACCCTCCCTACTTCGCCAAGGCGGACAAGGGATTGGACACGGCGGTGGTGGCCGCCTCGCTGGAGGGGCAACCGCAGGCCGGCGTCAAGGTCCACGTCACCCTCACCCAGGTGCAGTGGCATTCCGTGCGCCGGGCCAAGGGCAAGGGCTTCTACACGTGGGAGTGCGAGCGCAAGGAGGTGCAACGGGGCAACTGGGACGTGGTCACCGGGGCCGAGCCCGCGGCGCTTCACATCCCGCTCCCCGAGGGAGGCTACTACCTCCTGAGGGCCTCGGCCTCCGACGCCGAGGGGCGCTCCACCACCACCGTCACGGACTTCTACGCCCTCGGGGCGGGCTACACCGCCTGGGAGCGCTACGACAACAACAAGATCGACCTGGTGCCCGAGAAGAAGACCTACAAGCCGGGCGAAGTGGCCAGGATCCTCATCAAGTCGCCCTGGGAGAAGGCCACGGCCCTGCTCACCACGGAGCGCGAGGGGGTTCGCACCCGCCGCACCTTCGAGCTGAGCGGCACCCAGCCCACCGTCGAGGTGCCCATCACCGAGCAGGACATCCCCAACCTCTACGTCTCCGTGCTGCTCGTGAAGGGAAGGACGGAGGGCTACACCACCAAGGACCAGAGCGACCCCGGCAAGCCCGCCTTCCGGCTCGGCTACGTCCAGCTCAAGGTGGAGGACGCCGCCAAGCGCCTTGCGGTGGCGGTGAAGAGCGACAAAGAGGAGTACCGGCCCGCCGAGAAGGCCGCCATCCAGGTCCAGGTGAACGATCCCGACGGCTCCCCCGGCCAGGCCGAGGTCACGCTGTGGGCGGTGGATTACGGCGTCCTCTCCCTCACGGCCTACAAGACCCCGTCGGTGCGGGAGTCGGTCTGGGTGGATAAGGCCCTCCAGGTGCTCACGGAGGACTCCCGCCAGCGGATCATCTCCCGCCGCGTGCTCACCCCTAAGGGCGCCGACGCGGGCGGGGGAGGTGGCGCCGAGAACGGCCCCGGCACCCCCGTCCGGAAGGACTTCCGCGTCCTGGCCTTCTGGCTGGGCTCGCTGGCCACCGACGCCAGGGGCATCGCGAAGACCGAGGTGACCCTGCCGGAGTCTCTCACCACCTACCGCATCATGGCCGTCGTCCAGGACCGGGCCTCGCGCTTCGGCTGGGGCCAGCGGGAGATCCGCATCAGCAAGCCCGTGCTCCTCTCGGCCGCCTTCCCGCGCTTCCTGGCGCTGGGCGACACGGCCCTCTTCGGCTCGGTGCTCCACAGCCAGCTCAAGGAGGGAGGAACGGCCGTCGTCACCATGCGCAGCCTGGATCCCGGCGTCCTGGAGGTGGCGAGCGAGGGCTCCCAGACCGTGGCCGTGGGGCCCAAGGGCTCGGTGGAGGTGCGCTTCCCCGTCCGCACGAAGGGGGTGGGACGGGCCCGCATCGAGATGACCGCCAGGCTCCTGGGGGATTCCGACGCCTTCGAGCAGAGCCTGCCGGTGGAGGTGCTCGTCTCGCCCGAGACGGTCGCGGCCTACGGCCAGGCCGACCCCTCCGCCAAGGAGACGGTGGAGATACCCGCGGGCGTCGTGCCCGGCGTGGGCGGCCTGCACCTGGAGCTCGCCTCCACCGCCATGGTGGGCCTCGGAGAGGGGGCCCGCTTCCTCGTGGACTATCCCTACGGCTGCGCCGAACAGCGGGCCTCCTGCGCCCTGGCGCTGGTGCTGGCCTCTGATCTGGGGGACGCCTTCCGCCTTCCCGACATCGAGCCCGCCAAGCTGCACGACACGGCCCAGGCCACCCTCAAGGAGCTGGAGGCCTACCAGTGCGAGAACGGAGGCTTCGTCTACTGGAAGGGCGAGCCCTGCGTCTTCGCCTCCGCCTACCTCACGAGCTACGTGCTGCACGTCTACCAGCGGGCCCAGAAGCTCGGCTATGCGGTGAACCCCAAGGTCCTCTCCAAGGGCTACGACTTCCTCGACCAGCAGCTCAACCAGCCGCCGCCCACCAACGAGGGCTGGTGGCCCGCCTTCACGGCGTGGGAGTGCTTCGCCGCCAAGGTGCTGGCGGAGGGAGGCCGCAACGAGGACAGCACCATCACGCGCCTCTACGGCTATTTGGATCGCATGCCGGTCTTCGCCCTGGCCTACCTCTCCGACGCCATGGCCGCGGCGGGCGAGACGGGCCAGCGGCCGGCCGAGGTGATGAGGAGGATGACCAACGCCATCCTCCCCGAAGGTGGCACGGCCCACGTGGAGGAGCTGGCCGACCCGTACCTCCTCTGGTTCTGGAATTCCAACGTGCGCACAACGGGCCTGGTGCTGGAGAGCTTCGTGCGCCACGGCGACGAGAGGGCCCTGGTCCCCGGCATGGTGCGCTGGCTCATGAAGGTGCGCAAGAACGGCCGCTGGGGCAACACCCAGGAGAACGCCGTCGCCATGGAGGCCCTGGTCGACTACTACAAGCGCTACGAGAAGGAGGTGCCCGACTTCACGGCCGTGGTCAAGCTCGGGGCCGACACGCTGGCCACCGACGCCTTCCGGGGCCGCTCCACCCAGGCCCGGCTCTCCGACCTGCCCATGGCCAAGCTCCTCGCCAGGGCGCCCGCCGGGACGCGCCTGCCCCTCACCTTCGACAAGCAGGGCACGGGGACCCTCTTCTACGTGGCGAGCCTCAAGTACGCCGCGGACCAGCCCTTCCAGCAGGGGATGGACCAGGGGATCCGCATCGAGCGCAGCTACGCCCCTTACAGCGAGAAGGGCGAGGCGGGAGCGCCGGCCACGAGCTTCAAGGCCGGCGACCTCGTGCAGGTGACGCTCACCCTCTCCCTCACCAAGGAGCGCCGCTACGTGGCCGTCAGCGACCCGCTGCCCGCGGGCTTCGAGCCCGTGGAATCCTGGTTCGCCACCACCGCCTCCGACCTGGCGCGGGCCCAGGTGCAGGAGGAGACCCAGGCCGACGACTGGACGGCCTGGTGGAAGCGCGGCGGCTTCGACCACGTGGAGCGCCACGACGACCGTGTCCTCCTCTTCGCCACGCGCCTCTCCGAGGGGCCGCACACCTTCTCCTACGTCTGCCGCGCCACCACCTCCGGCACCTTCCGCACCGCCCCCGCCCACGCCGAGGAGATGTACGAGCCCGAGGTCTTCGGGCGCACCGGAACCGCCGTCATCGAGGTCAAGCAATAGGGGTGATGAGGAGATGAGGACGGGGGGAGGCCTTCGAAGAGAGGCGAATCGGCCGTAGGAGCGCTCTCCGGAGTACGATTCCCCGAAGGCCTTCATCCACGTGTAGCGGCCTGCCGCCGGCAGGCCGTCCCCGAAGCTCTGCCGGCCCTTCGGCCGCCACAAATCGCCGCCGCCTCTGAGAGGGCTGCCCCTCCGACGGCTCCGATGGCTCAGAAAGCCTCCTCCGTTGCGCCGGGCTATGGGCTGAACCGTCATCCCAACGGCCGCTTCGCGGGAGCGCTCCCGAAGGATCTCCATCATCGGTCCTGCACGGCCGTCGTTGCTGAATGCCCATCCACCCGTAGCCGCCGGTCTCCGGCAGGTCATCCCCGAAGCTTCACCCGGCCCCAGCCTGTTGTGTCGGCGGGGGTTCTGCTATCCTCTTAAAGGGGCGCCATGCTCAATACCCGAGAGGCAATCCATTGTGGACCAGAGCCGGGCCAAGTGGGGGTAACTGCCCCAGCCACCCGTCAGTCTGCTCGTGTTCTGTCGCAGCGGCCCGGATGCTGTACGGCGCTCGATCTCCATCGCGCCTTCCAGTTGGAGGTTGGTTGCCCGGTCCCTGAGCCCGGATGCTACACTGCCTGACACCGCTGATTGGACGAGGAACTGGAATGCCGGAGAAGGAAGCCACAGCACGAATTAAGATCAACAAACATCTTGAAGCGGCAGGCTGGCGCTTCTTCGCTGATGGCGGCGCCCCGGCCAACATTTGCCTCGAACCAAGAGTTGCCCTCCGGCCAGGCGACCTGGATTCGCTCGGGGTCGATTTCCAACACGCGACAAGGGGTTTCGTCGACTTTCTCCTCGTTGACCCCCGAGGTTTTCCGCTGATTGTCCTGGAGGCAAAGGCCGAGGGCAAGAACCCCCTCGTCGGCAAGGAGCAGGCCCGCAAGTACGCCCGTTCGCAGAATTGCCGGTTCGTCATCCTCTCGAACGGCAACTTGCACTACTTCTGGGACCTTGAGCGTGGCGACCCCTACGTGATCACTTCGTTCCCGGCGCCGGACTCGGTTGCCGGTTACAAGCAGGTCGCCCCCAGTCCCCAGCGTCTGGCCGAGGAGCACGTTGAAGAGGACTACATCGTTCTTACGCAACGGCCGGCATACCAGTCCGAGGCGGGATGGAGGAACGAGGCGGAACGCGCGGACTACATTCAGGCCAATAAGCTCCGCTTCCTGCGCCCTTACCAGCTCAAGGCCATCCACCAGCTCCAGGCCGTCGTCAGGGAGGGAAAGGACCGTTTCCTGTTCGAGATGGCCACCGGCACCGGCAAAACCCTCACGGCGGCCGCGGTGGTCAAGCTCTTCCTGCACACGGGCAATGCCCGCCGCGTTCTTTTCCTCGTCGATCGCCTCGAACTCGAAGAGCAGGCAAGAAAGGCGTTCGTGGCTCTGCTCTCGGCCGACTTCCAGACGGTCATCTACAAGGAGAACCGGGATGACTGGCGGCGAGCGGAGATCGTCGTCACCACCGTGCAGTCGCTCCTCTTCAACAACAAGTACCAGCGCCTCTTCTCGCCGACCGATTTCGACCTGGTGATCTCCGATGAGGCCCACCGCTCCATTGGCGGCAACGCGCGAGCCGTCTTCGACTTCTTCATCGGCTACAAGCTCGGACTGACGGCCACCCCCCGCGACTACCTGCGCCATTTTGAGGGCAAGACTCCCAATGCCCGTGATCCCCGCGAGGCCGAGCGCCGCCTGCTTCTCGACACCTATCGCACCTTCGGCTGTGAGAGCGGCCAGCCGACCTTCCGCTACTCGCTACTGGACGGGGTGAAAGACGGATTCCTCATTAACCCGACGGTCGTGGATGCGCGCACGGAGGTCACGACCGAGCTGCTCTCCGAAGAGGGCTTCGTCGTCTCCTTCACCGACGACGGGGGCGAAGACGTGCAGGAAGCTTTCAAACAGCGCGAGTTTGAAAGGCGGTTCTTCTCGGAGACCACCAACCGGCTCTTCTGCAAGACCTTCCTGGAGAACGCCCTGCGCGATCCGGTCAGCGGTGAGATCGGGAAGTCCATCGTTTTCGCCGTGAGCCAGGACCACGCCGGCAAACTGGCGCAGATCTGCAACCAGATCGCCGGCCGCATGTTCCCCGGCAGGTACCAGTCCGACTTCGCCATTCAGGTCACCTCCTCGGTGCCCGACGCGCAGCAGTTCACGGTCAATTTCGCGAACAACAACCTGCTCGGCTCGGGCAACTTCATCCCCGCCTACAGGACCAGCAAGGCGCGCGTCTGCGTCACGGTGGGGATGATGACCACGGGCTACGACTGTACCGACATCCTCAACCTCGGCCTCCTCCGCCCGATCTTCTCGCCCACCGACTTCATCCAGATCAAGGGGCGGGGCACTCGCAATCATGATTCTCTCGTAAAAACCCCCTCTCGCGGTTCTTGACAAAGTGATATGATCGCTATATATTATATGGTAATAAGGCCTATGCAAGGCCACTGAGAGCGGGGTGAGGCGATGTTCAGAGAAAAGAG
>JAJYLT010000010.1 GCA_021787565.1 Acidobacteriota bacterium
CATCAGTACGTCTGTCTTCGAGAAAGTCCCTCTAAATGAACTACTTACGAATCAAGACTCCTTGGATGCTGGAGAAGGTATTCGTAACTCACTGCTTCCATTCGACTTATAACCGGACAGCAGTGACCTTAGAGTAAGGATTATGCCCGCGAGTAAGGAGTGCATGCCATGCCGATTTCGATGTTGACCAGCAAGGGCCAGACGACGATTCCGAAGGAGATCCGGGACCACCTGCACCTGCAGCCGGGAGACAGGCTGGAATACATCACGGAGGCGGACGGAAGGGTGGTGCTCGTGCCGGTGACGCTCGACATCGGGGATCTGTTCGGCGCGCTCCCGAAGCCAAAGCGCAAGGCATCGATCGAAGAGATGGACCGGACCATCCGCGAGGCCGCGTCGGATAGGCTGAAGCGATGATCGGGCTGGACACGAACGTGCTGGTTCGCTACATCGTCCGAGACGACGACGCCCAGGCCCAGGCGGCGGCTCGCTTCCTGCGCGAGCACTGCACGCCGGAGTCCGCCGTGCCGATCTGGGCGATCCGGGCCTCGGGCGTAAAGCGCGGGAGGGTGTGGCGGAAGTCGGAGCCGTCGAAGGAGGTGGTCTCGCTGATCTTGCCCGTGAGGAAGCCCTTGCCCAGCGGGCTGTAGGCCACGAGCCCGATGCCGAGCTCTTCCAGCGCGGGGAGCACCTCCTTCTCGGGGGTCCGCGTCCACAGCGAGTACTCGTTCTGGAGGGCGGCCACCGGTTGCACGGCGTGGGCGCGGCGGATCGTCTGCACGCCCGCTTCGGAGAGGCCGAAGTGCTTCACCTTGCCTTCTCGGATGAGCTCCTTCACCGCGCCCGCCACCTCTTCGATGGGCACGTCGGGGTCCACGCGGTGCTGGTAGAAGAAATCGATGACGTCGGTCTTGAGCCGCTTGAGGGAGGCCTCGGCGATCTGCCTGATGCGCTCCGGCCGGCCGTTCAGGCCCGACCAACCCGGCGACCCGTCGGGGTTGAGAGGGAAGAATGTTGCCTAGAGCTACGAATCCTTAGCCTAATCCGCCCGCCCGCCGCGGGTGATGGTGGGCCTTCGAAGGGTCGCGATCTGGAGATCGCTCCCACAACGGCCGGGGATGCGTTAACAGGCCCTGCGGTTCACGGGGCGGGATGTCTCCGAAGGCTGGTTGTGCGGGAAGGCAAGATTGGCGTCCCCAGGGGGATTCGAACCCCCGTCGCCGGCGTGAAAGGCCGGTGTCCTAGGCCGGGCTAGACGATGGGGACGCTTTGGATCTTGGTGGGCCGTACTGGATTCGAACCAGTGACTCTCTGCTTAAAAGGCAGATACTCTACCGACTGAGTTAACGGCCCGCCGGCCTGGCGAGCTATTATTCGGGAATTCACCCTTCAAGTCAACCGAGCGAGGTCCCGCCCGAGGTGGCAATACGGGCGGGTGGCGGGAGGCGGGAGACGCGAGAGGCGACGGGCAGAGCATCATCCGCGCGTCATCCTGAGGACTCCTTCGAAGGGCCGCCGGCTCAGGATCCCGTGGCAGAGAGACCACCGGCGGCATCGGAGCGGCGGGATCCTGTGCTAGCCGCCCGTTGTGGGCCTGCCACAGGATGACGGGGAAAAGGCGCAGCGCGACCAGGAGCTGGAATGGCGGGGGCAAGTCTCCGCCCTCCACCCTCCGCCCTCCACTCTCCGCCCCCCCGATTCCGCGATAGCGGCTCAACACCTGCGTAGGAGCGGCGCCTCGCCGCGAACCGGGTGACCCTGCGACCAGGATGCGGTGCCCGCGTACGGTCCGTCGCGCCGGGGGCGGCGCTCCTACGAGTGCGATTCCATCGCGGAATTTGGGCCGCCCTCCACCGATTGAAGGCCGGCCGCCCTTCGGCTATTCTGCTGCGCATGGCCGCCGTGCTGGACGTGCGGGATCTCATCGTCAGCTTCCCCATCGAGGGCCGCCCGGTCCCCGTGGTGAACGGCGTGGATTTCCACGTGGAGGAGGGGGAGCCGGTGGCGCTGGTGGGCGAGTCGGGATGCGGCAAGACCATGACGGGTCTGGCCCTCCTGCGGCTGGTCCCGCCTCCCGGGGCCATCACGGGCGGTTCGATCCGCTTCAGGGGGCAGGAGGTCTTGGGGATGTCCGAGCCGGACCTTTGCTCCCACCGGGGGAAGTCCGTCGCCATGATCTTCCAGGAGCCCCAGAGCGCGCTCAATCCGGTGCTCACGGTGGGGTTTCAGGTGGCCGAGGCGATCCGCGCCCACGAGAAGGTCTCCCGCCGGCAGGCGCTGGACCGGGCGGCGGAGCTCTTCGGGCGAGTGGCGCTCTCCGACCCCCAGAGGCGCCTGGCCGATTACCCCCACCAGCTCAGCGGCGGCCAGCGCCAGCGCGTCATGATCGCCATGGCCCTGGCCTCCGGCCCCTCGCTACTGGTGGCGGATGAGCCCACGACGGCCCTGGACGTGACGGTCCAGTCCCAGATCCTGGATCTGCTGGCCTCGCTGAGCGAGAGCCTGGGCATGGCGCTCCTGCTCATCACGCACGACCTGGGGGTGGTGGCGCATTTCTCGCGGAGGATCTACGTGATGTACTGCGGGCGCATCGTGGAATCGGGGCCGGTGGCGGCGGTGTTCCGGTCGCCCGGGCACCCCTACACCCGCGCCCTGCTCCAGTCGGTGCCGCGCCTCCACGACGGGGACAGCCGGCTGAGGACCATCCCCGGTGCCGTGCCTCCTCCCCAGTCGCTGCCAGCGGGCTGTGCCTTCGCGCCGCGCTGTCCCCTGGCGGAGGAGCGGTGCAGACAGGCCGTGCCCGAGCTTCGCCCCATGGCCAACGGGCGGGCGGTGCGCTGCGTCCTGGTTGGCGGGGGCGAACCGTGAGCGAGCCGCGCCCCGAGGGCAGCAACGCCCCGCTGGTGGAGGTCCGCCGCCTGGTCCACCGCTACCCCGTCGGCCGAGGCTGGCTGGGGGGGCCGCGGGGCTACCTGAATGCCGTGGACGACGTCTCCTTTCGCGTCTGGAAGGGCGAGACGCTCGGCCTGGTGGGCGAGACGGGCTCGGGGAAGACCACGCTGGGGCGGTGCCTCGTGCGGCTCCTCACGCCGGCCTCGGGCGAGATCCTCTTCGAGGGCGAGGACCTGCTGGCGCTGAAGGGCGAGGCCCTTCGCCGGAAGCGGCGAGACTTCCAGATCATCTTCCAGGACCCTTACGGCAGCCTCAATCCGAGGATGCGCGTGGAGTCCATCGTGACCGAGCCGCTGGCCATCCACCGGATGGGCGACCGGCGCCAGCGGCGGCTCCGCGCCACCAATCTCCTGGAACAGGTGGGCATGGAGGCCTCGGCCCTGCCCCGATTCCCCCACGAGTTTTCGGGCGGCCAGCGCCAGCGCATCGGGATCGCGCGGGCCCTGGCGCTGAACCCGAAGTTCGTGATCTGCGACGAGCCGGTGTCGGCCCTGGACGTCTCCGTCCAGGCCCAGATCATCAACCTCTTGCAGGACCTCCAGGAGCGGCTGGGGCTCACCTACCTCTTCATCGCCCACGGCCTGCAGGTGGTGGCCCACATCTCCACGCGGGTGGCCGTCATGTTCCAGGGCCGTATCGTGGAGATGGGCTGCCGCGAGGAGCTGTTTCAACGGCCGCTCCACCCGTACACGCGCTCGCTCCTGGATGCCGTGCTGGACCCCGATCCCGGCGTTCCGAGGCCGGCGCATCAAGGCCCGCCGGCCGAGCCGGCCGCGGCGCCCTCCCCCGCGCCGGGCTGCCGCTTCGCGCCCCGCTGCCCCATCGCGGAGGCGTGCTGCCGCGAGGAGGAGCCGGCCCTTCGGGAGCTGGCGCCCGGCCACACCGTCGCCTGCCACCTGGCCGACCGCCCCTCGGCCGGTGATTCAAAGGCCGAGGCGTAAGCACGCTCGCCCGCTGAGCCGGAGCTTGGGCGAGGCCGGCAACGGCTTGCCGACCATTCACCGGCGCAACGGGCGGCCAAGGTCGCACCAGGCAAAGGAATCCTCCGGCGTCCTGAATCTACCTGAATCGTAAGCGGGTGTCAGAGGCCACGGACGAGGTGGCGCGTGGACCATTCGCCGACCGAGATGAGGGTGATCAGCTTCCGGCGCGGCAGCAGGCGGCGGGCGATGGCCCGGTCGGAGAGGCCCTCGGCGCGAAGCTCGTGGACCTTTCCGCGTAGCTCCTCCAGGAACTCCAGCCTCCGAGTGAGGTGGCGCGTTCCCTCCGTCAGGACGCCGGCGTGGGCCGTGAAGAGCGTATCCGCCCCCAGGGCGATCAGGCGCTTGAGGGAGTCGATGGAGCGCCCCGACTCCTCGCCTCGGAAGGCGACGACTTGGGAGACGCCCAGGAAGAAGTCGCCCGTGAAGAGCCACCCCCGCTCCTTTTCCCACAGGACCACGTGATCGGGCGTGTGGCCCGGTGCGGGCAGGATTTCGAAGCGGTACTTCGGCGTCCGGAAGACTTCGGGGAGCGGCCGGGGCGTGAAGGCCTTGCGTGAATCCCACGCGAGCTTGCGGTAGAGCGGCAGGCGGGCATCGGTCCCCACCTCGGCGTGCAGCGCCTCGTGCAGATACACCGGCACGTCAAGATTCTGCTGAATCCACGCCGCCAATCCGCAGTGGTCCTCGTGGGCGTGGGTCAGCGCCACCTCCCTGATCGCCGACCGCTCCAGGAAAGGGATGATGTCCTCGCGCTGCGAGGCCGGGCCCGTGTCCACCAGCAGGCCGTCCACCGCGTAGACGTAAAAGGTCAGGGGGATGCCTAGAAGGCGGGACTCGGTGCGGAGGTAGTGAACGTCCTCGTAGAGGCCGGTCTTCATCATCGTCCCACCTCACGCGAAGTGCTTACCCTTTCGGGTCTCTTCTTGTCAAGGATGAGCGCTCGCTCACCTAACCCCCGTCGGGATTCCGGGATGTCGTGATGAGGAGATGAGGAGATGAGGAGATGAGGAGATGAGGTGATGAGGAGATGAGGAGATGAGGAGATGAGGGGATGCCGACTGGAACCCACAGTCGCCTTACACCGCCTTTCCTGTCCCTCCCCTCCTTCGTCCCTCCTCCCCCACAGGCCGACGCAGCGGGCGTTTCTCCTTGACGCCGCGTGCACCGAGCGGCTAAGGTCGTGGGCAAGGGCTTGGGAGGCCCAGGAGGGAAACCGTCATGCCGCAGGAGCGACACCCCAAAGGTCTAGCTGTACTCTTTTTCACCGAGATGTGGGAGCGTTTCGGCTTCTACACCATGCTCGCGATATTCACCCTCTACCTGGATGAGTACTTCCACTTTCCCCACCCGGGGACCATCTACGGCGGCTTTCTGGCCCTCGTCTACTTCACCCCCCTCTTCGGCGGAATGGTGGCCGATCACCTGCTCGGCTTCCGCAAGACCATCGCCCTGGGGGCGCTCCTGATGGCGGTGGGGTACGGCCTGGTGACCTTTCACTACCCCGTCCCCAAGGCGGAGGAGGAGTCGGTCCGCGCGGCGGAACAGCGGTACCACCAGGTGCTGAACGACTGGGAGGCGCGCGCCCAGGCGGCGCAGGCCGAGGGCAGGACCTTCGCTGAGGCGCAGCCCAGATACGAGGGCCCCGGACGCACCACCGGCAGGGGCCTCTTCTTTCTGGCCCTGCTGGTCATCATCTGCGGGAACGGCCTGTTCAAGCCCAACATCTCGGTGATGGTGGGCAACCTCTACGAGGAGGGCAGCGCGCTCAAGGACTCGGCCTTCAACATCTTTTATATGGGTATCAACGTCGGCGCCTTCTTCGCGCCCATCGTGGCGGCCTCCCTGCGCAATACCCTGGGGTGGTCCTGGGCCTTCGGCGCGGCGGGAGTGGGCATGCTCGTGTCGCTGGGCATCTTCCAGGGCTTCAGGCGGTTCATCGTGCACGCCGAGATCGGGCGCCACGCGGACTCCATGGTCAAGGGGCCGGAGCTCTCCCGCAGACAGGAGTGGAGCCGCATCGCGGCCCTCCTGGCCATCTACGCCATCGTCATCCTGTTCTGGATGGCCTTCCACCAGAACGGCTTCACCCTGACCTTCTGGGCACGGGACGCGACGGGGCCGGCCTTCGGCATGTGGCGCATCCCCGCCGAGGTCTTCCAGGCCGCCAACCCCTTCTTCGTCGTGACCCTCACGCCCCTGGTGGTGCTGTTCTGGCGCCGCATGCGCGAGCGCGGCCTGGAGCCCTCCACCCCGGCCAAGATGGGCATCGGCATGCTGCTCACCGCCACGTCCTTCGGCATCATGGGGCTCGCGGGGATGTCGGGCGGCAACTTCGGCCGCGTCAGCCCCCTCTGGCTCATCGCGGCCTATGCGATGGTTACGCTGGGCGAGCTGAATCTCAGCCCCATGGGACTCTCCTTCTGCTCCAAGGTCGCCCCGCCACGGTTCCGCGGCACCATGATGGGGCTCTGGTTCTGCGCCACGGCCGCGGGCAACTACCTCTCGGGGGCGGTGGAACCGCTGTGGGACCGGTGGCCGCACAGCCGGTTCTTCTTCTTCCTCGTGGCGACCAGCCTCTGCGCGGCCGTGCTGTTGCGCCTCGTGCTCAAGAGGGTGAACCGCGCCTCGGCCTCCTGACGGGAGTGCGGCCTCGGAGCCTCCGGGAGAGCTCCGTTGGCCTTGCCGCCTTGACTCCACCTGGCGGTGGAACTACTGTTTCGGCCTGAGGAGACCTCCATGTGCGCCCTTTCTCCCGAGATCCATCGCCTGATCCTCGAGGATTTTCCGGATGCCGTGCTGGTGCTCGACCGGCAAAGGACGATCCTCCACGCCAACCCGGCCTTCTACCGGTTGATGGACCTGGACCCGCGGGAGGACATCCGCGGACGCCAGTGCGGCGAGGTGGCCCAGACGGCGGTCTGCGAGAGCCAGTGCCTCATGAGGCGGGCCGAATTGGACGAGAGGACCACGGTGCAGCGCCACAGCATCCCCTGTCAGTGCCCCGGGGTCGGGCCCCTCTGCATGACCCACCGGATCCTCAACTCCTCCGCCGCCCCGGGCGAACCCTTCTCCATCGAGGTCTTCAAGGACATGGCCGACCTGGGCAACTACCTCGAAACGCTCCGGACCACGGCCCTGGCCTTGGAGCAGGAGAAGGACAAGCTGGCGGTGATCCTGGAGGGCATCGCCGACGGCTTCTTCACGACGGACCGCGATCTCCTCGTGACCGACGCCAACGACAGCCTGCTCAGGTTCCTCCGAAAGCGCCGGGAGGAGGTGGTGGGCAGGCCCTGTTCCGAAGTGTTCCATTCGGACAAGTGCGAGGTCGACTGCCCCGTGCGCTGGACGCTGGACCACGGCAAGCACGTGGCCAACTGCCGGGAGAGGGTGCTGACGGCCGAGGACCAGGTCCGGCACGTCCTCAAGAGCACCTACCTGCAGCGGGACATGAACGGCGAGCCGACGGGGGTCATCGGCATCGTGCGGGACAACTCCGAACTCGTCTCCCTGCAGCGGCAGGCGGTCTCCCTCGTGAAGGCCTACGGGTTCGTCACCAAGAACAAGCACATGCAGGAGGTGCTGGATCTCATCCAGACGATCCGGGACACGGACACCTCCGTGCTCATCCTCGGCGAGAGCGGCACGGGGAAGGAGATGCTGGCCAACGCCATCGTGCAGAGCAGCGTCCGGAGGAACAAGCCGTTCATCAAGATCAACTGTTCCGCGCTCACCGAGAACCTCCTGGAGAGCGAGCTGTTCGGCCACGTGAAGGGGGCCTTCACGGGGGCCATCATGGACAAGCCGGGGAAGTTCGAGATGGCGGACGGCGGGACGCTCTTCCTGGACGAGGTGGGGGACATGTCCCTCACCCTTCAGGCCAAGGTGCTGCGCGTCCTGCAGGAGAAGGAGTTCGAGCGGGTGGGGGGCAACCGGACGCTCCGCGTGGACGTCCGCATCCTGGCCGCCACCAACAAGGACCTGAAGGAGGAGATCCGGAAGGGCAATTTCCGCGAGGACCTGTACTACCGGCTCCACGTGATCCCCGTCCGCATCCCTCCCCTGAGACAGCGCAAGGAGGACATCCCGCTTCTGGTGCACCACTTCGTGGACCTCTTCAACCAGAAGTACAAGCGGAGCATCCAGGAGGTCTCTTCGAGGGCCCTGGCGCTCCTCGTGGACTACCCCTGGCCCGGGAACGTCCGGGAGCTGCGGAACGCCGTCGAATACGCCTTCGTCTGCTCCAACGGGACCATCCTGGAGCGCCCCGCCCTTCCGACGGAGATCCAGCACTGGCAGAGGGGATGGACCGAGCGGAGACGAGGCGGAGACGCGGACGAGCTCTCGCCGAGGCCACCGGAGACCGAGGCGGAAGAGCTTCCCTCCGGTGACGACCGGCAGAGGATCCTGGCCCTCCTGGAGCGCCACCACGGAAATCGCACCAAGGTGGCCCAGATCCTCGGCATGGGGCGCACGACGCTCTGGCGGAAGATCAAGGAGCTGAGCATCCGGGAGAACTTCCGGTGAGGATCTCGCCCCGGTTGCTGGGGGCCATCGCGGTGCTCATGGCGGCGGCCGGACCCCAATTCCGCGATAGCGGCTCAACGCCTGCGTAGGAGCGGCGCCTCGCCGCGAACCGGGTGACCCTGCGACCAGGATGCGGTGCCCGCGTACGGTCCGTCGCGCCGGGGGCGGCGCTCCTACGAGTGCAATTCCATCGCGGAATTTGGGCCGGATGCGGCTCTTGCCATGGGCAGGATTCTCTGGTATAAGAGTTGGGCCCCCGTGAGCGCGGGGGCCTACTTTTTGACTAGAGGGGAGGCGATAGCGAGTGCCCACCGTGGTCGTGAAAGAAGGCGAATCCATTGAAGGCGCCATCCGCCGCTTCAAGCGCAAGTGCGAGAAGGCGGGCGTGCTTTCCGAGCTGAAGAAGCGCCAGCACTACGAAAAGCCCAGCGTCAAGCGCAAGAAAAAGGCCCTGGCCGCGCGCAAGAAGCTGCTCAAGCGCTTGGCCCAGGAACGCAAGCTCAACGCGTAACAGCCTCGCCTAACAACATGGACGTCAGGACTCTGCGGGCCCTGGAGTGGGACCGCGTCTTGGCGCTTCTGTCCCTCTGCACCGACACCACCGAGGGGCGGCAACGCGCCCTGGCGCTCCAGCCGGGTGCCGACATCGAGACGGTCCGGGCGCGCCACGCCCGGGTGGCCGAGTGCCTCGCCGGCGAGTCGCTCTGCGGGCGGCTCTCGCTGGAGGGCTATACCCGCGTACCCACCCGGCTGCCCGAGGGGCTGGCCTTCCCCATCGAGACCCTCCGGAGCCTCCGCTCGGCCTTGCGGGTGCTGGATCGCCTTCACGCCTGGCTGGCCGACCTCTCCAGCCCCAAGCCCACGCTCACGGCCCAACTGCCCTCCCTGGAGGAGGCGGCCGGCTGCCTCCGTCTCCTGGAGAAGACGCTGGACGACAGGGGCGAGGTGGCGGACGGGGCGAGCGACCGCCTGCGGGGCCTCAGGAGGGAGCGGGAGCGAGCCCGGGGCCAGGTGGCCAGCCGCATGGAGGCCCTGGTGAGGCGGCTCGGCTCCTCCATCCTTCAAAACGACAACTACACGGTCCGCGGCGGGCGGCTGGTGCTGCCCGTGCAGTCGAGCCGACGGAGCAGCGTCAAGGGCATCCTGCACGACACCTCCTCCACCGGGGCCACGGCCTTCATCGAGCCCCTGGAGGTGGTGGACCTGAACAACCGGCTGACGGACCTGGACGCGGAAGAGCGCGAGGAGATCCAGCGCATCCTGGTGGCCGTCTCCTCACGCATCTCCTCCGCCTCCTCGGAGCTGGAGGCGGCCTTCGACTACCTGGAGGAGCTGGACGCGGATCTCGCCTGCGCCCGCCTGGGCCGGCGGTGCGGCGGCATCCTCCCCCTTCTCGACGAGGAGGGAAGGCTCCTGCTGCGCGGTGCCCGCCACCCGCTCCTCGATCGCGGCCTGGCCGCGCTCCGGCAGGAGGCCTGGGGCGAAGCCGCCGACGGCGCCGAGGCCGTCCCCCTGGAGCTGGAACTGCACCTGGAGGGGGAGAAGACGCTGGTCATCAGCGGCCCCAACGCGGGAGGCAAATCGGTCGCCCTCAAGACCGTGGGCCTCCTATGCCTCATGCATCAGGCGGGGATCCCCGTCCCGGTTCGAGAGGGGACCCGGGTCCCTGTCTTCCCCTTCATCCACGCCACCGTCGGGGATTCGCAGTCCATCCTCGATTCGCTCTCCACCTTCTCGGCCCGCATGGTGGGGCTCCGGGATGCCTTGGCCTCCCTTCAAGAGCCCTTCCTGGTCATCCTGGACGAGCTCGGTTCGGGGACGGACCCCGCCGAGGGCGCGGCGCTGGCGGAGGCCATCCTCCTGCATTTTCACCGCCTTCGCGGATTCACGCTGTGCAGCACCCACTACGAGTCCCTGAAGGCGAGAGCCCTCGTGACCGACGGCATGACCAACGGCGGGATGGAGTTCGAGGAGACGACGCTTCGGCCCACCTACCGGTTCAAGATCGGCCAGGTGGGCGCCAGCCGCGCGTTGGCCGTGGCCGGGCGCTCCGGCCTTCCCGCCGGCCTCCTGACCGAGGCCCGGGCCTTTCTCCCGGAGGGAGAGAAGCACCTGAGGGAGGTCCTGGAGGCCCTGGAAGGTGAGGTTCGGGCCATGGAGGCCGAGCGATCGGGCCTGTGCGCCGAAAGGGCCTCCCTGGACAAGACGCGGGAGGAGATGGCCCTGTCCCGGGGGGAGTGGGAGGCGGAGCGGCGCCGGTTTCTGGAGGGCCTTCCCCGCCGGATGGAGGCCTGGCGGGACGAGTTCCTGGCCGGACTCAAGGCCGAGGTCAACCGCCAGTCGGTCAAGCGGGTCTCCGGCAAGTCGGCCCGCCGCGTGGAGGAGATAGCTCAGTCGCAGCTCGGCCTGGATCCCCTACCCTACCTGCCCTCCGCGCTGCCGGCCGTGGGGGACCGCGTCAGGCTCCCCCTGTTCGGCCAGACGGGGACCGTCACCCAGGTGGACGAAGGGTCGGGCCGCCTCTTGGTGGATTGCAACGGCAAGACCCTCCAGGTCGGCCACGCGGACGTCGAGATCTTGCCCCTGGACCAGGCACCCGAGCGCCGCGGCCGTGGCGGAGTGGCCCTTTCGACGGGCGATGCCCACTGGGAGATCAACCTCATCGGGCAGACCGTGGCCGAGGCCGAGGCCCAGCTCGAGCCCTTCCTGGAGCGCGCGGCCATGGCGGGGCTGGGACAGGTGCGCATCATCCACGGATTGGGGACCGGGCGGCTGAAGGCCGGCGTGCGCGAATTCCTCCGCCGGTGCCCGCTGGTGGCCTCCTGGGAGGAGGCGCCCCCGGCGGGGGGAGGGGCCGGAGTGACTCTGGTGAGCCTCAAGGATTGAAGCCCCGGGAGCCCCGCCGGCGCTTCGGTTTGGTTGCGCCGCCGGGTGGTGAGCACTACATTACCACCGGACGTGTGAGGGAGCATGAGCACGGTACACACAATCGACGAGCTCAAGAGCCTCATGGACCCGCTCGCCGTCTACCAGGATTACATCCGGCTTACCCGCCGGGGTCACCGAAGCGTGGGGCTCTGCCCTTTCCACAAGGAGAAGACGCCCTCCTTCTCCGTGGATCTCGACAACGGCCTCTTTTACTGTTTCGGCTGCCATAAAGGAGGGGATCTGATCCAGTTCATCCAGGAGATTGAATCGTGCTCCTTCAGGGAGGCCGTAGAGCTGCTGGCCCGCAAGGCGGGCGTGGAACTCGCGCTCGCCGGCCGCGGGCCGGTGCAGGCCCCCGACCGGCGGGGGCGGCTGCTGGCCCTGCTGGAATCCGCGGCCTCCTTCTACCACCGGGCGCTGACGGAAGCGGCCCCGGGAAGCCCCGTCCGCCTCTATCTTCGGAAACGCGACATCCGTCCAGAAACGGAGAAGCGCCTCCGCCTGGGCTTCGCTCCGCCCGCCGGCGGCCTGGTGCCCCACCTCCGGAGGGAGGGCTTCACGCCCGACGAGGCCACGGAGGCTGGGCTCCTTCTCGACAACAGCCGGCGCGCTGCGCTGGAGCGCTTCCGGAACCGGCTTCTCTTCCCCATCCGGGATGCCATGGGCCGGGTCGTGGGGTTCGGCGGGCGGGCCCTCGGGGACGAGGAGCCCAAGTATCTCAACTCACCCGAGACCCCCGTTTTCAGGAAGCGCGAGATCCTCTACGGCCTGGACGAGACCAAGAGCGCGATCCGCGCCCAGGAAGAAGCCGTGGTCGTGGAGGGTTATATGGATTTTCTCGCCGTGACCCAGGCCGGCGCGGTCAACGCCGTGGCCACCCTGGGAACGGCCCTGGCGGACGGACAGGTCAGGGCGCTGAAGCGGTATGCCCGATGCGTCGTGCTGAACTTCGACCGGGACCCTGCAGGCGTGGCCGCGGCCCAGCGGGCCATCCTCCTGCTCCTGGCCGAAGGTCTCCGCATCCGGGTGGTTTCCGTACCCGACGGCAAGGACCCGGACGAGTTCATCCGGCATCACGGCGCCCAGGCCTACCACGAGCTGGTCGAGAAGGCGGAGCCGTTTTTCGACTTCCTGGTCGGGATGGAGGAACAGCGCGGGCTCACCCGGGACTCCGCCGGCAAGGTGGCCTTCCTGGACCACCTCACCGATTACCTCTGCGCGGTGCCAGATCCCATCGAGAGGCAGGAGCTGGCCAAGGAGGTGGCGGGACGGCTCGGAGTGGACCACGGCCTGATCCTGAAGCGGCTCGCGAGGAAGGCCGTGGGCGAGAAGCGCGAGGCGCCGGCCCAGGCGGCCTCGGTCGCCGGCCTCGCGGTCGCCGAACAGGTGCTCGTCAAGAGTCTGCTGGCCTTCCCCGAGCGCGCCGAGCAACTGCTGAAGTCTCTGCCCGATGAGGCCCTGAAGGGGCTGGCGGTGGGGCCGCTCATCGAGAGCCTCCGGATCGCCGGCCAGCCGCGGGGGCCTGAGCAGACGGCCCTCCTGGCCATGATCCAGAACGGCTGCCACGGGGCGGCCTCCGGGGAGGACCTGGCGGGGGCCGTGGCACGGATCTGGAGCGATTACCTCCGCGGCCGACAGCGGCGGATCCAGGAACAGATCAGGGAAGCCAGCCTGCGAAAGGATCTGGCGCTGGTTCAGATCTTAAACCGAGAGAAGATGGCCGTCATACAGCAGATGCAGACGCTGGAGCACTGACGGAAGCGATCCACTGCGAACCTGAGACCGGGAGACCACCCCAACATGGACGACAAATTAGAAGATCTTCGGGAGATCGTGGCGTACGCACGCAGCAAGGGCTACGTGAACTATGACGAGCTGAACGACCTCCTGCCCGCCGACTTCAACTCCAGTCAGGACATGGACTACCTTTTCCAGCTCCTGGACGACCACGGCGTGGACGTCCAGGAGAAGCGCCAGTCCGAAGAGGCCGTCTTCATGCCCAAGTCGCGCTCCGTCGAGGGCACGATGGACTACGATCCGGACCTGGAACGCACCAACGACCCCGTAAAGATGTACCTGCGCGAGATGGGGCAGACCCCCCTGCTGAACCGCGAGGGCGAGGTGCGCATCGCGAAGAACATCGAGCGGGGCCGGAAGGTCATGATCAAGGCGCTCTCCCGCTCCCGTTACGCGGCCCGCATGATCCTGGACATGGGCGAGGAGATCAAGGGGGATCCCGAGGCGGCCCGCCACTACCTCTCCTTCTTCGACGACGTGGACGACGAGCAGGAGCTGGTGAACCGGCTCGAAGCCCAGATCGAGATCATCGACCGGATCCGGGAGATCCAGACCCAGGTGGAAGGCCTCTCCGACAAGCTCGCCTCCTACAAGAACCGCCAATCCAAACGCGCCAAGGAACTCCGCTGGACCCTGAGCCGCATCTACGTCGAGCTGACCCAGAAGATCCGAGGGCTGGAGCTCTCCACGCACTTCATCAACGACATGATGGGCTCCTTCAAGAGCGCCAACCAGGAGATCCGGGGCCTGGAGGCGACGGCCAAGCGCCTCAAGGCCCGCTTGCAGAAGGTGAGCGACAAGGCTCACCAGGAGGAGCTGGGGAAGCGCCACGGCGAGGTGCAGGCGCGGCTCGATGAAATCGAAGCGCAGATGGGGTCGCCCCTCTGGGAGGTCAAGCACATCGCCACCCTGATCGCCAAGGGCGAGCAGGACATGGAGAACGCCAAGAACGACCTCATCCGGGCCAACCTGAGGCTGGTGGTCTCCATCGCCAAGAAATACACCAACCGCGGGTTGCAGTTCCTGGATCTGATCCAGGAGGGCAACATCGGCCTGATGAAGGCCGTGGAGAAGTTCGAGTACCGCAGGGGCTACAAATTCTCCACCTACGCCACCTGGTGGATCCGGCAGGCCATCACGCGCGCCATCGCCGACCAGGCCAGAACCATCCGGATCCCCGTCCACATGATCGAAACCATCAACAAGCTCTTCAAGACCATGCGTACCCTCGTGCAGGAAAACGGCCGGGAACCTACGCCGGAGGAGGTGGCCGAGCGCATGGGCATCACCGTTTCAAAGGTCCGAAAGATATTGAAAATCGCGCAGGAGCCCATTTCGCTCGAAACCCCCATCGGAGAGGAGGAGGACAGCCACCTCGGCGACTTTATCGAGGATCAGGTCATCCCCTCCCCCGTCGAGCACGTCCTCACCGAGGACCGCCGGTCCCACATCTACGAGCTTCTCGACGAGCTGCCGGAGCGGGAGGCGAAGGTGATCCGGATGCGCTTCGGCCTGGGGTACGACTCGGAACACACCCTGGAGGAGGTGGGAAAGGCCTTCGCGGTCACGAGGGAGCGCATCCGACAAATCGAAGCCAAGGCCCTGCGGAAATTGCCGTCCCGCAGCCGGCACCTGAGAGCGTTTCTGGAGGGTACCCGATCCTAACCAACCAAGGAGGCGTCTGATGAAGACCACGCGTGTACTGTGCGTGGCTGCGCTGGCCATGCTCTTCTGCTTGAGCTCGTGGGCCCAGCTCAGCAAGGGATTTCGGGGAAAGGTTCTGGACCGCGACGGGAAGCCCGTGGCGGGCGTCGAGGTCAAGTTCGTGGATGAGGCCAACACCAGCAACCACTACGAGACCAAGACGGACCAAAACGGTAGTTTCGTTTACACGGGCCTGCCGTACACCGACAAGGGATACACCGTCACCGTTCAGCTCCCGGGCCTGCCCCCGGTCAGCAAGGTATCCATGGTCAGAATGTTGGAGGTCACCGATCTGATCTTCGACATGCGCAAGGACGTCGTGGTCCAGAAGGCCAAGGCCAACCCGGCGGCCGAGGCCAAGAATCTCTTCGATATGGGGGACTTTGAAGGGGCAGCCGCCAAGGCCGATGAGGCCATCAAGGCGGGCGGGGAGAACGTGAAGGCGGCCATGCTCATCAAGGCCACGTCTCTGGCGCGCCTGGACCGGACCGACGACGCGATCGCGGCATTCGAGGCCTATAACAAGGCCTATCCCGGCGAAGTCGCCGTTCTTGGGGAGATGGCCAAGCTCTACGAGAAAAAGGGCGACAAGGCCAAGGCCGACGAGTACAAGAAGGAGTTCGTGGCGAAGGGAGGAACGATCACCGGAGCCACCTACAACAGCGGCGTGGAGGCCCTGAATAAGGGCAACTATGAGAAGGCGGCGGGGTTCTTCCAGAAGGCCATCCAGGAAGACCCCAAGGATGCCGACTCCCACCGGGAGCTGGCGCGCTGCCTGGTGCAGATGGGCAAGTACCAGGAGACCATCGATCAGCTCAACACCTATTTGAAGATGAAACCCGACGCGTCGGACGCCGGGGTGTGGAAACAGGCCATCACCGGCCTTCAGGCCATGATGAAGTCCCAGAACGACCAGAAAAAGTAGGCCCCCTTTCTGGATCGTTCTTGTGCTTGAGCCAGGATGCAGGGTTCAGGGAGCGGGCCAAAGCTTGCGGGAAGGCCCGCTCCCAACCGTATCGGGCACCGTCACCCAAATTCCGCGATGGAATTGCACTCGTAGGAGCGCCGCCCCCGGCGCGACGGACCGTACGCGGGCACCGCATCCTGGTCGCAGGGTCACCCGGTTCGCGGCGAGGCGCCGCTCCTACGCAGGCGTTGAGCCGCTGTCGCGGGATTGGGGCGTCGCTCCCCCCTTTACATCCCTGATTTCTTTGTGTTATCATTCCCTGTGGTACCGTTGGGCCCTTAGCTCAGCGGTGAGAGCCACCGGCTCATAACCGGTCGGTCCCAGGTTCGAATCCTGGAGGGCCCACCGCGAAAGGGGAGCAGGTGTTTTCGAGGCTTCGTCTTGATTTCGTCCAATTCTTGAATTAGGGGTGCATGGGTGCACCCCTTTTTTAATTTTGGGGGTCAACTGGAGTGAATGCCATTCTTGAACAGTTGCTCAAGTTGCAAAGGCTGGACATCGCCATTCGGACCCTGGGCCACGACCTCCAACAAATTCCCAAGAAAAGCAGGATTATTGACGCGAAGGTCAGCGCCGATCGGGAGCCCTTCGACAAGGGGCTGAGCGAGAAGGAGTCGCTGGAGAAGGAGCGCGCCTCCCTGGATCAGGCCATCGCCTCCCTGGAGGAGAAGGAGCGCAAGCTCAAGCTCCGGATGCCCGAGATCCGCTCCAACGAAGAGTACAGCGCCCTCCTGAAGGAGATGGACGCCGCCAAGAAGGAGCGCGAGCGGGCGGAAGACCAGGCCCTGAAGGACGGGGAACGCCTCGATGAGCTCGGCAAGACCCTGCCCGAGCTGGACCAGAAGTACAAAGAGAGCGAGGCCCGCGTGGCCGAGGAGCGCAAGGCTCTCAAATCGGAGGCGGACCGCCTCTCCGCGGAGTTGCTGACCCTCCAGAAGGAGCGCCAGACCCTCCAGGGGGCCATCAAGGCCGGCTGGTTCAACAAGTACACCCACATCGCGGCCCAGAGGAACGGGCTGGCGGTAGTGGCCGTCCGGGGTGGCACGTGCCAGGGCTGCTTCATCAGCGTCCGACCCAAGCTGGTTCAGGACCTGCACTATGGCGAGGAGGTGGTCTTCTGCGAGGGGTGCCAGAGGGTCCTATACCTCGATGATGCCGCCGCGAAGGCTTGACGCGACAATTCTTGCCTGCCTGATTCTCCTCTGGGCCTTGCCGGCGCTGGCCGGTGAGCCCGAGGACTTCCGGGTCGTACAATCGCTCGTCAAAGAAGGTGCCCTCCAGACCGCTCTCGTCCAGGGACAGCAGTACCTCCAAGCCTACCCCCAGGGGCGGCACCGGGCCGAGGTGAGCGGCTGGGTGGGCCATCTCTTGGCCGCCCAGGGGGACTGGGGAGCGGCCCTGCCGCTCCTGGACGCCGCCTTCGCCGGGCTCCCCCCCAAGGAGCGGGCGGGGCTGGCGATGGACCTCGCCCAGGCCCGACTCAACGCCGGAAGGCCGGAGGAGGCGCTCCAGGCGCTGGCCGGCTACCAGGCCGCGAACGGCGCCGACTGGGACAGCGCCCACCGCATCGAGGCCAAGGCTTATTCGCTCTTGGGTCAGAACGAGCAGGCCGCCCAGATGCTCCAGGCCATCCCGGAGGGCCGGCGAACGGATTCCGATCGGCTTCGCCTGGCGGCCCTCTCCTCCGAACTCGGACACGACGCCGAGGCGGTGAAGCTCCTCGATTCCTCTCTGGCCGGCGCCTCGAATCCGCAGGAGACGAGGCGCCTCATCCTGGCCCTGGCCTCATCTCAGTACAGGCTGAAGGCCTACGACCAGGCCCTCAAGACCCTCCAGCCGCTGGTGGAATCGAAGGATGAAGAAGCCACCCTTCTGCAGGCCTGGGTCCTCCACGCCCAGGGTGAGGATGCGCAGGCCTACGACGCGGTCCGCAAGATTCTGTCGCTGGAGGGCTGGGAAGCGGCCGCAGCCCTTATTCCCGTGGAGTCGGCGGCGGTCCGCAGGGACGCCGCCGCGGTCATCGAGGGAGCCAAGGCCTACCTCCAGCAATTTCCAAAGGGCGAGGGAGCGGCGCAGGCGCACCTCCTTTCGGCGCGGGCCCAGGAATGGCGCCGCAACGGCCCGGCCGCCATGGACGATCTGGCGGCGGCCTATCCGGATCTCTCGGATCCCCTCCAGCAGGCCAAGGTGGCCCTCGAAGCGGCGGATATCGCCTGGTCTGTCATCCGCAATCCGGATCTCGCCGAGCGCTGGCTCAAAGAGTCCGAGAAGGTGGCCCCCTCCGACGGGGCGAGAGCCGAAGTCCTTCTGGCGCGAGGGCGCTTTCAGTGGGAGCAGGGAAAGTCCAGCGACGCTGTGGGGACCCTCTCCAATCTGATCACGACCTTTCCCGCGGCGGCCGTCGTGCCCGATGCCGATCTCCTGCTCGCCCGAATTCACATGGACGAAGGCGATCCGCAGCAGGCCACGCAGGCCCTGCAATCGGTCCTCAACAGTTACCCCGGCACGCCCGCCTTCGCGCGGGCGGCTCTCCTCCTGGGCGAATCGCTCGCCGCGGAAGGAAGGGAGGATCAGCTAGGGCCGGTGTTGGCCCAACTCGGGCGCGTGCCGCTGGATCCCGAACAGACCGCCCGAAGGGCGAGGCTGGCTGGTCTGCTTGCCCTGCACAAGGGGCAGTGGGAGACCGCCCAGCGCGAGTTCGCCGAATCGGTGCCGACTCGCATGCAGGGAAGGACGGCTGAAGAGGCTCTCTTTCGGATGGGGCTGGCCGACCTTGGGTCGGGACACGTGGAGGCGGCCCTCAAGGCGGCCGAGCGCCTATCCAACCCCTCCCTGGCCGATGCCCTCCGGTTCCGATCGGCCTCGGCCCTGGACGCCAGTGGGAACCACGCCAAGGCCTGGAAGCTGTGGTCCGAGCTCGCGCAAGGACCGCAGGAGCCCATTGCCCTCTGGGAGCTGGCCGACAGCCAGATCGGCCACGGTGCCCCCGCGCCAGGCCTCTCCACTCTCCAGAAGCTTGCAGGCATCCAGGAAGCCGGCCCCCTGGCCACTCTGGCCCAGCACCGCCTGGAGATGACCCTCTTGGCGCAGCAGGGACCCGAGGCGGCCCTGATGGCCATACCCGCCTTCCGTGCGGCGGAGCCGGCCGATCCGGGCCAGGCGGCGGCTCTGCTCAGGTCCGCGCGGATCAAGGCCCGCTCCAAGGACGCGACCGGCGCCGAAAAGGCTTACACGGAGTACATCCGGAGGTTCCCGGGCGGACCGGGAGCAGAAGAGGCCACGCTCTTCCTGGCCAGGCGCGACGCCGCGCGTTCCGACTGGTCCGCCGTGAAGCGACTCCTCTCCGCTGCCGCCTCGAACGCCCAAGCCCAGTTCCTGCTGGGGCAAGCGGAGTACCGGACGCGCGACACCGCCGCCGCCCTGGCCACGCTGGAGCTCGCCCTGAGTTCTCCCGGCGGGCTTTCGGCGGAGGAGGTCAACCAAGCCCAGCTCCTGGCGGGCAGGTCGGCCCAGACCGAGGGCAATGCGGAAGCGGCCGCCGCCCATCTGGCCGCGTACGGAGAGGCGGAACCCGTCTCCGAGAGCAGCAAGGACGACCTCATGAGCGCCGCCCTCTTCCTCCAGCACCAGGGGAAGTACGAGGAGGCGGCGAAGATCCTCCAGCGGCTGGGCGCCGTTTTCAAGGACGCCTCCATCGGCTTCCAGTACGCCTACACCCTCGAGCTCTGGGGCAAACCCGACGAGGCCCTCGGCGCCTATCTCCACGTCGCCTTCGCTTCGGCCAACCCGCAGTGGGCGCTCACGGCTCGCTACCGAGCGGCCGAGCTCATGCTCTCCCTGGGCCGGCGCCAGGACGCCATCAGTATCTACAAGCAGCTCGCGGCCCGCACCAAGGGCACCGTCCAGGGAGATTATGCCGAGCGCAGGCTGGAGGAGCTCGAGGGGTCGTCGCAACCGAAGGCCGCCCTCCAGGGGCCGCCCCCGGCCGTGGAAGGCCCAGATATCCAGACGCCGCCGGCCCATCCGAGCCCCAAGAAGCCCGCGAAGAAAGGAAAGGGCACGCCATGAGACTCCCCCCGCCCCTCATCGAGCTCATCTCCCGGAGAGCCCTCCAGTCGCTCAGCGCCAGGGGGGTCATCGCCAGCGACCATCCCGACCGTACGGCCGACAAGGTGGCCCGCCTGATCTCGGCCGACCTCTCGGTGGAGGACGAGATCACCGAGGAGGCTCGGCTTCTGCTGGCCGAGCACCAGGAGAAGATCAAGGGCAAGGACCTGGAGTACCACCAGCTCATCGCCAGGGCCAAGGGGCAGATCGCCGAACGCCGCGGGTACCTCCTCTCCACCGGCCCGGGGAGGCTCTCCCGGGAGAAGCTACACGATCTCGCCGGGAAGATCTTCGACCTGCTTCTGGGAGACCCGGACGTGGAGTACTTCGTCAAGGACCAGGAGTTGAGGAACCAGGTTCTGCGCGCCCTGGAAATGGAGCTCGCCAAAGACGCCGCGCGAGAGGTGCGGGCCCGCCAGAAGGTTCTCAACATCAAGCGCCGCATCCCCGAGGACTCCCCCGAGTTCCACGCCCTCTTCCAGCAGTTCTACCGAGAACTGCTCGACAAGGAAGGGTGAAGAAAATCGCGATTGGAGATTGGGTGGCGGCGAAAAGTCCGGGCCTCCGGGGCGTCTTCCCCTCGGTTCTTGCCGTTTCCCCAATCCCGCGATGGAATTGCACTCGTAGGAGCGCCGCCCCCGGCGCGATGGACCGTACGCGGGCACCGCATCCTGGCCGCAGGGTCACCCGGTTCGCGGCGAGGCGCCGCTCCTACGCAGGCGTTGAGCCGCTATCGCGGAATTGGGGCGTTCCGCATCTCACCTCTCCGCCCTCATCCGGCGTGGTATACTTCGGCACTGCACGAGGGGTGAGCCATGATGAAGGACTGCTTCAGACAGGAGATCGTGGATGCGCAGAAGTTCCGCGAGTGCGCCCAATGCCCCCTGTTCAACGAATGCACGGGGGTGGTGTACCAGCGGAACGCCAGGGGCGTCTCCTACGTGGCCGAGGCGGCCGGGTACCTGTTGGGCCTCCTGGGGCTGGGGACCGCGATGGAGTTGCGGCCCGTCATGCCCAACGGATTCCTCTGGCTCCTCTTCGTCTCCGCGATCTACCTGCTCGCCGTCTACCGTGCGGCCAGGGAGTATCGGAACTCCAACCAGGAGCAGAAGGATTACCTCATCCGGGTCGCCGAGGCGAAGCCTGAGGGCGGCCAGGCCGCGCCGCACGCGCCCGCTCCGGCGCACCACTGACGTACTGGACCGGGGAGAGCACGGGATGAAGAGGGGGGTGGGCCGGCCCACCGGCGGCTTCTCGCCATCCCCGCATCCCCTCATCCCGAACTGACAAGAGGCTGCGCGCAGAGGAAGCCATGGGACGCTTCTACATCACCACGCCGATCTATTACGTCAACGATTATCCCCACATCGGCCACGCCTACTGCACGGTCTGCGCCGACTTCTTCGCGCGCTACCACCGCCTGAAGGGGGACGAGACTCACTTTCTCACGGGCACGGACGAGCACGGCCAGAAGGTCCAGAAGTCCGCCGCCGCCGAGGGAATCACCCCCCAGGCCCTGGCGGACCGCGTCGTGGAGCGATACCACGCCCTCTGGAAGCAGCTTCGTATCAGCCACGACGACTTCATCAGGACCACCCAGGCGCGCCACGAGAAGGGAGTGCTGGCCCTCCTGGATCGCCTCGTCGCCGCGGGGGACGTCTACAAGGCCAGCTACCGGGGTCCCTACTGCGTCTCGTGCGAGGCCTTCTTTCCCGAGAACCAGATCGTGGAGGGCAAGTGCCCCGACTTCGGCCACCCGGTGACGGTGCTGGAGGAGGAGTCCTACTTCTTCCGCCTCTCCAGGTACCAGGAGCCCCTGCTTCAGCTCTACGCGGAGCGGCCCGACTTCGTGCTTCCGCAGAGCCGCATGAACGAGGTGCGCGCCTTCGTGGAGGGCGGCCTCAAGGATCTGTCCATCTCCCGTACCTCCATCACCTGGGGCATCCCCTACCCCGGCGACGAGAAGCACGTGCTCTACGTCTGGCTCGACGCCCTCTCCAACTACGTCACGGCCCTCGGCTACGGCTCAGACGACCCATCGAAATACGGCACCTTCTGGCCCGCCGATCTGCACCTCATCGGGAAGGACATCCTCCGCTTCCACGCCGTCTACTGGCCGGCCTTCCTCATGAGCGCGGGGCTCCCTCTTCCGAAGCACGTCTACGGCCACGGCTGGTGGATGAAGGACGCGAGCAAGATGAGCAAGTCCCTGGGCAACGTGGTGGACCCGAGGCCCTACCTCGAGGAGTTCGGCGCGGACGCGCTGCGGTATTTCCTTCTGCGCGAGAAGCCCATCGAGACCGACGGCTCCTTCTCCGACGAGGCCTTCCTCGACCGCCTCAACGCCGACCTCGCCAACGACCTGGGAAACCTCGCCTCGCGCCTGACCAACCTGCTGGAGCGACAGGCGAAAGGAGCCATCGGTCCGGGGGACGGGAGTCTGAAGGCGCACGCCGGAGCTGCGGTGGACCGTTATTGCGCCGCCGTGGAGCGCTTTTCGCCTCGGGAGGCCCTGGAGGCGATCTGGGGCCTCATCTCGGACCTGAACAAGTTCCTCGTGGAGCGCGAGCCCTGGGCCAAGCCCGGCACGCCCGAGGCCCTAGCCACCCTCTCCGAGGCGGCGCGGGCGCTTCGCCTGGCGGCGCTCTGCCTGGAACCCGCCATGCCGGAGGCGGCGCCACGAATCACGGAGGCCCTCGGCTTCGAGCGCACGGACTTCGTGAACGCCCGGTGGGCGGACCGCCAGAGCGGATCCGCCAGGAAGCTCACCGGCCTGTTCCCTCGCGTGGACAAGGCGGAGTACTTCGCCCGCCTGGGGAAGGACGGAGCCGGGGAGCGCGGGAGCCGGGGAGCCGGAGACAAGAGAGGAGAAGCTAGAGAGATGGAGGACGAAAAGAAAACCCCAGAGGTCAATGCCCACCAGGCGCCGGCAGCCGTTGCTCCACCCGTCCCGCCCCCCGCGCAACAGGCGCAGGAGCGGATCTCCATCGACGAGTTCCGCCGCGTGGAGCTGCGGGCGGGGAAGATCCTTGAGGCGGAGCGCGTCCCGAAGAGCAACAAGCTCGTCCGCATGGTCGTGGACTTCGGCTCCGAGCGCCGGCAAATCGTGGGCGGTATCGGCAAGAAGTACGCCCCCGAGCAGCTCGTCGGCAGGACCTGCCCCTTCGTCTACAACCTCCAGCCGGCCAAGCTCATGGGCGTCGAGAGCAACGGCATGATCATGGCCGGCAACCTGGACGGCGAGCCCATCCTCCTCCAATTCATCGAGGACGTGCCTGCCGGCTCCAAGATCACCTAGGGGCAAGCTCTCCGGCCAGCGCCAGGAGGAGGGGGGCCTGACGGGGGGCCAATTCCTGCCGCCGCCGTTCAGACCTCTCGCAGCAGGGGCTCGAGAAAGGTCATATCGAGGCTGAGCCGCAGGTCGGCGGCCTCCCAGAGTCCCTCCTGAACGGTGAGCTGGGGGCCGCTGCGGGGGCCGTGGACGAGGGCGAAGGTGAGGCCCTCCCGCTTGACGAGTTCGAGGGCGGGCAGGAAATCCCCGTCCCCCGAGAGCAGGATGATCGCATCCACGCTTCGTCGGGCCGCGGCGTAGACCATCTCGATGGCCAGCAGCACGTCCACCTGCTTCTGTTCCAGCACCGGCTTCCCCGTGTTCTCGTCCATTCCGCGGAAGGCGAGCCGGCCCAGCTTCACCTCGAAGCGGTCCAGGCGTTGAAGACGCTGATAGAAGCCCTCCTTGCGCCGATAGGCCTCCTGCTCCTCGGGAGTGGGGTTGCCCGAGAGATACGGGAGACAGTTGAAGTAGACGCACCGCAGCAGCGTGAAGCCGAAGTGGTCGCAGATGGTATAGGCCATGCGGCCGTAATCCAGTCTCGGAGAGCCAAAACTGCGCTGCAGGAAGTCCAGGTACCCACCATCAATCAGCAACAAGGCTCGGTCTAGCATTCTGGGTTCATCTCCTAAAGTAAGGGTTCAGTGTAACGCATGGGCTTCGGTGTCGGCTTTCTTTTCTCCTCACTCCTCACTCTACCCTCCCTTGACCGTGAGCGCTCCCAGGGCGATGGAGAGCAGCTTGGCCTCCGGCGTGTCGGACCGGCTCGGGATCAACACAGGTGCCGAGGCCCCCATGATGACGTGGGCCAGGGGGTAACGGGCGAAATAGGTCGTGGATTTGGCCAACAGGTTGGCGGAGATGATGTCCGGGCAGAGCAGGATGTCGGCCTTGCCCGCCACCGGCCCTACGTGGCCCTTCTTGGCCACCGCCTCGGGCGAGATGGCGAGATCGAGGCTCAGGGGGCCCTCCACCTCGCACTCGCTGAGCTGGCCGGCGTGGGCCATCTTCGTCAGGGCCGCGGCGTCCTGGCTGGGGCCGTGGCCGGGAATCACCGTCTCCACCGCCGACAGGACCGCCACGCGTGGCCTCGCGTGGCCGAGGCTCTGGTAGAGCTGAACGGCGTTTTCGACGATCTGCCGCTTGGCCGTCAGGTCCGGCGTGAGGTTGATGCCGCCGTCCGTGACGCAGAGGAGCCGCGTCCCTTCCGGGGCGGGATACTCGAAGAGGAACGCGTCGGAGAGGAGCCTCCCCGTGCGCAGCCCTCCCTCCCGGTCCAGGACGGCGTGCATCAGGGTGGCCGTCTGGGTCTTGCCCTTCAGGAGGATCTGTCCCACGTGGCTCCGAACCAGCTCCACGGCCCGCCGGACCGCGGAGGCCTCGTCTGCGGCATCCACGATCTCGGCGTGCTGCAGCCGGTGGGGGAGGGCGTCGATGGCGGGGCCGATGAGCCCGGGATCGCCGACCAGTATCCCGTGGGCGAGCCCCCGTGCCTCCGCCAGGGCCAGGGCCTGCAGAGCGGCCGGGTCGTGCCCGCAAGCCACGACCACCCGGAAAGGGCCGCGCCGGCAGGCGCCTTCGAGCACGCCCTTGAAATCAGTGATTCGAGGCGACATGATCCGCTCCCATGCGAAAGGCCCGGATGCAGGCCTCCTGAACCTTGGCCGGGAAGCGCTCCCGGATGGCCGCCTCCCAGTCCTCTTCCTTCATCGGCAGGCTCCTGGAGAGGGCGCCCAGGAGGATCACGTTGACCATTCGCAGGTCGCCCAGCTCCCGGGCCATGGCCGGGGCGTCCACCCAAATCACGTGCGGGGCCTTCTCCTCCAGGATTCCGTCGATTCCCTTGAGGTAACCGCCGTCCTTCTTGAGGTTTTGGGTGAGCGGCGGAATCTCGAGAGGGCAGACGTAGGCGACGCCGTCCGGGCGCAGGAAGGCCATATACCGCAGTGCTTCCAGCTTCTCAAACGAAACGAGGAAGTGGGCCCCTCCAGCCGGGATCAGCGAGGAGGGGACCTCCTTCCCGATCCTGACGTGGGTGTCCACGTTGCCCCCGCGCTGGGCCATTCCGTGGACCTCGCTCATCTTGACGTCGAGCCCCGCGTGCACCGCCGCCAGCGCCAGGACCCGGCTGCTCGTCAGGATCCCCTGCCCGCCCACGCCGGAGAACAGAACGTTGGTGATCTCCATGGTCTCCCCCTCAGGCCCGGCCGACGCCGGGCAGAGAGATGGCTCCCTTCTCGCAAACCTGCGCACAGACGCGGCAGCCCGTGCAGAGGTCCGGATCCACGCTCGGGAAGCCGTCCTTTTCGTGGATTCCCATGCAACCCACCCGGATGCAGGCCCCGCAGCGGTCGCACTCCTCAATGGCGATCTGCACCGCCTCGCCCTTCTTCAGCCTGGCGCCCAGGATGCACGGGGCCACCGCCACCACCACCGAAACCTCTGGGGCGGCGAGCTCCTCCTCCAGGACCACGCGGGTGGCCTCCAGGTCGAAGGGGTCCACCTCCCGCACCCTCTGCACGCCGAGGGCACGGCAGACCTGCGCCACGTTGAGTTGGGGCGCGTCGTTGCCGCGAATGTCCTTGCCCGTCCCCGGGTGGGGCTGGCCTCCCGTCATGGCCGTCCACCGGTTGTCCAGGATGACGAGCGTGGCCTCGCTCCTGTTGACGATCATGTCGATGAGCCCCGGTATGCCGGAGTGGAAGAAGGTCGAATCGCCGATCACGCCGATGGTCTTCCCTTTCTCCTTGGGACCGCCGAACTTCTCCAGCCCCTCGGCCATCCCCACGGAGGCGCCCATGCACATGCACGCGTCCATGGCCGCCAGCGGCTTGAGGGCCCCGAGCGTGTAGCAGCCGATGTCCCCCATCACCCTCAGCTTCATGTCGCGAAACAGGGTGAACATGCCGCGATGACTGCAGCCTGGACAGAGCGTGGGAGGCCGGGTGGGCATCGGCACTCCGCCGAGGTCCACCGTCACCTTGTGTCTGGGCGCTCCGAGCAGGGCCTCCTCCACCAGGGGCAGGTTGAGTTCGCCCGTGAAGGGGAGGAGCTCCCGTCCCACCGCAGGGATGCCGGCATTTCGGATCTCCGCCTCGATGTAGGGCTCCAGCTCCTCGATGACCACCAGCCGCTTGACGCGTGAGGCGAAGAGCCGGATGCGCTCGATGGGCAGCGGGTAAGTCATGCCCAGCTTGAGGATCGAGGCCTCGGGCATGGCCTCGCGGACGTATCCGAAACTGACGCCGGAGGTCACGATGCCGATGTCGGCGGAACCCTTAAGGATGGGGTTCCACCGGTCGCTCGCCTCGGAGAGCCCCCTCGCCCTGACCAGCCGCTCCTCCACCTTGAACCGGCGGGCCTTCGAGTGGCTGGGCAGAAGCACGTTCTTCGGGATGTCCTTGAGATAGCCCCTGGACGACCACGCCTCCCGCTCCTGCGGCTTCACCACGCCGGTCTGGTGGCACACCCTGGTGGTCATCCGGAGAAGCACGGGCGAATCGAACTGCTCGGAGAGCGCGAAGGCCTCCCGCGCCATCCAGCGGGACTCCTCCGGGTCGCAGGGCTCCACCATGAGGACCTTGGCGGCCTTGGCGAGGAAGCGGTTGTCCTGCTCGTCCTGGCTGCTGGCCATGCCGGGATCGTCCGCGGAGACCACCACCAATCCCCCGTTCACTCCCATGTAGGAGGAAGAGAAGAAGGGATCGGCCGCCACGTTCAGCCCCACGTGTTTCATGGTGACGAGCGCCCGGTGGCCCGAGAGCGACACGCCCATGGCCACCTCGTACCCGACCTTCTCGTTGGGCGCCCACTGGACGGCCACCTCCTCATGCTCCGCCAGGGCCTCCAGGATCTCCGTGCTGGGGGTCCCGGGGTAGCCCGACCCGAAGGCCACGCGAGCCTCCCAGGCCCCCCGGGCCACCGCCTCGTTCCCTAGCATCAGCTTCCGCATGGTGTGCCTCCCGGATAAGTCAGGGCCGCTTCCTCGCCGCCGAGCACCCGCAGGGCGCCGGTGGCGAGGGCCTCCATTTCGAACTCCCCTGGGAACCGGAAGAGGGGGCCCAGGAAGCGCACGCGTTTGGCCACCCACCCACAGAAGAGATCGGAGTACGCCAGCCCCCCCGTCAACACGACCCCATCAATAGCTCCGTCCATCGTGGTGGCCATGGCGCCGATCTCCTTGGCCACTTGGTACGCCATCGCTTCGTAGACCTCTCGGGCCTTGGGATCGCCCGCGGCGATACGGCGCTCGACCTCGCGGGCGTCGTCGGTTCCGAGGTGGGCCATGAGACCGCCTTCCTTGGTCGTCATCCGCTTCAGGTCGTCGGCCGTGTACCGGCCGGAAAAGCAGAGCTTCATGAGCGCCTGGGTGGGAAGGGTCCCCGCTCGGGTGGGCCCGAAGGGGCCGCCCGAATTGGCGTTGTTCACGTCCAGGATCCGGCCGCCGTCCACCGGGGCGATGCTGATCCCCCCGCCCAGGTGGGCGATGACCCACCGGCTCTCCTTCATCGGCTTGCCAATCCGCTCGCTGGCCTTCCGGCCCGCCGCGTGAAGGTTGAGGGCGTGGACCAGCGACGTCCGGGGGATTTCGGGCAGCCCGGAATAGCGGGCGAGCGGAGAAAACTCGTCCACCGCCACGGGATCGACGATGAAAGCCGGGATGCCGTATCGGCCGGCCACCGCCTCCGCGATGAGGCACCCGAGGTTTGAGACGTGCTCCCCCTGGAATCCCCGGCGCGCGTCATCGAGCATCGCTTCGTTGATTCGAATGGTCCCCGAGGGCACGGGCCGGATGAGCCCCCCCCTCCCGACCACCGCGTCAAGCGGTCGATCGCCCTTCTCCTGCAAGAATGCCAGGGCCGCCTCCAGGCGTCCAGGCAACTGGTTCAGAATGCCCCCAGGTACTCGCTGGGCCGGTACGTTACCCTCCGCTTCCGGACCGCCACTGGTGTAAATGCCCAATTTCGTGCTTGTAGAGCCCGGATTGATGACGAAGACCCGAAATTTGTTAGACATACAGTACTCCGCAGATCGAAGAGCAAGTCTAACGGTGCCCCCGCATGGCGGCAAGCGCCGCCTCGGACCGCCCGGATCGGTGGGGTGAATGCCCCGGCCGTTCGGTCCGGGCCTCCCGCATGGAACCAAGACCGTGACCCCCATCCAGATGGCACGGTGTGCCTCGCGTTTCGCGTCCCTCGTTTCACCTTTCCCGTCTCGCTTTTCTCGGCACCACTCTGGCTTTATACTGAAAGGGTTCAGCACGCACGCCCAGCGGGCCGCAACGGGGGAGCCATGGTCCACACGACCTCGGAGAACGAAGAATCGGCCGCCAAAGAGGGTCCAGAGATCATTCAGGACCGACACGCGCTCGCCGAAATCGCCGGCCTGATCCGGACCCCTCCCTCGCGTCTTCTCAGGCTCTTCGCGAACGGGAGAATCGTTGAGATGGGGGCCTCGGGGGACAACCCGTGGCTCTCTGTTGACGGACCTCAAGGGCTCGATGGACTCCTCGCCTGGGCCTCGGAGCGCTGCCCAGGCTTCAGGGCCGTCTCCCTGGAAATCGCGCCGGGGAGGACCTGGGGGCTCTGGCTGGTGCCACAGGGGGCCGCTCTCGACGTGGAGGCCACCACGCGGACTCTGACCGTGGCGATTCAGCTATTGGACCGAACGGAGGAATGGCACCGCCTGGCGCGCACCAGCGACTCCCTGTGGACGCTACTGGGACTCGGCCACACGCTGTCTGCGGCGGAGGACCCCGGCGCCATGGCGACGGCGGTTCACGAGGCCGCCACGCGGATCTTCGGTCCCGTCGGCTCGGCGCTGGCCCTTTTCAGCCACGATTCGGGCCGGAGCTTCCGGCTTGCTCCGGACGCCCAGCTCACATCGCAGCCCGCTCGCTCGTCGGACTGGCAGGCCCTCTTCAAGGAACGGACCTGCGCATGGGATGAGGGATCGCCCCTGGCCTCGGCCTCGGCCGGACTGCTGGGACTCCAGCCTTCCAGCGGCCTCTGCGAGCGGGTGGGCGATGGCGCTGCGCCCCTCGGGTACCTCCTCATCCTGAGGCCCTCGGGCCCCTTCTCGGAACGGGAGCAGGGGCTGGTATCCCGGATGACCGACTTTCTCTTCGCCGCCCTCATGAGGCGGGAGAACCGGCGGGGGACGAGGAGGCGGGCGGTCCAGTCCGCCGATCTCTTCGTCCTCCTGGCCCAGGAGAGGGAGCGCCTGGACTACGTTCTCAGGAGCGTACCGGTGGGCATTCTCCTGACGGACGTGGAGGGCGGCATAGAGCTGGCCAACGACACGGCGGGCCGGGCCCTCGGGCTCACCGACGTGGAGATGCGGGAGAAGAAGATCTTCGGGAGCCGGCCAGCGGGCCGAGCCCTTCTGGGGTTGATCGAGAAAGCCAGGAGCGAGGGGAAGCCCGTCTCCACCCCGTACGAGATGGAGGGGCGGTGGTTTCACGTGCAGGTGATTCCGTGGCCGGGCGGGGCGCAGTTTCTGGTGGTCACCCAGGACATCCAGGACTGGTTCCAGCTCAACCGGCTCAAGGAGGACCTCATCTCCATCATCTCGCACGAGGTGAAGAATCCCCTGACCGCCATCATCAACGCCGCCAGCCTGCTCAGCACCAAACGCCCCGGACCGCTCACCGAACCGCAGCAGCGGCTCTCCGACCTCGTGGTGGAAAACAGCCAGAAGATCCGCGAGCTGCTTGACGACGTGGTCCGGCTGAGCCGGGTTCACCAGATGGGCAGCGAGCAGGAACGGGTGGACCTTCGCGCGCTCCTGCAGCGGCTCCGCGCTAACTATCGTGATACCATACAGGGTAAGTTGCTGGTATGGAGGGAGGAGCTTCAGGAGCTGGCCGTGGTGGGCGACCCGAGAATGTTGGAGAACCTGTTCACGAATCTCCTCGGCAATGCCATCAAGTACTCGGCCATCGGGGGCTGCGTGGGGGTCAGGCTCTGGAGAGAGGGTGATTGGGTCCGGGTCCGGGTGGTGGACGACGGGCCGGGGATTCCGGCCGCCGAACGAGAGCGCCTCTTCAAGCCCTTCTTCCGGGCCAGCAACGTGCGGGGGCAGGTCTCGGGCACGGGGCTGGGGCTGGTCATCGCCAAGAACATCGCCGAGCGCGTCGGAGGACGGCTCTCGGTGGACTCGCCGCTGCCGCCCGAGGACGCGGAGTTCCTGGGCAGCCCCAAGGGAAGCGAGCATGGAAGCGTCTTCCGTGTGGATCTTCCGGCTCAAGACTAGGAGGTGGCATGAAGCGCCAGAGGATACTCATCGCCGATGACAACAGGGCCATCACGGACATCCTCAAGATGAACTTCGAACTGCTCGGCTATGAAGTGATGGTGGCCTCGGACGGCGAGGAGGCCGAGCGAAAGTTCAAGGCCCTCCCGCCCGATCTGATGCTCCTGGACGTCATGATGCCCAAGAAGAACGGTTACAAGGTCTGCCGGGATCTCAAGAAGGACCCCCAGCTCGTGCGGATCCCCATCGTTCTGCTCACCGCCAAGAACCTCAAGGAGGACGTCTACTGGGGATACGACTGCGGTGCGGACGCCTACGTGACCAAGCCCTACGACCCGAGGCAGCTCGAACTGCTCGTCGGGCAGCTCATCCAGGAGGCCGTCACGGGCCGCCGGTCCACGTCGTGGACGGGCCTTCCCGACGCCAGCCGCGTGGAGGCAGAATACCGGGCCAGGCTGGAGGCGGGCGCCTCCGCCCAGCTCCTGCGCGCCAGCTTTCCGCGCGAACCCGCCGAGGCGTTCATGCGCAAGTACGGCGTTCCCCGATTCAAGGACCTTCTGCACCGCACGGCCTGGACGCTCTATGAGTTAGTGCGCGACGTCACCTCGGCGGGAGTTCTGGGGCAGGACACCGACGACCGCTTCTTCGTGACCCTCCACCCCGAGGAGGCCGATCCACTGAAGGCGAAGACCCAGCAGAAGCTCCGCGAGGTGATTCTCTCCTGCTACGACAAGGAGGACCAGCAGCGGGGGCGCCTCGTGGAACCCGGCATGGGGCCGGACAAAGGCAAGGAGACCCCGCTCATCGCCCTCCAGTGGGAGACGCTTGAACTGCCCGCGCAGTAGGATCGGGGCTCTGCACCTTCAATCCATCCCCTCGCGGCTCTCTTCGCCAGACCGCAAGGCGCGCTGGAGACTCTCCTCCGCCTCCCGGCCGGCCGCCTCCCGGCCGATGCCCCAGTATCCGCGGAAGGCACCGGAGGCATCGCGAATGGGGATGGCGCTGGTTACCAACACCGTCCAGGCGCCGTCCCCTTTCACATACACGGCCAACGCGGCGCGTAGCGGTTTCTTGCCCCCCGCCTCCTCACCCAACTGACTCCTGACCCGCCTGGCCTCGGCCGAGGGCATCAGATCGCAGAGAGACCTGCCGAGGATCTCCTCCGGGCGGTAGCCCAGTAACCTGGACACCCAGGCATTGCTGTGGGTGAAGCGCAGATCGGCGCCCACCTCCCACACCCAATCGCTGCTGTGGCCGCCCAGGACGCGGAAGGCCTCCTCGCTGGCCCTCAGCGATTCTTTGCTGCGGCGAAGCCCGTCGAGCCCGGTCAGGAGTTCGTTCTTGGTTCGTTGGAGATCGCGGTTGGTGGCCGCCAGCTCCTCGATGGTGGCGGTTGCCTCTCCGTACAGGGAGGCGTTGACCACGGCCATGGCCGCCTGCCGGGCGAAGATTTCGAGAAGCTCTACGGCCTCCTGCGTGAACGCGCCCGCCTCGCCGCTGTAGACGGTCAGGGCGCCGCGCACCGTGTCCTCATACAGGAGGGGCAAGGCGCAGATGGACAGGAAGCCCCGCCGTTCCATCGCCTCTCTCCAGGGGGCCACGGCGGGGTCGTCCCGCTGCGCGATGACCGGGAGCCGACTCTTGATGGCTCTTCCCATGGGTCCCTGCGCGCGAGCGGACTCGTCCCACCGCACGTGAACCGTCGAGGTGTAGCCCTCGTCGATGCCGGCCGACGCGAGCACCTCGAGTTCCACGCTCTCCGGCACCACCAGGCCGATCCACGCCATGCGCGCCTCCACGCCCAGCAGGGCGGCCTCGCAGATGGTCCTGGCGGCCCCGCGCAAATCGAGGAAGCCGCCCATGGCCTGGGCCGAGGAGACGAGCGACAGCAGCTGGCGGTGGCGGCGGCGCTCGGCCGTTTCCGCTCCCCTCCGGTCCGTCACATCCCTCGCCACGCCGAAGAATCCGACGATTCGGCCCTCTCCATCCAGCCTCGGAACAGCCAGGTCCTCCACCCAGTGGTATTGTCCCGTGGTGCGGTGGAGAAATCGGTATTCGATGGTCACTGGACCGGGCGATGTCAGGAGTCCTTGCAGCGTCCGGCGAACCAGGTCTCGGTCTTCCGGGTGAACCGCTTCAATCCAATCGTGCCCCGCTCGACTAAAGTAGTCCGGTGGGTAGCCGAGGATCCGCTCCAGCTGCCGGCTGGCGAACAGGGGCTTCAATGCGGGCGGATCTCCCTCCAGGGCGTTGTAGTAGATGATCTCGTGGACGTTGTCGACGATCAGCCGGAGCCGGGTCTCGCTCTCGCGCAGCGCCGCCTCCGCCCGCTTGCGTTCGGTCACGTCCTCCAGAAAGGCCAGGAAGGCGGGGCCGCTCTGGAGATCCACGTGGGCCAACCGCGCGTGCATGGGAAACAGCGATCCGTCCTTCCTTCGGCCCACCGTGTCAAAGTCCTGCTCGTCGGTGTCCCTCACCCGCCCCTCCCGGAACTGGGCCTCGACCCCCTGGCGCTCTCCGGGCGCGATGAGTGCCTGGACGAATCCGCTGCTGAGGTCGCCGAGGGACTCGCAGCCGAAGAGCTTCAGCACGCCCTGGTTGGCGTACACCACGGTTCCTTCGCGCACGAGGCAGATGCCCAGCGGGGACTTCTCGATGAGGTCCCGGTAGCGGCGCTCCGAGTCCCTGAGAAACTTCAGCCTGAGGTTACGCCGCCACGCCCAGAGGACGATCAGGGCGATCAGGGCCACCAGGGCCACGGCGCAGATGATCCAGCCGACGATCCGCCCGACGTCGGGCGCCGTCGCCTGCGGGAGCCACTTCCTGCGGATGTGGGCCAGTGTGCCTCCCTTCTTGAGCTGGGCCATGACACGGTCGAAATCGGCCCGTTCCGCCTCCCGGCCCGGACCGAAGGCTATGGACAGCCGCTCCCGCGACAGGAAGAGTGGACCCCAGGAGCCCTTGGCGATGGTGAGTTCCCCCGCATACTGCTGGCTGATGAGGAAGAGGCTGTTGAGGTAATCGTTGAACACGGCGTTGACCGTCCCGGCCCGAAGAGCGGCAAAGCTCTCTTCCGTGCTGCCGAACGGGACCACGGTGATCGAAGGGTCGCTGGCCGCCTGCATCCTCAGGGCAGTTCGCTGCCCCGTGGCCCCCTCCTTCACCCCCACCCTCCAGCCCGCCAGTTGGCGCAAGGAGGTCAACTCTCGGCTCGCTCGCGTCACCACGACAAGCCCCGTCTCGACATAGTCGTCGGTGAACAGAAGACGAGCCTCCCGGCCGGGAGTCTGGTAAATCGCTCCCAGACCCACATCCGCCTCGCCCTTCTCCAGGCGATCCAGCATCTGGGCGAAAGGAAGCTGTTCCACCTGGTAGGTCCACCCGTTGGCCGCGCACACCAGATCGAGCAGATCCACCTCCAGCCCTTTGAGATGTCCGTTCTCGGCGATTACGTACGGTTCATAGGGAGAAGCCACCACCTTCAGGCGTGTCCCTGGGCCGCTCGGATGGGCCGCCCGCGAGGCGCTTGCCCGCGGCGCACCCAGGGCCGGCCCGCAGAGGAGGAGGACCAACATCACTCTCAAGAAGCTCGACCACTCCCTTTGGTGCACGCTTCCTACCCCCTTTTCGACCGATCAGCAGACCCGGTTTTTTCCCTGTCTCTTGGCGGCGTAGAGAGCGGCATCCGCCTTCTCCAGAATGACATGGTGGTCCTTCCCGTCATCCGGGAATGAGGCCACACCCACGGAGAGGGTCACTTGCACCGGCGCGGACAGGCCCTCGACGGGCAAGGGCAGCGACTCAACCCGCGAACGGATTCGATCGGCGACGGCCCTGGCCTGCTCCGAAGTGCGGTGTGGCAGGAAGATCGCGAACTCCTCCCCTCCGTACCGGGCCGCCACGTCCTCCGACCGAATGCTGGAACTGAGCAGGCCGGCCACACTCCCCAGAACGGCATCTCCCGTCAGGTGCCCGAAGGTGTCATTGATCTGCTTGAAATCGTCCAGATCCAGCATCAGCACGCTGTAGGGGATCCCGGCGGCCGCGTACTCCTTGGATCTGGCGGCGAAGGTCTCTTGGAAATAGCCGTGATTGTAAAGGCCGGTCAGGGCATCCATGACGGCCTGACGCTTGATCTGCGCGTGGATTTGCGCGCTCTCCAGGGCGTACACGGTCTGATTGGCCAGGATCTCCAATGCCCTGAGGGTCTCGCCCGACGGGATCCTGCCGTCCTGCGGCTCGTCCACGGAAATGATGCCCAACAGCCGGTTGTCCTTGTCCCTCAAGGGTACCAGCAGCAGGTCCTCCGGATGCCAGTCATCCGGCTGGATGGGCTCTCTGGCTCCACTGGGGAGGACATCGTATGGGCTGGGCTTCCCCTCGGTGTGGCTCACGAAGTAGCAGGCGTTGAGACGGTATCGTTCCGAGAGGTATTCCATGATGTCCGCCGCTGGGGGGTTCACGGACCGGATCTCCTCCCACAAGTCGTTCAGGCCGGCCTGCGCGATCCGTTCGAAGTAGCGTCCATCCTCGTGGTACAGACTGATCAGAACACTTCGGAACCCGAGGCTTTCACGGATCCCCTTCGCCACGCCGTCCAAGATGCCCTGTACGTCCAGGTGCACCCTGAGGAGGTTCGAAATCTGGAGTATCCGCGTGAGGAACTCGGCCTGCCGCACGAGCTTCCGATTGGTCGTCATGAGCTGGATCTTCAAGAGCCGGTCCTGAATCCCCTGCGCCACTTGGTGCAGCGAGAGGCTCAGGAATTGGGCCTCGTCCTCCCTGAACGGATCGGCTTGGGCTCCGCGCTCCGCCACCAACAGCCCAAGGGCTAGCTCACCTGTCAGGATGGGAACCAGCAGCTGGGAGGAAGCATCGTGCAACAGCAGCGGCTGGAAGCCCGGCCGGTCAACCCGTCTGGGTTCCCGGAGAACCGGATCCTCCAGATAGGCCATGACTCTGTCCCGCAGGTCAGGTCCTACGGGAAACTCCTCCAGGGAATACAACGCTGGGCCCTCCGGCTGCGCCGGCGGGAGCACCAGGACGAGCCCCCGTCCCCAAGGCACGAACTCCCTCAATCCGCCTAACAGTTTCCTCAGGAACCCTTCATCGGCCAGGCTTCCGGTAGCCTCCATGGTCAGCTGTTGCAGGAATTCCTGCCGGCGAGTCGCCGCGATGAGGGCTTCGTGCTTTTCCTCGAGGCCGGCGTTCAGGCGGAGACTCCAGATGACCAGCAGCAGCGTGAGGCTGCTCAGAAGCAGACGGAGCGGCCGCAATTCCGTGGGGGCGCCAAGCACCAACCCCACGAAGGGGGACGACACCAGGACCCACATCTGGTTTTGAAGAAAGCTCTTACGGACCATCTCCGGGTTCGTGCTCGCTCCCGTGAGGGCCCTGCCCAGCAGATAGACTGCCCAATTGAAGGTGTTGGCGGCCGCCATGGCTAGGAGCAGGATGCCCAACCACGCCCAGCCCCCCGGGACTACCAGCGGCACCATGGCGGTATAGAGCCAGCAGCCCAGGGTCAGGCTCGCGGCGGCCATCACGGCACCCCAAGCGTGGACGAGGCGGAGGCCGCGGGGGCCGTGCCGGTACGCCCTGCTGGCCAGGAGACCGATGCCGCCGAGAATTCCCGCGACCACCGGATTTTGGAGGATCACCACGGCAGGAAAAGCGATGACGTGATCGACGTTCATGCTTCCCAGACCGGGGATTCGGACGTCGAATTGATAGGCCACGAAGAAGAATGCCACGATGAACGGAACGGCCCAGGGATTGCGCACCAGAAGTCCGAAATGCCACAGCAGCAGGAACAGTCCTCCTGAGAACAGCAGGAGAAGCGCAAGATAAGCCCTTGAGGCGCGCTGCATGTCCCACCCTCCGCCCTCGACGGCGAACCGGCCCACGAGTGATGTCCCCAAGGATAGACCGGGGGAAGGGAATCTGCCAAGGGGGAGGGGGTCCCCCAATTCCGCGATGGAACTTGGCGCGTAGGAGCGCCGCCCCCGGCGCGACGGACCGTACGCGGGCACCGCATCCTGGTCGCAGGGTCACCCGGATCGCAGGCGAGGCGCCGCTCCTGCGCAGGCGTTGAGCCGATATCGCGGAATTGGGGAAACACGCCTCCATTGTTCTCCCGGGCCCGTTCTTTTATAGTGGCCTCAGTCCATGGGGCGCAGTCGCGGCTCTCGTTGGCTCCTAGACGCGAGGTCCGGCGTGACGCGTGCCCCAATCGCGAGAGCGGGAATGGGCAGCCCAGGCTCCCGGGAGCGAAGGCTTGCCGACCGCCCAAGGTGAGGGAATGGACAACGACGCCAGGAGGGCGCCCTGGTCGGCGCGATGGGGCCTTCCTCTAAGAGTCAGCGCGTACTACTTCCTCTTCGCCCTGGCGTGGATCCTCTTTTCGGACTGGTTGCTGTCCCTGATCGTGCGGGACCCCCACCTGCTTTCCGTGCTGCAGTCCGTGAAGGGTTCCATCTTCGTCCTCGCCACCGCCCTGCTGCTCTTCCTTCTGATTCGCCGGCACATGACCAGGACCGAGCGTTCCGCGGAAATCCTCATCGAGAGCGAGCAAAAATTCCGGGCTCTGGCCGAATCCACCCGGATGGGCATTCTCATTTTTCGGGAGGAGGGGCTCGTGTACGCCAATCCCGCGGCAGAGGCCATCGGCGGGTACACGATGGAACAGGTAGCCCAGCGCCCGTTTTGGGACATCATCCATCCCGACCACCGCCAGATGGTCCGCGACCTCGGGGTGGCGTACCTGAAAGGCGACGGTGCCCCGGCCCAGTTTGAGATTCAGATCTTAACCCAGGAGGGCGAGGCCCGGTGGGTGGACTGCACGCTCGGACGCACCCTCCTCGGCGGCAGGCCGGCGGGCGTCGTCACCATCTTCGACATCACCGAGAGAAAGCGCGCGGAGAAGCTGCGGGGGGCCGTCCGCCGGATCGCGCTCGCCTCTCACGGCACCCAGAGCTTGGAGGAGTTCTTCCTCGCCCTCCACGACGTGGTGGGCCGCATCATGCCGGCCGACAACTTCTTCGTGGCCCTCTACGACATCGCCTCCAACCGGCTCCACTTCCCCTATTTCGCCGACGAGCGAGAGGCCAGGCCTGCGCCGCATCCTCCCGCCAAGGGAATGACCGAGTACGTGCTGCGAACCGGCGAACCCATGGCTGTCACCGCCGAGCGGCTTCATGCGCTGGCTGGGCAGGGCAAGATTGAACTCGCTGGCCCCCCTCCCCTGTCCTGGCTGGGGGTTCCCCTGAAGGTCCAGGAGAGGGTGACCGGCGTGTTGGTGGTCCAGTCCTACAAGGAAGGGGTGCGCTACGGAGAGAAGGAAAGAGACGCCCTCGCCTTCCTTTCGGGGCAGGTGGCGGTGGCCGTGGAGCGCAAGCGCGCCGAGGAGGCGCTTCGGGAGAGCGAGGAGCGCTTCCGGACGCTTGCGGAAAACGCCGCGGCGGGGATTCTCATCTACCAGGGCGAACACTGGCGCTACGCCAATCCCGCCGCCCTGACCATCACGGGCTATACCCACGGGGAATTGCTGAAGCTCAGGTTCTGGGACGTGGTCCACCCCGATTTTCGCGAGCTGGTGAAATCCAGGGGATTGGCGCGACAGCGGGGCGAGCAGGTCCCTTCACACTATGAATTTAAGATCGTCACCAAAGGGGGGCAATCGCGCTGGGTCGATTTCACCGGCGGAATGATCGTCTATCAAGGCAAGCCGGCCGGCGTGATCATGGCCTTCGACGTGACGGACCGGAAGGAGGCGGAGGAGGCCTTTCTCCTCCAGCAAACGTACTTCCGCCAGCTATTCGAAAACTCCCCGGAGGGCATCGTGATGCTCGACAACGCAGACCGCGTCTTGGCCGTCAACCGGGGCTTCGAGCAGATTTTCCAGTTCGGGAAGGAGGATCTGGCAGGGTCGCGCCTGAACGATCACATCGTGCCCGAGGAGGACCGCGAGAAGGCCACTCTCATCTCGCGGGCGGTTCTCGGGGGAGAGGTGGTCCGCACCGAAGCGACGCGCCGGAGGAAGGACGGGCGGCTCGTCCCGGTCTCGATCTTGGGGTTCCCCATCCTCCTTCAAGGAGATCAAATCGGCGTGTACGGCATTTATCAGGACATCACCGCCCGAAGAGAATCCGACGAGAGGCTGGACAAGCTGGCCCATTTCGATCCCCTGACCGACCTTCCCAACCGGTACCGGATGCGCGAAATCCTGAAGGAGGCCCTCGCCTCCGGCAAGAAAGCCGGGCAGAGGCTGGCCGTGCTCTTCCTGGATCTGGATCGGTTCAAGGAGATCAACGACACCGCGGGTCACGACGTGGCCGATCAGGTGCTACAGTCCGCGGCGCACAGGTTGGGGTCCCGGGTGCGCCACAAGGATACCGTCGCTCGAATGGGCAGCGACGAGTTCCTGATCGTGCTGCCTGAACTGCGAAGCGCCGGGGAGGTCGAGGAGACGTTCCTCCAGATCCGCCGGGCCTTTTCGCGTCCCATTCGCCTGGGTCCCCAGGAGTTTCACCTGACGTTGAGCGCGGGGGCGGCCCTCTTCCCGGAGGACGGTGACGACCTGGACACCCTGCTCAAGAACGCTGACATCGCCCTGGAGCGGGCCAAGGCGGAGGGCGGCGACGGATTCCAGTTCTTCACCGCCGAGATGAGCACCCTCGCGACCGAGCGGTTCCGAATGAAGGGCCGCCTCCGCAAGGCCCTCGAACGGCAGGAATTCACCCTCTACTATCAGCCCATCGTGGAGGGCCGCGGCGGGCGCGTCCTGGCCACCGAGGCCCTCCTGCGTTGGAAGAGCCCCGAGGAGGGCATCATCGGTCCGGGCCGTTTCATCGGGGTGGCCGAGGAGACGGGGCTCATCGTGCCCATCAACGAGTGGGCCCTCGAGCAGGCCTGCTTCCAGAACGTGGCCTGGGAGCGACAGGGCCTGCCGGCCCTGCCCACTTCCGTGAACATCTCCGCCCGGCTCTTCCATCAGAGGGACCTGGTGGCGGCGGTCCAGCGGGTCCTCCGGGATACCGGGCTTCCCGCCTCCCGCCTCATTCTCGAAATCACCGAGACCACCGCCATGGGCGACGTGGAAAGCAGCGTCCCGGTCCTGCGCCGCCTCGCGGACCTGGGCATCCGCATCGCCATCGACGATTTCGGGATGGGGTATTCGTCGCTGCTGTACCTGAAGCGTTTCCCCGTCCACTTCCTCAAGATCGCCCAGCCCTTCATCCAGGACCTGGTGGGGAGCCAGGACGATGCCGCCCTGGTCCAGGCCATCATCACCATGGCTCACGGTCTGGGTATGCGGGTGATAGCCGAGGGAGTGGAGACACCGGAGCAGCTCTTCCTGCTGCAATCCTTCGGCTGCGATTCCCTGCAGGGGTTCCTGTTCAGCCGCCCGCAACCGACCGACGCCCTTTGGGGCATCCTGGGTGGACACCAATCCCTGCCCTTTCCCTCTCCTCCCGCGTTCCTTCCCTAGCGGAGCGTGAAGAACGTCTCCTCGCGGCCTCACCCCGGCCCGAACGGGAATCGCGTCGCCACCCCACGAACCAATTCGTAACACCGGCGGCCATGCCCTCTGGCCGGTAAGCCTGGGGCAGGCGGCATCCCCTGCTTGTGGCAAATACCCCAAAACTCCCAAGTTTCCCGGAATCCGTTCCGCGCACCGGGTGCGGAGCCCTATATTAGGGGTCGTGGAGACGAGCGGCCCCACCGAGACGCGCGGTGCAGCCTTACTGGACACGGCGGCCCTGGCCCGGCCTCACGGCGGAACCAGCGGCCGCTTTCTGACGGGGGGAGAGCCATCATGACGGCGGTAGTCTACGGAGTTCTCTACCTGTGCGCGGCTGTCTTTGCGATAGCCTGCGTAGCCCGGGCCGTGATGTACGCCAAGGCCCCAATCCATTTGCGCTGGGAACTCTACCCGGTGCCTCACGAAGAGGCCGCGCGCGTCAAGCACGGGGGCTCCTACTTCGAACAGCTGGACTGGTGGAAGCACCCCTCCAGATTCAATATGGTTGGGGAGCTCTCCTTCATGGTGCCCGAGATGCTCTTCCTGAAGGCACTCCACGAATTCAACCGGAAGCTGTGGTACCGCTCCTTCCTCTTTCACTTCGGCCTCTACCTGCTCATCGGGACCGTGGGGCTGGTGATAGTCGCGGCCGTCCTGACGCTGGCCGCGCCGGCCGCCATGGCTGGCGGCCTGGGGCTGGCCCTGCACTGGATGTACATGATCGCCGGAGTGGTGGGCGGCGCCCTGGCGGTCGTCGGCGCGGTGGCCCTTCTCGTGCGCCGGCTCACCGATCCCGATCTCGTGAACTACACGACGCCGGGCGATCTTTTCAACCTCTGCTTCTTCCTGGTGGCCTTCGCGTTCATGGCTGCCGGCTATCTGCTGCGCGGCCCCGACGCCCCCGGGGTGGTCCGCCTCACCATTGCCTGGTTGACCTTCGACACCAGCGCGGCGCTTCCGGGCCCGTGGTCCGCCGGCATCATTCTCTGCGCCCTGCTCGCCGCCTACATTCCGCTCACGCACATGTCGCACTTCATCGCTAAGTACTTCACCTACCACTCCGTCCGGTGGGACGATGCCGCCACGGCCAACAACCCCAAGATCGCGGCCAAGCTCGCGGAATACCTGACCTACCGGCCGACCTGGTCGGCCCCTCACGTAACGGCCGACGGCAAGCGGAGCTGGGCCGACGTCGCCACGACCAATCCGTGGGAAGGGGGCAAGAAATGAAGGCGAAGATCAGGCTCTCGGAGATGTCCCGGAGGGACAGAGCCCCCCTGACCCACGTCGAGAAGAATGATCTTATGCCGCTTCCCGCCCCGCTGCAGGATCCGGCGAGCACCCCGAACTGGAAGCCTCTCGCCGATAAGACCAAGGCCGCCGTGGAGTGCGGCCTGGATGACACCTGCGCGCTCAACCTCCCGCAGCCGAAGACGAAGGAGGAGGAGGACGAGCTGGTCAAGAAGTTCCTCGCAGGCCTCGACAAGCTCTTCACCCGCGAGAACAACTGGACCTTCCTCCAGCCGCTGGTCCTCACCATGGAGCACTGCGCCAAGTGCCAGACCTGCTCCTCCGCGTGCCACATCTACGAGGCGAGCGGCCAGAACGAGATCTACCGCCCCACCTACCGCTCGGAGATCCTGCGCCGGCTCTATTTCAAGCACGTCAAGCACGGCGGCCTGCTCTCCGCCTGGCAGCACGGGGACGTCACCGTCAACTGGCCGCTGGTGGCGCGCCTGGCGGAGCTCTCCTATCGCTGCAACCTCTGCCGCCGTTGCGCCCAGACCTGCCCCATCGGAGCGGACAACGGCCTCGTGGGGCACGAGCTGCGCAAGCTCTTCAGCATGGAGATGGGGATCAGCGCCAAGGAGTGCCACGACAACGGTTCGGTGCTCCAGCTCAAGGTGGGCTCCTCCACGGGCATGAGCTCGCTGGTGGTCAAGGACAACATCGAGTTCATCGACGAGGACATGACCGAGAAGACCGGCATCAAGGTGGAGACGCCCTGGGACGTTGAGGGCGCCGATGTCCTGCTGATCCACAACGCGGGCGAGATCATGGCCTGGCCCGAGAACCCGGGGGCCTTCGCGGTGATCCTGAACGCCGCCGGCATCACCTGGACCCTCTCCTCCGAGCTGGCGGGGTACGACTCCATCAACTACGGCCTCTGGTACGACGACGCCCAGTTCGCCCGGGTGGCCATCAAGCACGCCGAGGCCGCCAAGAAGCTGGGGGTCAAGAAGATCGTCCTGGGCGAGTGCGGCCACGCGCACAAGGCGCTCTCCGTCATCGCTGACCGCGTCCTGACCGGCGAACTGAACATCCCCCGCGAGTCCTCCATGACCCTCCTCAGGGATATCGTGATGAACGACCGCATCAAGCTCGATCCCAGCCGCAACGATTTCCCGGTGACCCTGCACGACCCGTGCAATCTGGTGAGGCTCATGGGCGTGGTGGAACCCCAGAGGGAGGTCATCCGCAAGATCTGCCCCCAGTTCCGCGAGATGTGGCCTCACGGGGTGGACAATTACTGCTGTGGAGGAGGTTCCGGGTTCGCCATCATGAGCGGAAACAACTTCCAGGACTGGCGGTTCCAGGTGGCCGGCCGGAAGAAGCTGCAGCAGGTCCTGAACGCCTTCTCCGATTGCCTGGACCCCTCCATCCCCAAATACCTGTGCGCCCCGTGCAGCAACTGCAAGGGCCAGTTCCGAGACATGCTGGCCTATTATGACCTGTGGGAGAAGAACAAGATCCTCTACGGAGGCCTCGTGGAGCTCATCGTCAACGCCATGGTGGACGTGAAGCCGGGCTTCATCGAATGGGAGTGGCACTGAGGCAGTGAGAAGTGAAAAGCAAAGAGCGAAAAGGAGGGGCGACGTAAAGGCCGATTTTATTCTCGCGCTTTAGCTCTTGCCTCTTACGTCTCACTTCTTACTTCTTACTTCTTACTTCTTACTTCTCACTGACCCTTAGAGGGGGATCCAAGATGGCGAAGAAGATTCTGGTGGTGGATGACGAGCCGGACGTGGTCACCTACCTGGCGTCGGTGCTGAGGGATAACGGCTATGAGGCGCTCGAAGCCTTCAACGGCGAAGAGGCCATGGAGAAGGTGCTGAAGGACCGCCCCGACCTGGTCACGCTGGACATCACCATGCCCGAAATGACGGGGGTCAAGGCCTATCGAAAGATGAAGGAGGACCCGGGCCTCTCCAAAATTCCTGTGGTGATCGTGACCGGGGTCTCCCACGAATTCAAGCAGTTCATCTCCACCCGCTCGCAGGTGCCCGCCCCCGAAGGATACATCGAGAAACCGGTGAAGCCGGAGGAGCTGCTCGCCGAAGTGCGGCGCCTTTTGGGCTGAGCTGCCACCGGCCACGGTGATCCCTCCCCGCGACTGGCCAGCTCCAGAGCGTGGCATCGAACCCGGGGCGTAGCACTGTAACCCGAGTATCCACGTAGCAAGGAACGGAACAGTCGGTCGAGAACACCTTATTTTACAGGCATCAACAAAGGAAGTCCCCCGCTTCACGGCCACGCCCGTGAACTGAGTATCCTCTCTCGGCTGAAGCACCCAAGACTACAACCCCCTGAAAACACTCGGATTCCACCGGATGAGGCTTGCTGGCACCTTCTTTGCGCTTGGTTCTCCAGGCAGTATGCGGAGGGGCGCCTCATCATGGGCAACCGGGTCGCAAAACTTGTATTCTTCGCCGTTTTGGGCTGTGTTGGCCTCGCTCTGGGGCCGAGCCTTCTCGCCTCCCCGGTGGCCCCCTCGTTGCCGGAGCGGCCCGCAGGCAGTGGAAGTCTCTTGCAAACGCCGGATGGGCGAGACCCCCTCGACATGTCCCTGTCGCTGCCCGGCGATGACGCACAGACAGGTCCCGACGAGGATGACGACTCTTCCAGTGACAGCGATGGTCCCCTTTTCGGCCTGATTGCTCTCGTCATTTCACCTCTCCTTCCCGAAGCCCCTCACTCCGAGCGGGCGTCCCTCCCCACCACCCCTTGGGTCCCCGGCCGGGGTACGGTCCTCCGAAAGAGAATCCTGAAAAAATCCTGGTAGGCCCGCCACGGGTGGCCGCAGAACCTGCAGGTCCCCCCCACGACCTCCACGACCGCCTGGCGTAGCAAACGCCGTGTCGTACGCAGCCTGAGTCCTGTTTGACCGCATGAACCCGCAGTTCTTGGCCCCGCACGCCGCCTGCTGGTGGAGTTCGAGGAGGGGTCTTTTCTGCAGCGTTAACCTAGGGAGGTAGGGAATGCACTCAAAACCACCGTTTCTCGTCATAACCTGGCTAGCCCTTGCTGGCCTGCTTTCCGCCCATTCCGCCTGGGCCCAGTGCGGGGTGGAACGCTGGTCGGTGAAAACCGGCACCGACGCCGACGCCGGCCTCGTTAACCTCTCCGCCGTCACGGCTGCGACCATCCCCTATCTGGCCAGCCTGGCCACGCCATCATCCCTTCCGTCGAACAACCGCATCCAACCCACCGAGGTGACGGTCTTTCAGCTCACCTGTACGCTCGTCGAATTCAAGCTCGAGAACGACTCGGACTATCACCTGGTCTTGAGTGACGGGGCGGGCAACACCATGATTGCCGAGATTCCCTCGCCCGGCTGCGTGGGAGCGGGCAGCCCCTTCTCGGGGGCCATTTCAGCCGCTCGACAGACCTTCGACGCGTCCTACACAGCCACGGGCACCATGAAGACGGTGAATGTCCCCGTCCAGGTGTCGGGCGTGGGCTTCTTCGACTTTATCCACGGCCAGACGGGAGTAGCGCCCAACGGCATCGAGCTTCACCCCGTTCTCAACATCGCCTTCAACCCCAGCCAGTCTCCGGACTTCTCACTCTCCGCGAGCCCGGCTTCAATCTCCGTCCAGCAGGGGGCCTCGGGCACGGTGAACGTCTCCACCGCGGCCGCGGGCGGGTTCAACTCGGCGGTGACCCTCTCAGCCTCGGGCCTTCCCTCCGGCGCGAGCGCGAGCTTCAGCCCCGCCTCCATCGCGGCACCCGGTTCCGGCTCCTCCACCCTGGCCATTTCGGCCGGAACCTCCACGCCCACGGCTTCCTCCCCCGTAACCGTGACCGCCTCAGGCGGCGGCAAGAGCCACAGCGCATCCGTGGCCCTCACGATCACCGGTCCGGCGCCTGCGGGGGGCGTGACGGACGGCGGGTTCGAGAGCGGCCTGACGGGCTGGACGGCGGGCTCTGGCTCGGGCACCGTGGCGCCGGTGGCTTCCACGGGGAAGAAGCACTCGGGCAGCTACTCGGCCTATCTGGCGGGGAGCGGGGGCGGATCGGCGACCAACTGCATCCTGTACCAGAACGTGACGGTTCCGGCCGGCGGCGGGACGCTCTCCTTCTGGTACTACCCGATCTCTCCGGACACGATCACGTACGACTGGCAGGAGGTGGACATCTGCAACACGAGCGGCACCGTGCTCGCGAACGTGATGAAGGTATGCAGCAACACCCAGGCGTGGACGCAGGCGACGTACAGCCTGGCCGCCTACGCGAACCAGACGATTCAGCTCAGGTTCACGGTGCACGACGACGGGTACTCCGGGGACCAGACGAACATGTACGTGGACGACGTGGCGGTTACGGCGCCGGCGTCCGCATACAGCATTTCCGGCACGATTACCTCGGGTGGCACGGGCCTTTCGGGCGTGACCGTCACGGCGGGCACCGCCTCGGCGACGACCAGCTCCACCGGCGCATATACGATCTCCGGCTTGGCGAACGGCACCTACACGGTAGCCCCGAGCCTCTCCGGCTACACCTTCACCCCGGCGAGCGCCTCCGAGACGGTGAACGGCGCCGACATCACGGGCGTGAACTTCACGGCCACGGCCAACCCGCCCTCCACTTACAGCATCTCCGGTACGATCACCTCGGGCGGCTCCGGCCTGTCGGGCGTGACGGTGACCGCGGGTTCCGCCTCGGCCACCACCAACAGCTCGGGCGCCTACACGGTCTCTGGCTTGGCGAACGGCACCTACACGGTGACCCCGACCCTGAGCGGCTATACCTTTTCCCCCGCCAGCGCCTCCGAGACGGTGAGCGGCGCCAACATCACGGGCGTGAACTTCACGGCCGCGGCTTCTGGCGGCACGGGTCTCACCAACGGCGGGTTCGAGAGCGGCCTGACGGGCTGGACGGCGGGCACGGGCTCGGGCACCGTGGCGCCGGTGGCTTCCACGGGGAAGAAGCACTCGGGCAGCTACTCGGCCTATCTGGCGGGGAGCGGGGGCGGATCGGCGACCAACTGCATCCTGTACCAGAACGTGACGGTTCCGGCCGGCGGCGGGACGCTCTCCTTCTGGTACTACCCGATCTCTCCGGACACGATCACGTACGACTGGCAGGAGGTGGACATCTGCAACACGAGCGGCACCGTGCTCGCGAACGTGATGAAGGTATGCAGCAACGCCCAGGCGTGGACCAACAAGACCTTCAGTCTTGCATCCTACGCGGGCCAGACGATCCAGATTCGGTTCACGGACCACGATGACGGCTACTCGGGCGACCAGACGAACATGTACGTGGACGACGTAACGATCACGGCCCCGGCAGCGACCTACACCGTCTCGGGCACCATCACCTACAACGGCTCGGGTCTCTCGGGGGTGACGGTCACGGCGGGCTCCGCCTCGGCCACGACGAACAGCTCCGGTGCCTATACCATCAGCGGTCTGGCCAACGGCACCTACACCGTGACGCCCGGCCTGGCGGGCTACACCTTCACGCCCGCTAGCGCCTCCGAAACGGTGAACGGCGCCAATATCACGGGCGTCAACTTCACCGCCGCGGTGGCGAGCGGTCCCGCAACCCTCTTCAGCGACGGCTTCGAAAGCACGACGGGTTGGGGCTCGGTTTCGGTCTCAGGCTCAACGGCTTCGTGGTCCCAGGCCGCCTCGGGCTCCTACCCGAGCGCATCGCCTCACGGCGGCTCTTACCTCGCGGACTTCAACTCTTACAGCGCGAACGCCGGTGACACGGCAAGAATCTACCGGACCTCCGGCTTCGCCGTGGCGGGCACCTACACGACGGTGACCCTGACCTTTTGGATGTACCACGATACGGGCTACTCCAGCTACAACGACCAGGTGCAGGTGCAGGTCTCCACGAACGGCACCACGTGGACCAACGTGGGTTCGCCCGTCTCCCGCTACAACGGCTCCACCGGCTGGGCGCAGGCCACCGTGGACCTGAGCGCCTACAAGGGCCAGACGGTCTACCTGGGCTTCCTCGGCATCAGCGCCTACGGCAACGACGAGTACCTCGACGATGTAAGCGTCGTGGCCCAATAGACCAGTAGCGGCCGGGCCGCCCCTGTCCCGGGGCGGCCCGGCCGCTCGTTGCTGCGTGGGGGCGCCTTCGGGCAGCAGCGGTGCTGGGAGCGGGGCCGGCCACTGCTGAGCCGCGTTGTATTGCTACCGGGGTCGTCGCGACATCGCGAAGCAACGGGAAGATTGGGCTACGATAGGTTCCTTCAATGGGAGATGCCCGTGAATTCCAGGTTGGCCGAAGAGCAGCGGGCCCTGGAGGATCATCATGAAACTCCCCGCAGTTCCCCGCGGCGGCCTCTTGAAGCTATCCTACCGTCAGCCCTAAGCCTTGCCTTTATCACCTTGAACGCCATTTCCCCACTCGCCCAGGAGAACATCGAGCTTCAGCCGGCCACCGTGCCGCCCTCGGGATCTTCCGAGGTCGTCGTTACGGCCCCGCGCTTGGCGTTACCCCTGAAGGACGTACCCGCAGCGGTCAGCACGGTGGACCTGACAAGACTGCAGTCCATGCCCCGTTCCGTTTCTGCCGACGAGGCCCTCTCGCTCGTCCCCGGCGTCAAGGTGGAAAACCAGACCGACGACGAACGCGTCCACCTTTCCATTCGCGGCCAGGGCATTCTAACGGAACACGGCATCCGCGGCATTCAGATTGTTCTTGACGGTCTGCCGCTCAACGATCCGACCGGCTTTGCCCCGGATCTCTTTGATGTGGATTGGGCTGCCGTACGGCGTGTGGAGATCCTACGCGGTCCCCAAGCGTCACTTTATGGCGGTGGAGCGGCGGGCGGCGTCATCGCCATCACCACCCGCGACGGCCGCGACGATCCCGATCCTCACCAAGCCGAAGCGGCCCTTGGCAGCTACGGCTTCTGGAAGCTCTTCGGCGAGACCGCGGGCTGGAGCGGCAGCAGCGACTACCGGATCTCCGCATCCCGCACCATGTCCGATGGATGGCGCGAACATGCCCGCTTCTTCTGTTCCAACGCCTGCGGGAAGTTCCGCTGGGCCCTGACACCCGCCTTTCAGCTCACTGCCATCGTCATCGGCACCGACGCCTTCAATGAGAATCCCGAGGGCCTGAACGTGGCACAGGTCCGCCTGGACCCTCGCCAGCCCAACCCCGACTCCACTACCTACAACGAGTTCCAGCACACCAAACGGGGCACCATGGGGCTCGTCGGACGTTATCGCATGGCTCCAGGGCAGGAGCTGAGCTTCACTGCCTACGTTCGCAGGACACAGTACACCGAATCGGTGCCCTCGGACGTGGACCACCGAACGTTCGACAATCCCGGCACGACCGTCCTGTACAGGCTAACCACGGGCCGCGGCCCGCGAACCAACTCCTTGACCGCAGGGGCGGACTTCTGTTGGCAGACCATTGAAGATTACTCGCACCCCAACCTGGGCGGTGCCATCCAGGGCCCCGTCCTCACCTCAAACCAGACGATCCGCCAGCGCTCGGCCGGCGCGTACCTGATGGACACGCTGGAGATCGAGGGCGGCTGGGGCATCTTCGGCAGCGTCCGAGACGACCACATCCACAACGGCCTTACCGATCACCTTCAGGCCGGCGGGCTCGACCTTTCCGGCGCGCGCGACTTCCATCAGACCACGGGCCGCGCCGGGGTCACCTGGAACCCCCGCGAGGCCCTGGGATTCTACGCGTCGTGGGGCCAGGGCTTCCTCCCTCCGGCTACGGAGGAGCTCTACGCGAACCCCGACCACATCGGCGGATTCAACGAACACCTCGTCCCGGCTACCTCCACAGACGAGGAGATCGGGGTGCGCGGCAGGCGGGGCGAGGTCCTGGCCTACGACGCGGACGTCTTCCTGCTGAATACCCGTAACGACTTCGAGCGCTATCGGGTACCCGGCCGGCCGCTCGAAACCTTCTACCGCAACGCCGGGGCCACCCGCCGGTACGGTCTTGAGGCGAGCCTCACCTGGCGCCCCGCCGAACCCTTGCGCGTCCATGCGGCCTACACTTACTCCCATTTCTCCTACCATGACCTGAACAGCTTGGCCTTCGGCGACGCCACGGGCCACTGGCTGCCCGATTCGCCCGCACACATGGGAGGCGTGGACGTTGCCTACTCGCCAGCGTCGCGCCTGACGCTCGGCCTCTCCACCTACAGCCAGAGCCGCCAGTACGTGGATCCCACCAACCTCACCTGGATCGGAGGCTACACCCTCGTGAGCCTCCGGCTCGCCTACCGGTTCCACGCGCACCCGTGGCCCGTGGAGGCTCTAGCAACCCTCCGCAACCTATTGGACAAGCGTTACATCGCCTTCACCGAGCCCGATCCCGACGGCTACTCCTACCAGCCCGGTCCGGGGCGGGAAATCTTTCTGGGCCTTCGCGTGCGATTCGGGAGACGGTGAACGAAAGCGCAATCGGGTCAGGCTTCACTAGCGCATTCCGGATGCCGCTAGTTGGACCATCCGCCCGGCCCCTTTGCACGGGCGCTGTCAGGCACTGACGCCTTGAGCCGCAAGCCGCCGGACCGTATCGCTGGGGGGAGGAAGATGCGGCAGAGGGAGCGTCATACGATGCACTCCGCGGCAGAGGCGTGCGCGTGTGTTGCAATGTGCTACGCCAACGCCTTAGCCTTGATGCACGGGCCAGGGGAGGGCCGCCGGCGCGGCCCCGGGTCCTGAGGACTGGGCATGGACCCGAAGAGACTGGACTCCCGTTGCTTCCCTCTCGTATTGGACGAGGAGGTCCTGGGCCGCCGTCGCGACTCCATCTTCCGGACCAGCCTGTGCAAGACCGTCTGCGCCTTGCGCCGGAGCATCGCCGCGGGGGAGATGGCACACAACGGCCGGGTGCGCATCCACCGCTCCACCCTTCTGAGAAAAATGCGCCGCCATGGTCTCCTTTCACCGGGAGACGGCCCATGAAAACCGATCGGGCGCCTCGCATCGTGGTGGCCGGACTGGGCGGCGACTCCGGGAAAACCCTCCTCTCACTCGGTCTGCTCCTGTCCTTCCGGCGGGCCGGCCGGGAGGTGGCGGCCTTCAAGAAGGGGCCCGATTACATCGACGCGGCCTGGCTCTCCTGGGCCTCGGGCCGACCGGCCCGAAATCTGGACAGCTACCTCATGGGATTCGACGTCGCGACCGACTCCTTCTGCCGCCACGCCGCCCGCGGAGGCCTGAATGTGATCGAGGGGAACCGGGGGCTCTACGACGGGGTCGATTCGGCCGGAACGCACAGCACGGCGGAGTTGGCCAAGGCCATACAAGCTCCGGTGATCCTGGTCGTCAACGCGACCAAGGTCACGCGCACCGCGGCCGCCTACGTGCTGGGCTGCCAGGCCATGGACCCCGCCGTCCCTCTCGCCGGGGTCGTGCTGAACCAGGTGGCCGGCAAGCGCCACGAGGCGGTCCTCCGCCAGGCCATCGAGGAGACCTGCGGGATCCCCGTCCTGGGCGTGCTGCCCCGCGCGCCGGGGGAGGCCGTGCTCCCCGGACGGCACCTGGGACTCGTGACCCCCAGCGAGCATCCCCGCATCGGCGAATTGGAGAGAAACCTGTTGTCGCTTCTGGAAGGCCACCTCGACCTGGACCGGCTCGCGGCCGTCGCCGCGGCTGCCCCTCCCCTGCCCGTTCCCCTGCCCTCCGCGCGCCATCCAGGCGGGTCGGGGGGGGTGAAGATAGGGTACGTTCAGGATTCGGCCTTCACCTTCTACTATCCCGAGAACCTCGAGTCTCTCGAACGGGGCGGTGCCCAACTGGTCCCCGTCTCGGCCCTTCGCGACCAGGCCCTTCCTCCGGGGCTCCAGGCCCTCTACATCGGTGGAGGCTTCCCCGAGACGCACGGTGCCGCCCTGGGAGAGAACGTCAGCTTCCTCGCTTCCGTGCGGCAGGCCGCCGGGAGGGGACTGCCCATCTACGCGGAGTGCGGCGGGCTCATGTTCCTGTCCCAGGCCCTCCACTGGCAGGGCGGGCGCTACCCGATGGCGGGGGTGCTTCCCTTCGAGGTGGAGGTGACGGCCAGGCCGCAAGGCCACGGTTACGCCGAACTGGAGGTGGACAAGGACAACCCGTTCTTTGCACCGGGGACCCGCCTGAAGGGCCATGAATTCCACTATTCGAGGATCCTTGCGCCCGGAACCCCTCCTCCAACGGCTTGCTCCGTCAAGCGGGGAACGGGCATCCTGGCCGGTCGTGACGGCGTGGTGGTGGGCCGCGTATGGGCCAGCTACACCCACCTGCACGCCCTGGCCACTCCGGAGTGGACCAATTCGTTACTCTCGATCGCTGGTGATTTCGCCCACCACTGTAGCAGCTAATCTATCAGTGGTTAGAGGGATGCAGAAAAGTGGTGCGAGCCATTTGACACATTCCACCCGGTCAGTGCCCGCGTTGGGTAACTACCCCAACGTGGGAACCCTATGATTGGAGACGGAGAACGGCTGTAGGGCCTTAAGGGCCATGTCAGGCCCTAGCGAAGGGGGCTCCGCACCATGCCGCCCGTGGCGGCGATCGTTCGCAAAGGACCGGCCGAGGCCAACTATCGAGGAGGTTGTCGATGAGCAAACTGGTACCCCCGCACGGCAGTAAAGAACTCAAGTGCCTTCTGCTCGAAGGACGGGCCAAGGAAGACGAGATCAAGAAGGCCCAGGGCCTGAAGAGGGTTCCCATCACCAGCCGCGAGACCGGCGACCTGATCATGATGGGTATCGGCGGCTTCACGCCCCTCGATGGCTTCATGGGCCAGGCCGACTGGAAGGGCGTCTGCGACGAGTACAAGATGCCCAGCAAGAACGGCCTCTTCTGGCCCATCCCCATCACCCTCTCGGCGACCAAGGCCCTGGCCGATTCCATCGGTCCCAACGAGGAAGTGGCTCTCTGGGACACGGAGACCGACACGCTCATGGCCACCATGAAGGTGACCGAGAAGTACACCATCGACAAGGCCTACGAGTGCCAGAAGGTTTTCAAGACGACCGACATGGCCCACCCCGGCGTGAAGATGGTCATGGACCAGGCCGACGTCAACCTGGCCGGCCCCGTCAAGGTGCTCTCCGAGTCCTACTTCCCCGAGCAGTTCAAGGGCCTCTACCAGCGCCCCGCCGAATCCCGCAAGATGTTCGAAGAGCGCGGGTGGAACACGGTGGCCGCCCTCCAGCTCCGCAACCCCATGCACGGCTCCCACGCCTACCTGGCCTGGATCGCCATCGAGGTCTGCGACGGCGTTTACATCCACCAGCTCGTGGGCAAGCTCAAGCCCGGCGACATTCCGGCCGACGTCCGCGTGAAGGCCATCGACGCCCTGGTCAACAAGTACTTCCGCAAGGAGCGCGTGGCCATGGCCGGCTACCCCCTCGACATGCGGTACGCCGGACCCCGCGAGGCTCTGCTCCACGCCGTGTTCCGGCAGAACTACGGCTGCTCCCACCTCATCGTGGGACGCGACCACGCCGGCGTGGGCGATTACTACGGCCCCTTCGACGCCCAGAAGATCTTCCTCGAGATCCCGCCCGACGCCCTCCAGCTCAAGCCCCTCTGCATGGACTGGACTTTCTACTGCTACGAGTGCGGCACCATGGCCTCCATGAAGACCTGCCCGCACGAGAGCAAGGCCGTCATCGACGACGAGGGCAACTACAAGGGCGGCGCCAGGCTCCTGCTCTCCGGCACCCTCCTCCGCAAGCTCATGAGCGAAGGCAAGCCCGTCCCGAAGGAGTTCTCCAAGCCCGAGGTCATCGCCGTTCTGAAGGAGTACTACGACCACCTCGAAGAGAAGGTGGAAGTGAAGCTTCACGGCGCGGCCACGGGAGACGCCAACAAGAAGCGCTAGACGGCTCTTAAGAATCACGGGGGGATCGCCGGGGCCTTCGGGCCCCGGCTTTCTTCTTGGTGGGCGGTGCAAGTTGGAGGGTGAAGGGGGCACCGGCTCACTCACCGGCCAGGCGGCTCAATTCCGCGAGGGGCACGGCTTCGATCACCACTCCCGCCTGGACCCGGCCCATCCGATCGAGCGCGCGCTGCAGGTCCCTGTCCACCGCCCCTTGCTCCGGAGCCGCCTTCGCCGCCCTAGCCCCCAACTCCGCCGCCGCGCGAGCGACCACGGGATCCAGAGGCAGCGGCCGCGTCACCACAAGCCCCACCAGCTTGAAATCCCGGGTCCTGAAGAGCGGTCCTCCTCCGTAACCGGAGGTGAAGGCTCCGCTCAGCACCAGCCGGGTGTCCAGGCCCCCTCCCCTCGTCACCACTCGAAGCCCCGCCACGACTCCCGATGAGAGCAGGGGCTCGGGCGGCTGCACGCCCTCGGGAAATCCCCAGGCGTAGACGGCCTCTCCGGGGCTCACCGTCTCCGTCCCGCTCAAATCCATTCCTCCCTTGAGCTGCCGGCGGAGATAGAGCTGGGCCACGCCCATGGCGGGGTCCACCTGCATGCCCCGGATGGGAACGGGTGCGCCCAGGCTGGAGGTCACGCGGATGTCGCCCGGCCTGGACCCCGCGACGAGCGAGGCGTCCGTCAGAATGGGTCCTCTCTGGCTCAGCACCCCCGTGGCCTGTCTCCCGGTGTCCAGGTTGGTCACGAGGTAGAGGGCGCGGATCACCTCCCGGTCGGCATCTCCCACGCTCTTCAGGAGGAGCAGGGTGCTGGGGTTTTCCGGCGGCCCCTTGAGAGGGGCCACCCACCGGCGTCTCAGCCAGATCCCTCCCCACACAAACCCCACCAGCAGGGCCACCACCAGCAGCCACTTGAGCGCGTCCCGCATGCCGTGCCTCCATCGCCTGCGCCCCGCCGGCAGGGCCGGACCGCAGGCCTCATTCTACGCCTCCGGAGCCGGCGTTCGGCGCGGTGAGGCGGCGATCCGCGTTCCATCCGGCGGCGGACGTTGCGGCGCCCCTTCGGGCTGGTTAGAATGCAGCCATCGCGAGGGAGGCGAGCCTCATGGCTAAAATCGAATCTTTCGACGTGACCACCGGCGTCGACCTGATGGAGGTCGAGAACGCCGTCAATCAGGCGCTCAAGGAGATCAGCCAGCGCTACGATTTCAAGGGGGCCAAGACGCTGTTGGAGCTCCGCAAGGCCGACCACCTGATGGTTCTGGAGGCGCCGGACGACATGAAGCTCAAGGCCATGTGGGAGATGCTCCTGGGCAAGCTGGTGCGCCGGAAGGTCCCCACCAAGAACTGCCAACTGGAGCCCGTCCAGAAGGCCGGAGGCGACCGCGTCCGGCAGGAGATCAAGCTCGTCTCGGGGCTCGACATCGAGATCTGCCGCCGGATCGTCAAGTCCATCAAGGAGGCGAAGTTCAAGAAGGCCCAGGCCGCCATCGAGGGTGAGAAGGTCCGGATTTCGGGCCCGTCCCGCGACGAGCTTCAGGAGGTGATCGCCCACCTGAAGCAGCAGGACTTCGGCGTGGAGCTCCAGTTTGGGAACTACCGGTCGTAACGCCGAGATGCCGTGACCACCGGGAGCGGCCTTCTTTCGGCATCTCCTTCTTTTCTCATCTCCCCATTCCCTCAGTGCGGGCCCCAAGTCCCGTAGAGGGCCAGGTAGGCGACGGTGTGGCGCTCTCCCCGAAGGGTCCGTCCCAGCGGCACCGCGATTTCAGGGTTGACCGGTGCGCCGGCGTGGGGTTTACTGTCCGGCTGAAGGGAGACCCCTTGGACCAGGAGCTGACCCGGCGCGAGCGCGCCATCGACCGCCTGAACGTCCGCCGACAGAAGGTCCGCGAAGAGATCGCCAATGCCTTGAGCCACGGGATCGGCCTAGGGCTGGCCCTCGCGGGCCTTGCGGTCCTGGTGGTGCTGACCAGCGAGTACGGTGGAGCCTGGCGGATCTTGAGCGCCAGCGTCTACGGCGCCACGCTCCTGATCCTCTACCTGGCCTCGACCTTGTACCACGGCATCCCCAACCCACCGGTCAAGAGGATCCTCCGGGTGGCGGACCACGTAACCATCTTCTTCCTCATCGCCGGCACCTACACCCCCTTCACGCTGGTGGCCATGCGTGGAGCCTGGGGCTGGAGCATCTTCGGCATCATCTGGGGGCTGGCGATTCTGGGGACCCTGCTCAAGCTCTTCTGGTTCAGCCGGATGCGCTTGGTCGGCCCCTTCCTCTACCTGGCCATGGGCTGGCTCATCGTGATCGGCCTCACTCCCCTTCGGGAGGGCGTGCCGGACTTGGGGCTGGCCCTCCTCGGGGCCGGTGGAATCTGCTACACGGGAGGGCTCATCTTCTTCGCCCTGGACAAGCGCTACCGCTACTTCCACCTGATCTGGCACCTCTTCGTTCTGGCCGGGAGCATCTTCCACTATTTCGCGATCCTCGTCTCCATCCTGCCCCCGAGATCGTGAGAATCTCGCTAACGCACCCGAACCACCATCTTCCCAGTGTTTTCTCCGGAGAAGAGCCCCAGGAAAGCCTTCGGGACATTCTCGAAGCCCTCCACCACCGTCTCCCGGACCTTCACTCTCCCCTGCTCCACCCAGCTCGCCAGGCGCCGCTGGGCCTCGGGGACCCAAATTCCGCGATTGATTTTTCACCGTAGGAGCGCCGCCCCGGCGCGACGGGCCGTTCACGCGACTCACCCCACGGCCACGCGTTCACCCGGATCGCGGCGAGGCGCCGCTCCTACAAAGCGGTTCCGCTTCCATCGCGGAATTGGGGGGGGAAGCGCTCCTTGAAGTCGAAGCGCCTTTCGTAGCGCACGAAGGTGAAGGGCGGAGGGCCCGGGCGATCCGCCCGAGAGATCTCTCGGAAGAGCTCGACGGGCACCTCGGGAAAGAAGGCGTCGCCGGGATAGGCGGCGTGGACCACGGTGAGGTAGATCCGGTGGGCCAGCGGCAGGGCCTGCGCGTAGATTTCCCCGCCACCGCACACGAAGAGATCCTCGTCCGAGCCTTCAAAGAGCGCCAGGGCGGAGGTTAGGTCGGGCAAGACCTCGGCGCCCGGCGCCTCGAAGCCCTTCCGCCTGGAGAGGACGATGGTCCGTCGCCCCGGCAGGGGAACGTTGATCGTCTCCCAGGTCTTGCGCCCGAGCAGGACGGGGTGCCCCCAGGTCGTGCGCTTGAAGAAGGGCAGGTCTTCGGGAAGGTGCCATGGGACGCGGCCGCCCTCCCCGATCACCCGGTTTTCCCCCATGGCGGCGATGAGCGAGAGGATCATCGGACCTTCAGCACCGTGCGGCAGCCAAAGCCTGGCCGAGGTCGGCGAGCAGGTCGGCGGCGTCCTCGATACCCACCGAAAGGCGCACGAGACCCTCGGTCACGCCCAGCGCATCCCGAAGCTCCTTGGGTACCGCGGCGTGCGTCATGGAGGCCGGGTGACAGGCCAGGCTCTCCACCCCGCCCAGGCTCTCGGCCAGGGTGAAGATCTCCAGGGCGTTCAGAAAGCGCCGCGCGGCCTCGAATGAGCCCAGGTCGAAGGCCACCATGGCGCCGAAGCCGCTGGACTGGCGGGCGTGGACCTCGTGCCCGGGGTGGCTGCGCAGCCCGGGGTAGTATGTCTTTTGGACCTGCCCCCTTTCCGAGAGGAACTCCGCCACGGCACGCCCGTTCTTCTCGTGCTGGCGCATCCGGACGGCAAGGGTCTTGGTGCCCCGGAGCACCAGAAAACACTCGAAGGGCGAGATCAGGCCGCCCGTGGTCTTGTGGACGAACCGCAGGCCCTCGGCCATCCCCGCATCGTTGGTCACCAGAACCCCGCCGAGGGAATCGGAGTGGCCGTTGAGGTACTTGGTCGTGGAGTGCAGGACGACATCGGCCCCCAACTCCAACGGGCGCTGGAAGACCGGGGTCATGAAGGTATTGTCGACCAGGAGCGGAATGTGGTGCCTGTGCGCGATTTCGGAGGCGGCCGCGATGTCGGTGACGGTCATCACGGGGTTGGTGGGGGTCTCGATGTAGACCAGGCGCGTGCTGGGCCGGATGGCGGCCTCCAGCGCGCCGAGGTCCGACGTGCCGGTCCAGCCGAAATCCAGGCCGAACCGGCGAAAGATGGCCTCGAAGGCCCGGTAGACGCCGCCGTACACGTTGTCCGACACCACCACGTGGTCCCCCGCGGAGAAGAGGCCCATGAGGGCGGAGACGGCCGCCATCCCAGAGGCGAAGGCCACGGCGTGTTCGCCTCCCTCCAGGGCCGCGAGATTCGTCTCCAGGGCCGTCCGCGTGGGATTGCTCACCCGGGCATACTCGTAGCCCGTGTTCACCCCCAGCTCTGGCTGGGCGTAGGTGGAGGTGGCGTAGATGGGGGTCATGATGGCCCCCGTCATGGGATCGGGCTCCTGGCCCGCGTGAATGGCCAGAGTATCGAAGCTCCGCTTGCGTTTCATCATCGTTCCTTCCTCGGAGGAGGCGGCTCGTCCACGACGGCCTCGCCGTCCACCCGGCCGTCGTAGGCGTATTTGTTGAGGTAGCGCTGGGAGGAGTCGGGAAGCACGGTGGCCACCCGCCTGCCCGGTCCCAGCATTCTCGCCAGCCGCTTGGCGCCCGTCACGTTGGCGGCCGAGGAGGAGGCGGCGAGGATGCCCAGCCTGCCCAGCCGGTCCACCATGGCATAGGTCTCCGTGTCCGGGATGGTGAAGACCCCGTCCACGAGGCTCCGGTCCAGCGCCTCGGGCCAGAAGCTGTTCCCGATCCCCTCCACGCGGTGCGGCGCTTCGTAGGGATGCCCCCCGAAGAGGGAGCCGGGTGGTTCCACCACGTAGCAGAGCGCCCGCGGGTTCTTCTCCTTGAGGAAGCGCGCCACGCCGGTGAAGGTCCCCCCCGATCCCGCGCCGATGGCCGCACCGTCGATCCGCCCTTCCATCTGCTCCCACAGCTCGGCGGCGGTGGTCTCGTAGTGGATGCGCGGGTTGGCGGGGTTCTTGAACTGCTGGAGGAGGACCGCTCCCGGCGTGGCGGCGGCCATCCGCTCCGCCGCCTCGATGGCCCCGGTCATCTTCCGGTTGCCCTCGGTCACGACCAACTCCGCCCCCAGCCCCCGCACCAGGGCCATCTTCTCCGGAGCATACCCCTCGGGCATGACGACGATCACCCGGTAGCCCCGCTGCACGCCGGCCATGGCCACGCTAATGCCGGTGTTACCGGCGGTGGCTTCGATGACCGTGCCCCCCGGCGACAGGCGTCCTTCCTCTTCGGCCGCCAGAATCATGGCCAGGCCGATGCGGTCCTTCACGCTCCCGCACGGGTTGAGGTATTCCATCTTGGCGTAGATATCCGCCTCACCCTCCTCCCGGAGGGCCGCCAAGTGGATGACCGGCGTCCGCCCCACTAGCTCCAGTACGGTTTCAACGACCTTCATGGCGCACTTGCTGAAGCGAGGATCTGGGCAAAGGAGGGCTCCTTTCTCAGGCTTTCCAGGTCGGGGTCCCTGGCCATCAGGGCCCCGTCTTTGAATCCGTTGCTCACCGCCCTGCGGAGGCATTCGAGGGCCTTCTCCCTCTGGCCCGACCGAGCCAGCGCGCAGGCCGCGTTGTAGGCGTAGACAGGGTTGCCTGGTGCCACGGCAACGCTCGATTCGAGGCAGAAGGCCGCCTCCCGGTACCGCCCCTGCCTGAGGAGGCCGGCACCCAGTTCGGAGAGCTGCAACCCGGCGAGCCGGAGGACGAGTTCGGCGGCGTGTCCCGCCTCGCCTCCCCCCGCGCGAAAACGTTCAAGGTCACGCAGCACGATCAGGATGGACCGCGCATCGCGGGCATCTGTCAGGCGCTGGTCATACTCCTCGAAGATTCCCTCTAGGCGCAGGCTTTCCAAGGTCCGCTGATCTTTCCCCAGCCGGGCCCCCTCCCGCGCCATGCCACCGGCCTGCGGCACACCCGCAAAGAATTCGCCCCCTTGGCGGTATTCCCGGTAGGCCCTGGCAAGCTCTCCCCGCTCCTCCAGGAGCTTGGCCCACCCCAGGCACTCCTGCGCTAACCGTTCGAGAAAGACCGAGTCGGGGGAGAGCTGCCCGCGCTTCATCGCCTCTGCCTGCATGAACTCAACGGCTTGCGTCAGGAGAGGAGCGGCGGGCCACTGATGGGTGCCGTCGAAGACCTCCAGCCAGTGCGGATCTTTCCTCTTGGTCAGCCATTGGTCATAATGGGCGAATTCGAAGGTGTTGAAGTCTTCGTTCCCCACGAGCATGTAAAAGGCCAGCCCGCACGACTTCGGCACCACCCGGTCCTCGGCGGAGAAGGCCCCGCAGGAGATGACCCCCGCGAATTCTCCGCGGTGCCGCAGAGCCAGAGACATGGCGGCCCGCGCGCCTCCGGAGAAGCCCATGGCGTAGGACCTGGCGGGATCCACGGGGAAACGCGCGTGCACCTCCTTCCAAAGGGCCGTCTGGGCTTTGGCCAGGGGGCCCCAGGGGCCGTTCTTCGAGTCGTTCGATCCCACCACGATGTAGCCGTAGCGCTCGGCGGCGGCTTGCAACAGACGCACCGGATCCTCTCCCCTTCCCGCCGGGGAGAAGCAGAAGAGGACGGGCCACGGGCGGGCGGGAGTATAGTCCGAGGGCAGGTAGAGGGCGAAGGAGAAGCCCTTCTCCGTTCGGCATCCGACCCTGGGAATCACGGTGCCCGGCTTGAGGTCCTGGGGATGGGCCGCCCGCGCCCACCCCAGCACACAGATCGCGACCAAGGCCCAGGTGAACGCATCTCTCCGGAGCACACCGACGCGGGTGGTCATGGCCTCCTCCCCGTTAACGCCATACCAAGGCAATTGTGAATTGCGAATTGAAAAAGTACCACCCATTCGCAATTCGCCATTCGCCATTTCTATCATTTCCGGCTGGCCCGAGCCCCCTTCTTTCCCGGATAGGGGCAGGGGCCTCGCAGCGGGCACTCCCCGCAGCGTGGGCCCACGGGACGGCAGATCCTCTGGCCGAAGGCCACCAGGAGCCCGTTGACGGGGATCCACCAGCGCTTCGGGAGGTTCTGCCTCAGCGCCATCTCCGTCTCTTCGGGCGTTTTCGTGGCCACGAATCCCCACCGGTAGTTGAGGATGCGGTGGACGTGCGTGTCCACGCAGATGCCCGGCTTGCCGAAGCCTTCCGTGAGCACGAGGTTGGCCGTCTTGCGCCCCACTCCCGGCAGCGCGAGCAGTTCATCCAACTCATCCGGGACCCCTCCGCCGTGCTTCTCCAGGAGGAGGGCGGCGATGGCGTGCAGTGCCCTGGCCTTGGTTTTGTAGAAGCCCACCGGGCGGATGGCAGCCTCCAGGAGCGGCGGCGGCAGATCCAGCATCGCCGCCGGGGAAGAGGCGAGCGGCCAGAGGCGGTCGAAGGCCTGTTCGGTCACCACGTCGCGGGTGCGAAGGGAGAGCACCGTTCCCACCAGGACGGCGTAGGGATCGCGGTGCTCCTCCCGGATGCGCCCCACCACCGGCTCCTCGACCTCGGCCCTCCACGCCCGCAGGGCCGAGAGCAGGCGGGAGAGGGTTCGAACGGTCATGGGCCTTTCCGGGCGGAGGGCCTGCGGTCTGGGCTGGACCATGGAAGGGCTCCTTTCGGTTCAACTGCCCGGCGAGGGGCGGTCCTCAGTATACGCGCCCTGCCCCGGCGACCGCGGGCCCAGACAGTTGCCCCCAGGTCCATACCGGCCCTATACTCCTTACAGCGGACGCCCCTCAGTTCGAGCGACCTCGGCCGGCCGTTTCAGGAAACGGTACGGTCGTGGCGCTCGGTCGGCTTCGGGAACCCGGCTTTGCCGCCTGGTCTCTGCGCCGGCGAGGGTCCCATCTCCCAGGGAGGATGCCCCATGCGGATGCGATCCATGGCAGTCGCCTTCTTAGTGGCCAGCCTCGGGCTGGCCACTTTCGCCCAGGGTCTCCAGGGCTCCTACAGGCTCATCCAGGACAGCGACGGCACCAAGCCCAAGGCCGGCGCGGTCATCACCCTCATCCTCAAGGAAGACGGCTCCCTGTCCCTGAGGGCCGTCCAGCCCGGCCAAGTATTCGAGGACAGCGGCCAGTACTCCGTCGCGGGCTCGCTCGTGACCCTGTCCTTCCGCTCGCTGGACAAGCGTGTCACGGCCCAGCCCTATTCCCTCGCGGGCTCCATCCTGACCCTGCCCTTCAAGATGCTGAGCGGAGGCCCCGGGGCCTCCTCCTGGCGCTCCGAACTGACCCCCTCGACTCCTTCCCCCGGGGCCGCCGCGCCCGCGGGCGACCTCTCGAAGCTCCTGGCGTCCACCCTCGAGGAGGCCCAGCACCAGGACAACGTCTCCCAGCGCCGCGACATGGATGCCCGGGCGGCGCGGCGCCAGGGGGGTTACCGCGGCGGAGCCGCGGAGGTTTACTACGCGCAGGCCGTGATCCTCTTTCTCAAGGGGTATTACTACGAGGCCTGGTATGGTTTCGCAAAGGCCGCCCGCTCCGCCCCGCAGAACGCCGTCTACCTCAACGACCTGGCCAACGTGCTCATGGAACTGGACAAGGAGCAGGAGGCGAGGACCATCCTCCAGTGGGTGACCCTCCACTACCCCAACCTCGATTCGCCCTTCGGCAACCTGGGCGTGTGCGAGCTCAAGCTGGGGGAGTTGGACGCCGCGCCGCAAGCCCTCGACCGGGCCATGCTCCTGGCCCCCGAAAACGGCCTCTACCCATACGCCTACGGGAAGGTCCTGGCGGCCAAGGGACGAAAGGAGGAGGCCAAGCGCTACTTCGTGCTGGCCTGGCGGAACGGCTACGGCGGCTCCGGGAAGGAGGGGCAGGGCGGAGGAACCGGCGGCCCGGGCGGTTCACCAGGAGGACTGGGAGGTTCGGGCGAGACCGGCGGCACCGGTGGGCCGGGAGGGCCGTCCACCCAGGGCGGCACCGGCCACAGCGCCGGCCGCGGAACCGGCACCTCGCCGGGCAACAGGGACCGGATTCCCGCGGAGTGGGTGGGTCACTACGAAGCCAAGTACGTCCGCGCCAAGTCCTCGGACGTGAGCACCTTCGGCCAGTCTCTGGCCCAGACGACCATCAAGACCGACACGCTCTGCTGCGCGAAGTCTTTTTCCATGGACATCGACGCCTCCGGCACCATCACGGGCCGCGGGCGCCTGCTCTACGTCTACCTCGGGACCGCCGTCAATCCGGCCATGGGCCTCATGCCCGGCTTTGCCGTGGCGGGCGCGGGGGGCTTTTCGGCCACGCTGAAGAACGGCTCCCAGGAACGCGATTGGTCCTTTTCCGGACGCGTCTCGCCCGACGGGTCCGTGGAGGTGTCGGGGATTCCCTCCGAGAAGCTCGATTTCCTCAACGTGGGCAAGTGGCAGAAGATCTCGTGCTGGTCGCCCATGCCGCCGCCCGACAGGGCCCACATGCGCGGCCCATTCCGCATGACCCTGGCCGACGAGGAGAAGGGCGTCCCCTCCATTTACGTCGACCAGTGGCTGCAACTCAACGACCGGCTGATCCACAAGGTCCATTACGAGGCCTACATCTTCAAGAGCGATAAGCCCGTCACGCCGGACTGCAAGGTCATCGAACCCCCCAAGGCCAAGTGCCCCGCCTCGGAGTACCTCAAGACCACCTGCTCGGTGGGACCCGACGGCGCCTTCACCGTCTCGGCCTCCCGGGATCTCGGCACCGGAGAGGTAGGCACCCAGACCTCAGTGGGCGGCGATACGACGGGCGGGGTTGGAGGCGATTCCGGGGGCAACATCAGCTTCTCCGGAAGCATGGGCAACGCCACCGGCTCCATGCAGTTCAACCCGACGGACGGCTCCTACTCCGTCTCCATGGGCATGGGCATCGACACGAGCTCGGTGGCGCCGGGTCCGTTCAAGATCAGCGAGAAGATCGAGCTGGTCTACGACAGCCGCTGCGGCTGGGGCATCAAGGGCACCGCCGGCGCCTCCGCCGGCGTGGCCTCCGCGGGCATCGAGGGCTGCATTTACTTCAACAAGGGCGTGTAAGGGGATAGAACCAGGGAACCAGGGAACCAGGGAACCAGGGAACCAGGGAACCAGGGCGTGGAGGGACGGCCTTGGAAGTAGCCAGTCGCTGACGCGGACTTCAGCAAGGTATGAAGAAGGGCGGGGCCGAAGCCCCGCCCTCTCTTGCGTTGCTCTGTTTCCCTGTTTCGATCACTTCGCCGCCTGCGCCTTGAACCAAGCGGTGGGCATGGACTTGGGCCGCTCGATGGGCTCGCCCCACGCGCGGGCCACGACCAGCTGGGAGGCCATGCCCATGGTGCGGCTGACGGAGAACAGCACGGTGTAGTAGCTGAACTCCTTCATGCCGAAGTGGTAGAGGAGGCTTCCGGAGGCGGCGTCCACGTTCGGCCACGGATCCTTGATCTTCTGGACCTGCTTGAGGACTTCGGGGACCACCTTGAAGACGCGGGCCATGGTCTGGTAGGTGGGATCGTTCGGGCACACCTTCGCGCCGAACGCGTGGAAGGCGTCGAAGCGCGGGTCCGTGATGCGCAGGACGGCGTGGCCGTACCCGGGGACGACCTTGCCGGCGTTGAGGGTGTCCTGGGCGTACTTGGAGAGCTGTTCCTCCGTGGGCGCGCCACCGAACTTCTGCATGGTCTCCAGGATCCAGTTCAGGCACTCCTGGTTGGCCAGGCCGTGCAGGGGGCCCGCCAGGCCGTTGAGGCCAGCGGACACGGAGTAATACGCGTCGGAAAGGGCCGAGCCCACGCAGTGGCAGGTATGGGCCGACACGTTGCCGCCCTCGTGGTCGCTGTGGAGGGTCAGGTAGAGGCGCATGAGGTTCTTGAACTCGCCCGTGGGATCGGGGATGCCCAGCATGTGGGCGTAGTTGCCGCCCCAGTCCAGGTTCGGGTCGGCGGGGATGCGCGGGCCCTTGTCGAAGCTCTTGCGGTAGATGTAGGCCGCGATCTCGGGCATCCACGCCAGGATGTTGAGGGAGTCTTCCAGCATGGGCTCCCAGTAGTCATCCTTCTTCATGCCCTCGGAGTAGCGGGCACGGAACGCCGACTCGCGCTCGAGGGCCAGGATGGCCGTGTCGAGCTGGCACATGGGGTGAGAGTCCTTGGGCATGGCGTCCAGAACGTCAAAGGCATACTTGGGGAGCGTCTTGGCGCGGGCCTTGAGATCCGCCTGCAGGTCCTTGAGCTCGTCCGCCGTGGGCAGGACACCCACGCACAGGAGCCAGAAGATCTCCTCGGGCAGCTTGCCCGTCAGCTCGGCGATGGGAATGCCCCGGATGATGAGGCCCTTGTCCGGCGGCACCTCGGAGGTGTCGCAGACCATGGCCTTGAGGCCGCGCATGCCGCCAAAGGCCGCGCCGATGGTCAGCTCGCCGATCACCTTGGCCCCGTGTTCTTTCACGAAGGCCTTGATGTCGTTGCGCATCTCGGGAATTTGCTTGGCCAGTACGTCGTGTAGCTTGCTCATCAAACACCTCCTAAGGTTTGGGTCCAACTCAGGCTCGGCCGCCTGCATGGCCGGGGTGGCTTCGCGGCGCCCCCCTTCTACGAAGACCGCTGAGGCCTCGCGGACCGGCGCCTGGATTGGCCGGAACGAATCGCCGCATCGTTGCGACGGTGAGCTAGGCGTCCAGAAGTCCCCCCCATGAACCGAGGCTAAAGTATGGGTACCTCCCCATGGCCTGTCAAGAAAAGAGGCCTGCTTCCAGAAGGATGCGGTGAGAGCCCCCAAAATTTGATTTCACCCGGGAGGAACCCGCCCGTGGTATGGTGGTCTCATCAGCAGGTACCGGAGGCCGGCCGGGCGCCTTCTCCCCTGCCGCCAACCTTCCCACCCCGTCTCGGCCGGGTAGGGCCAGCCGTCCTCCGCGGCCAAGTCTAAGGAGGTCACGATGAAACACCTGCTAGGATTCGCCGCACTGGCCGCGGGGCTGTCCACGGCCGCCGCCGCGCAAGGCGGAAAGACCATGCTGACGGTGTACAACCAGGACCTCGCCCTCGTCCGGCAGGTGAGGACCATACCGATCCAGAAGGGGGTCTTCCCTTTTCGCTTCGAGGACGTGACGGCCAAGATCGACCCCACCTCCGTCTCCCTGGAGACGCTCTCCGGCCCTCCCCTTTCCATCTTGGAGCAGAACTACGCCTACGACCTGGTGAACGACCAGAAGGTCCTCGAAAAGAGCATCGGAGAGCCCATCACCTTCTTCGAGCGCGTGGGGGATACGGAGAAATCCCTCAGCGGCACCCTCCTGTCGGTGAGCGGCAACCGGGCCGTGATCCGGACGGGAGAGGGGATCTACATCGGGGCCCCGTCGCGCTACCTCCTCGAGAAACTGCCCCCCGGCCTCATCCTCAAGCCCACCCTGGTTTGGCTCCTGAGAGGCGAGCGGGCGGGTGACCAGCGGGTGGCCCTCTCCTATCTCACCGCGGGCCTTTCGTGGCAGGCCAATTACGTTCTGCTGCTGGCAAAGGACGAGAAGCAGGTGGGCTTCACCGGCTGGGTGACCCTCAACAACCAGAGCGGCATCGGCTTCGAGGACGCCACCCTCAAGCTGATGGCGGGGGACGTCCATCGGGTGAAGAAGGCCCAGCCGCCTCGCCCCATGCTCATGCGCGCCGAAGCCGCTCCTTCCTCGCAGCAGTTCGAGGAGAAGGGCCTCTTCGAGTATCACCTCTACACGCTCCAGAGGCCGGCCACCGTAGCCAACAACGAGACCAAGCAGATCCAGCTCATCAGCGCCCCGGAGGTGCCCGTGACCAAGAGCTACGTCTACGACGGCGCCAACCTCTCGGGGTACACGGGCTGGTACTACGGCTCCCGGGAGAACCGGGACCTGGGAGTCCCCTCCAACAAGAAGGTCGCGGTCTATCTGGGCTTCGACAACAGGCCCTCGTCCGGCCTGGGCATCCCGCTACCCCAGGGGACGGTCCGCGTCTTTCAGAACGACAGCGACGGCTCGGCCCAGTTCATCGGCGAGGACTCCATCGACCACACCCCCAAGGACGAACATCTGCGCATCCAGCTCGGCGACGCCTTCGACATCGTGGGCGAGCGCAAACAGACCGACTTCAAGGTGGTGGTTCCGGGCCACGTGGTGGACGAGTCCTTCGCCATCACCTTGCGCAACCACAAGAAGGAGGGTGTGACGGTGAGGGTCGTGGAGGTCCTCTACCGCTGGTCCAACTGGGAGATCACCAAGGAGAGCATGTCCCACGAGAAGGTGGACAGCCAGACCGTGGTCTTCCCGGTCAAAGTCCCCGCCGACGGAGAGAGCAGGCTCACCTACACCGTGCGCTACACCTGGTAGGCGTCGGAGGCGCCAGTCTCCCGGCGGTCAGGGCTTCACGTAGGCGAATCCCGCGTGCTGGAGCCTCACGAGCTCGAGGATGCCCGCGGGAACGATCTCGCAGGGTCCCAGGAGGCTTTCGCGCGGGATCGAGAGGCCGCCGAGGGAATTGCGGCAGAGGAGAAAATGGGCGCCCGCCGCCGACAGGCGGGAGATCCGCTCGGCCTCCGTCTGGCCCGCCACGAAGAGACGCACCGCCCTCCCGTTGGCCACCATCCGCACGTCGGCCTGGTCGGGCGGGACCTCCTTGTAGAGGTTCTCGATGTTGTTCAGCGCCAGCGTCAGCCGGGCGCCGTCGTCCTCGTCCAGGTGAAAAACGACCTTCGTTTCCATGCTCCGTCTCCTTAAGAGCGGGCGAGCGCGTGGGGCGCGTCTATGACTCCCCCTGGGCCGGCGCGCTCTTCCGGGCAGTCCCGCCGCCTCCCCAGCGGAGATAGAGGGCTGGGATGAGGTTCGTGCTGAGGATGGAGCTCCAGATGGTGCCTCCGAGGACCACCAGCGCCAACCCCTGTTCGGGCTCGGCCCCCAGGCCCCAGCCCATGGCCGTGGGAAGGACCCCGAACACGGCCGTCAGGGTGGTCAGGAGGATGGGGCGGAAGCGGACGCGCACGGCCTCCCGGATGGCCTCTTCGTGCGCCATCCCCTTCGCCTCGTTCTTGCGCGCCCTATGGAGCAGCACAATGTCGTGATTGAGGCTCATACCCACGAGGGTCAGCAGACCCACCAGGCCCGTGGCGTTGAGCCCCTTCCCGCTGATTTCCAAGGCCAGCGCCCCGCCGGTGAAAGCCAGGGGCATTTCCAGCAGCAGGATTCCAGGGAGGAGCAACCCGTCGAACTGGAGGAGCAGGATGCCGAAGAGCAGCAGCAGGGCTCCCAGAAGCGCGATGCCGAGGCCGATGGCCGCGTCCTCCAGTTGCAGGAGCAGGCCGCCGAAGGCCACGCGATAACCGGGCGGCATCTTCAGGCCGGAGAGGGCGCGCTTGGCGTCGGAAATGGTGCTCCCGAGGGGGCCCGTGGGCGTAGCCAGGATCTGAACGGCGCGCGCGCCATCCATGTGCCGGATGGCGTTGGGTCCGGTGACAAGATGCACCGCCGACAGCTCTCCCAAGGGTGTCCAACCCTTGTCCGTCCGCACCAGCAGCCTCTTCAAACTCTCCACGCTGAAGGAGGGAGAGTCGGCGAGCCGCAGGTAAAGGTCCAGGTGGTAGTTGCCCTGGGGCACCCTCGCCACCACGCGCCCGCCCACCAGGGGCATGACCTGGGCGTAGAGGGAGAGCGGCGTGATCCCATAGAGGGCGAGGGCGGCGGGATCGGGGCGGATCTGGAGCTGGGCGATGGGATAGGAGTCGTTGTTGAAGAGGCCGCTCAGCGCCGGGACCGTTCGAAGCCTGGCCGCCACCTCCTCCGAGAGGTTCCTGAGGGTTTGGAGGTGCTCGCCGTAGACCGTCACGGCGAAGGGCTGCGGAAGGCCCGAAAGGCTCTCGCCCAGGCGCTCGATGGTGGGCGTGTCGATGCTCTGCTGAACCCCTCCCATCCGGGCCTCGCGCAGCAGGCGCGCGGCCACGCGGTCCAGGCTCTGCACCTTCACGCCGGGTTTGAGCACCACCTCCATCTCCCCGGCGTAGTTGGGTTCCGTGTAGCTCGTCTCGGCGGCCGAGCCGATGCGGGCCAGCACGTGGTCCACGTCGGGGTCCGCCATGAACTTGGCGGTGATGCGTCCGACCGCGGCCCGGGTGTCCCGCAGGGCCGTCCCGGGCGGCAGCGTGAAGGAATCGAGAAGGACCCCCTCGTTGGGCAGGGGTAGAAAGTTCACGGGCACGAGGACCAAGCCGGCCAAGCTGAGGAGGAGCAATCCCACCGCCACCCCCAGGCTCCACCGAGGGTGCTTCAGAGTGAGGTTGAGGAGCCGTTCGTTCTGCCGCTCGAGCCAAGTTACGAAGCCGGCTCCGAGCGCCGGGCGGCTCTTGCCCGGCACGCGCAGCAAGGCCAGCAGGAGGGGAATAAGCGTCAGGGAAATGAGCAATGAAGCCAGGAGAGAGAGGCTCATGGCGAGGGCGAAGGGGATGAAAAAGAGGCCGGCGATCCCGCCCACCAGAAGCAGGGGCAAGAAGACCGAGACGGTGGTGAGCGTCCCGGTGATGTCGGGCGCGGCGATGTCCCGCAGGCCGAGCCAGACGCCCTCCCGCCCCTCGTGCCCCGTCTCCCACTGATGGTAGATGCTTTCCAGCACGATGATGCCGTCGTCCGCCAGGAGGCCCACGGCCACCGAGAGCGCGCCGAGCGTCAGGAGATTCAGGCTCTGGCCCGTGGCGTGCAGGCCAGCGATCCCCATCAACAGGGCCATGGGGATGCTCAGGGCCAGGATCCACACGCCCCGGTGCAGCCCCAACAGCCAGAAGAGCACCAGGACCGCCAGGAGCCCGCCGATGAGCAGGTTCCGGCCGAGGTCGTGGCCGATGAGGCCCACCAGGTGCCCCTGGCTGTAAATGCGCACCCAGTGGACGCCGGGGGGGAGCTGCCCTTCTAGCGACGCGAGGGTGCTCGCCAAGGCCTGCGTCACGGGCACGGTGGAGGCTCCCGAGTGTTTGAAGACGATCATGGCCACGCTCTGGCGGCCGTCCAACTCCTCGGCATACCGGATGGGCTTTGCGGTATAGACGATCCTGGCGAGCGCGTCCAGGGGAATGGCCCCCGAGGGCGCTGGGACAAGAACGCGAGAGAGTTCCTCGACCCGCTGCGGGAGGTTTCGGGCCTGGATGAGCACGTCCTGGTGGCCCATCCGCAGGTAGCCCGCCGGTCCCAGGAGCACCTGTTGGCGGATGGCCGCCTCCAGGTCACCGAGGGCCACGCGGTACTGGCGGAGGGCCTTGAGGTCGGGCTGGATCCACAGACTCTGCGTCCCGCTGCCGAAAACCAGCACCCGCTGCACGCCGGGAATCGCGCGGACGGCGGGTACTACGCGCGTGATCACGGCGCGTTCCGCGTCCATGGGCTCCACTCCCGGGGGGATCTGGAGCGCGTAATCGGCCACTTCGTTGATGGCGGCGCCCATGATTTCGGCGTAGGGCTGGACCCCCGGAGGCAGGCCGCCGCGGGCGCGGTCAATGGCGCTGTAGATGGCCTGGAGGTCCATCTGCGCGTTGCTTCCCGGCCGAAAGCGCGCATCCATCTCCAGGGTGTCCTGGCCCATCACCGACCGTAGCGAGGAGAGGTCGGAGAGGGTGAGGATCTCTCCCTCCAACGGCCGCGCCACGAGGTTCTCGAGGTCCTCCGCCGTGGCGCCGGGGTAGTGGACGATGACGCTGATCTGGGGGTAGTTGAACCTGGGCAGGACTTCGCGGGGAATGACCAGGAGCGCGTAGACACCGTAGGCCAGCAGCACCCCGAAGATCATGAACCAGAGGACGGGGCGCTGGATGAAATCTTTCACGGCGGAGGCATTCATCGGCTGGTCTCAGTTCGGGGGAGTGAAGCCCTTGGCCACGTCGCGGTGAAAAATGCGATAGGCGTCCTTCACGACGACCCGCTCGCCCGGCTTCAGCCCCCGCGGGATCGCCCGCCAGCCGCTCTCCTCCGGGCCGGGCTCCACCTCGCGGTTTTCGTATCCTCCCGATCCGCGGACGACGACGTACCACCGCTCCCCTTTCAGGATGAGGGCGGCCTCGGGGACGGCGGGCCACGAGACGGACGGTGACTTCAGATCGAGCGTACCGGCCTCTCCGCTGACCCAAGCCGAAGGGCCCAGGGGCAGACAACCGACGGCGCGCCCGCCATCAGGCCGCACCGGGGCGATGACGCCGCTGACCCGCACCGGAACCGCCTCGCCGCCGCCAACCGGGACAAACGAACCCTTCAGGCCGGGCCGGAGGCGTAGCGCATCCCGGCCGTAGAAGACGGCATGAACCCAGAGCCGGCTGGGATCCTCCATGCGAGCCAGCACCGTACCGGCGGCCACGGTCTGGCCCTCGGCGGCGTAGACGTCCGTCAGGGCGCCGCTGTCAGGGGCGCGGATCTCGCCTTCGTCGCGGACAAACGCCCAGCGGGCCTTGGCGGCCTCAAGGGCGCTTTGGGCCTGGAGCACCAAGGAGCGAGCCTCGTGGAGCTTCTGGGAATTGCTGATCACCGGATAGGTCTGCTGAACCACGGCCTCGTTCTTTTTCGCCAGATCGAGGGCTTCGGCCGCCTGGTCCCGGGCTGCGCGGGCCGCGGCCACCTCCTTGGCGCGCTCGGGGCCGGCCAAGCGCCCCAGCACGTCCCCCCTCCGGACGGCCATGCCCGGCAAGGCCCTCCATTGAACCAGCGTGCCGTTCACGAGAGCCTGCACCGTGACCGGGGCCACCGGCTCCACCACGGCATAGGCCGTGAAGGAGGGCGAAAAAGGATGGTTAGCCACGATGACGGGGCCTTCGGCCGCGGGCGGCAAGCCCGCCTGCGCGGCACAACCGAACAGGAGAAGCCAAAAGGAGCAGAACGGAACAGTGACCTTGAGCGTCGATCGCATGGCGCCTCCTCGGACGGTGTCCCATCCGCTTCTGAGAGTATAGCCCCTTACGTTACGGCAGCCTTACCGCCTCGGGGAGGAGGCGGGAGACGGGAGACGCGACAAGGGACAGGGGGACAGGAAAGGCCCACTCCCCAATTCCTCCGGCTGGATGATAGATGAAGGATGACGGATGAGCGGCGGAGTCCGCTCATTGTACCCAATTCCCAAATTCTCTGTGCCTCGGTGTCTCTGCGGTTCGCTTATTTCAATTCGTCATTCGCCATTCGCCATTCACAATCTCCCCACCTGGACTCTCCCGCTCCTCTGGGTTAGCCTATCACGAGGCAGGGGACTCATGCGGCTGTTGATCGTGGAGGATGACGCACAAATCGCCGCCTTCGCCAAGAAGGGGTTGGTGGAGGCCGGCTTCGCCGTGGACTGGGCCAAGGACGGCGAGGAGGGTCTCTCCCTGGCGCTCGCCGAACCTTACGACTGCGCCGTCGTGGACGTCATGCTTCCCCGGCTGGACGGCCTGTCGCTCATCCGGGAGATGAGGAACCAGCGGGTCAACACGCCGGTCCTCATCCTGAGCGCCAAGCGCTCGGTGGAGGAGCGCGTGGAGGGACTCCACTCGGGCAGCGACGACTACCTCACCAAGCCCTTCGCCTTCTCCGAGCTCCTGGCGCGCATCCATGCCCTCCTCCGCCGCGCCACCGGGGCGATGGAGCCGGTGCGCCTGGAGGCCGGAGAGCTCTCCCTGGATCTCCTGCGCCACGAGGCCTTCCGGGGCGGCAAGCGCATCGACCTCAAGCCGAAGGAATTCTCCCTCCTGGAGTACCTCATGCGCAGCAGGGGGCGCGTAGTCTCCAAGACCATGATCCTGGAACACGTCTGGGACTACCACTTCGAGCCCCAGGCCAACGTGGTCGAGGCCGCCATCAGCCGCCTGAGGGACAAGGTGGACCGGGATTTCGAACCCAAGATGATCCGCACGCTACGGGGTGTGGGGTACCTGCTCGAGGCATCCCGTGATACGCCCTAGAACCGCGGCCGCCCGGCTGGCGCTCGCCTTCGCGGGGGCCATCGCCCTTTCCCTCTGCGTCCTCTTCGCGAGCTTCTATGGCTTCGTGAAGGCCGATCTCTCCTCGCGGACCGACCGGCTGCTCCTCGATAAGGCCAAGGAATTCCAGGGGCTGGCGCGGGAGAGGGGCGCCGGCGCGCTGGCCGGCGAGTTCGACCGGGAGGCCCGCACGATGGGGACGAAGCTGGCCCTCTACCGCCTCCTGGCCGGGGACGGAAGGACCCTCGCGGGATCGGACGACACGGCCTTTTCCGGCCTTGCGGCGGGACCGGAGACTCTCTCCCGCCTGCCTCTGGGCAAGCCCCTCCTAAGGACCGTCACCGCCCGTGGCCGCCGCTATCCCGTCAGAGAGTGCTTCCTGCGCCTTCCCTCCGGCCAGGTACTCCAGCTCGTCCACTACACTGGCGACAACGAGGACCTCCTGGAGGATCTCCGCCAGAGCTTCGGCGTCGCGCTGGCCGGGGTCTTCGCGGGGGCCGCGCTGCTGGGATGGGTGCTTTCCAGGCGCGCGCTGGCCGGCGTGGAGGAGGTCACCCGAACCGCCCAGGCCATCGCGGGCGGGACCCTGGAAAAACGAGTCCCCCCTCAGGGAAGGGGGGAGGAGATAGACCGTCTGGCCTCCACCTTCAACGCCATGCTGGATCGCATTCAGGCGATGGTGGCGGAGATGCGGCAAGTCTCGGACGATATCGCCCACGACCTCAAGAGCCCTCTCACCCGCCTCCGGGGCCAGGCCGAGATGGCCCTGACCGGGAACGCCAAACACGAAGAGTTCGAAACGTTGGCGGCAGGCACCGTGGAGGAGTGCGACCGCCTCCTCGCCATGGTGAACACCATGCTCGATCTCTCCGAAGCGGAGGCCGGCGTGCCCTCTCGGCAGCCCCAACGGGTTGACCTCTGCGGGTTGCTTCACGAGGCCTTCGATCTTTATCTGCCCGCCGCCGAAGAGAGGGGGCTCTTGCTCACTCTGGAGGCGCCCGAAAGCCTGGTGGTCTTGGGGAGCCCGCACCGGCTCCGGCGCATCCTCGCCAACCTCCTGGATAACGCCGTCAAGTACACCCAGCCGGGGGGACGCATCTCCATCACGGCCGTGACCCTGGGAGGACTCGCGAGGGTGGCCGTGGGTGATTCGGGGCCCGGCATCGCGCCGGAGGACCTCTCCAAGATATTCGACCGCTTCTACCGGGCCGACCGGAGCCGGGCGACTCCCGGCAGCGGCCTGGGGCTCAGCCTCGCCCGCGCCCTGGCGGGCGCCATGGGCGGCGATCTCACCGCTGAGAGCACGCCGGGAGCGGGCAGCCTGTTCACCCTCTCTCTCCCCATGGCACCCCGCGGCTGACCCCCCTTCAGAATCCACGGGTCAGGGCTGCGTCACCTTCGGGTCATCTTGGGCGGGTAGAATGTCTCCTGACGGACGGCACCTGCCCGCCGCCAAGGAGGTCTGTCATGACCGGGCCCGGATTCAAACCCCTCTTCCTCTTGCTTCTCTTGAGCGCGGCGGCGTGTGCCACCTACCATCCCCTACCCCTCGACCAAAAGGCCGAGGCGCGGGCGCTCGCCCCGCCGGACATGGGGCGCGTAACGCTGGAAGCCGCACGGATTCACCACCCGCTGCTCAAGCCCGTGCGTCTGGATGTGGCCAAGGGCCTGACGCCCGATGAGCTGGCGGTGGTGGCGGTGCTCACCAATCCCCAGCTTCGCGCGGTCCGCGACCAGCGGGGGCTGGCCCACGCCCAGGTCATTCAGGCCGGCCTTCTGCCCAATCCCGTGGCCTCCTACGGGCAAGACAAGCCCACGGGAGGAAACGATCAGGGGACGGTAACGGCATATTCGACCAGCCTCGGCTTCGACCTGACGTCCCTGCTCACCTATTCTCTGCACAAAGAGGCCGCCAGGCACGAGGCCCAGGCCGTGGACCTGGAGGTCGCCTGGCAGGAATGGCAGGTGGCGCAGGCCGCCCGCATGGCGGCCTACCACCTTCTGGCGCTTAGGGAACAGGTTCCTCTCGCGCGCAAGGGGATGGAGGAGGCCCGGCGGAGCTTCGACGCCATGCGTACGGCCGCCAAGGCGGGGGCGGTGAGCCAGGCGGACGAAGCTTCGGCGCGGGCCGCCTTCGAGCAGGCCCGCCAGACCTTCCTTCTCCTGAGCGAGGCGGAGACGCGCGGCAGACAGGACCTGAACCAGATGCTGGGGCTTCCGCCGGGCGAAGCGACGCCCCTGCGCGAAGGTTCTCCCCTCCCGGCCTGGAGGGATCCGCCCTCCGAGTCGGACCTCGTTTCAGGCCTCTCCTCTCGCCGCCTGGACCTGCTGGCCTTCCGGAAGGGATACGAGAGCCAGGATACCCGCCTCCGCATCGCCATCCGCTCGCAGTTCCCCGATATCGGCATCGCCCTCGCCCACGGCCGCGACACGGGCAACGTCGTGACGACGGGCTACGGCGTCGCCATCTCGCTGCCCATCTTCGACCGCAACCAGGGACGCATCGCCTACGAGCGCGCCACGCGCCGCCAGATGTACGACGAGTACCAGTCGAGGCTCTTCGACGCCCGCGCCCAGGTGGCCCAGATCATCTCCAGGCTGGACAGTGTGCGGCGGCAGCTCGCCACGGCGGAGGCTACCCTCTCTTCTCTGCGCACCACGGCCGAAGGGTACGAGAAGGCCAAGGCCGCGGGAGCCGTGGACCTGGTCAGCGCGCAGAATGCTCAACAGGCCTACCTTTCGCAGGCCATGACGGTGGCCAGCTTGAAAGCCGAGCGAGCGGACCTCGGCGTCGCCCTCGAAGTGGCGTCGGGCGAGTACCTGCCGGCCGACGCCATGGGCGGAGCCACGCCAAGAGGGGGAGACAGACCATGAACCGCAGGATCCTTTGGATGGGTGTGATCGGTGCACTGGCGCTCATGGGCGCCACCGCCCTCTTTACTTATTGGATGGGCCGTTCCCGAGGCTTGGCCGAGCCCTCACGATCAGGTGTCCAGACGCTTCCCAAGGAGGTGACGGCCGCCGTTAGCGTCGTTCCCGTTCGGGAATCGGTCCTCAGCCGCACGGCGACTGCCTACGGGAACGTCGTCCCCCCTCCCGGCGGCCTGCGGACGGTGAGCGTTCCCTTCGACTGCCAGATCCTGACCCTCTCCGTGCGGGAGGGCCAGGCCGCTTCCCGGGGGATGCTCCTCATGACCGTCACGGGGAGTCCCGATGCCAAGCTGGCCCTCGTTCAGGCCCGTGCCCAGGCGCGATCGGACGAGCAGACCCTCAGGCAGGTGGAGGCGCGCCACCGCCTGAAGCTGGCCGACGACGCGGCTCTGGCCCAGGCCAAGGGCGCCTTCGAGGCCTCCGAGGCCCGCCTGAAGAGCCTGGAGGCGAGGGGTCTGGCCGAGGTTCATCCGCTGGCCTCGCCGGTGGACGGCACGGTGCTCAGGCTTCCCTTCAGCCGGGGGGCCGTCGTGCCGGCGGGGGCGGCGCTCGCCGAGGTGGCGGGCCTCGGCCACCTGGAGGCGCTGCTCGGCTTGGAACCCGGGGATGCCCATGACCTTCATCCCGGCGCACCCGTCGACCTCGACATGGTGGGGGACCACGGAGGCCCACCGCTGAAGGGGGTCCTGAGCAGCATTTCTCCCGCCATCAATCCCTCGACCCGCCTCGTCGACGCCTACGTGGCCCTGCCTCGCGGGGGCTCCCCGCCCCTGGGCGCCTACGTGCGAGGAACCTTCACGTTGACCTCCGCGAAGGGGCTGGTCGTGCCCTATGCGGCCGTCTTGCCCGCAGGCAGTGGAGGCGTGCTGTATACCGTGCAAGACGGCCGCGCCGTCCGCCACGAGGTCCGCGTGGTCGTTGAAACGAGCGACGAGGCGCAGGTCTCGGCACCGGGCCTGGCGGCGGGCGATCTGGCCGTGGTCACCGGAAATTACGAGCTCGAAAACGGAATGGCGGTGAAGGTGGAGCCCCATTTATGACCTTCACCAACTGGATGCAGGCGCACCGACGCTCCCTGCTCTTCCTCATGGCGGTGCTCATCGTGGCGGGGAGCGTGGCGACCTTCAAGCTCCCCGTGGGCCTGTTTCCTCGGATCAACTTCCCCAGGGTGCGCGTCTCGCTGGACGCGGGAGACCGCCCGGCGGACCGCATGGTCATCGAGGTGACGCGTCCCGTGGAGGAGGCGGTTCGCGGCGTTCCCGGGGTCGTGGAGGTCCGCTCCGTCACCAGCCGCGGCACCGCCGACATCGACGTCAACTTCGCCTGGGGGCAGGACATGGTGTCCGCCATGCTCCAGGTGGAATCCGCCATCGCGCAGATCGCCAACAGACTTCCACCGGGAATGAACTACAGCGTGATCCGAATGGACCCCACGGTGGACCCCGTCATCGCCTACAGCCTGACCTCTTCGAGCGAGTCCTTGACCCAGCTCCGGGACCTGGCCCTCTACCAGCTCCGGCCCGTCCTGTCGAGGGTCAAGGGGGTGGCGCGCATCCAGGTGCAAGGGGGCTTGACGGAGGAGTACCGCGTCACGGTGGACCCGGCCAGGCTCCACGCCCTGGGGCTGACCTTTCAGGATGCCGCCTCGGCCCTTTCGGCGGCCAACACGATCACGGCCGTGGGCCGGCTGGAGGACCACGACAAGCTCTACCTCATTCTCTCCGACACGCAGTTTGCGAATCTCCACCAGGTGGGTGAGACGGTCCTGCGCTCGGGGCCGGGAGGTGTGGTCCGCCTGAAAGACGTGGCCAGGGTCGAGAGGAGCACGCAGCCGAACTGGACGAGGGTCACCGCGGACGGCCGCGATGCCGTTCTGATCAACGTCTACCAGCAGCTCGACGGGAACACCGTCCAGATCGCGCGGGATATCAAGGCGGCCTTGGCGGCCTACGGCCCCCACCTCCCTCCCGGCGTTCACATCGCCAACTGGTACGATCAGAGCCAGCTCATCCTCTCCTCGGCCGGCAGCGTGCGCGACGCCCTCCTCGTGGGCGTCCTCATGGCGGCGCTCATCCTCTTCGTGTTCCTGCGGAACTTCAAGGTCATGCTCATCGCCATCCTCACGGTCCCCGGCGTGCTGGCCATCACGATCCTCCTGCTCTACGTGCTGCACATGAGCTTCAACATCATGACCCTGGGCGGCATGGCGGCGGCGGTGGGACTCATCATCGACGACGCCATCGTCATGGTCGAGCACATCATCCGGCGCATGCGGGGCGGCGAGGGGGCCCACCACGGCCGCGTCATGAAGGCGGCCAGGGAGTTCACCAAGCCGCTGGCGGGCTCCTCCGCGGCCACCATCATCATCTTCGCTCCGCTGGCCTTTTTGTCCGGCGTCACGGGCGCCTTCTTCAAGGCCCTCAGCCTCACCATGGCGGCCAGCCTGGTCATCTCCTATCTCGTGGCGTGGCTGGCCGTTCCGCTCCTGGCCGACAAATTCCTGAACGAGAAGGACGCCGCCCAAAAGGAGGGCGGGGCGGTGACGGACTGGATTCACGAGCGTTACGAGCGAGTCATGGGGCGCCTCTTCGCCCGGCCGATACTGGTGCTCATCGGGGTCGTGCCCCTCCTCCTGGCGGGGTACGTCAGTTACCGGATGATCGGTTCGGGCTTCATGCCGGTCATGGACGAGGGAGGGTTCATCCTGGATTACCGGAGCGTGCCCGGCACCTCCCTCGCCGAGACCGATCGCCTGCTGCGTCAGGTGCAAACCATTCTGCAAAAGACACCCGAGGTGGACACCTACTCCCGCCGCACGGGCCTGCAACTCGGAGGCGGCGTCACCGAGGCTAACCAGGGCGACTTCTTCGTTCGGCTCAAACCCTTCCCCCGCCGCCCCATCGAAGCCGTCATGGAGGACGTGCGGCAACGTGTGGAGAGGACGGTCCCCGGACTGCACATCGAGATGGCCCAGCTCATGGAGGACCTCGTCGGAGACCTCACGGCCGTCCCGCAGCCCATCGAGATCAAGCTCTTCTCCGACAATCAACCCGAACTGCTTGCGCTCGGCCCCAAGGTGGCCCAGGCCATCCGCAAGGTCAGCGGCGTGGTTGACGTGCGCAGCGGGGTGGTCCTCGCGGGAGATGCCCTGGACATCCGCGTGAACCGCGCCAAGGCGGCCCTGGAGGGCATGGACCCGGAGGCTATCACCGATGTTGCGCGGGACTACCTGGAGGGCGTCGTGACCACCCAGGTTCAACGCGGACCCAAGATGGTGGGGATCCGCATCTGGGTACCGGAGCGGCTTCGCAGGAATACGGCCGCCGTGCGCTCTCTCCTGCTGCGGGCCCCCGACGGCCACCTCTTCCCCTTGAGCCGCGTGGCGACGGTCACGCCCGTCACCGGCCAACCCCAGATCACGAGGGACGACCTCAAGCTCATGGTGCCCGTGACGGGCCGCATCAGCGGAAGAGACATGGGCTCCACGGTGAAGGACGTGAAGAAGGTCCTCGCCGAGCCTGGGCTCATCCCCAAGGACGTGGACCTCTCGCTGGGAGGCCTCTACCGGCAGCAGCAGATCGCCTTCGCGGGACTCATCGCCGTCTTCCTTGCGGCCGTGGCGTTGGTTTTCCTCCTTCTGCTCTTCCTCTTCGAGCGGTTCCGGCCGGCCGTCGGCGTCATGCTGACCGCCCTCATGGCCCTGAGCGCCGTCTTCATCGGGCTATGGATCACCGGCACGGAGTTGAACATTTCCTCCATGATGGGCATGACCATGATCCTGGGCATCGTCACCGAGGTGGCCATCTTCATGGTCTGGGAGTTCCTGACGGCGCCCGAGGGGATGGACGAGAGCGCCGCCCTCATCTACGCCGGCAAGCACCGGATGCGCGCCATCACCATGAGCACCCTGGCGGCGATTCTGGCCCTTTCGCCGCTCGGCCTCGGTATCGGCCAGGGCTCCGCCATGCAGCGGCCGCTCGCCATCGCCATCATCAGCGGCCTCATCTTCCAGCTCCCGCTGGTTTTTGTTCTCATGCCCGTATTGTTCCGTCTTCTCCGCGTCAAGCGGAGTTAAGGGAGGTTGCATGTTCCTCAAACGTGTGCTGGTTCTCTCACTGGTTTTTTGTGTTCCGCCGCTGTGCGCGATCCGGGCTGCTCAGCCATCCTTGCCGGGAGCCTGGGTGATACCCGCCCGGGCACTGGAGGAACACGCCGAGGATTCGATCGACGTGCTGACGGCCCGCAGATTCGACGCCGCCACGATGCGCAGACAGACGGCCCGTATGGAGGCCCTGCTCAACCGGCTCAAGATGGCCTCTAACGGGAACGCCGAAGCGAGTCGGCAGGCCTCCCGGGCGGAAGAATGCCTGAAGGAGATGAAGGATGCCCTCGCGGGAGGGGCTTACGTGAAGGCCGCCCTGGCCGCGAACCAGATCACCATGGTCATGCTGCCCATCGAGGGCTTTCCCACCGCCGAGCACCGGGAGGTGGCGCTGCTGGACTGCCTCTCCCGGGAGATCACCCTCCTCAATGAAGATAACCCCGCATCCCGTGCCCCTCTCCTGAAGGAGCGCAGGGACCAGATCGAAGCCACCTGGAAGCTTCTGCGGCCCTGGTACGCGGCGAAGAAGGGGGCGGGGAAACTCATGGCCGAAGTGGATGCCTGCGTGGCCCGCATCATCTCGGCCACGGGCGCCAAGCAGCAGATCGCCGAAGGCCGGCGGCTGGGCGATCTGGTGGATAGCCTGGAGCGGTACCTTCCGCGGATGAAGGGATGAGGGACACATCTCCGCGGTGAATCCTTCTTTGTGTTTTGGGTTTTCTTGCACCTCGCGCTCCACTTTTCGCTGATCACGATCAGCGCCTCCCCTCATCCGTCTCGCCCCTGGCACCCGGAACCTCTTTCGTTCCACCAGGGGCTTGACAGCACTCGGCCTGGAATCTATATTCCGAATTTGGAATTTGGAGTTCTGCGTGGAGATGAGCCGAAAAGAGATAGAACGGATGCAGCGCCGCCAGCTCCTGCTGGAGGCGGCCGAGCGGGTCTTCGGCCGGAAACCGTTCGACGAGGCCACCATGCAGGAGGTGGCCTCGGAGGCCCAGATCGGCATGCAGGGGCTCTACGAGCACTTCCCCTCCAAACAGGTTCTCTACGAGAGCCTCATCATGGAGCGGGTCAAGACCTTCAGGACCAAGATCGAAGAGGCCCTGAAAACGGGCCAGGACCCCATCCAGCGGCTCAGGGCGTGGGCTACCGTCCACGCCGAGTCCTTCAGCGGGACCCCCGCCTTCTTTCCCGTCTTTCTCCGCGAGAAGATCCACAGGGACTGGGAGTTCGCCTCTCGGTTCGGCCCCGCCCTGTACGAGGCCTTTGGCCGTGAGGAGGCGCGCCTGACCGAGATCATGCAGGCCGCCGCGGCTCAGGGACAGCTCCAGAGGCTGGAGGTGCCGTTCCTGGTGCGGTTCTTCCTGGCGGCCCTCCACGCCTCGGTCTTCTGCCACATTCGCTATAATCCCGATGAGGAGGTCTCAGCGTGCGTGAACCGTGCCATGAACAGCTTCTTACGCGGAGTGGAGCTCGTCGGGTGAGGGCCGCCTCCCTGGCCCTGGCCCTCTGCTCGGGCCTGCTCGCCCTGCGGCTCCCGGCCCAGGAGGTGCTCACGCTCCGGAAGGCCTTGGAGCTGGCGGGCAAGGGATCACTGCCCGCCGTCACCAGCCAGAGCGATGAGGCGGTGGCCCGCGAGCAGACCCTCCAGGTCAGAGGAGCCACCTACTACCCGGAGATCACGCTCCAGGGGGGCTACACCGACCAGAGGGATCAGACGATCTTGCGCTTCGGCCTCCTGCAGGCACCCTCCAACCAGAAATCGTATTGGCAGTACGACTTTACCGTTCGCCAGCTCCTCTGGGACTTCGGCCGGCGCTCCGAGGCCCTCGAAGCCAGCCGCACCCGCGAGCAGGCGGTGCGCCTCTCGGGCTCCGACGCGGTGCGCCGGGCGCAGGCCCAGGTCGTGGAGCGCTACATGTCGGCCATGACGGTGCGCGCCGAGAAGGAGGTCGTGGCGAAGCGGAAGAAGGCCCTTTCGGACCACCTCCGGATCGTGCAGGACCTCTACCAGCAGGGCATGGTGGCCCGCAACGACCTGCTCCGGACCGAGGTCGCGCTGCGCTCGGTGGAGGATTCGGCGAGGCGGTTGGACGACGCTTACGACACGGCCATGGAGGCGTTGAACGTGGCCATCGGCCTTCCCACCGACACCAAGGAGACCCTTCCGGGTGCCTTCGCCCCTCCGCCCGAACTGCCCTGGACCATGGAGCACGCCCGCAGCATCAGCGTGAGCAACAACGGGACGGTGAAGGCTCTGAGAGCCCGGTACCAGGCGCTCGAAGAACAGCTCACCTTCCGCCGCCGGGACTACTACCCCAGCCTGGTGGCGCAGTACGACAATGCCTACCAGCAGAACGAGTATCTCGTCTATCCGCACATGCAATCGCTGTTCGTCGGTCTCTCCTGGAACATCTTCGACGGAGGCGTCCGGGGCGCCAAGATCCGCGAGAGCCAAGCCGATCTGGATCGCGCCCACCGGGAGCTCACGGAGGCGGAACGGACCGCCCAGCTCGCCGCCAGCCAGGCCTACCGGGACTTCGTGGAGGCCCTGAGGGAGCGGAAGACCGCCGAACTCAACGTCCAGTCCTCGAAGGAGAATTTCCGGATCGTCGAGGACCAGTACAAGGGCGGCCTGGCCCGCACCACGGACGTCCTCGACGCCGAATCGGTGCTCGCCGAGAGCCGATCGAGCCTCGTCCAGAAGACCTACCAGGCGTATACCAAACAGGCGGCCCTCCTGGCCGCCATGGGGGAGGACCTCCCCGGCTTCTACAGCCGGCAGGGGGAGCCGGTCGCCGCGGAGGAGAAGTAGCCATGGCCGTGAAGAAGAAATGGGTGGCATTGGGCATTCTGCTGGGACTGGCCGTGGCCGGAGGCGTGGTGGGCTACCTGCGCTGGAAGCACAACCAGATCTTCGTGAGCACCGACGACGCTTACGTGGGGGGACGGATCTACACCGTGGCGCCCCAGATCCCCGGCAAGATCCTCACCCTGCCCATCGACGAAAACATGCTCGTGCAGAAGGGCCAGGTCATGGCCACCATCGACCCGAAGGATTACGACGCCGCCATCGCGCGGGCCGGAGCCAGCCTCTCCGAGGCGCAGGCCGGCGTGGCCACCAACCAGGCCGCCATCGCCCAGGCCAAGGCCCAGGTCCTGGCCTACGAGAGCCAGCTGCGCCTCGCCAAGATCGACCGGGGGCGCATCCAGGCGCTTTACGAGCGCCAGTCCATCCCCAAGCAGAACTACGACGACGTGGTGACCCGCGAGGAGGTGGCCCAGGCCCAGCTCAAGGCGGCCCAGAAGACCGTCGCCCAGGCGGAGGCTGCCCTGACCGTAGCGCGGGAGCGCATCAAGGTGGCCCAGGCGGCCCTGGATCAGGCCCAGCTCCAACGGACGTACTGCACCATCGCGGCGCCCGTGACCGGCTACATCAGCCGCAAGCTGACCCAGGTGGGCCAGGTCCTCGCTCCCGGGCAGCCCATCTGCGCCGTGGTCCCTCTCTCCCTGAACGATATCTGGGTGGAGGCCAACTACAAGGAGACCCAGCTCGGGAACGTCCGCGTCGGCCAGCCCGTCAAGATTTTGGCCGACATCGACAAGGACCGCACCTACAGGGGCACGGTCGAGGGCATCAGCGCCGGAACCGGCGCCGTCTTCTCCCTGCTCCCCCCGGAGAACGCCACGGGCAATTGGGTGAAGGTGGTCCAACGGGTGCCCGTGCGAGTCAAGATCGATCCCGCGAGCGACCCAAACCACGAGCTGAGGCTCGGCCTGTCGGTGACCTGCGAGATCGATACGCGGAAGCGGTGAGAGGGCGCGCGGCGAGAAACCGACTTCGAGTTGCAAGTCGTGGTTGGTTGACCCTTTCCATACATAACGCTCATTTCGCCACTCGACGCCTCTTGTGAATCGACTGTAGAAGAATTCGAGGTAATGGCGCTTTGAACACCGAGAACGGCGCCAGAAAGTGGATCATCGCCGCCACGACCACCCTCGGCACCTTCATGGAGGTGCTCGACACCCCCGTCGCCAACGGGCCCTCCGGCACGTGCAGGGCACCTACGCCACGGGGTTCTTCAACCTGCTCGGCAACTGAACGGGCATCTCTCGGGAGGCGGCCCTGGAGGAATCCACCAACACCACCAACAAATGGCTGATAGCCCTGGCCACGCTGCTGGGGCCCCTGATGCAGAACATCGACACGGCCGTGGCCAACGTGGCGCTGCCGCACATGGCGGGGACCTTCTCGGTGGGGGTGGACGAAATCGCCTGGGTCCTGACGGCCTACCTGGTCGCCAACGCGGTCATCCTCCCCATGACGGGCTTCCTGGGGATGCGCTTCGGACGAAAGCGATTCTACCTCTCCTGCCTTATCCTGTTCATGTTGGCTTCCCTGGGCTCCGGCCTGGCCCCGTCGCTGGCCTTTCTGATCGTGATGCGCGTCCTTCAGGGCCTCGCCGGGGGGGCCATGGTCCCCATGTGCCAGGCCATCCTACTGGAGACCTTTCCCCGGGAGGAGCACGGCAAGGCCATGGCCTTCTTCGGGGCCGGCCAGATCGTGGGCCCCCTGATCGGCCCCGTGCTCGGCGGATACCTCACCGACACCTACACCTGGCCGTGGGTCTTTTACGTCAACATCCCGGTGGGCCTGATGGCGCTCGTGCTGGGCTTCTTCTTCATCCACGACCCTTCTTACATCAAGAAGCCCGAGGGCCGGGTGGACTACTGGAGCTTCCTCTTCATCACCGTGGGCGTGGGAAGCCTGGAGGTGGTGCTCAGCCGGGGAGAGCGCTACGATTGGCTGGACAGCCCTTTCATCAAGATCTTCGCCTTCTGCGCACTCGTGGGGCTCGCCCTCTTCGTCTGGCGCTCCCTCACGGCCGAAAAGCCCCTGGTCAATTTCGCATTCTTCAGGAAGAAGGAGTTCTCCGCGGGGGCGCTCCTCATGTTCACCTGGGGATTCGGCCTCTACGGCGCCATGGTCACGATCCCCCTCTTCGTCCAGGAGCTGCTCGGGTACAACGCCACGTGGGCCGGCATGATCCTCTCCGTCGGCGGCCTCTCGGCCCTGGCCGCCATGCCCATCGTCGGGCGCCTCACGGGAAAGGTGGACACCCGCATACTCGTCTTTGCGGGGCTGGCCATGAATATCTTCTCCATGACCTTGTACCGACACATCTACCTTGGTATCGACTTCCCCTACCTAGCCACCGCCCGCCTCTTTCAAAGCTTCGGGCAGGCCTTCGTCTCCATCCCCCTGCTCGTGGCGGCCTTCGCCCGCATCCGGCCCGAGGAGACGGGGCAGGCCACGGGCCTGTACAACCTGATGCGCAACGAGGGGGGATCGGTGGGGATCGCCCTGGCCAGCACGGTGCTGGCCAGGCGCACCCAGTTCCACCAGTCCGCCCTCGTGGGGCACCTGAATCCGTTCAATCCGGCCTACCAGTCGGCCCTCTCGGGCATCGAGCAGGGGCTGCGCCCGACGGCGGGGGTGGACCCCGGCACCCTCCGCCTCATGGCGGTCCATATCCTGGGGCTCCAATTGGGGCGCCAGGCGAGCCTCATGGCTTTCGTGGATGTGTTTCAGATGCTGATGGTGCTCTTCCTGGCCCTCTCGCCCCTCGTGCTGCTCCTCAAGAAGCCGAGGGACGCGCGCCCGGCCTAGGACCGACGGAGCCGACCACGACGTTACTCCAGATAGGTGTAGCCATCCAGGCCGTCCTCCAGGAACTTCTTGACGCGCGCCGACTCCTTGATGGAGATGCGCCGCCCCTCGATGCTCTCCTCCACCATCCTTCGGAAGGCGTTCATCACGTCGCGCTTCTGGTACTGCATGTAGGAGAGCACGTCGCGCACCTTGGCCCCTTCGATGGTCTTGTCGATGCGGTACTTGTTGCGTCCGAGCACGCTGACGTGGACGATGTTGGTGTCGCCCAGCAGGTTGTGCAGGTCGCCCAGGGCCTCCTGGTAGGCGCCCACCAGGAACACGCCCAGATAATAGGGCTTGCCCTCCTTCAGCTCGTGCAGGTCCACCGTGTTCTTCACGTCGTGCAGGTCGATGAACTGGTCCACCTTGCCGTCCGAGTCGCAGGTGATGTCGGCGAGGGTAGCCTTGCGGGCGGGCCGTTCGTGGAGGCGGTGGATGGGGCAGATGGGGAAGAGCTGTTTCACCGCCCAGTGGTCGGGCAGGCTCTGGAAGACGGAGAGATTGCCGTAGTAGGTGTCGGAGATGAACCGGTCCAGGTTCTCCAGCTCGTCGGGCACGTAGTCCAGGCCGTGAATGATCCTCGCGATGCGGTGGCAGACGAGCCAGAAGAGACGCTCCACCAGCGCCCGGTGCTCCAGGGTCATCATCCCCACGTTGAAGAGCGTGAGGGTCTCGTCGCGGATCTGCATGGCGTCGTGGTAGCTCTCCTGGAAATTCTTCACCGTGAGGCCCTTGAGCACCTCGCTCAGGTTCATCACGGCCTCGGGGGCATTGTCGGGGATCTCCAGGGGCCTGGTTTCGTCGATGAGCTCGCTGGTCCCCAGGACGTTGAACACCAGGATGGAATGGTAGGCCACCAGCGCCCGCCCGCTCTCGGAGATGATGGCGGGGTGGGGGATGCCCCGTTCCTCGCAGATCTCCGCCAGGGCCGAGACCACGTCGCTGGCGTACTCCTCGATGGAGTAGTTGGTGCTGGAGGAGAAATTGGTCTTGCTGCCGTCGTAGTCCACCGCCAGGCCCCCGCCCACGTCGAAGTATCCGATGGGCACGCCCAGCCGGATCAGCTCCGCGAAGATGCGGCTCGACTCGCGCATGGCATCCTTGATGCTCTGGATGGCGGTGATCTGGGAGCCCAGGTGGAAGTGCAGGAGCTGGAGCCGGTCCAGCATCCCGGCCGCCCGGAGCTGCTCGACCGCGTCGAGGATCTCGGCGGGGAACAGGCCGAATTTGGACTTGTCGCCCCCCGAGCTCTCCCACTTCCCGCGCCCGCGGGCGGAGAGCTTGGCCCTCACGCCGATGTACGGCCTCACCTTGAGCTTTCGTGCCCAGCGGATGATGAGGTCCAGCTCGGAGGGCTTCTCCACGACGATGAATACCCTCCGGCCCATCTTGGTGGCCCAGAGCGCCATCTCGATGTACTCGTCGTCCTTGTAACCGTTGCAGATGAGCGGTGCGTTGAGGTTGTCCAGGGAGGAGAGGACGATGAGCAGCTCGGCCTTGGTGCCGGCCTCCAGCCCGAAGTCGTACTCGCGGCCGAAGTCCACGATGTCCTCGACCACCTGCTTGCTCTGGTTGACCTTGACCGGGTAGACGCCGTGGTAAGCCCCGCGGTAGCCGTACTCCTGGATGGCCTTATGGAAGGCCGCCTGGAGCTCCTGGATGCGCTTCTGGAGGATGTCCGTGAACCGGATGAGGACGGGAGGGTGGATGCCGCGAAGCCTCAGGTCATCCATCAATTCCTTGATGTCCAAGGACTTCTGCCGGGTCTTCTCGGGCGTCACCAGCATGTTGCCCTTGTCGTTGATGTCGAAGAACCCCTTGCCCCACTCGGCGATGTTGTAGAGCTCCCTCGCCTCCTCCACGGACCATTTGGACAGGGTGATCTGCTCCTTGAGTTTGATCCTCTGCACCATGGCGCACCTTTCACTCGGCCGCCCCAGGCCGAACCGAGAACCCTGGTCTCTCGCAATGCTTCTTCATACAGTAAACTCTTCCGGCTTGCAAGGAAAGGACCCCTCCCCAATTCCGCGATAGCGGCTCAACGCCCGCGCAGGAGCGGCGCCTCGCCGCGAACCGGGCGACCCTGCGACCAGGATGCGGTGCCCGCGTACGGTCCGTCGCGCCGGGGGCGGCGCTCCTACGAGCGCAATTCCATCGCGGAATTTGGGCCTCACCTCCCGTTTGACAGCCGGAGGCCTCCCTGTATACCTTACGCAAGGACCGGCGGAACCCGCCGGGCCAAGGAGACGATGTGAAGACCGCCAACAAGTACCTGATCGCCGTGACGGCCATGCTCGGCACCCTCATGGAGGTGATCGACACCTCCGTGGCCAATGTGGCCCTCCCGCACATGGCCGGCACTTACTCGGCTGGAGTGGACGAGGTCACGTGGGTCATCACGAGCTACCTCGTGGCCAACGCCGTGGTCCTGCCCATCACGGGCTTTCTGGGAAACTACTTCGGCCGCAAGCGATTCTTCCTCTCCTGCCTCGTACTGTTCAGCATCGCCTCTTTCGGCTCCGGGGCGGCCCCCACCCTCTGGTTCCTGATCGTCATGCGGGTCATCCAGGGCTTCGCGGGGGGGGCCATGGTGCCCATGTCCCAGGCCATCCTCCTGGAATCCTTCCCCAAGGAGGAGCACGGCAAGGCCATGGCGCTCTTCAGCGTGGGGGTCATCTTCGGCCCGATCATCGGTCCCGCCCTGGGAGGATGGATCACCGACAACTGGACCTGGCCCTGGATCTTCTTCATCAACATCCCGCTGGGCCTCGTGGCGCTCGTGCTGGGCTACTTCTTCATCGAGGATCCTTCCTACATGAAGCGGCCCGAGGGCCGGGTGGACTACTGGAGCTTCCTCTTCATCGCCATGGGGCTCGGCAGCCTGGAGGTGATGCTCAACCGCGGGGACCGCTACGACTGGTTCCACAGCAACTTCATCAAGACCTTCGCGGTCCTGGCGGCCCTGGGCATCGCCCTCTTCCTCTGGCGTTCCTTGACGGCCGAGAACCCCCTCGTGGATCTTTCCATCATGAAGAACCGCGAGTACGCCACCGGCACTACCCTCATGTTCCTCCTGGGGTTCGGCCTCTACGGCTCCTTCGTGGCCCTTCCCCTCTTCGCCCAGAACCTCATGGGCTACACGGCCACCTGGGCCGGCCTCGTCCTCTCCCCCGGAGGCATCGCGTCGCTCGTAGCGGTCTTCTTCGTCGGCAACCTCATGGGCAAGATCGACACCCGCCTCATGGTGACGGTGGGAGTGGTGCTGAACATCGTCTCCATGGCCCTGCTCGTCTCGGTGGACCTGCACGTGAGCTTCTCCTACTTGATGTGGACGCGATGTCTCCAGGGCTTCGGCATGGGCTGCCTCTTCGTGCCCGTAGCCGTCTCCTCCTACTCGCGGATCCCCCCCGAAAAGATTGGCCAGGCCACGGGTCTGTTCAACCTCCTGCGCAACGAGGGCGGCTCCGTGGGCATCGCGCTCACCACCACCGTCCTCAGCCATCGCTCGCAGTTCCACCAGGAGCGGCTCGTGGAACACCTCACCCCCTTCAACCCCGCCTACCGAGAAACCCTGGCGCAGACCGCGCACGGGTTGTTCGCCACGGCGGGCCTCGATCCCTCCACCATGAAGCAGCTCTCCATCGGCCTCCTGTACGGAGAGGTCCAGCGCCAGGCGGCCGTGCTGGCCTTCGTGGACGTCTTCTGGATGCTGATGCTGATCTTCGCCGCCATCCTGCCTCTCATCCTCCTGCTCCGGGGGAAGACGGGCGGCCAGGCGGCCGGGATTCACTGATCGCCCACCAGCGCATACGGAAGGGCCCGCCGCGAGGGCGGGCCTTTCCTTCTCAGGGTTCCGCTCAGCGCCGAATTTTCAGGGCTGCTGGGCCGGGAGAGCCTTCTTGCCGGAGCGCAGAAGGTCTTTGACGATGCCGAGCGTGGCGTTGGTGGTCTCGATGGACTTGGCCCCCACCTTCTCCAGCCCCGTGAGCGCCCGGATGGCATCCACGTTCTCGGGCACCACGATGGACATGTTGTGGACCTGGTAGAAGAGGTAGAGCTCCACCCCGTCCACCGCCAGGATGTCCTCCCAAACCACCACCTCCCACATGTCGCCTCGGGAGCGGCCCAGGTCGTGGACGAGCTCCACGTTGCAGTTCAAGGCGGTGATGCCGTCGGAGGCGCGCACGAAGGCGATGCGGGGGGTCTTCCAGAGGACCTCCAAGACCTCCTCCCGGCTTGCCGGCCGCGTCATCTCGATCTGCCAGACGTGGGCGTGGCTGATGGTCTGCGGCGTCAGGATGGCCATGGTCGTGATGTTCAGGTCCGGCACGATGGTCTTGGCGTCGGGGGCCTGGTGGCTGGGCACGTGGAGTTCCGGCACGATAGTGTTCATGATGCCCGCCTGGTGAGTGTTCCATGGATCCACGGCGCGGCGGGCCAGGGTCCCCCACCCCTTCTTCACGAGGCCCGCCTTGTGCAGAGCCCCCAGGGTGCGGACGATGGAGGTGGTGTTGCAGGAGACCACGCGGGTGGAGTTGAGACCCAGGGCGCTCTCGTAGTTGGCCTGGGCCACGAAGGAGTGGCCCGTCAGGGAGTGCTTCTCGGCGCCTTGGAAGATGGACTTGATGCCCAGCCCGTCGTAGAGGACCTTGTTCTTGGAAGCCACGGTTCTCGGCGTGCAGTCCACCACCACGTCCACCTGCTTCAGCAGATCGGGAAGAGTCCCGTGGACGTGGACGCCCGTCTCCCTCATGGTGGACCAGGCCTCCTCGGTCATGGCGTAGACCGGGATGCCGTGGACCTCCGCCACCTGGACGCGGTAGTCCCCCGCCACGTCCGAGACGCCCACCAGCTCCATGTCGGGCTGGAGCCGCACCGCGTCCGCCACCCTCTTGCCGATGACCCCGTAGCCATTCACCGCCACGCGCGCTTTTCTATCCATCCCAGATTCCCCTTACAATCCTTTTGCCCTGACAACCTCTTGGAACACGCCGGAGGCGACCCTCAGCCGCGGTGGTAGATGTCCTCCACCCGAACGATGTCCCGTTCGTCGGGATCGCCGAACCAAAACTCCAGAAAGCGGGCGGGCGACCGGCCCACCCCACTGGCGCGGTGCAGAACCCCGTGCGGGATCCAGATCTCCTCGCCGGGCTCCGGGCGCCAGACTCTCTCGCCCAGAGTCACCTCGAGGCCCTCGTCCAGGACCACCCAGTACTCGCTCCGCCGCTCGTGGTACTGCAGGGAGAGCACCCCTCCCGGTTCGAGGGTCAGGATCTTGATTCCCTCCACCTGGTCCTTCGGGTAGCGCCGGAAACGGCCCCAGGGACGGATCTCTTCCAGGATCCCGCGGCGGAATTCTTCCGGGGCCACGTGTCCCTCTTTAGGCATGACGCATCCTCCCGCGAAGCCGCAGAGAACCCCGCTCTCAAAGGCGGAAGTGCTATTGTAGCCGCAGGCGGCCAGTGAAGGCAAAGCCATTCAACCTCGCCGTGAAAGCGGTTATACTCCCGCTCCAGGAGGGATCATGGGAGTCGGCCCTTACACCGTGCGGTCCAACGTGCGCCGGGGGCCCTACGCGACGATCACCGTGGAAGGGCGCGTGGAGCCGAGCAAACCCGGCCAGTTCTACATGGTCCGCGGCGACTGGGGGGCCGATCCGCTCCTGGGACGACCCCTCTCCATCCTGAGTGACGATCCCTCGCAAGGTGTCCTCCGCTTCCTGCTCAAGATCTTCGGAGAGGGCAGCCGCCGCCTGCATGAACTGGAGCCCGGGCAGAAGGTCCATGCCCTGGGGCCGCTGGGCCGCCCCTTTCCCCGCGGGGCGGCTGAACGAGGGGGCAAACCGGCCCTTGTGGGAGGCGGCGTCGGTGTACCGCCGCTGGTCTACCTGGCCGAAGCCTTCGCGCGGGAAGGCAGGTCCTTCAGCTTCCTCCAGGGCGCTCGGACGAAGGACGACCTGGTCTGCCTGGAGGAGCTGGCCGCGCTGGGCGTGCAACCGGAGGTGACTACGGAGGACGGGAGCGAGGGGGAGAGGGGCCTGGTTACGGCACCGCTGAAAAGAGCCATCGAAATGGGTGCCCCCGTCGTCTACGCCTGCGGCCCCGAGGGGATGCTCAAGGCGGTGGCGGCGCTCTGCCGGGGGCGCGTCCCCTCCTACCTGAGCCTGGAAGCGCGCATGGCCTGCGGCTACGGCGTCTGCCTGGGCTGCGTCGTGCCCGTGGTCCGGGATGGCGTGCGGAGCTACGAGCGCGTCTGCCAGGAGGGTCCGGTCTTCGAAGGGGAGGTGGTGGAATGGCCGTAGAGATGGCCGTAACGCTCGGCTCCCTCCGCCTCAAGAATCCCGTCATGCTGGCTTCGGGCTGCTGCGGGTACGGCTTGGACATGGAGAGCTACCTGGACTTGAACCGCCTGGGCGGAGCCTGCCTCAAGGGGCTCTCCGTGGCGGGGAGCGAGGGCAACCCGCCGCCGAGGATCTGGGAGACCCAGGGCGGCATGATCAACGCCATCGGGCTCCAGAACGTGGGGACCCGGCGGTTCATCGAGGAGAAGGCTCCCCGGTTGAGGGGATACGACACGGCCTTCGTGGCCAACTTCTACGGGCACACCGTGGAGGAGTACGTGGAGGCGGCCCGCCAGCTCGACGCGGAGCCCTGCCTTGCGGCCCTGGAGATGAACATCTCCTGCCCCAACATCCAGGAGGGAGGCATCCACTTCGGCACCGATCCCGCCATGGTCCACGCCGTGACCAAAGCCTGCCGGGAGGTCATGAGGAAGCCGCTCTGGGTGAAGCTGAGCCCCAACGCCTCGGACGTGGTGGCGGTGGCCAGAGCCGCCGAGGAGGCGGGGGCCGACGCCCTCACCTGCATCAACACCATGCCCGCCATGGCCATCGACGTGGAGAGGCGAGAGTTCCGCATCTGGAACAAGATCGGCGGGCTCTCCGGCCCCGCCCTCCGCCCCATCGCCATCCGAATCGTCTACCAGGTGAGCCGGGCCGTGAAGATTCCGGTCGTCGGCATCGGCGGGGTCGCGACGGCGAACGACGCCATCGAGTTCCTTCTCGCGGGCGCCAAGGCGGTCCAGGTGGGGACGGCGCTCTTCGCGGACCCGCAGTGTCCCTACTCCATCCTCGACGGCATCGAGGCCTACTGCGAGCGGCACGGGTTTCTCTCCGTGGAAGCGCTCATCGGCCAGATCAAGGACCCGGGGCCGAGACCGGGCTGCCACGAATGAAAGTGAGGAGTGAGGGAGTGAAACCGCCCGGTAGAATCGCTCGGCTCATACCTTCCCTCCGATCCGTTTTCTCCTTCTTGTTCTCCTCACTCCTCACTCCTCACCTCCCACTTCTTCGGAGGCATCCTTGGCAGATCTGATCGTCGCCCTCGACGTGAACGACGAGAAACGTCTGAACGACCTCGCATCGGCCCTTGAAGGCCAGCCGGTGTGGCTCAAGTTCGGGCTGGAGGCCCTCTTGGCCTTCGGGTACGGCGTGATTGAGCGACACTCCGCGAGGGGGTTCAAGGTCTTTGCGGACGTGAAGTTCCACGACATTCCCAACACCGTGGGGGCGGCCTCGCGGGTGTTGACCCGGACGGGGGCGGCCCTCTTCAACGTCCACGCCGCGGGCGGGGCCGCCATGTGCGCCCAGGCCCGGGAGCAGTCGGAGCGGGAGGCCGCCGCCCTGGGCCGTCCCCGGCCCCTCTCGGTGGGCGTGACCATCCTCACGAGCCTGGGCCCCGAGGAGGTCCGCTCGGTCGGGTACGAGGGGACGCCGGGCGAGGCTGCGCTTCGGTTGGCGAAGGTGGCCAGGCAGGGCAACCTGGACGGCGTGGTGTGCTCGGTCCACGAGGCAGCCGCCGTGAAGGCCGCCTGCGGGCAGGACTTCCTCACCGTCTGCCCGGGCATCCGCCCGGCGGGTGCCGACGTTCAGGACCAGAAGCGCATCGCCACCCCCCGCGGCGCCGTGGAGGCGGGCGCCGACTTCCTGGTGGTGGGCCGGCCCATTACCGGCGCGCCGGATCCGGCGGCCGCCTGCGCGGCCATCCTCGAGCAGATGCACGGCCGCGGACCGAGGCGGGCCTAGCGTGGTCCGGAAGAAACGCCGCCTTCGCTCGTTGGTTGAGAGGAACCGCGAGGCTCTGCGGCCTCCCTCCGTTCTTGGCGGGTGACGGCAGGAGACTCCCATGCACGTGTTGAGGACGCTGAAGAGCCGCTATTACGTGCCCAGGCCCGAGGATCCCCTGCCGTCGCGCCTCTGGAAGTCGGCGACCCGGCGCCACGTGCCCGCCTTCCCCCGCGCGGTGCAGATCCAGACGCAGACGGGTTGCAACGCGGCCTGCATCTTCTGCCCCTACCCCGACACCGTGGAGAGCCAGCCCAAGGGGTTCATGTCCAAGGAACTGTTCGAGCGGATCCTGGACGAGATCGCGAGACACGGCATACGCCGCATCTCTCCCTACCTCATGAACGAGCCCTTCCTGGACCCCGGCATCATCGACAAGATGGCCGCCATCAAGCAGAAGATTCCGGAGGCGCGCCTCGTGGTAACCACCAACGGATCGAGGCTCACTCCGCCGGTGGCGGACCGGCTCATCGCGGCCGACGTGCTGCACGCGCTCTACATCTCCTTCCAGGGGGTGGAGAAGGCCCCTTACGAGGCGACCATGCGCGGCGCCATGGTTTTCGAGAAGACCATGGGGAACGTCACAAGCCTCATCGAGAAGTGGCACGCCGCAGGTGGTCGGGATCGCTTCAAGATCGTGGTGACGATGGTCGGGACCAACAGGATCGACGTGGACAAGGCCGTGGCCTTCTGGCGGGACAAGGGCGTGGAGAGCAAGTGGACGGCCCTGGAGAACCGCGGCGGGAACATCGCCATCGCCTCCGACCTGGCGCCCAGCGACCACCCCATGAAACACTTCGCCACCTGCACCCGGCTCTTCAAACAGGCCTACATCCTGTTCAACGGGGACATGGTGCTCTGCTGCACGGATTACAGGCGCGAAATGGTTCTTGGCAACGTGGCCGGGGCCAGCATCGCCGAGGTCTGGAACTCCGAGAAGGCCGTGGCCATCCGCCGGCTCTTCTCGGAGGGCCACATAAACCAGATTCCGCTCTGCCGCACCTGCGAGATCAGCGACACCGACGGCGAGGAGGAGTTCAACTAGGCTCCCATCGGCGATTCATGGCGGCGGCCTTCAGACGGCCGAGCGCCAAGGCCGAGCCGATCCTCCAGCCGCACTTTTCTCCACTCGCCCAACAAAGAGCACCCCGGGGCACCCGCGGCCCTCGAAGCGCCAGAATCCCCACCATCACTTTACTTGCCTCGGCGTCTCGGTTTCGTGAGCGCTGATTTGCTGCGTCCTTTGGCGGGCGCGGCTGCGGAGGCGCCTCCGCGGCCCGCCTTCGAGGGGGCTGTCTTCCGCTTGGCCTGTTTGGGCTTGAGGGCCAGGTTGAGGGCCTGGGGAATCTCCTTGACGAAGTGGAAGACCATGTCCTTCTTGGCCTCCTCGGTGAGGTCCTCCAGGTCGTTCTCGTTGCGCTCGGGAAGGATCACGGCCGAAAGCCCCGCCCGCTTGGCGGCGAGCACCTTCTCCTTGACCCCCCCCACCGGCAGGATCTTGCCCGTGAGCGTGATCTCGCCGGTCATGGCGAGGTCGTCGCGCACCACCCTCCCGGTGAGGAGGGAGACCAGCGAGGAGGTGAGCGCCACGCCCGCCGAAGGGCCGTCCTTGGGGATGGCCCCCTGGGGCACGTGGACGTGGATGTCCCGCTTGGCGAAGACATCCTCCGAGATTCCCAGCTCCTTGGCGTGGGTGCGGATCCAGGAGAGGGCCGCGTGCGCGGACTCCTTCATGACGTCGCCGAGCTGGCCGGTCAGCGCCAGGGAGCCCCGCCCCTTCATGGCCGTGGATTCCACGAAGAGGATGTCGCCGCCCACGGGGGTCCAGGCCAGGCCCGTGGCTACGCCGGGCCGGTCGATGCGCTCCCGCGTTTCCAGGTAGACCTGCTGGGGGCCCAGGTATTCCCGGATGTTCTTGGCGTTCAGCGTCACCTTGGCCTTTCGTCCACCGATCCGGGCCTTGGCCACCTTCCGGCAGACGGCGGACATCTCCCGCTCCAGGTTCCGGACGCCGGCCTCGCGCGTGTAGTCGGAGATGATGGCCCGGAG
>JAJYLT010000011.1 GCA_021787565.1 Acidobacteriota bacterium
AAAAAGTGTTGAAAGGGAAATAAAAAAGTGGTCTGTTCTGGCACCCACCGGGGGGGGGAAGGGGCGCCCCCCCCCCCCCCCCCCCCCCAGCCATCCCTCAGTTCACGGCCACTGCCAGGTCTTGGTGAGGCTTCCCCCGTCTGGATTCACAAAGGTGAACTGCGTCGGGGTGTTCGGTGGCACCGCGGACTTCAAGGACGCTCCGCCCTTCAGCACGAGCTTGGCGGTGCTCTTCCAGGAGGTGTTGGACCAGAGCGAGCCGTTGATGTAGATCTGGATCCCTGCCTCGATGTTGCCTCCCGCGGCGACTATCCGGAAGGGGCCCCCCAGCTTGGTGAGCGATACGACCGATGGTGGGGGCGTCGTGAGAACGGTAATGCTGGCGGTCGCGCTGTCGGTGTGCCCGCAGGAGTTCGAGACGCGGACCCAGTATTGCGTGCTCGATGTGAGGGGCGGAGTCGTGTAGCTGCCGCCCGTCGCGCCTCCCGCGGGATGGGAGACGTCTCCGCTATACCCTTGGTACCACTGGTAGCTTAGAGGTCCCTCGCCGGAGGCGGTGACGGTGAAGGTGGCCGTCTGGCCGGATGAGATCGTCTGGCCCCGAGGCTGAACGCTGATAGCGGGGACCGTGCAGGAGCCTCCGGACCCGAAGCAGGCCACTCCGACCGGGAGTGGCCAGAACCGAATCTCCCCCTGCTCAAGAACGCCCTCTCGCAGACATGCTGGGATGGCCCCGGCGTAACCCGGAGGAACTGGCGCTCCCTTCTCCTCAACAGGCTCGGCACGCTCGATTGGCCGCGGCTTGTCGCGGATGTTCGGCCCTTCCTCGAGGAACCCGCCAGCGCCGGTCTCCTCAACCCGGACGATCTGAGCGCGCTGCTGAGATCAAGGCACTGAGGCCTAATCCCAGGACTCGAAGGCATGCGCAAACGAAGGAATCCCTATGCTCGCTCCTGAAAAGGCCGCCCTTTCAGGAGGGCATCTGGCGGCCGGGCCACTCAAGCCCTCGCCTGGCCGACCCCCGCATTGTATTCGCTCCCCGCCCCCCTATGGGAGCCGTCGCCTGACGGCGAACGTCTCGTCTCGCGAACACAAGGAGGGCAGACAGAAGTCCGCGCTCCCCTCCCGGAATGGACGGGCGTGCGACAGGTCTCTCAGTTCACGGGCTCACTTCGCTTCGGCGATGGAGGCGATAATGTGCACTTTAGTGACCTTTGGCCAGTCAATAGTCTTCATGCTATCGAGCCAGCAGAGGTTGGTATGGTCGTCTTGCGCGTTGGGCTGGACGTCGTCCGTTCGGTCGCAACTCATGTAGACTTTGCCGTCCTCTCCCTCAAGCCTCACGATGATTTTCATGCTCATCTTCTTGTCAGAGGTATTGCTCACGCCAACGGCGAGCTTGGGGTGACAGTTGTCCCCGGGATCACTCTTGGCTTTGGCGATATCCTCTTCATTGGGGGCGTTGCGGATCACCACTTCTTCGAAAATAAGGGAGCCCGCCTTGAAGTGAAGCTCACCCACTTCCGATTTCGGCATGGCTACGGTCTGATCGACCTTGATAGGTTCGCCCGCCCAAGCAAGGGTGCTTGCCGCCGCCCACACGACGCAAGCCCACGCCACGATGCACCAACAGCCACAGTGTCTACGTTTCATGCCATCCTCCTTATCAATACCGGCGAAAGAACGATGCCACCTCTTCTCACGGCCCTATCAAACAGCCGTCATCATCATGTAGCACATGGAAAACCGTCCGCTCTCCGGGATCAGGCAGAGCAACTTGTCCTCGCGGCAGACGCGTCCCGACTTGAATAGTTCCTCCAAGATGATGTAGATGGCGGCGGATCCGGTATTCCCTTTTGTCGCGAGGTTGCTGTACCACCTTTCCATGGGGATGCCGAAGCCGATTCTCATCATGGCATCGTGCAATGCGCCCTTGAAGAAATGGGAGGAGTAGTGGGGAAGGAACCAATCCACGTCCCCTGTTTTCAGGGAGTGCTTCTTGATGACCGCCGGGAGGGTCAGGTCCACGGCTGTCCTGACGATCTCCCGGTTGAGAAGCTTCACATCTTGTTGCAAGTTGAATGCGCCTTCCTCCACAGCCTCGTGGATCGATTCGAATTCACGCCAGCCCCTCAAGTCTCCGTCTGCGTTCTTGAAGCACCCCGCATACATGCAGGTCTCGAAGTGGCTGGCGAAAGAAACATGCTCAATCCAGTCTATCCTCAGAGCCAGCTTCCCGGCCTCGGGAGCTCGCGTCAGGAAGGCGGCCGCGGCCCCGTCGGAAAGCATCCACCGAAGGAAATCAGCATTGAACAGAAGCGCGGGCCGTTTTGTTAGCTCTTCATGGTGCTTGTGAGGCCCGGACTTGAAGAACCTTGCGTTGAGGAACGACGAGGCCGCTTCTGAACCCGTGGCCACTGCATTCTTGGACATCCCAAGCGCCACGTTCATATAAGCGTATTTCAAGGCCGTGAGCCCCGAGAGACAGATCCCCGATGTGCTGATCACTTCGCACGGCCGGCTGCCGAGTTCTCCGTGGACCATAAGCCCGTGGCCCGGCAGCAACTGGTCGGGGGTTCCGGTACCGCAGCAGAGACATTCGATGTCATCCACTGCAAAACCGTCGTACGGCATCAGGTTCCGAATCGCGTTGGCCGTCAGCTTGGCATTAGAGTGCGTGGATCTTCCGGAAACCGGATCCAGCGCGTAGTATCTCTGCCGAATCTGGTTGTTCCGCAAGATGATCTGCCTTGTGCGCGACGGAACCTCGCCAGCCATTCCGAGGATCTTCTCCATTTCATCGTTGCTGACCGGGTCATTCGGAAGGAATACCCCCAGATCCGTGATGTAGCAATCCATGGTGCGGCTCTCCTGTTCATACCCGCGCGCGGGACTGGCAAAGGCGAAGCAGCTCAGCGTATCTTTGGTAGAATACCTTGTCTCCAAGCCTGGTGGGGAGTATGGCATTTTCGAGGGTGTAATAGTCTAGATCCTCGATGAGGATCCGGTCCTTCATGGTTTCATATAGCGCCGTGCCCGGCAGGGGAGTCAGCACGGACAGAATAGGGAGGTCAATCGGATTCTTCGCGATATATGTGCCAAGGGCCTCGAACTCGGCTTCGCCGTATTCTGGGGAAATGATGAAATCGCCGACTATGGTAATGCCTATTTCGTGAAGCGCCGCGATGGCTTCCAGGTTGGTCTCGGTGGAACTTCCCTTGCGCCACCCTCTCAACCTCTTCCCATCGATTTCCTCGAACCCGACGATCACGGAACGCAGCCCTGCGGTCTTCCATCGGCGCAGGAGGGCCGGGTGGGAGACGACCGTATCGGCTCGGATGTCCGCGATGAAGCTCTTCTGAATGCCCTCCTCCAAAATCGCACCGCAGAGCCTCTCTGCGTGCCCGATGTCTGCAAACGTGTTGGCGTCAATCAAGCGGACCACTGGGATGTCTCCAAGAAGCCGAACGTCCCGAAGCACCGCGCCCACCCTGCGGGTCAGATGCCTCCCTCCGGCCTGAGAGGCGATGCAGCAGAAGGAACAGCCGAACGGACAACCGTAGGCGGAGGCAACGAATCCAAGTTTGAGCTTCAATGCTGGAATCGTGTAGCTCTCTCGGTAGCCTGAGACCTTGTGATAGCTTGGGGGCCAGTCGTCCGCAAGGTCGGCAGGAGAATAAGAGCGGCGCCTGAACGCGATCTCTTTGCCGGGTCTGGTCCTGGCCACCCCCGGGATTCCGTCCGGAGTCCTCCCCTCCGCCAGGGCCACCACGAGCTCCCTGAAGCTCGACCCTGCGAGACCCACGACGATATAATCGACCTGTTCCCGGTTAAAGTACCCCGGGGCGCTACTAGCATGGCTGCCACCGACCACGACCGTGGCGTTGCACATCGCCTTGGCCTGCGCGGCGAGCCTCAGAACGGTATTTGCCTCGCATGTGACGCCAGTGAAGCCGACGATCTCGGGTCCAAACTCCACCAAGAAGGTTTCGAGCGCCGCGGGCTCGACTTTCAGATCCACGATACGAACCTCGTGATCATTCACGGTGCCCGCGAGAACTTCTAGGGCGTAGGGTTCTCCTCGGAAGATATGCTTGACAAAGTCAATTCCATAGCGTTCCCGCGGAATGCTTCTGCCGCAATTCGGTGGATTCACGAGAAGGATCTTCATCGGCTGCTCATGCCCCGCTTGGACCCCTTCTGAGGAGAACGTACCCAGAAAGGAGCATGCTCATCAGGAAAAAAGAGAGTAGCAACAAAATGCCCGGGAGGGCGCCCCGGAGCCCCTGCCCCCGGACGAAAATAGCAAGAAAGGCATTCAGGCCCCAGGCCAGTGGCGAAAACACGCTGATCTGGCGCATGGTGGCGGGCATGGCGTAGGCAGGAACCATGATTCCTCCTAACGCCGCGGCAACGACGACCGAGACTGAACCAAACATGGAAGCTTGTTCGAAGCTCCTCGCGACCGTGCCCACCAGCAAGCCGAACCCCGTTGCGGCAAGGCTGGCGCTGAGGGCCACGAGAAAGACGGCCAGTGGGTCGGATCCCAGGTCTAGTCTCGGTGTCCCAAGCATCGGGAGGAGCAGCTTGCCAATCAGCAGGATCAGCGTAAACTGTGCCATGCAGACGAGCGCGTATGCCGTAACCTTGCCGGTGACCAGCGCCAAGGTGGACACTGGCATCGTAAGAAGTCGCATCAACGTCCCGTTTCGTCTCTCGGTAATGAGAGATTCGGATAGTGGAACCACAATGAAGAACATTCCAAACAGCGCCCAGGCCGGCACGTTCTGTTGAACGGACGTGGGCGGAGAAGTCATGCCTCCAGACATGACGACTTGATGTCTGACTCTGATGGCGGGCACGCCGCCCAAGCCTGGGTTTAGATTGGGGAGCGAGCGGACAACCGCCCCGGCAATCTCTGGGCCCATGGATCGCTCAACGCTCTCTCTAATTATCTGGGGAATGACTTCGGCCAAGGCTCTGTCTTCCTCCCGCGTTTCGACCGCGAGAGTTATCCGACCGAGGGAACCCAGAACCGCACCGCGGAAACTCCCCTGAACAGCCGGATCAAAATAGACAGATATCTCGGGCACGACAACCCCACCGCCCTTTCCGTCACGTTTCCAGGAAAGCGTGGTTTCTACGGCTTCGCGCGCCTTCTTCTGAAGTGCAGCGGTCAATCCCCTAGGGATGAGAATGCATACCTGGTAACGGCCGCAGCCCACGGCATCAAGGGCGGAGCGTTTGTCGGCCGTTCTTCCATCCAGCGTTGTTACGACCCCGACAATGCCAGACCCGGCTAAATCTCTTTCGATGCTCTGCCCGACGTCTCCATGGTCTTCATCCACGAGAATGATACTCTCTCTGGTCTCGAAGAAGGTCTTTGCCACATTCTCCTGCACGAGGGAAATCACGACCACGAGAATGGCGGGCATGAGGAAAAGCACGAGAAGCCCCATTTTGTCCCGCCAAAGAAGAAGGAGTTCCTTCCACATCGAGGCAACGAATCTTCTCATCAATAAGGCGCCTTTCACGACCGGTCAATCCCTGAGGTGCTTGCCCGTGAGGGAGAAGAAGAGGCCCTCCAAATTAGTGCATCCGCCCGAATCACGGACCAGGTCATTGGGAGGGCCTTCGGCGATCTTCCGCCCCTCGTCGATAATCGCCACTGAAGAACACAGCATCGCCGCCTCTTCCATGTAATGCGTGGTGTAGATGATGGTCGTTCCCGTGTCCCTAAGGTGCAGCAGCCTTTCCAGAATCAGGCCTCTCGATTGGGCATCGATGCCCACCGTTGGCTCGTCCAGAAAGAGAATGGCTGGGCTATGGAGAATGCCCGCAGCCAGGTTGGCCCTCCGCTTCATCCCTCCGGAGTACGTGGAAACAGCCTCGTCTGCCTTCTGCTGCAAGCCCACGACTTGAAGGCACTCGGCGATCCTATCTCGGAGAAGAGCGCCCCGCATGCCATAGAGCCTGCCGAAATATTGGAGGTTCTCCCGGGTCGTAAGGCTGGGGTAGAGCGCGATTTCCTGGGGGACGACACCCAGCAAGCTCCGCGCCTCGATTGGGTACTTCAGGATGTCCAGGCCGCCGATGGAGACCTGGCCTTCCGTTGGGGCCATGGCCGTGGTCAGGATTGAGATCGCAGTGGTCTTGCCAGCGCCGTTAGGCCCCAGCAGCCCGAGAACCTCCCCCTCCCGGACGGACAGGTCAAGGCCCTTGAGCGCCGGCGTGGCCGAGCCCCGGTAAACTTTAGTCACACCCCGGACGGAGACCATTTCTCTCCGGCAACCGTCCTGACTTTCGGCCTGTCTCACGAGCTCCCTTCCCCGCCGGGGGGAGGCTTGGCGGTCCGTTTCATTCAAGCCGCGGCCCACCGTTCTTGCAGGATGGAGCGCAGGTCGCGAAACAACTCGTCCTCCCGAACGGCGCAGTCTCTCAACATATCGCCCAGTGCGCCGTAGGTGTCTCCCTCCACTGTCCGTGCCTTGCAAATCCTTGCGCATCTCAACGCGAAAAGGCGCCAGCGGTCACCAATGGCCGTCATCCGCGTGGCCAAGTCCATCAGCCGGTTCTCGCCTAAAACACCGGAAGCTTCCTGGAGAAACGCCGCGTACATGAATCGAAAACCGGCTCCACCGGTGCCTATCTCCTCTTGCATGCGGATGAGCTGCGCCAAGTAAAGACGCGCCCTCCTCTCACCCAGTTTCTCGGGCCACTTTTCAATCTGGTTTCCCAGGAAGTTAACGCCCTTTACTCCCACGAGTGGAAAGGCCACCTCGCGCATGTTCCGGCAGGATTCGTTGAGCCCCCGCAACGTTGCATTGGCGACATCGACGTGTTCAGGCACGCTGGAAATGTAGTACATCCTGCCCTTCGGAGAGAACATACCCCTTGCGAATCGGGCCTTTTGAATGTCCTCCCTCGCGCAAACAATGGGCTCTTCCATCACTGGGTCACTGACCGCATAGCAGTCCCCGTTTCTACCGTAGACAACGAGGTTATGGGCGTTGAAATGGAACCTCAGGGCCGCGGGGATATACGGTAACCAAAAAATCCCCGCTTGGAGGCCGACGGGGATCCCGGCGTCGAGCCTTCTGTCGAGGCTAGCCATGGCAGCCCGCTGGCTCCAGAACTTCTCCGCGCCGATCTTGATCCCTAGGTGCTTGGTGGCCTTTTTTAGGATGCTACCCGGGAAGCTACGAAAGGCGGTCAGAGGCAAATCATTGATCTTGATGAACGGGAAATGGGCAAAGTGAAGGCCCGCTCCGATCCCGAAGACCAGCGACTCGGAAATGCGCACGCCATGGTGGCACAGGAGGTTAGCGGTTACGCCCGTTTCACAATGTGCTGCCTGCTGGTGGCGAAAAGGGACGCTCATCTTTCGCCCTTGTCCCGCTGGATCTCGGGAACGAAGGAGATGCGTTCAACGGGCATTCGCAGGACAGCCGCATATCGCCCCTTGAGGCTCGGTTTCAGGCGCTCGAATACTTCCCACCTCAGATGCCTTCTAACTCTCCAGATGGGGAGCCGGACATATTGGGCCATGAGTTTGATGTCCATCTGGTTCAGGGCCATGTGGTAGGCGAGGGGGCTCTTGACTCTCGCGTGGACGTCGCGGAGCGCCTGCTCCACCTGCTTGGAAATGACCTCCCAAGCCATGCCGTTGGCGATGTTCAGAGGCTCCCATCCGGTGCTGGGTGCAAGCACATAGCGGTCGTTTTCCCCCAGCGCGTAGCAGACGCTTTTCCTGCCTTCATACAGCCCTTCATCTTGAGGAACCTCATCGATCTTCATGGCTTCCTCGTGCTGCTATTATAGTCTTCTTGGGCACACGCGCAAGACGGGAGGCCTGCCAAACCCATCTTCTACCGCCGCGCCCTTCAACCCCAGCCCGCCCCGGCCCAAATCGTACTCGCTCGCCATCCCCCCTGTGGGAGCCGTCGCCCGGCGGCGACTCCGCGGCCTTTCGAAGGTCATCCTTCATCGTAGCGGCCGATCGCCGATCGGCCGAAGCGCCGGGGCCGCACCCTGCCCAGTCGGCCTTTGGCGAGGAAAGGCCGCTACACCAGCGACCATTCATCGTAGCGGCCCGTCGCCGATCGGCCCCAGCCATCGGAGCAGCGGTCGTTCCCGCGCACCTCCGACATCCTCCGCCGATTTCTCGTTCGCCTCCCTCGGAGCGAGGGGGGCGATTCTGATCGGTCCTCCCTACTCCCATCAGCCTTCCCAATCGATCCTGTGGGTGCCGTCGCCCGGCGGCCTGGCCCACACCACTTTCATACCCATGGGCCGGAGGGATTCTCGCGGGGGGAATGGCAAGGCCTTCCGCAACGGACATCTCCGTGGATCACGGCCACTGCCAGGTCTTGGTGGCGCTCCCCCCGTCCGGGTTCACGAAGGTGAACTGGGTGGGTGTATTTGGAGGGACCGCCGACTTCAGCGATGCCCCACCATTCCGGACCACCGCTCCCCGGTCCCCCAAGTTCTCCGTGCTTCCCGGCTCCCCGGAAAAAGCGCCGCCACCAGGCTGGCCATCTCCACCCGCCTCAGTCTACCCCCAAGCCTCCCCACCCCGCCAGACGGGGCACGGCGAGGACTTGCGATCTTTCTTCTTGCTTGCACCGCGGCAGAGTAAGAATCCCACTGCCGCCTTGAGCGATACACCGCCCTTGACCACAACTTTTGAGGTGGACTTCCACGCCACGTTGGTCCACCGCGTGCCCAACGTGCCCAACGTGCCCAGCGTTATTGTACGTCGCTCACTTTCCCGTCCACGAACACGATCTTCATCTCCTTGTAGATAAAGATCTTCTCTGCGCCCAGATCCACCTTATTCTCGGGCGCACCAAGAATGGCGACCACCTGCTCAGGTGTTTGCCCTAGCGCTATTGTATTTGCCGTAGACGCCGCAGCATCCGACTCGGTCTTGATCCAAGTCCCGATGTCGGCCAGTACCTGCGAAGGCTGAACCGCTGCAAGGCCTCCGTCGTACTTGAACTTAAGCGCGCCCTTGTAGTACTCTCTACGGGTTGAGCCGTTCACCATCAAATCCACGGAATCAACCGTACCGTAAAGCAGCGTAACGCTGTCCTCTTCCACACCTATCTGGTACAAGTAGATTTGCTGCCCAGGCTTTAAGGTCAGGCCGCTGTCACCGCCCAGGAGATTTCCGCCACCGGCGTGATCAATCTCTCCGTTCTTGATAACGACCGCCCTCATAGCGAGCTTAGATTGTGGGTCCGCGTTGATACCAGCCTTCTGAATGATAGCAATAGTACCCGGCTTGGTAACCTTCCCCGTCATCATGCTGCGCTGTGTCAAGGTAAACTTCGACATGATCGCGGTGCGAATCTGATCAGGCGTTGCAGCTTTCGCCTGCGCACCGATCATGATCAACAGCACCGCCCCCACAACTGCTCGGGTTGACTTCATGCGTGTCTCCTTTCGTCTCCTGGAATCGCCTCGGGTTCTTACTCCAAAGAAATGTCCGCCGCTTCGGAGGCCACAAAAGATGGCCCTTGCCCCTGGCCGATAGAGCATCCGATAGGTGACCCGAGTCCTTTACAGTTCAACCGCGCGCTGCACCTAAAAGATCCCAAGTTGCGTTTCACGCCAAGCTTATGCTTCCCCCCGTCCAGCCACTGCCCTCACGAACCCCTTATCGTCCATTTTCTAACCTAGCATCGTTCATTCCAGCGTGCCATTCAATCTCTGAATAGGGACTTGAAACGGCGTAGATAGATCTCAAATCGTAGGGCTTCCCGTTGATTGCCCCGTCGTTGAGGGTTCTAGGATTTGCAGGCTGCTGCAGGTCCCAAGGGTCCAAGATAAGGTAGGCTGATGGCCCACTCTGAGCGGCTGCCTTGCCGATGATTACTACCATGTGCGTGTTATCGTTACGAATGTACGTTCCCATTTTCTTGAAGCGTACACCAGCTAAGACCGGATAACCCTTCGCCAGTTCTGCGTCTATTTGGGGGGAAAGTGCCGCCAAGTCCTTACGTGGATTCCCAGTGGAAGCCCCTATATGTTGTGTCAAGATTACATTCGCCATATCCGCTTCCGGCAACTGTCCCCAATTTACTAAGCATTTCTGGGTGTACCCGCCATCACCCTTAAATTGTGTGTTGAGCTCGCTTGGGTTTGTTTTGGTGGAGTATCCATGAATAACCATTGCGATAGAGGTTATGTAGCACCCTTGTGCATAAATTGTGTCATAACCGCTTCTCGGGCCACCTTTTGTGCATGGCTCACTAGGTGTCGTGCAAAAGCCGAGATGATCGCACGCCCATTGAGGGTCCCTTTGGCTGAAAAAGTGCACGGGCAAATAGTTCGACTGAGTTGCCGCGAAGGTCAGCCCGTTTACGGCAACCCCATTCACGCTCACGCTCTGATTCGTGGGATAGAACGTGTACCCTGCTAAACTAGGAGTTATTGTGTAGGTGCCGTTGGCTAGGCCGGTCAGGGAAAAATACCCGGTGGAGTCTGTTGTCGCTGCCACGCTACCATCGCTAAGACAAACTCCCTGTAGGCCGTAACCATTGGTGGTGACCGAACCGGAAATGGAATATGAAAGCGTCTGAACCACGGTGATTGTGTAGCTTTCGTTCCTCGTGCAGCCGTTGGTGTCGGTGGCCGTAATGGTGAAGGCAAAACTACCGGCCTGTGCTGGGCTCCCGGAGAGCAGGCCGCTGGATGAAAGCGCGAGGCCGATGGGAACGGTTCCGGAAGTGACGGCGTAGGTGTAGGGCGGAGCTCCGCCCGACGCTGAAATGGTTTGGTTGTAGAAACTCCCCACCGTTCCCCCGGGCAGGCTGGCCGGACTTAACGCCAAGCTGCACGAACCTTGCTGAACGGAAATCTCCACATTGCTGGTGCAGTTGTTGGTGCCATCTGCGACAATTAACGAGGCCCAATAGTCCCCGGCGCTTGTATAGATATGCAGGGGGGCCTGGCTGGTGTCGCCCATGCCGTCGCCGAAGTTCCAGAAGTAGGTTTGGCTGCCGGAGGCTCCAACTGTGTTTGCGGAGAAGGCAACCGTTAACGGGGCGAACCCGATGAGAGGTGTGGCGCCAATCGAGCATCCTAACCCTGGCGCCGAGGAGGTCTGAATGGTGATGTCGTCGATCCGTGCGCCAAAGCCAGGGGGAGTGTTGTACTGAGAATTGAATGCCAACCAGAGCTGGTTGCAAGAGTATTGGGTTAGATCTCCCAGTCCGTACCATTGGCGCAGATTGAAAATTAGATGCCACCAGGAAGGCCATGCTCCCCAATAAAGCCATCCATAACCTGAATAGTAAAGGGCCAGCGTATCCACATTCGGATAACCCGAAGAGCCATCAGTATTAATGGAGACGTAGCCATCGAACCATGCCTGCCCAGCTCCCGAGAGGTCCTCGCAGCCAAGGTCCTGCATATTGGTGGTGACCCCTTGCGGATAGGTATCGTAGCAGCCGAGGGTGCTCCCCATAGATCCGCCGCGGACGGCGTCGCCAGAATAGGCCCCGGTGTGAGCGTCGCAGGAGGCAGTGCTCCAGGCATAGGCGGCATAGGTATTGTCCCAAAGGTTCCAGTTGGAGAGTCCGTTTTCAAAGTTCTCGCTGAATATGACTCCGTTTTCGGCGGCCTTTCTTACCATCTGCGGCGGCTGCGTGCCTGACTGCTGAACCGGTTGCAGCGGCGCGCGGCAAGGAAATTTGGCGATATAGGGACTCGCTTGGGCACCTAGCGCTTCTTCCATTTGGTGCCGCACCTGGCTGAGAAATTGTTCCAACGTCATAGACCCCGTGGGCTTCAATGCTGCAACGAGTGGGGATACCGAAGAATCAAGTCTGACGAATCGGCTCGCCGCCTGCTGAACGCCTTCCAGATGGTCGTCGCACAGCATGAGGAACTTGCCGTCGCGCTGATGGTAAACGGCGGCTAGGGCGCCGCACATCGCGACTTCGGCTTGGGTTTGCGAGAAGCCGGACGCCTCGTAAGCTTGGTGCATCGCTTTTAGGTCGGGGAGAGGTCGTGATGCCGAGCTCGCAGTGGAGGGGGGGGCAGAGGATGCTGCGGCCCAAGCCGTGATGCAAGCGATAAGACCGATGGCAATGAAGAGTTTGTGCCATCCATTTCCCGAGATCAAGATTCTGCTGGCCATGCCCCACTCCTTGAAAGTAAGCCTCCCCAATCTCCGCATGCGCAGGCGCCGTTCCGCCAGTGAGTAACACTGAGAAAGATTGCCTCTCGGGTGATCGCCCAAGGCTTCTCCCATTTCCAACTCAACATTGTCACTCCCTCCCCATGTGAAGAATGTGGCTAGTGCCTGTCCGACCCAAAATCATCGATAGGGTAATGGCCCTTCGGTTCTTCACTTCTGCCCCTTGGCTGGTGTCGCGGGAATTGGAGACAGAACGACCAGTTCCCCCGACACCATCACGTAGTAGGTGAATGACGCCGGTGTCTGTGTCATGGCCACGGTGGTCCGCTCGTTCAGGATGGCGTTGGCTCCCATGGCCAGCACACCCTTAGTCATCTCTTCCTCGGCGCTGGTGATCCTCTTGTCAATATCGCCCTTAAGAAAGAAGCCAGTATTGCCAGTGGAACCGAAGGCAGATCCGGAGATACATCCAAATGACTTTTCGATGATGTAGCCTGGCGGAGGGGTGCTAAGAGAGGAAACAATAATGAGCTTATTGGACGAATCGGCCGAAGGAGCCAGGGAAAAGGCCAGCAGAAGGCCGACCGTCCACCACACTTTGCTCCGAATCAGATTCCAGGCCATTTTGCGCACTCCCTTCCGATTCCGGTGTTGCGCCAGCCCCGCTTGAGGTAATGCCTACTGCAACCTTTTCATCTTGATGCTGCCACCGAAGGCGGGGACCCAGACGTTGAAGACGGACTGTTGGCCGGGCGTAAGCGTCTGGTCCCACTGCGTTTGCATCGTTCGTCCGCTGGCAAAGGATGCGGTTGCGACGAAGTGATGAGCCCCCGGAAGAACCGGGATATTCCGCTCGACACGGACGTCGTTGCCCATGGCTCCGGCCATTGGGGCAGCGAAGACGACTTGGCCGTCCACCTGGACGATGAAGCGTTGGACATTGGCTTTGCTTTCAAGTATCAGCCCCACGTTGGCCTTGGGAACCTTTGTTGGCTTGGGAAGAGGCGGAGGGTTGAGGGCCATGAGGAAGGTCCAGGTCGTCTTGACGGGAACTCCTTCTTTGGTTGGCGGCGTAAAGGTCATGGAGGATGCCGCTTGCTGGCAAGCGGCATCCATGCCGTAGTCTGGCTCCGGCCCCGTGGTGACCTGTGCCTGCGTCACGTTGCCCTTTTCATCGATATCCAGAGAAAATGTCACCGTGCCTCGCACTTGGTGCGCAATAGCATCAGGCGTGTAAATGGGCGTGGCGGCCTGAAGCGGCGAGGGAGGCCCGTCGAGTTGGTTGGAGGGGACGAAGGAACCCTCTTCTTTGGGGTTGCGCTCCGCAGGCGGCGCATGGGACTGAGGCCTTTCTGCCTGAGCTTGTTCACCCGCCTGTACTGGCTGGGGAGCCTGCAAGGGAGGGGGGAGCTGCGAGATGCGCGTGAAGAAGTCGTTGTACGAGCGGTCCGGGCGCTGAGAAGCCTGGGTGTAATGAACGTCGTTGCTGAGCTTCAGGCGGCCATCGGGCAATAGCGACAAAACTTGTGCCTCCTGGCGGCCGGGCAGCGTCCATTGCAGGGGCACCGTGCCATCGGCGGCAGAAATCGCGCTGGCGAGCACACCGCGGTCCGCGTCCTGCGGATAGGCCTTGTCCTTCATGTCGAAGGTCAGGCCACCGGCGTCCTGCCGAACGATAATCTCGGTTATGTCCAGGGTTGATGGATCTTGGTTCTGCCAAACCCCGATGAATTGGCCTGGAGTAGGCACCGAGACCGGGGCAGGGATTGACGCAGGAGAGGAGGCTTCCGGCGTAGTCCGTGCTCCCGGGGAGAGCGGTGGAGCGGTGGATGAAGCGCTGGAAGCTTGAAGCGTAGGCTTCGCTCCCGAGCGATAGTACAGGAACCAGAGCACACCAACAGCAGCCGCCGCGAGCAGCAGGGAAGCAGCCACCACTGCGGTGACGATGAGAACCGTCTTGCCTCGGCCGTGGTTCCTCTGTGACTCCCCCTTCGTGGGTCCCATGGCGCCCTGTGGCGGGGCAGGTCGAGGGATCTGCGCCTCACCAGCCGGGGGCAGGCGGGGCGGCTGAGGAGTGGCCTGCTGACGAGGGGCTGGAGTCGTGCCCAGGGGCCCTGTAGGCCGCGCGGTGGCTGAGGGGGGTGTTCCCGCGTCTAGCCCGTGATGTAATGACCCCGGCCGACGGAGTTGTTGCGAACCCGGCAAGGTGTCTCGCGAAGGCTCTTGAGGGGCGGGGCGCGCAGTTGGCGGCGGCGGGAAGTTTTCTTCCTGCGCGTCACCGGGTATTGAGCTTTCTGATGGTGAACTCGCCTCGTCTTGGGGTTCTGGATGCGTCTGCGCGGGGCCCGTGGAGGCATTGCTGGAGGGTGGAACCGCTCCGGCGGGTGGTGTGCCCGCCAGTCGCTGTTCCGGCACGGCAGTAGCTGCCTGGGCCCCGCAAACCCCACAAAACCCCTTGCCAGGCTTCAGAGGAGTGCCGCACTTTGGACAAGTAGGTTTTGTTATGGTCAAGGCAGATGCTTCCCTGCTCTCACTAGGCGGAGTCGCTGATACGGGGCTGGAGGTCAGGGGCACAGACCTGGCCGCAGTACAGGCCGAGGGGGCAGAGCCTTGGGGAGCAAGGACCACCGGAGTCCCGCAAGCTCCGCAAAAGCGCTTTCCGGGTTTCAGTGAAGCACCGCATGAAGGGCAACTCACTGCTGCTTCTGTTGTAGGACGGCCTGCAGCCTGACCAACGACCGCCCCACACTTCCCGCAGAACTTCACACCGACCTTAACCGGATTTCCACACCGTGAGCAGTTCATGGTGCCTCTCCGGCAGAATCGGCTCTGAATCCTTTGGCGATATCAGTTACTCGCTGGTTCATGTTGATTAAGATCGACAACAGATCAAGACAGTAGTTGGCAAACCAGATGAAGAAGAAGGCGCCGATGAGAGAGCCGATGAACGCGCCGATGCCCGAGCCCAGGTGCGAGCCGAACACATTCCACCAGTGCCGCGGCTGATCCCACATGGACTCCTCCTTCCCGAACAGGAAGCCGCCCAGGGTCACTAAGAGAACCCAAAGCACCGCGAACACAGGAACTAGCATCCGGGAGGCGATGAGAACCCAAGTTAGAAAGGGCGTCGGAGTCGTCTCCATCGAGAAGGCGCCGTTCTGCGCACCGATCCGCCCCAAGTCTTTGTAGACCTCAACGACAGACCTTGCCGGAAGCAAGAAGAAGGAACCGATAACCTTCAGGGTTCCGAGAATCGCATCCCCAAAGCCATGTTCATCAGCCGCGTGCACCGGACGCACCGGTGGACGGCTGGGCGTGAGCGGTTGCCCACACGATTCGCAGAATTGGGAAGTGGGACCGCTAGAATAGCCACATGCTGAACAATTCATCGTATCCTCCAGGCCAATTCAGTCAAGTGCTAATCTCGCACGTGCTGGCACCTCAAATAGCTGCTGTGCGCGTGTTTCGCTCGATTGCAAGCAACACCAAAATCATAGTAACCATCGTTAAGAGGGCCGTTCCCGAAAGTAGGCCCCAGCCGGCAAGGAGAAGGCGAGCCTTGGCGGCAACTTTCTTAGCCTGGTCATCGTTCATTTTCTGCGCTTTAAGGTCAAAGTATTTATTGACCGCATTGAGGCGCTGAGCAGGCTGGAGGTCGCGCAAATCGGTTCCAAGCTCGCGGAGCATGGCAAGTTGTTCCCCGTGGCTGGGGCTCACATTGGCCGCCATGGACTTGATGTCGCCTCGTTGAGCGTCAACGGACTGATAGCGCCTGGAATCTGCTGGCAGGAGCGATACGATTTCATAGGCAGCCTCATCCAGCTTGGCCAACTCCGTGGGGTTGATGTTGGGCTGCGTTTGCCCGCTCGCCTGCTGCGTGTTCCTGATGGCCCGCTCCAGATCCTTGGAACTAACGTGGGTAGAGGCTCCGAATAGCTTTCCGAGGGCGGGCAGCACAAAGACGAGGGTGCCTATCATTCCCAGTGCTACCAAAAAAAGGACGAACCAGGCGAAGGCCCTCGCGACTCTGAAATAGACAGCCCGCTCAGCCTGGGAAACAAGCGTGATACTGCTTCGTTGAGCTTGGGCAACCGCTTGAGCCCGGCCCAATGTGGCCCCACAGTTGGTGCAGAACTCTAGTCCCTCTGATACCAGTTCCCCGCAGTGTGTGCACTTCATGTCTTCCCCCTTTTCCCCATCGCAGCCCCATCTGCCCCGCATCAAGAAAAGGCTGGGCGCCGCTTCCCGGCGGTCAGGCCAAGTTGGCGGTCCAGAGAAATACGTCCAATCTTCATCGACCTTAAGATGCTGTAGCCGTGATGAAAAACCGGAAGCAGAAGCATACCCTGCCCCAAAATGCCCGAAATCCGACGAAAGGTTACTGGTGCCGTCCTTATACCCCTCTTCCTCTTTAGCCCGCTAATTGATTTTCTGGATCTTCTGGCCAGGTGCCGTGACCTTCCAGGTATTTTCAAGATTTCCGTTGGTATTGTATTCGTAGATGGTGTTCGTGGTCTTGTCCCAGATGACGAGCCTGCGGACCTCCTGGTTCCCAACGGGTATAAATGCCCAATCTCCGACTCCCTCGGCATACACTTGCGAAACGAGTTTTGAGGGAGCCGTGCGGGACACCAACTCCAAGACGACGACTGCCAGAATAATTGCGATGACCGTCATGATTATGTTGAGATATCGGTCGTGCTTCATGGTACGCCTCCTTCGCGCGTGAGCGCCCATCTCGTCGGCCGGAACTGGGTTGTTATTTATCCACCCCAAAATCGAAGAGCTCGTCGCTAGGCCCAAAGACGCCATACTCGCCGGCTTTGAGGGCTTCCTGGGGAATCATCTGCCACAGCCCCTGCTGAACCTGCTTAAAGGTAAAGGGAAGAGTCCAGTCGCTGTCGGGAGCGCCAAGGCTCTTCATGGACAAGAAGGCTCCTGAGCGTCCCATCTTCACCGACCGCGTGTGTTCGTTGGACTTGCAGCGAACGAGGTAAAACCGGCCCTCTGGGCTCTTGCTGCACTGGACGAGTAGGGTAGGGTGGTTGTCGGTAGTGCGCACCTGTGCCTTCGTGCCAGGGTAGTCCATGAACATGAGCATTGTGACGAAAGCGTAAGTTGTGCTCATGTGCCCGGCCTCGGACGAAAGGTCATGGGTGCCATCCTTGGCCTCAAGGCGAACAAGGACGTCGGATCCCCCGGGACTAGAGACGTGGATCGCTCCCATGGGAGTGTCGATCACGCTTCCAGTGGACCCTCCGGACCCTCCGCCAGGCACGGCCACGGGGTTGCTGGCGCGCTTCATCATGGCGGAGATAACATCCTGGTTTACACCGGCGGTCTTGAGGGCGATGAGGTCGTCGGTTCCCAGTTGGAAGGCCACCTGCTGGGCGGTGTTGATCTTGGTGATAATGACGTCCGGGTCCAAGCCGATCTGACTGAGTTTGACGATGTCCTGGTTGGTGAGGGCGCCATCGGGGGCGGTCGCAGGCTGTCGCTGCGCCGTCGGCGAGTTGCTGGCCTGCGAATCAGCTGCAGGCTGAGCGGGTTGGGTGGGTGGCGTCTGGCCGAAGAGGTGTGAACTACTGATGAGGCCAATGATGAGAGCGAGGGACGTGATGAGCCTTTTCCGATGCATGAAGACCTCCGTCATACCCGACCACGACCTTTAGGGGCGGCCCGAGGCGGGGCGCCACCATGAGCTGATACAGCCCTGTTCGCCAAGCGAATTAGCAACAGGCGTGCCAGTGCCGCGAGGGGTTCGTTGTTTTGTAACTGATTCATTAGGAAGCAGATCGGCAACGCCTGGAAGGGAGACGCGTGAGCACTTGTAAAGAATGGTAGACAGAATGTAAAGTGAACAAGGCGAAATGATCATGAGGGGGGGCCATGCGGTACGAACTGGAGATCATGCTTCCGGGGCTGGCTTGCATCCATTACCACCTTCGCGGGGAGGGGCCCTGGCGGATCGGGTCGGAGGCCTCCTGTGACATTCCGGTGCGGGCGCGGGGGGTGTCCCGGGCTCACGTAGAACTCTCGCTGGACGGAAAAGGAAGGGTCACCTTCCGGGACCTGGGCAGCACGAATGGCACCCTTCTTGATGGGGAGCGGGTCCGGTCGGGCCCGTTGCCGGCGGGGACCAGCTTGGGATTGGGTGAGGCGCGCCTCATTCTGCAGGAGGCTGTCACCGAGGGGATGGCCTTCCGCCCGGAGCTGGGGGAGGTGGCCATTTCGGGGACGGTGGACATCCAGGTCCTGCCGGGCCGCGACGGGCTGGCGGGGGCGGGCCGGCGCCTGCCCTTCCTCTCCATGGTTACCGTCATGGAGCGGGTGCTCGAGTTGGGCGTGCCCGGCGTGCCCTATCAGGCGCTCTGCGAGGTGTTCTCGGAGGCCATGGGATGCCAGGCGGCCAAGTGCTACGAGATCTCCGGCCGTTCGCTGACGGTGCAGGCGGTCTGCGGCGGGTTCCCCGAGGAGAGGGTCACCCCGGAACTGGCTCAGGCCGCGGCTTTGCTGCCGAAGCCCACGAGCTTTGAGGTGCTGGAGGGCGGCCCTGGGGTGCTGAGGGCACTTTCGGTGCCCGTGGAGGATGCCGGCCGGCGGCTGTCCTTCGTGGGCATTCTCAAGGAGGGGTTCGATCCCCTCAGACAGGGGCTCGACTCCTTCCTCATGGTGCCGGTGGCGCTGCGATTCCTGCTGCACTGGGTGGAAAGCCTGCAGGCCCAGCGGCAGACCGTGGAAACACTGGCTGAGGAGGTCCGTCGGCTCCGGAGCGGCCTGCCCGACGGGAGCGGGCTGGAGCCCATACTCGGGCGCAGCCCGGTCATCGTGGAAGCCCTCGACCTCGCCGACGCGGCGGCCCAGACGGAGATGGGCGTGCTGCTGCTGGGCCCCACGGGCACGGGCAAGGAGCTCTTCGCCCGGCGCATCCACTGGCTCTCCAGGCGGAACGGCAGGCCCATGGTCGCGGTCAACTGCTCGAGCATCCCGGCCACGCTGCTGGAGAGCGAGCTGTTCGGGGCCGAGCGGGGCGCGTATACCGGCAGCGACGCCCGCCGCGGGGGCTATTTCGAGGAGGCCTCGGGCGGCACCCTCTTTCTGGACGAGATCGGCGACATGCCGCTGGCCTTGCAGCCCAAACTGCTGCGCGTGCTGGAGGAGAAGCGCGTCTATCCGCTGGGAAGCTCCAAGGGCAGGCCGGTGGATGTGCGGGTGATCGCCGCGAGCAACCAGGACTTGCGGACCATGATGGAGGAGGGGCGCTTCAGGCGGGACCTCTACTACCGTCTGGCGCAGATGATCGTGGAGCTTCCGCCGCTGACGGCGAGGCGCGAGGACATCGCCCTGCTGGCGGCGGCCTTCCTGGAGCGGGCCAACCGGGAGGTGGGCAAGAGCGTCAGAGGTTTCGAGGAGGAGGCCCTCCGGCTGCTCATGGCGCACCCGTGGGGGGGCAACGTCCGCGAACTCTTGAACAGCGTCAAGCGCATGGTGGTCATGGCGCATGGGGAGAGCATCGACGCGGGGCTCGTCCGCCGCGCCCTGGACCCGCAGCCCGGCCACGGAGCCGAGGAGAGCTGGTGGGCCCAAGACCTGCGGGCCGCCAACGATGCCTTCGAGAGGGAATACCTGGCCCGGCGCCTCCGGGAGAAGACGGGCTCCATGTCAGCCCTTGCCAAGGAGCTGGGGATCTCCCGCCCCGCCCTCTACATCAAGCTCAACAAATATGGCCTTCTCGTCGATCCCGAGTTGTAGGAGCGATCGCCTGATCGCGAAGGGTGGGGAGAGGGGAAAAGGTCGCCGTCGGGCGACGGCTCCCACATGGGGAGGGGGGATGGATGTGGGAGCGATCGCCTGATCGCGATGAGTTGGGAGAGGGGAAGAGGTCGCCGTCAGGCGACGGCTCCCACGAAATTCTTATGTGAGGGGAAGGAGCAAGGGGGATGAAGAACCGAGAAGAGGATGCCGATGCGACGGTCGGCGAGCGAAGCCCCCATTCTGTGGCCTTGAGAAAGGGGAGGTTTTCGGAAGCGGGCCGCTGCTATGCCATTACCAAGTGCGTCCTGGGCCGTAGGCCCATGTTGGTTGAAAAGTTGAAGGACGGGCGGGCGGCGGCGTCCCTGCTGGCCGATGCGGTCCGTTACCGGCATCAGGTCGGCATCTGCCAGTGCTTTGGTCTGGTCGTCATGCCCGATCACTTCCACCTTGTCATCCAATTGTTACAGAACGAGCTGCCTGTTTTCGTGGCTTCGCTATCCAAGTTCACCTCGCGCCAGATCTCATCTGGATTGCGGGATTCGGGGCCCCTGTGGCAAAGCGGATTCTACGAACATGCGCTGCGAGGAGAACGAGGCCTGCAGGCTTATCTGGCCTACATGAACCTCAACCCCGTTCGTGCCGGGCTGGTCTCCAGACCCGAGGAATGGCCCTGGACTTTCATCCTGCCGAGGTGGCCACTGAAGGGATCGCCGGCTGCGGGATGGATCGGTTGATCGCGAACAAGGGGAGGTCGCCGTCGGGCGACGGCTCCCACATGGGGAGGGGGGATGGCTGTGGGAGCGATCGCCTGATCGCGATGGGTTGGGAGGGGGGAAGAAGTCGCCGTCGGGCGACGGCTCCCACATGGGGAGGGGGGATGGATGTGGGAGCGATCGCCTGATCGCGATGGGTTGGGAGGGGGGAAGAAGTCGCCGTCGGGCGACGGCTCCCACGATCACCGGCCGTTGCTCTCCACTGAAGCGAGGACCTGCTGGACCAGGAGGTAGGGCAGCAGGCCGCGGTGGAGCCTCGGGAGAATCTCTTTGGCCAGCGCCGCGGCGTCCTGCGTGCGGCCGGCGGCCAAGAGGGCCGTGGCGTGGCAGGCCTGGGCGAGCTGCATGGTCTGGTAGGACCAGAACTCGCACGGGGCGCGCTCGGAAAGGCGCCGCTCGGCCTCCAGGCAGTCCGAGACGGCCTCGTTGGGATGGCCGAGGCTGAGGCGGGCCATGGCCCTCGCGATGAGGCATTCGCCCGCGGCGTCCGGGTTGCGCCGGAGCGAATCGGTCATGGCCGCCACGTCCCCGGGCTGGATCTCGTGCAGGCGCCAGCGCGCGAGACAAGCGATGGCCTCGCCCTCGGGTGCTAGGTCGTAGGAGCCGAGGCGGGTGTCCGCCTGGATGGATTCGTTCCACCAGAGGCGCGCGCGGGCGTCGAGGATCTCGATGACCGAACTTGAATAGTTCATATTACTCAATTGGAGTTCCTGCGCCTTCAGTAATCGCTCATCACGTGTCTCGATGGCGATACGCGCCAGGACCTTGACGCACAGCCAGTTGCCGGCGGGGGTCTTCCCGTCGAGATAGCCATGCTCCAGAACCTGCCTGGCCTCGGCCAAGTTTCCCTGAATGGCGAGGAGATGACCCAGGTTTAGGAGGAGGGAGTCGTTGAATCCATCTTCCTTCAGGGCGTCCTTGATGAGCTGAACGCCGCCGGCAGGATCGCCCGCCCGTGCCAAAGCCCGGGCGCAGAATTGGTGGAACGCCGCCCGTTCGGGCTCTTCGCGCAAGAGGTCCGCATACTCCTCTTGGATAGAGGCGATAGCCCTTTGCACTCCTTCACGGCCGAGATCGGGCGCCCTATCGTAGACATCTCCTATCTTCGCGAGGAAAACCACGCGATGGGCCGAAAGGTCCCTGCCAGCGTTGGGTCCTGGAATGGGGTTACCCCACTGGTCCACGACAATCTGTCTGCCCTTGGCCGTAAAGCGCGTGGCTCCATCGGCCTCGACGATAAATCCTTCCACGGGGTCCCGGGCATTGTAGTATGCAGGAGAGAGCGGTGTGTACCAGCGAAATTGACTTGAATCGCTTCCCCAGGTTCCTGGCACGAGTATCACAGAGCCTATCAACCCAGTTCCTCCCTGCGGGGGGCGGATGATCAACCTCGCCTCAATGGGTTGGGCTGCCAGCAAGCCGTTGAAGCCTAGTAGGCAGAGTGTGGGAGGGTTGCTCTCGGGCACCGCATCCACGGCATAAATCCATCCGCCCCAATGGTCGAGAATCTCGTCCCACTTGTTCTGCTTGGGCCAGTAGAGCCAGAGATAGGCAGTTCCAAGTGAACGGTGGTGGGCGCTTACAAGAACCTGACGGGTGCCATCGCCGAGGAGATGCAGCAGCTTGACCTCTGGCACGAGGAGTGGCGGGGCAATATTGCTATTGTCGTTCGCGACGGATTTCTCCGGAAGGAATTCGCTCAAGGTCTTTCCTTCGCCGCTAACGATGAGAATCTGGGGGCTCAAATGCGCGATGGCGGCGCGAGACAAGTCTCCTTTCATGGGGTTGTAGGACGCCACGATCACCTCTTGCTTGCCATCGCCGTCCAAATCGGCCTGCTCCACCTGCTGGATGGGGGCGAGGGTATGGACGGTCCAGAGGGTCTTGCCGCTGGCATCGAGGCCCCTGAGGGTGTTGCCTTCGTAGGAGGTGCGGACGGCCATGGCGCTGGCGTTTTCCCCCCGGCGCCAGGCGAGAGCGCCGGCCGTGGCGGCGGCCACCAAGAGAAGGGCGGCCGCCCCGTTCAGCAGAAGCCTGTTCACCATTCGCCGCGAGAAGAGGCCGCGCCGGGTCTCAAGCGCCCTCAGGGCCGCCTCGGCGCTGTCGAATCGGTCTTCCGGGCGCTTCTCCATGAGCCGCCGGATGAAGCGCGAGAGCCAGCGGGGGCAGTCGGGGCGCGCCTGCTTGGGGCTGGGGAGCTCACCGCGTATATGGCCCGTGGCCACCTCGTAGGTGCTCTTCCCTTCGTAGGGCAGCTTTCCCGTGAGGAGTTCGTAGAGGGTGATCCCAAGAGAGTAGAGGTCGCTGGGCGGCCCCACCTCGCCGTTCTGGAGCTGCTCGGGGCTCATGTAGGCCGGGGAGCCCGGTGTCAGCGAGGTCTGTGTAGCGCCGTCCGGGGGCGCCAGGGACTTGGCCACGCCCAGGTCGGCAAGGCGCAGGGAGCCCTCGCCGTCCAGCAGGAGGTTGCTCGGCTTCACGTCGCGGTGGACGATGTCGTGAGCGTGGAGATAGCAGAGGGCCTCCAGGGTGTGGAGGGCCACCTCCTCCACCTGGTCAGGCCGAAAGGGGCCCTCCTTGGACAGCCGCTCGGCGAGGCTTCCGCCCGGAAGGTACTCCATGGCGAGGGCCACGCCCTCCTCGGTTTCGATGAGTTCGTGGATGCGGATCAGGTGGGGGTGCTGTAACAAGCGCCCGAGGCGCAATTCGCGGCGCCAGCGCGCCCGGGCCTCGCCCGAGTAGGCCCCGCCGTAAAACTTGATGGCCACCGGCTCGTTGAGCTGGGTGTCGGTGGCGAGCCAGACCTCGGCCTGTCCGCCCGATCCGAGTTGCCTCTCAAGCCGCCACCGCGGTGGCAGCCCAAAGGTCCCCCCGTCCCCGCCGCCCGGCGTCGAGAGCCGGTCCGTCGCCTGCATCCGCCCTCCTGGATACACGCCGCCCACCATCCACCCCCCTCCTGCCCTCTACAGGCGGGCGTGAATCAGGGAAGCCCAGCGACAAGCGGTGGGGGCTTGTCTCCTTTATGGTAGACCCTATCGCTGGAAGAGTCGAGACTGGGTGCATCCCAAGTTGCGCGGGTGGGGCTGGCTGTGGGAGCGATCGCCTGATCGAGAAGGGTGTTGGGAGAGGGAAGAAGTCGCCATCAGGCGACGGCTCCCACATGGGGGTGGAAGGGTGGTTGTGGGAGCGATCGCCTGATCGCGAACGCCGTGTCCCGCCCTTCGAATCCCGCCTTCGCCTTCGTGAAACGAAACAATCTGCGCGAAGCCGGATTTACTCCGACTGGAGCGCACCCTATCCCCGAGGAGTTCAGCGAAGCGAGGCGAAGCCGAGCGGAGCGCCAAGAGGGGGGCGGAGCCTCCCTCTTGGAGAAATGGTGCGCTCGGCGGGATTCGAACCTGAGCGCCCTAGAAGCCTCGCCGCTCGCGGGTCTCGCGGCTGCGTTTCAAGGGCGCCCACGGTTCCCGGGGCGGGGCCCTCGCCTCGCCTTGCTCGCTGCGAACGCTCGCTCTTCGCTCGCGTTCTCGCGGCAAGGGCTACGGCGTGTCCCGCCCTTCGAATCCCGCCTTCGCTTTCTCTGTAGGAGTGGCAAGAAATGGTGCGCTCGGCGGGATTCGAACCCACGACCTTTGGCTCCGGAGGCCAACGCTCTATCCAACTGAGCTACGAGCGCATGAAATTGGGGTGAGCGACGGGGGTTGAACCCGCGACAACCGGAGCCACAGTCCGGGGCTCTACCAGCTGAGCTACGCTCACCGTACGGCGGTGGCCGAAGGGGCCGCTTCCGCCCGATTAAGCTACACCGAAGGGGCCGCCGGGTCAAGGGGTAAGAGCCACCGAACGGCGGCGGGAAGGGGTTAGAGGAGGTCCCGCAGGTCCTCGCCGGTGATCTCCATTTCCGGCAGTCCCCCGCTTTCGGGAGAGGGGATCCCGCTCGGCTCGACGGTGCGAACGTACCCGAGCATGAGGAGCACCCAGAGGAACTTGAGAAGCGGGAACTGTGGCATCTTGGCGGAGGCGCAGAGGCCGCGCAGCTCGCAGGGGGCAGCCAAGGCCCGGACGACCTCCCTCTCGGTGCCCTCCAGCGTCAGGGCTGAGAAGACGACGGAGGCGCCGCCGGCGAGCTGGAGGTGGAGGTCCGTCTCGGGAAAGGCGTCCAGGATGGGGAGGATCTGGTCCATTCGGGTCACACCCTGATGGAGGAGCTCGGGGGTGTTGATCTGGAGGGTGATCATCTCCTCGCCCGCGTCCTGGCCGTCGAGGAACTGGTAGGGGCCAGCGGGCAGGCCGAACAGGGAGAAGACGATCTCCTTGACCTGCTCGGTGACGGCCCAGACGAGTTGCTGGCCGTCGATGATCTCCCGCTCCACCAGGAGGGTGCCGAAGCGCTTTCCGGGCACCATGGAGGCGGAGGCCTCAAGAAAGTCCGAGAGGCCGAGGACGCCCCGGCGCACGAGCATCTCGCCCAGCCGGTCGTTACGGTCGTTGGAGGCGGCGAAGACCACCCGCCCTCCCTGGAGGTAGATGCGCTTCCGGAAGGCTCCCACGGCGACGGATAGGGCCCCCGTGCTGCCCCGCTGGAAGTGCTCCGCCAGTAGCACGGGGAACGGCGTGGCCGAGAGGTCGCCCGAGTCGGACATGGATCTCTCCTGGGGCCATGATACCGGCGCGGGAGCGATGGGGCAACGGCGGGGGGATGCCCAAATTCCGCGATGGAATTGCACTCGTAGGAGCGCCGCCCCCGGCGCGACGGACCGTACGCGGGCACCGCATCCTGGTCGCAGGGTCACCCGGTTCGCGGCGAGGCGCCGCTCCTACGCAGGCGTTGAGCCGCTATCGCGGAATTGGGGGGATGTGGCGGTGGGGAAGCGGGCGGGGGTATGCTGAACTCTTAAGGAGGTGCCCATGAGCGACTGCCTGTTCTGCAAGATCGCCGCGGGCGAGATCCCCAGCCGGCGGGTCCATTCGGACGAGGAGTTCTACGCCTTCGAGGACATCAACCCGCAGGCGCCCACGCACGTGCTGGTCATACCCAGGCGCCACATCGCCACGCTGAACGACCTGCGGGACGAGGACGCCCCGCTGATGGGCCGGCTGCTGGTGCTGGCGTCCAGGATCGCCAAGGAGCGGGGGCTGGAGTCCAAGGGCTTCCGGCTGAACGCCAACTGCCTGGAATCGGCCGGCCAGTCCGTCTTTCACGTGCACCTTCACCTGCTGGGCGGCCGCCCCTTCGGCTGGCCCCCGGGCTGAGGCCGCCCGCGGCGCGGCGAGCGGCCATCCTCGATCCCGTCGCCCCGGACCCAAATTCCGCGATGGAATTGCACTCGTAGGAGCGCCGCCCCCGGCGCGACGGACCGTACGCGGGCACCGCATCCTGGTCGCAGGGTCACCCGGTTCGCGGCGAGGCGCCGCTCCTACGCAGGCGTTGAGCCGCTATCGCGGAATTTGGGCCGGATGGGGCCGGAGCCAGGTGGGGCCCTCCGTATGGTACAATCATCGTTTACCGGGAGCGGCGCGGGATGTGAGAAATAGAGCGCCACCCGGTGACGTTCCCTCGATGAGAGGTCATGAGGCCGATGGAGAGCAGCCTGCGGGTGGAGATACACCAAGTCGGACCCCTGGAGAACAACACCTACCTCGTGGTGGACGCCTCCTCCGGGGAGGCGGTCCTGGTGGATCCCTCCATCGGCAGCGAAGGGCTGACGGACGAGATCCGGCATCGGGGCCTCCGCCTGAAGGCCGTCATCAATACCCATGGGCACTTCGACCACGCCTACAACAACGCCCTCTTCACGGAGCAGTTCGGGTGCCCCCTGATGCTGCACGAGGGGGACCTTCCGATCCTCAGGGATATGGTCAGGCACGCGCTGCTCTTCGGCTTCGCGGTGCAGCCTAGCCCCGAGCCGACGACCTTTCTGAGGGACGGGCTGGAGATCCCCGTGGGGGAGGCGAAGCTTCGAGTCCTGCACACCCCCGGCCACTCTCCGGGCGGGGTCTGCCTGGCCGGTGACGGCTTCGTGCTCGTGGGCGACACGCTCTTCGCCCAGTCCATCGGGCGGACGGACCTGCCGGGCGGCGACTACGACACCCTGATCCACTCCATCCAGCGGGCGCTCTACGCCCTGCCGGATGCGACGGAGGTCTTTCCAGGGCACGGGCCCTCCACACTCGTCGGCTTCGAGAAACGGCACAACCCCTTCGTGAAGGCGGCCCATGCTCACCAGGATTGAGAAGGCGCGAGATTTGAAGGGGACGGGTTGTTCCGCGGGCGGAGGGCGGAGGCCGTGAGCCTGCACGTGCGGAGCACCATCCAGCTCCAGCAGGGCATCCTGTACGGGCCGGTGCTCTCCCGCCGGCTCGGCCGCTCCCTGGGCCTGAACATCCTGCCCGATGAGATCAAGGTCTGCTCCATGAACTGCGGATACTGCCAGTATTCCTGGACCGGAATCCTGGCCACCCAGCCGGCCCTCTACGCGGGCTTCCTGCCTTCGCGTGATCACGTCAGGGTGGCCCTGGAGGCCGGGCTGGGCCGCCTGATGGAGGAGGGCACGCCGCCCGACACGCTGACCTTCTCGGGCAACGGGGAGGCGACGCTGCACCCCGAGTTTTCGGGCATCGCGGAGGACGTGGTGGCCCTGAGGGACCTTTACGCGCCAGCCTGCCGGACGGCCATCCTCTCCAACTCCACCACCGTGGACCGGCCGGAAATCAGGGCGGCGCTGGAACTGTTGGATGATCCGATCCTGAAGCTGGATACGGCCGTGGAGGGCACCTTCCGGCGCCTGAACGGCCCCGCCAGGGACGTGAGCCTGGCCGCCATTCTGCGCGGGCTCAGGGCCATGGGCTCCAGGGCGATCCTCCAGTGCATGTTCGTCAACGGGAGGGTGGACAACACCACGCCAGAGGAGGTGTCCGCCCTCGTGGAAGCGGTCAGGGCCATAGGCCCGAACCACGTGCAGATCTACACCCTGGACCGCGGCCCCGCGGATCTGGATCTGTGCCCGGTGCCGACCGAACGGCTCGAAGCCATCGCCTCGGCCATTCGGGAGGGCGCGGAGACCGACGCCAGGGTGTTCTTGTGAGCCAACACCCTCATAGGGAGCGTTGAACAATGGCGGCCCATATCCTGATCTATTCGATCGTGGGTCTGCTCCTGGGGATCGGCCTGGGGTTGCTGGGCGGCTGGATTCTGAACAGCCGCCTCGGCGAGAAGAGCCTCGTCCGGGCCCGGGAGGAGTCCGCGCGTCTCCTGGAAGATGCCAAGATCCAGGGGGAGAACCTGAAGAAGCTCGAGCTGGCCAAGGCCCGAGAGGAGTTCCAGCAGGAGCGCTCCGCGGTGGAGGAGGATTACCAGAAGCGCTTCGAATCGGTGAAGAACATCGAACGGGCCATGAACCGCCGCGACGCGCACCTCCAGCAGGTCGAGCGCGAGCAGCAGAAGCGGCTGGGCGAGATGGAGACCATGGCCGCGGAGATCGAGGCGAACGAGGCGGCGCTCCAGGGGAGGCGGGGCGAGATCGACGCCGTGATCGCCGAGTACAACAGCCGCCTGGAGAAGGCGGCGGGCCTCACCATCGAGGACGCCAAGAAGCAGCTCGTGGCCAATCTCAAGAACGAGGCCGAGCACGAGGCGGCGAACATGATCCGCCGCATCAAGGAGGAGGCCCAGCGCACCGCCGAGATCGAGGCGCAGAAGATCGTCACCCTGGCCATCGAGCGGGTGGCCGTGGACCAGGTCGTGGAGCGCACCACCTCCCAGTTCAAGCTGCCCGACGAGGCCATCAAGGGGCGGCTGATCGGCCACGAGGGCCGGAACATCAAGTTCTTCGAGGAGCAGACCGGGATGCAGCTCCTCATCAACAACGAGGATCCCAACACGGTGGTGATCTCGGGCTTCAATCCCGTGGCCCGCGAGATCGCCAGGCAGTCCCTGGAGAGGCTGATCCAGGCAGGCAAGATCCACCCGCGGAAGATCCAGGAAGTGGTGACCAAGGTCAAGAAGAAGGTCCAGCGGGAGATCCAGGTGGCCGGCGAGGAGGCCTTCACCTACCTGGCCCTGGAGCCTCCCAACCCCGAGATCCTCAAGCTCGTGGGCAAGCTGAGGTACCGCACCTCCTACGGGCAGAACGTGCTGAACCACTCGGTGGAGGTGGCCGAGCTCTGCGGCAACATGGCAGCCGAGCTGGGCCTGGACGTGACCCTCGCCAAGCGGGCCGGCCTCCTTCACGACATCGGAAAGGCCATCGACGTGGAAAAGGAGGGGACCCACCCCCAGCTCGGGGGCGAAGCGGCCCGCAAGTACGGCGAGCACGAGGTGGTGATCAACGCCATCGAGAGCCACCACGAGGACGTGGAGGTCATCCACCCCATTTCGGTGCTGGTGGCGGTCTGTGACGCCATCTCGGGCTCCAGGCCCGGGGCGCGTCGGGCCTCCTTGACCGACTACCTGCGTCGAATCGAGACCCTCGAGAGCATCGTCACCTCCTTTGAAGGAGTGGAACAGTGCTTCGCCATTCAGGCGGGGAGAGAGGTGCGGGTGATCGTCAAGACCGACCAGGTGGACGACGACAAGATGCCCTTCCTGACCTCCGAGATGGCCAAGAAGATCCAGGACGAGATGGACTACCCCGGCCACATCCGCCTGACCATGATCCGGGAGGCGAAGGCGGTGCAGTACGCCGGGTAATAGGACCGGAAAACGAGACCACGAATCCTTGGACCAGGGTCCAATGGGTTCTTAGCCATAGGGGTTGCCCGTGAACACGATGCAGGCCTCCGAGCGGGCCGTTCAGGGGTTAGCCGGATCCCGGGTCCGCCGGAGGCAGGTGCGGGATGCCTCCCTTCACCCCATCATCGACAAACTGGAGGCGGGCGAGCGCCTGGGGTTCGAGGACGGAGTGGCCCTCTACCGGACCCACGACCTGGCGACGCTCGGCATCCTTGCCAACCGCGTCCGGGAGGGGAAGAACGGCGGCGTGGCCTACTTCAACGTGAACCGCCACATCAACCACACCAACATCTGCGTCACGGGCTGCTCCTTCTGCGCCTTCGCCAAGAAGCCGCGGCAGGAGGGCGCCTACCGCATGACCATCGAGGAGATCGCCGGAAAGGCGGTGCCGGCCCCGGGCGAGCGGTGGGAGGAGATCCACATCGTCGGCGGGCTGGACCCCGGGTTCAGCTTCCAGGACTGCCTGGAGATGCTGCGGGCCATCCGCGCCGTCAACCCTTCGGTCCACCTCAAGACCCTGACCCTGGTGGAGGTGGACTACTACGCGAAGCGCGAGCGCAAGAGTCCCCAGGAGATCCTGGAGGCCCTCCGGGAGGCCGGCATGGGCTCGCTGCCCGGCGGCGGGGCGGAGATCCTCGGAGAGGAACTGCGGCGGAAGATCTGCCCCAACAAGATCAGCGGACAACGCTGGCTGGATCTTGCCCGGATCGCCCATCAGATGGGCATCCGCAGCAACTGCACCATGCTCTACGGCCACGTCGAGGCCATCGAGGACCGGGTGGACCACGTGCTGAGGCTGCGGGAGCTCCAGGACGAGACGGGTGGATTCATGGCCTTCATCCCGCTCCAGTTCAACAAGCACAATACTCCGTATGAGCACCTGCCCGACGTGACCGGGGAGGACAACCTCAAGACCCTGGCCGTCTCCCGCCTGCTTTTCGACAACATCGACCACATCAAGGTGTACTGGATCATGGTGGGGTTGAAGATCGCCCAGGCCGCCCTCTGGTTCGGGGCGGACGACCTCGACGGGACCGTGGTGGAGGAGCGCATCACCCACGACGCGGGCGCCACCACGCCCGTGGGCGTGGGACTCGAGGACCTCCTCCACCTGATCCGGAAGGCCGGCCGCGTACCCGTCGAGCGCGACAGCCTCTACGGCGTCCGTCAGGTCTACGCGTAGGGGAATTGCGAATTGAAAGAGAACACCAAACGCCAAGGCACGAAGGGCTGACGGATTGGGGATTTGGGAAGCGGCTCATCCTTGGCCCCTCCACCCTCCTTCCCATTGTGGGAGCCGTCGCCTGACGGCGACGGGATCGCGATCAGGCGATCGCTCCCACATCCATCATCCATCATCCATCATCCAATCCATCATCCATCATCATACAAAGAGGGGCGAGGCCTAGGCCTCGCCCCGTGCCAGGAAGAGGGAGGAAAAGGAAACTATCGCCGCCGGTTGCTCCGACCGGGCGGCGGTGCTGAAGGGATGCTGATTCGGGGCTCCGGCACGCTCATGCCGGAGGGCGGGCGGCTGGGGATACGCCGCGGCGCCTGCGGGAAGGGCTCTACGCGCTGTGGCCTCTCCACGCCCTGCCGCTCCCACCGGGGTGTTTCGCGAACCGGTGGCGCAACGGATCGGGGCGCGTACCGATTCGGCTCGACTCGCTTGGGAACGTAGGGTTCGGTCCGGACGCCGCCCTCGACGGGTGTTCGGGGGCTCCGCGGCGTGCGGTCACTCGAGCTCCGGTTGGGGGCAGCCGGCCAGTCGCGGCCGCGGGGCTGGTTGGGGACGGCCGTCCGATCTCCGGCTCCACCCCTGACCGGGCGCGTGTCGCGCCAGGCGGGCTGGACGGAGGGGAAGGCACGGCTCGTGGTCCTGATGGGCTCCGCGATCTGCCTTCCAAGCTCTCGGCCCGTGATCCGTCCGTCCCGGAAGGCCCTCACGCGATGGGGCGGCAGGTTGATGGAGGTGAAGCTCCCTCTGCTCCTGGGGCTCCCGCCGCGAAGGCCACCGGGGTTGCCCGGCGCCCTCGGATAGATGGGACGGGGCGGGGGGGCGGTCCGATGGTGCACGATGATGGGCCTCAAATTGCTCTGGTAGATGTAGCCCACGGGACAGCTATACCAGCCGGCCGGGCCCCAGATGGGGTAACCGTCATAGCCGAGGGGACACCAACCCAGCCAGCCGTCGTCCCCCCACCAGAAGCTGACCCACGCCGGTGCGAAATAGGGGCCGGGGACCCATCCCCACCCGATGCCCACGTTGAACACCCATCGCCCGTAATGGAAGGGGGCCCAGCCCCAGGCCTCGTAGGGAACCCAGGTCATGCCCCAGGGATTCCAGACCCACCTGCCGTCGGTGTAGGGAGCCCACCCGGCGGGCAGGCCGCTGGGGTACCAGACGTCGCCGTAGGGGGCCGTGTAGGACCAACTGCCGTAGTTATCGAGCTCGGAGGAGTAGGCGTAAAGGTCCGAAGGCAGATAGCGCCGGGAGACCGATTGCACGGGCCTCGGCAGGTTGCTGTCCCGGTACTGCACGAGGGTCGAATCCACCGGCTGGGCGGTCATGGGCTGCAGCGGGGGATAGCCGTAGTCCGTGTAGGTCATCTGGTGGGCCTGAAGGGCCACGGTGGAGCCCGCGCTGGCCACGAGGCAGGCTCCATCCAGGGCAGTGATCTTGGTCCTGTCGACGTTCTGAACCTGGAGGTAGTAGACCCCGGGGCGTGAAGGGCTGAGCGAGGCCGAGGGGGTCGTGACCACGTAGTCGGCCGTCTGGTCATTCCAGCCCCTCACGTCGAGGAGCATGGCCCCCTTCCACAACCGGACGACCAGTCCCTTGCCGCTGGCCGGGCCCGCCTGGGGGAACTGGTCCACTTCGATCCGCGAATCGTAGTCCACCCAGAGGTGGTTCCCATCCTGCATGAGGACGTCGAGCTGGCCGCTGGGCCCCGTCCAGATGTTGTCGCCGTTCATGAGCGGCACGTTGATGCCCAGGCTCTGCGTTTGCTCGTCCGCGGAGCCCTGGACGTAGCCATCCCCCCTGACGTTCTTGACCACCGCGTAGTCTTCGGCCCGGAACGCCGTTGCTCCCGCCAGCAGGAAAAGGCTGGTGAGCGCGGCTACCATCAGTGGTTTCGTGGTCCACATAGCCTGACCTCCACGCCTCTCCTACGAGCAAGGGATGTGCCAGCCACGAAAGCCGGCCATCCCCTAGAAATTCCTGGAAGCATCACAATAGGGAATCGGAATTGTCCTGTGCCGAACGCAGAATTCATCCGGGTTACCGGACACTGCCGGCGCACCGTTCGGACAGATCCTGAGCCGTCCGGCTACTTGTTCCCCTCGATGATTACCGTAGGCGGAACGGCGGAGATCTGCTGCTGGACGCTCTGGATTTGGCTGTCCAGGCCGGATAACTGGTTCTTCACGCTGTTCAGCTGGGACTGCGCCTGGTCGATCTGGGCCTGAATCCGCTGTTTGTCGTTGTACTGGGTGGAGAAGTTGAATTTCTGCTGCAAGTCCTGGACTTGCTTGCTCAGATCGGCCTGCTGCCGCTGGGCCGTGAATCTGTCGCTCATGAGGGAATTCAGCCGGCCCTGCAGTTCCTGCCGGGCGCGCTGCGCATTGGCCGCCTCCGCGGCCTGCCTATCTTCCTTGGGAGCGGCCTTGGATCCCTCCGCGGAGGAAGGGACTTCCCCTTTGGCTGGAGAGCTCAATTCGCCCTCGTTGGCAAGGCGGGAATGGGCCGTGATCTTGTTGAGCATCTCGTCGGTAATGACGAGAGGCTGGGGCTTTTCAGGGGGTAGCACGGAGGCGGGGACCACACCCTGCATGTCCGGGGTTGCCTTTTTCGTGTTCAGTTCTTGGCTCGCCGCCATATCTATCTGGTCCGCGGGCAGGTAGAGAGTCATCCCCTCCTTCATGAAGAAGGCCAAGTTCTGCTTGATCACCGGCTTTTCCTCGGCGGTGATGATCTTGCCGTTCTTGAGCTGGATCTGGTATTCGGCGGAGACTGAAGCCCCCACTAGACAGAACAACGTGGTTAGAAGAAGAATCCGCTTCATTCCTAACCCCCTTTCGCGCGTTTATAGTATGGCGCCCCGGGGGCGGCCGGTCAAGATTGGGGGGACGCCCCAATTCCGCGATAGCGGCTCAACCGCTTTGTAGGAGCGGCGCCTCGCCGCGAACCGGGTGACCCTGCGACCAGGATGCGGTGCCCGCGTACGGTCCGTCGCGCTGTATGCTCGCTTCTAGGGAAAATCGTCCGCTGCGGGAGCAATCGCCCGATTGCGACAGTCGCCGGTAGGCGACGGCGCCCATAGTGATGCGGATGCGATGGAGCGACTGGGACCGATTTGACACACCTTCACGCCGTTGGTAGTCTGACCCCGTTGGAGGCGCCCTTGTCCCAGCTCTCGCGGGAAGCCTGGAAGGCCTATTTCAGGGGGGACTATCTCAGGGCGGGAGATCTCTACAAGGCGGCCGGCCTCGAAGAGAAAGCGCTGAAGATGTATCTGAAGGCGGGGGCCCTGTCGGCGGCCTCCCAGGTGGAGGAATCGCTCGGGCGGGTATCCCAGGGGGTGGATCACCTGCTCCGGGCCGGCGATCCGACCTCCGCCGCCCAGATGCTGGCCCGCCACGGCCAGTTCGGCCGGGCGGCCCAGATCATGGGTGAATCGGGAAACAAGTTCCAGGCGGCCCAGCTCGCGCTCAAGGGGGGCCACGTGACCCTTGCCGCCCAGTACCTGGAGCAGTCGGGACGGTACCTGGACGCCGGCCGTCTCCACTTTCAAGGTGGAAACGTGGAGCGCGCGCTCCTTCTTTTTGAGAAGGCGGTCAAGGCTCTGCCCTCCATGGACCTGCTGACGGCGTCGGACCAGCTTCAGCAGCGGGAACAGTTGACGGAGATCGCCCGCTTCTTCGAGGAGGGGCAGGCCTATGCCCGCGCGGCCGAGGTCCACGAGAGCCTGAACAACGCGATGCAGGCGGCCCAGTGCTACGAGGCCGCCAAACAGTACACAAAGGCCATGGAGCTGTACCGGCGGGCGGGGGCCATGGATAGGGTCTCGGCGCTCGTGGATCGGGAGGAGAACACACCCACCGAGCTTCGGGCCGAGGCGCTCCTGGCCAAGGGGGAGACGGGGGAGGCGGCGCTCCTTTTCATCAAGGCCGGCCGCAAGGAGCGGGCGGCGGACCTGCTGGAGAAGGCGGGGAACGTGGCTGGAGCGGCCGAGCTGCGGAGGGAGATGGGGGATTACGAGGCGGCCGGCAATCTCTTCTTCCGGGCCCAGGCCTACCTGCCCGCCGCCGAGAGTTTCCAGCAGGCCGGCCTCCACGGAATGGCCAAGCAGTGCTATCTCGAGGCGGGTGACCTCGGCCCGGCCTGTCGGATGGCCTATGAGGCGGGCGATTGGGAGGAGGCGGTCGAGCTGGCGGCCAGCAGGGAGGATCGGGAGTACCTCCTCAAGCGGCTGCAGGCTCTCCCGGAGGGGCGCGAACTCCAGGCGCGGATCGGCGTCCTGAAGGCCAGGCTCTTCATCGAATTGGACCAACCGGAGCTGGCGCGCGTGTGCCTGGATGGCCTGCCCGCCTCCTCCGGGACGGAGGATCTCTGGCGCCTGTACCTCTTGGGGCGGACGCGGGAGGCCGAGGGCAGTCTGGATGAGGCCTCCTCCGCCTACCGCCAGGTGATGGCCCAGGACGTCTCCTTCCGGGACGTCAAGCGCCGGTTGGAGGGCCTCAAGCGCCAGCCCCAGGCCGCGGCCCCCTTGAAGGATGAGAGGTACCGCGCCTTGAGGCCCAGGGGGAGGGACGCCTTCGGCCCGTGGTTCGAAGGGGAAGACGGCTCTCTCCGCCTGCCCGTGCTCATCCACACCGCCAGGACTCCGAGATCGGACGATCCCCTGTCGGCACAGGAGGGCTTCCAGGTGAGGCTGGAGCTTCGGCACCCGGCCATCCTTTCGCTCAGGGACGCGGTGCCGGGCGGGGATGAGACGATCCTGGTCTACGAGTCCTTCGATGGACGCCCTCTGTCGGGTTGGCTCGGGGAGGGCTACGCGCCCTCCGCCTACGGTGCCGTGGACAAGCTCCGGCAGTGTCTGGAGGCGCTCGCGGAGGCCCACAGACGCGGGGCGGTTCACGGCCACGTATCGCCGGACGCCGTCTTGATGGACGGGGAGGGGCGGATCAAGATCCACGGCTTCGGCCTGCTGGGCGCGTGGAGGGAGCTGGAGCCTTCGCCGGAGCGCGAGGCGCTGAGGCCCTACCTGGCGCCCGAGGTCCTGGCCGGGGGGGCTCCGACGGTGCGGTCTGACCTCTTCGGGGCTGGTGCCCTCTTCGTCCGCCTGGTCACCGGGGCCTCCCTCGACCGGGCAAAGGAGGGGCAGGCCTCCGGTTCCGCCGATCCCCTCCAGGGGGCCACCGTCGCGGAAAACGTCCGGGCGCTGGTGCTCAAGCTCCTGGAGGTCCAGCCCGACGGGCGTTACGCGGATGCCGCCGAGGCGCTCCAGGACTTGGCGGCCCAGGAGTTGCCGCCGGGGTCCGTGATCGCGGGTCGGTACGAGGTCCTCGAGGAGCTGGGGCGGGGCGGCATGGGCCAGGTGTTCCGGGTCAGAGACCGGGAGCTGGACGAGGTGATCGCCCTCAAGACCCTGCGCCGGCGGCCCGACCTGAGCGAGCAGGCCCGCTCCAGGTTCCTGCGGGAGATCAAGCTCACGAGAAAGATCACCCACCCCAACGTCGTCAGGGTGTTCGACCTGGGTGCGTGGAGGGACCTCTCCTTCATCACCATGGAGTACATCCCCGGGAGGACGCTCAGCCAGTGGGTGCGGGACGGCGAAGGGAAGAACGCCAACCTCAGGCAGAAGGTGGAGATCCTCCGGGCGGTGGCGGCGGGGCTGGCCGAGGCGCACAAGCTGGGCATCATCCACCGCGACCTCAAGCCGCAGAACGTGATCCTCACGCCCAGCGGCATCCCCAAGCTACTGGATTTCGGCATCGCCTACACGGAGGCGGAGGGGAACGAGGATCTCACGCAGGAGGGCCACTTCGTGGGCTCCCCCAAGTATGTGTCCCCGGAGCAGATCCAGGGATTGCCCCTCGACGCGCGGTCCGACATCTACTGCCTCGGGCTGCTCGCCTATTTCCTGCTGACCGGCCACGACGCCTTCACGGGAGACAAGCCCTCGATGATCCTGATCAAGCAGCTCAAGGAGCCGCCCCTTCCCCCCTCCCGCCTGGTCCGCCTTCCGCCCAGCCTGGAATCGCTCGTCCTGAAGTGTCTGAACAAGAAAACCGACGACCGCCCGTCCGATCTGGCCGAAGTCTCGCGGACGCTCAAGGAGATCGTATGAGCCGCATCTACGTCCTGGACACGAACGTCCTCCTCCATGATCCCTATTGCATCTACAAATTCCAGGAGCACCACGTGGTGATCCCCATCTGGGTCATCGAGGAGGTGGACCGCTTCAAGCGAGACGTCACCGAGATCGGGCGCAGCGCCCGCGAGGTCTCTAGGCAGCTGGACAAGCTGAGGCGGGAGGGCCCCCTGTCGAGCGGCGTCTCCCTCCCATCGGGCGGCACGCTCCGGGTGGTGATCGAGGAGGTGGAGAAAGACCTCCCGCCCTCCATCCGGGAGGGGAGCGCGGACAACCTCATCCTGGCCGTGGCGCTCTACTTCAAGCGCCGAAAGCAGGAGGTGGTCTTCGTCACCAAGGACACCAACCTCCGCATCAAGGCCGACGCCTTCGGCATACCGGCGGAGGACTACGAGACGGACAAGGTGCAGATCGAGGAGCTCTACGCGGGGCACCGCTCCATCACGGTCCCGCGGCAGACCCTCGACGAGCTGTTCTCCAAGCGGGCCGTCGCCTGCCCCGAGCCGCTGCATCCCAACGAGATGGTGCTTCTCGTGGACGAGCAGAGCCCGTCCCACACGGCCCTCGCGCGCCATTCGCCGGAGGAGGACCTGGTGGTCCCCATCGACGACGTGAAAGGCATGTGGGGCATCACGCCCCGGAACAAGGAGCAACGGTTCGCCCTGGACCTCCTGCTGAACGACCAGATCCCGCTCGTGACGCTGGTGGGGAAGGCCGGGACCGGCAAGACCCTCCTCGCCCTGGCCGCGGGCCTCCACAAGGTCGCGGACCAGCAGGTCTTCAAGCGGCTCCTGGTGACCCGTCCCATCTTTCCCATGGGGCGGGACATCGGCTACCTGCCGGGAGAGCTGGAGGAGAAGCTCAAGCCCTGGATGCAGCCCATCTTCGACAACCTCGAACTGCTCCTGAACCTCTCCTACAGCAACAGGGGCCACGACGCCTACAGGGAGCTGGTGGATCAGAGGATCCTCGAGATTGAGGCCCTGACCTACATCCGCGGGCGCTCCATCCCCCAGCAGTTCATGATCGTGGACGAGGCGCAGAACCTCACCCCCCACGAGGTCAAGACCATCATCACCCGCGCGGGGGAGCAGACCAAGATCGTGCTCACGGGCGATCCCTACCAGATCGACAACCCCTACATCGACGCTTCGTCCAACGGGCTGACCTACGCCGTGGAGAAGTTCAAGGACCAGAAGCTGGCCGGGCACATGAGCCTGAGCCGCGGAGAGCGCTCACCGCTCGCCGAGATCGCCGCCAACGTACTCTAAGGCGGCCGAGGGGAGGCGGTTGTGAAGGGGAGCCCGGAGTCGCCCCATTCCGAGACGCGCGCGCGCGGCCCGTCCTTTCTTCGGGTGGCCGTGGCGGCCCTGGCCCTGCTCACGGCGGTCGCGGCCTGGGCCGCGGGCCCCTACGTCGAAGGCCTCACCTGGGAATACCGGGGCCGGGACCTGGTGGCCTCCTTCGGCGTGGGGGACGCGCTGGACCGGCCCGACCTGAAGGAGCTCATCCAGTCCACCCAGCCCGTGAACCTCTTCTTCACCGTGGAGGTGGTGAAGCACCGCACCCTCTGGAAGGACAAGCTGGTGGTGCGGCACGTGGTCGTCCACACGGTCCGCTTTGACAACCTGACGCGCCAGTACTCCCTGGAAACCCAGGTGGACGACAAGGTCACCGACCAGAGGGCGGTGGGGAGCTGGGCCGAGATGGCCAGCTACATGAAGGAGGTCAAGGATCTCACGGTGACCTCCGTGGCCAACCTCGAGCCTTCCGAGGGCGGCTATTCCATCCGGGTGAGGGTGCACGTGCTCACCAATTTCGTGCTCTGGATCTTCCCCTGGGACGTCCAGACGCCGTGGGTCAGCCAGACCCTCGAGACCCCATGAGGCCGCGCCTGACCCCCCGCACCTTCATGATCCTCATCGCCTGCGTGGGCCTGCTCATGGTGGGCGGGTTCATCCTGGTGATACGGCGCCAGCAGGAGGCGGAGAACATCACGCCCGCCGGCAACTACCTCCTCACGGCCCTCTCGCTGGTGAACCTCCTGCTCATGATGGTCCTCCTCTTCGTGCTCTTCCGCGAGCTGATGAAGGGCTTCATCGCGTGGCGGAGGCAGCGGGAGGGCGCGAGGTTCAGGACCCGCCTGCTGACCGCCTTCGTCCTCCTGGGCCTCCTCCCCTCGCTCCTGCTCTTCGTGAGCGCCATCCTGTTGATCGAGTCCACGGTGGACCGGTGGTTCCGTTCCCCCGTGGGCACTGTGGCCTCGGCCAGCCAGGAGCTCGTGGACAAGACTCTCGACATGGTGCGGGACGAGAGCTACAGGAAGGCCAAGGCCCTCGCCTGGCAGCTGAAGAAGATCTCCCCCGAGCTGCGGCCCGCGCTCACCAGCCACCTATGGCAGGCGGGCGACATGGACGCCGTGGCCCTCATCAACCGCGACGGGAGCGTCCTCACCAAGATGCCCCCGGAGTTCCCCGCGCCCACGGCCTACAAGGTGGACAAGATCTTCCAGCCGGGCGGGCTCCTGGGCTGGATCGACCTGACCCCGGTGCCCACGGTGGTGAGCGGCGTGGAGGTGGACGACCACACGGGGATCATGGTGGGGATGTTCCTGCCGAAGGGGCTCTTCGCCCAGGCCAAGCTGATCTCGGACAACAACAAGCAGTACCTCCAGATCCACAGCCAGAGGCAGACGCTCAAGATCTCCATGATCTCCTCCTTCCTGGCGCTCACGCTGCTCGTGACCTTCGTGGCGGTCTGGATCGGCTCCCAGCTCTTCCGGGAGGTCAGCGTGCCGCTGCAGCTGCTGCTGGAGGGCACGCAGGAGGTGTCGAGGGGCAACCTGCTGCACCGGATCAGCTACGACGGAAGGGACGAGATCGGCCAGGTGGTCTCCTCCTTCAACCAGATGACCCACGAGCTCGAGGCCAGCAAGGCCGAGCTGGAGCGGAGCAACGCCGAGATCCGCGCCGCCTCGGAGTCGGCGGAGCGAGGCCGGCGCTACATCGAGACCCTCCTCGAGACCCTGAACATCGGCGTCATCTCCACGGACGCGGACGGTCAGCTCAGGACCCTCAATCCGAAGGCGCGCGACATCCTGGACATGCACCCCGGCGAGCCCATGAGGAACCTCGTCTCCCGGCCCGAGTGGGGCCCCATCGGGTCGGTCATCGCGGGCGCCGCCAAGCGGAGCGTGGCCAATCGAGAGGTCATGCTCAACACCCGGAGGGGCCACGTGATCCTCTCCGTCACCGTGACTCCGTTGAAGGGCCCGGACGGGAAGGTGTTCGGGAGCCTGATCATCCTGGAGGACATCAGCGACCTGGCCAGGGCCCAGCGCATAGCGGCCTGGCAGGAGGCGGCCCAGCGGATGGCCCACGAGATCAAGAACCCGCTGACGCCGATCCGCCTGTCCGCCCAGCGCATCCGCAAGAAGGTCCGGGAGGGCGCCTCCGATCTGGAGTCCGCGGTGATGGAGGGCACCACCACCATCGAGCGGGAAGTCGAGGCCATGATGACCATCGTGAACGAGTTCTCCCGCTTCGCGCGGCTTCCCGAGGTGCACCCGAAGGCCGCCTCGCTGCCCGCCCTCATCCAGGCTACCGTCGCCTCCTACCGCGCCGCCTCCTCCACCGTGGACTTCCGGCTGGACCTGCCCAGCGACTTCCCCCCGGTGCGGCTCGACAAGGAGCAGATGGGCCGCGTGTTCAAGAACCTCTTCGAGAACGCCATCCAGGCCATGGACACCTCGGGGCAGCTCTTCGTCGGGCTGGCCGAAGAGGCCGGCCAGGCGGTCGTCACGCTCAGGGACACGGGGCCGGGGATCCCTCCCGAGGCCCGCTCCAGGCTCTTCCTTCCCTACTTCTCCACCAAGCGCAAGGGCACGGGCCTGGGGCTGGCCATCGTGGCGCGCATCCTGGAGGAGCACGGGGGGACGATTCGCGTGGACGAGGAGTACCGGGACGGGGCGGGCTTCATCGTGACGCTTCCGATCTGAAGGAGCGAGCATGGCGCGCGGACGCATTCTCGTGGTGGACGACGAGGAGGGTATCCGGAACACCCTCCAGCGGATCCTCGAGGACGAGGGCTACGACGTCGAGGAGGCCGAGACGGGCGAGTCGGCCCTGGGGCTCCTGGAATCCAGGGACTACGAGGTGGTGCTCCTGGACGTCTGGCTTCCCAACATCGACGGCCTCCAGGTGCTGCAGCGGCTGAAGGCGGCCGGCCACACGAGCGAGGTGCTCGTGATCTCCGGGCACGGCACGGTGGAGACCGCCGTGAAGGCCTGCAAGCTGGGCGCCTTCGACTTCATCGAGAAGCCCCTCTCCCTGGAGCGGGTGGTCCTGACGGTGGCCAACGCCCTCCGGAAGCACCGGCTGGAGGAGCGGAACCTGCTTCTGCAGGACCAGATGAAACAGGAGGTGACCCTCGTCGGGGAGAGCAAGGCCATCGCCCTGCTCAAGGAGCAGATCCGCCGCGCCGCCCCCACCGCGGGACGGGTGATGATCTACGGCGAGAACGGCACCGGCAAGGAGCTGGTGGCGCGGCTCATCCACCGGTTCAGCGACCGCGCCGAGGAGCCCTTCGTGGAGCTCAACTGTGCGGCCATCCCAACGGAGCTCATCGAGAGCGAGCTCTTCGGCCACCGGAAGGGCTCTTTCACCGGGGCCATCGAACACAAGAAGGGCAAGTTTCTGCTGGCCGACGGAGGCACCCTGTTCCTGGACGAGGTCGGCGACATGAGCCTCGCGACCCAGGCCAAGGTCCTGCGGGTCCTGCAGGAGCAGACCTTCGAGCCCGTGGGCGGGGCCGAATCCATCCGGGTGGACGTGCGGGTCATCGCGGCCACCAACAAGAACCTCCCGGACCTCATCGGCGAGGGGGGGTTCCGGGAGGACCTCTACTACCGCCTCAACGTGATCCCCATCCAGGTTCCGCCGCTGCGGGAGCGCGCGGAGGACATCGCCCTCCTCTGCGCCTACTACCTGGACTTCTTCGCCAGGCAGTACGGGCGGCCGGCCAAGACCCTCTCCCGCGAGGCCAGGCAGGCGCTGCAGCGGTACTACTGGCCGGGGAACGTCCGGGAGCTGAGGAACCTCATGGAGAGGCTGATCATCATGGTCCCGGGCGCAGAAATCCAGGAGGGGAATCTCCTCCTGCAGACGCCTCCCTCCGGAAGAAGCCAGGAGACCATGCGCTGGACGGGGCCGATCCGGGAGGCCCGGGAGGGGTTCGAGCGGGAGTTCATCCGCCGGGCCCTCCAGCGGCACGGTGGTAACATATCCAAGACGGCCGAGGAACTTCAGATCGAGCGCAGGCACCTGTACCGGCGCATGGCGAGCGTCGGCCTCCAGAAGGAGAGCGATCATGGTCATGATCAATAGGGCCACCAAGGAGATCACGCTGAAGATCGTCTACTACGGCCCGGGCCTGTGCGGGAAGACCACCAATCTGGAGTACATCTACGGAACGGCCAATCCCGAGAAGAAGGGCAAGCTCCTCTCCGTGGCCACGGAGACCGACCGGACGCTCTTCTTCGATTTTCTTCCCATGGAGCTGGGCACCATCCGGGGCATGCGGGTAAGGGTGCAGCTCTACACCGTGCCCGGGCAGGTCTTTTACGACGCCACCCGGCGCATCGTGCTGCGCGGAAGCGACGGGGTGGTCTTCGTGGCTGACTCCCAGAGCGCGATGATGGACGCCAACCTGGAGAGCCTGGAGAACCTCAAGCAGAACCTTCGCCTGAACACCCTGGACCCCGACGGCATCCCGCTCGTGCTGCAGTACAACAAGCAGGACCTCCCCAACCTGGCCCCCCTGGAGGAGATGGACGCCAAGCTCAACTGGCGGGGCGTGCCCTCCTTCACCTCGGTGGCCACGGCGGGGCAGGGGGTCAACGAGACCCTCCGCAAGATCATCGAGCAGGTCATCCGCAAGCTCCAGGAGAGCGAGGAAAGCCTGAAGGCGGCCAAGCGCGTCAGGCGTCCCGGGTCGTACGGCGAGCCCGAGGAGGACCGGCCCCCCTCGGGAGAGCGGCCGATCGTCACGGCGTCGGCGGCCCAGGGCGGAGAGGGGATCGGCCGCGAGGCGGATTCGGGCGAGCGGATCGCCCCGGCCGGGGCCATCCCGGAGCCGGCTCGCGAGGAGCCCGCCGGACGTGCGCCCGTGTGCCCCGCGCCGCCCGTTCCGGAGCCATCGCCTACAACGGGCCCCGAGGCCACGTGGCCCTCGCCACCGGCGGGGCCCGCCGAGGAACCCGAGGTGGATTTCGACCTGGACGCCGCTTCGGCGGAGGGCTCGGCCGTCGCGGTGAAGGTGGAGGCGGGCCTGTCGGCGGAGGATGCCGAGGATCTCGATCTGGAGCAGGCGGCCCCGGCGGGTGAGGAAGAGGCCCGCGGGGCAGCGAGGCCGGGGCAGCGGCTGGCGCCCTCCGAGCCCATCGCGCCGGGGATCGAGCTGGAGACGCCGCTTTCGGAGATCGCGCAGCCCGAGCCCCCGCTTCCCGGAGCGTCCAAGGCGGATCTGCGTTCCTTGGCCGACGGCCTCGACCACTGCCTCGCCAAACTCCGCGAGGCGACCGGCGAGGTGGAGGACCTGCGGGCGCGCCTTCGCGCCCTGGAGGCGAAGGCCGGAGAGCCCGGGATTGAGGCGTAGCCGGCGCCCCGGACTCGGCAGCGCCGGAGGCGGGTATGGTATGGTAATAGATCGGAAAGGGCGGTCATGAAAGAGGGCTTCGGGAGCACCGAAGGACAGGAGCCGCACCCCCTGCTGAGGTTGGTGGATCCCCAGCGGGTTCCCCAGCACGTCGCCATCATCATGGACGGCAACGGCCGCTGGGCCAAGAGCCGAGGGCTGCCCCGGATCGAGGGGCACAAGGCTGGCATCGAGGCGGTCCGCCAGGCGGTGACGGCCGCCGGGAACCTGCACGTGCGGTACCTCACGCTCTACGCCTTCTCCATGGAAAACTGGAAGAGACCGTCGGCCGAGGTCAGGGCGCTCTTCAGCCTGCTGAGGCGCTTCATCACCTCCGAGTCGCGGGAGATCCTCAAGAACGGGATCCGCTTCAGGACCATCGGCCGGATCGACGACCTGCCCGCCCGAGTCCGCTCCCTCCTTCGGGACCTGGAGGAGCGCACGAAGCACTTCGAGGAGCGGACCCTGACCCTGGCCCTCTCCTATGGAGGTCGTACGGAGATCGCCGACGCCTGCAACGCCCTGGTGGCCGAGGCCGTCCGGTCGGGAATCCCCAAGGAGGTGACGACCGAGGACGTGGCCCGGCACCTCTACGCGCCCGACCTGCCCGATCCAGACCTCCTCATACGGACCAGCGGGGAGTACCGCATCAGCAACTTCCTGCTCTGGCAGATCGCCTACGCGGAGATGGTCATCCTGGATATCTTCTGGCCGGACTTTCGGGCCGAGCACTTCTACGAGACGGTACTGGATTACCAGCGGCGCGAGCGCCGCTACGGCGGCGTCTCTCCCTCCAAGGCGGAGCCGCCCGAGCGGACCCGAAGGGGCGCCCGGTGAAGCGGGTCCTCACGGCGATCGTGCTGCTTCCCATCTTCATCCTGGTCGTGCTGGCCAAGGGCCCGATCTACTTCACGGCCCTCGTGTGCGTGGCCGCCGTCCTGGCGGCCTGGGAATTCGAGGCGGTGGCCGTCCGGTCCGGCGCCCCCCCCTTCCGCTTCTTCGTCTGCCTGCTCTCCGTGGCCCTGCTGGGCTCCTGGCTCTGGCCCGTGCAGATGGCGCCGGAGAGGGTCCTCTCGGCGGCCTTCCTGGTGCTCCTGGTGTGGGGGCTCTCCACGAAGACCGACCTCAAGGTCATCCTGGCCTCCCTCTCGGCGACCCTCTTCGGGGCTCTCTACGTGGGGTTCCTGCTCGGATTCATGCTGGGCCTCCACCAGGTGGAGGGAGAGGGCGCGCAGCTCATCTTCCTCCTCTGCATCGCCATCTGGGTGGGAGACAGCGCCGCCTACTACGTGGGCAGCACGCTCGGGAAACATAAGCTCTATCCGCGCGTTTCTCCCAAGAAGACGTGGGAGGGGGCGGTGGCTGGCGTCGCGGGGAGCGTGCTGGCGGCGGCCGTCGTGAAGATGACCTTCTACGCGTCCCTTCGCTGGGAGGACGTGGTGGTGCTCGGCATCCTGCTCTCCATCGTGGGCCAGCTCGGAGATCTCTTCGAGTCCCTACTCAAGCGGGGCGCCGGCATCAAGGATTCGTCCAATCTCCTGCCGGGGCACGGCGGCGTGCTGGACCGGCTGGACAGCCTGCTCTTCAACGGACCTCTGCTCTACTACTACCATCAGGCGTTCATGCGATGAGCGTCGGGATTGCAATCCTCGGATCGACGGGCAGCGTGGGGGAGACCACCCTGAGGGTGGTCCGGAACCTCCGGGACGAGTTCCACGTCGTGGGCCTGGCCGCCGGCCGGAAGGTCGAGCGGCTGGCGGAGCAGATCCGCGAGTTCTCCCCGCGGGTGGTCTCCGTGGCCGATCAGGCCGACGCCGCGGCGCTACGGAGGCAATTCCCCGGCGTGGAGATCTACCACGGGCTCCACGGGGCCTCCCTGGTGGCGGATGCCCCCGAGGCCAAGGTGGTGATGGCCGCCATCGTGGGCGCCGCCGGCCTCGAGCCCACCTACCGGGCGGTCCAGCGGGGCAAGCGCGTGGCCCTGGCCAACAAGGAGTCCCTGGTCATGGCGGGCCGCCTGGTGATGGAGGCGGCGCGCCGGTCGGGCGCCGAGATCCTCCCCGTCGACAGCGAGCACTGCGCCGTCTTCCAGTGCGTCCGCGGCGAGAGCAAGAAGCACATTCGGAGAATCCTCCTGACGGCCTCCGGCGGCTCCCTCCGGGACCGCCCCGTCGAGGCCATGGCCAGCGCGTCGGTGAAGGAGGTGCTCGCCCACCCGACCTGGAAGATGGGCCGCAAGATCACCGTGGATTCGGCCACCATGATGAACAAGGGGCTGGAGGTCATGGAGGCGCACCACCTCTTCGGCGTGCCCGCCGAGCGCATTCACGTGGTCATGCACCCGCAGAGCGTCGTCCATTCTCTGGTGGAGTACGTGGACGGTTCCATGATGGCCCAGATGGCCACCGCGGACATGGCGCTGCCCGTGCAGTACGCCCTCACCTACCCGAGCAGGAGCCCCGGCGTTCAGGAGTTCCTGGACCTGACGGCCATCTCCTCCCTCACCTTCTCGGAGCCCGACCCCCTGCGATACCCGTGTCTCGGTCTCGCTCGCCAGTCCATGGAGGGCTCGGAATCCCATATGATCGCCCTGAACGCGGCGAACGAGGTGGCCGTCAAGGGCTTTCTCGATGGTGTTATCCCGTTCGGCGGCATCCCCGACCTCATCGGGCGGGTCCTGGACGCCACCATGCCCACGTCCCCCTCCTCCCTGGAGGAGGTGCTGGCCCTGGATCAGGCCGGGCGCGCCGCGGCCCGGAAGGTCCTTTCGGCTATGGAGAAGAATTCTTGATCGTCCTGAACTTCCTCTACGCCCTGCTCTCGTTCGTCCTGCTGCTAGCCGTGCTGATCATCGTCCACGAGTTCGGCCACTACCTGGCCGGGCGCCTCCAGGGCTTCGCCATCGACGCCTTCTCCGTCGGGTTCGGCCCCAAGCTCCTCGAGGTGAAGGGAAAGTACAACCCGTGGCAGTTCCGGTGGATCCTCCTGGGCGGCTACGTGAAGTTCCGGGAGGAGGTCGGGGAGGGCGGCGACGCAGGAGAGGATGCCCCCTCGCAGCCCCAGGGCCCCGGCGAGCCCTTTTTCAAGAAGAAGCGGTGGCAGCGCTTCATCGTCATGATCATGGGGGTCACCTTCAACGCCCTGCTGGCCTACGGAATCTACTCCTCTCTTGCGATGTACGGCATGGAGGAGTCGGTTCTCCGCGACCAGCCTCCCGTCGTCGGATGGGTGGCGCCCAGTCTGCCGGCGGCCAAGGCGGGGATCGAGGCCGGCGACCTGCTCTACAGCCTGGACGGCCGCCACGTCTCGAACTGGGACCAGGCCAGGGAGCAGATCTACACGCTGACGCTGAGGCCCTACAACGTGGTCGTGATCCGCGACGGGAGGAAGCGGACCTTCCGGGTCGCGCCCGAGACGGTCACCATGATGCACCAGCCCATGGGGGAGATCGGGGTCTTTCCGCAGCTACCGCCCGTCATCGGGGGGGTGGCGGCGCCCTCGCCGGCGGAAGCTGCCGGGATCCAGCCGGGCGACCGGATCGTGAGCGTGGACGGGCAGCGCTTTCAGTACTGGGACCAGTTCTACCAGGCCATGCTCCAGGGGAAAGGTGATCCCCGGCACTTCACCATCGAGCGCGGCGGAAAACTGCTGAACTTCACCATCACGCCCGAGTGGAACGCCCAGGCCGGCCGCTACCTCATCGGAGTGGCGGCGCAGGAGAGCACGTGGGTCCGCTACCCCTTCCCCTCCAACCTGGGCAAGGCCTGGCGAATGATCGCCGACCAGTCCACCCTCACCTACCGGGCCATCCAGGGGCTCTTCCAGCGCAAGATCTCCCTCCAGTCCATGCAGGGGCCCGTGAGCATCGCCTACATCACGGCCCAGGCCGTGAGGGCCGGCTTCTACAGCATTCTGTACTGGATGGCGCTGATCTCGCTGCAGCTCGCCCTCGTGAACCTCCTGCCGGTCCCCGGCCTGGACGGCGGGCAGATCCTGATCCTGGCGGTGGAGGGGGCGATCCGGCGGGACCTCCCGACCGTGGTGAAGGAGCGGATCATCATGGCGGGCTTCGCGCTGGTCATGGTCTTCTTCGCGGTGGTGCTCTTCGTGGATACGGCCAAGTTCTTCCACTGATCGGCCTGGGCGGGGGCAGGTGAAGATGGCGGCGAGCGACATCTTCGAACCGTTCGAGCGGCTCGTTTCCATGCGGATCCTGGGCCGAGAGGCGAAGGTTCCGGAGAACAACCTCCTCCTCAGGTGCTACCAGTACCTCGCGCCCCAGATCGTCCCCTACGGTGACTTCTGCTGGAACGCCGACTGCCGGAACTGCGCCGTGACGCTCCTGCGCTCGGGTCGCACCGAAGAGGTGCTCTCCTGCCAGACAATCGTCCGGGAGGGGGACGAAATCGTGGATCTGGGGCCCGAAGTGGAGTATGTACTGCTCCCCTGGCTCCAGGGATGGGAAGGTCCATGATGACCGCCTCCATTGAGCTCCACCGTCCGGGCTGGCCAGGGCGGCTCGAGGAGGCCATGGCCTCGGGCGCGGCCATCGTCCTGGCCGCGGGGGGAGCCGCCGAGTGTCCTCCCGTCACGGGGGATGCGGTGGAGGCCCTGCTCCGCCACCCATGGCCCGTCCTGGGCGTGGTGGCGGGACGCGTGGGAGCCGGCGCCAGCCCCCTGTTCCTGGCCTGCGACGGTCTCTCGTGGTGCCGGGACGGGGTCTTGGAGCTGCGGCCGGAGGGCCGGGGCGAGGCCACGCTGCTGGCGTGGCGCCTGGGCGCGGCGGGGGCCGCGCGGTGCTGGTTCGGCGGAGGGCGCCTGACCCCAGCCGTGGCGCGCTCCTCGGCCTGGATTCGCACCACCCGTTCGGGGTATGCCGAAGCCCTGGAGCAGACGCTTCACGCCTTCGGGGGATTCTCGCCCACCGCCCTCGGTCTCTTGCGCGAACTCCTGATCCACCAGCACGGGCTCGCGACGGGACCGGCCCTGGCCCTGGAGCGGCGCGCCTTCAGCCTCCTCTTCGCCTCGGGCGAGCCGCTGGAGGGGATAGGCGCCTTCCTGGAGCACAGGCCGCCGCGGTTTGGGATAGTGAGAAGTGAGAAGTGAGAAGGATGGCTGTTTGGCGGTGGTTGGTCCGGCTGGTATAGTAGGCTCTCTCATCGCTCAAACCACGCTGCGAGAGAGATCACCGAAGGAGAACGGGCCATGGACTTCGAGCTAAACGAAGACCAGAAGATGATCCGCGAGATGGTGAGGAACTTCGCCGAGCAGGAGATCCGGCCCGGGGTCCAGAATCGGGACGAGGAGGGGCGATTCATCGGCGAGCTCCTCCCGGGGCTGGCGGAACTGGGCCTGCTCGGCATGATCGTGCCCGAGGCGTACGGGGGGTCGGGACTCGACAGCGTGGCCTACGCCGTGGCCATCGAGGAGCTGGCGCGGGTCTGCCCCTCCACGGCGGTCACCGTCTCGGTCACCAATTCGGTTTGCCAGGAACCCATCCTGCGCTTCGGCAGCGAGGAGCAGAAGCGGCGCTTCCTGCCGCCGCTGGCGAGCGGCCGGCAGCTCGGCGGTTTCTGCCTGACCGAGCCCGGAGCCGGCTCGGACGCCGGGGCCCTCAAGACCCGCGCCGTGCGCGACGGAGACCGCTACGTCCTGAACGGCTCCAAGGCCTGGATCACCAACACCCACGTTGGCAAGACGTTTATCGTGCTTGCCAATGTCAATCCAGATCTCGGCCACAGGGGGATCACCGCCTTCGTCGTGACCTCGGACCTGCCGGGATTCACCTTCCTGCCGGAGGAGAAGAAGATGGGGCTGCGCGCGAGCATCACCTCCGGCGTCGCTTTCGAGGATTGCCCGGTCCCGGTCGCCAACCGCCTGGGCGAGGAGGGGATGGGCATGAAGATCGCCCTGGCCACGCTGGACTCGTCCCGGATCGGCATCGCAGCGCAGGCCGTGGGCATCGGGCAGGGGGCGCTGGAGGAGGCGGTCCGCTACGGCCTGGGGCGCGAGACGTTCGGCAAGCCCATCGCCGAGCACCAGGCCATCCAGTTCATGCTGGCCGAGGCGGCCACCAATCTGGAGGCGGCCAGGCTCCTCACCTACCGAGCCGCCGCCATGAAGGACGAGGCGATTCCGGGGCTCTCGCGGGCCTCCAGCATGGCCAAGCTCTATGCCTCCGAGGCCGCCAAGGCCGTCTGCGACTCGGCCGTCCAGATCCACGGCGCTTACGGTTACAGCCGGGAGTACGCCGTGGAGCGCTTCTACCGGGACGTCCGGGTGACGACCATCTACGAGGGCACCAGCGAGGTGCAGCGCATGGTCATCGCGCGCTCCCTCCTGAAGTAGCGGACCGTCCGGCCGCGCTCCCGTGCCACGCTTGACGGCGGCGGACCCGCCTCCCTACATTTGGTCAGAAGCAAAGAAGGTGAGTCCGATGCGGCAGGCTCGAGGTGGCTTCGCCCCGTGACGGGGCACGGGCCTTGCGGGGATCGGTTTGCGCGAGGAACGGAACAATGGCCTGGATCGGTCTTCTCGGCCTGTTGACGGGCCTTGCACTGGGCGGCCTGGCGGTTCAGGCCCTCAGGCGTCGTTTCCGAGACCGGGAGCAAGAGCTGGCGCGCGAGGCGCAGGAGGCGGCCCTGGCCCTCGCCGACGCCCGGATGCGCCTGGGCGCCGTGCAGGCCGAGCTGGCAGCGAGCCGGGCCTCCCTCGATGCGGTCGCGAGGGAAGACCCCTTGACGGGGCTGTTCAACAAGGAGGTCTTCCAGGAGACGCTGGAGAGCGAGTGGCGGAGGGGGTTCCGTTACGGCGCATCGGTTTCCGTCCTCCTGATCCAAACGGACGCGGACGGTCCTCGGAGTCCGGTCGCCCGCGAACCGAAAACCATTCAGACGGTCGGCGAGCTGGTGGACCAGACCCTTCAGAGGCCCGGAGACATGACGGCGCGCCTGGGCGAGGCCACATTCGGCGCCATTCTCTCCGGCACCGACGCGGAGGGGGCGGCGGAAGCAGGAGAGATCGTTCGATCAAAGGTCGAGGAGATACGGCTGGCGCACGACGGCAAGGGGCCCAGGGGCGCCGTGACGGTCAGCGTCGGGGCGGCCACGGCCTATCCCGGAAAAGGGCTCAGCTCCGAAAGGCTCATGGGGGCAGCGAAGGAGGCCCTGAGCAAGGCCCGCGGCGAGGGCGGAAACCGCGTGGCCCTCGCGGATATGCTGTGGCCGGAGTAGGAAGCAAAAAGTAAGAAGTAAGAAGGAAATTCCGCGATGAAAGTCCCGCCGAGGTGGGAGCCGTCGCCCGACGGCGACTTCCCCTCGTTCTCGATCGGACGATCGCCCCCACAACCTGCCGGCCGCGCCCAGTGACCGCTTCCTCCATCTCGGGATTGCGGCTCGGGGCCCATCTTGACCCCTCCGCACGCATACCCTATCCTCACAAGCGGAGGTGCTTCGGGGCTGGTGCCTTGCGCGGCCTTCAAAGCCGTTGGACCGGGGCTAACCCCCCGGCCGGTGGGTTCGATTCCCATGCGCCTCCGCCAAGGGGATGGAAACGGGGAAACGGAGAGACAGGGAGACAGGGAGAAGAAGCCGGCGTGAAGCCGGCTTCGCGCGTTGGTGGGGTGAAAGCATGGGAATCGAAGGGTGGGAGACGGCGTAGCCCCACCCGCGAGAGCGCGAGCGATGAGCGAGCACTCGCAACGGAGTGGGGCAAGCCGAGGGACCCACCCCGGGAACCGTGGGCGGCCTTGAAACGGAGCCGCGAGACCCGCGAGCGGCGAGGCTTCTAGGCCGCGCAGGTTCGATTCCCATGCGCCTCCGCCAAGGGGATGGAAACGGGGAAACGGAGAGACAGGGAGACGGGGAGAAGAAGCCGGCGTGAAGCCGGCTTCGCGCGTTGGTGGGGTGAAAGCATGGGAATCGAAGGGTGGGAGACGGCGTAGCCCCACCCGCGAGAGCGCGAGCGATGAGCGAGCACTCGCAACGGAGTGGGGCAAGCCGAGGGACCCACCCCGGGGTTCGAGGATACGGATGCGCGGCGAGACGCGAAGACATGCAGCATCGAGCCGCAGCAGCCGTCCGAAGAAAGCCTGGGCCAGCGCCGAACTCCAGCGGGCGTCCCTCTAGCCCAGGCCGGGAGAGCCCCTTCGAAGGACAAAGGCGTTGGAGCGGAGCGAGCGGACTCTAACGCGAGCGAGCATCCTACGGCGCCTAGGTTCGATTCCCTTAGACGGCCGCGGGGTGGCCGCAGAAGCGCTCTCCAGGACGCGATTCTCCGATGGCCCCGCCTGGCTGGGTTTCTCATCGACCATCTATCCTCTCTCATCGCTTCCGCCGTTGCGCCGGATGGGCCGCTCCGCTAGACTGTCGCCGCCTGGAGGGAGTTTCGAATCGGCCCCACGGCGCGATGCCACGAAAGGACCTGCATGCCGGTGGATCCCAAGGAAACGCTGAGTTGCGACCTGCTCGTCCTGGGATCGGGCATCGCGGGGCTGCGGGGAGCCATCGAGGCGGCAGGTGCCGGGTGGGACGTCCTGGTGGTCACCAAGGACCACCCGCGCGAATCCAACACCGAGTACGCCCAGGGCGGCATCGCCGTGGCCCTCTCCGAAGGGGATGACCCGGAGGCGCACCTGCACGATACGCTGGAGGCGGGGGACGGACTCTGCGACGAGCGCGCGGTGCGCGTTCTCGTGGAGGACGGGCGCGAGCGGGTTCGCGAGCTGATCCGATGGGGGGCCGAGTTCGACCGCCAGGATGGCGAACTGCACTACACGCGAGAGGCGGCCCACGGGAGGAACCGCATCCTCCACTCCCAGGGGGACGCCACGGGGAGGGAGCTGGAGAGGGCGCTGACCGTCAGGGCGGCCACCCAGGAGCGGATCCGGACCCTTCCCTTTCACACCGGCATCCGGCTGGCGTCCGACGGAAGCCGATGCCTGGGCGCCTGGATCCTGGACGAGGCGGATGACCGGCCGGTGGCCGTCAAGGCGCGGGCCGTCCTGCTGGCTACCGGAGGCCTGGGGCGGCTTTTCCGGGAATCCACCAATCCGGCGGTGGCCACGGGCGACGGCATGGCCATGGCCATCGAGGCCGGATTGACGATGGCCAACCTGGAATTCGTGCAGTTCCATCCCACGGCCCTTTTCCTCAAGGGAGCCCCGCGCTTCCTCCTGTCGGAGAGCCTGCGCGGCGAGGGGGCCTACCTGCGAAATGCCGACGGGCAGAGGTTCATGGAGAAGTACCATCCCATGGGAGAGCTGGCCCCGAGGGACGTGGTCTCCAGGGCCATCACCTCGGAGATCAAGGCCACCGGCGGCCGGCCCGTGACCCTCGACATGACGCACCTCGATCCGGGCTTCATCGCCGGCCGCTTTCCCATGATCCACTCCACCTGCCTGCAGTTCGGACTGGATATCTCCCGCGAGCCGATCCCCGTTTCGCCCGCCGCCCATTACATGATGGGGGGCGTGGAGACGGACACCGAGGGTCGAACATCCCTGGCGGGGGTCTACGCGGCGGGGGAGGTCGCGTGCACGGGTGTCCACGGCGCCAACCGCCTCGCCAGCAATTCACTCCTTGAGGGACTGGTCTTCGGCACCAGGGCCAGCCGGGCCGCCCTGGGGGAGAGCCCGCCCCTCGGCGCCGGCGGCTCCTTCCCACCGCCGGAGCTCCCGGCCTGTTCCGACCTCGACCGCACGAACAGGCTGCGGCGCCGCATCGCGGAGGTGATGTGGAACGGCGTGGGCATCATCCGCGAGGCCGGCGGACTGCGCGCCGCGCGGCTCGAACTGGAGGGGATGAGGCGGGAACTGGGCAGGGGCTGTCTGCATCGCCGCGTTCTGGAGACGGCCAACATGGCCCTCCTGGGGGACGCCATGGCGGCAAGCGCCATGTACAGAACCGAGAGCCGGGGGGCGCACTACCGCGAGGATTACCCCTCTCCGGACGACCTCACCTGGCGGCGTCCCACGCGGCTCAGACGGGAGCACGACCGGCTTTCATTCCTGGAGGGCTAGCCCATGAAGAAAGTGCTCATCGCGAACCGCGGGGAGATCGCCGTCCGGATCATCCGCGCCCTCAGGGATATGGAGATGTCCGCCGTGGCCGTCTTCTCCGATGCGGATCGGAGCGCGCGCCACGTCCGCCTGGCCGATGAGGCCTACTGCATCGGCCCGCCGCCCTCCAGCGAGAGCTACCTCAACATGGATGCCATCCTCGACGTGGCCAAGCGTAGCGGTGCCGAGGCCATCCACCCCGGCTACGGCTTCCTCTCCGAGAACGCCGAGTTCGCGGCCCGCTGCGCCGAGGTGGGGCTCGTGTTCATCGGACCCCCGCCCGCGGCCATCCGGGCCATGGGAGAGAAGACCCAGGCCCGGCGGATCATGGCGAAGGCGGGCGTGCCCGTGGTGCCGGGCACGCTGGAGCCGCTACGCGACGCCGAGGAGGCGGCCGCCGAGGCGGAGAAGGTGGGTTATCCCGTCATGCTCAAGGCCGCCGCCGGCGGCGGTGGCAAGGGGATGCGCCTGGTGCACGAGGCCAAGGAGCTCCGCGCCGCCTTCAGGGACGCCTCCTCGGAAGCCGTGCAGTCCTTCGGGGACGGCTCGGTCTACCTCGAGAAGGCCATCCTCAGGCCGCGCCACATCGAGATGCAGATCCTCGCCGACGCCCACGGAAACGTGGTCTACATGGGCGAGCGCGAATGCTCCATCCAGAGGCGGCACCAGAAGATCGTGGAGGAGGCCCCGTCGCCCATGGTGGGACCCCAGATGCGGGCCGCCATGGGCGAGATCGCCGTGAAGGCCGCCCGGGCCGTGGGCTACGTGAACGCGGGGACCATCGAGTTTCTCGTGGACGAGCGGGGCCAGTTCTACTTCATGGAGATGAACACGAGGCTCCAGGTGGAGCACGCCGTCACGGAGATGGTCACGGGCATCGACTTGGCGCGCGCGCAGATCCGCATCGCGGCGGGTGAGAAGCTCCGCTTCCGGCAGGAGGAGATCTCCATCCGAGGCTCGGCCATCGAGTGCCGGATCTACGCCGAGGACCCCGAAAATCACTTCCTGCCGTGCCCCGGCAAGATCGAGGCCGTGCGCCTTCCGGAAGGGCCCGGAGTGAGGGTGGACTCCTCCGTCTTCACCTCCGGGGAGGTCAGCCTCTACTACGATCCCATGGTCGCCAAGGTGGTCACGTGGGGCAGGGACAGGGTCATCGCCGCCCGCTCCATGATACGCGCCCTCCAGGAGTTCCAGATCGTGGGAATCCGCACCAACCGGAACTTCCTGCTCCAGATCGTCTCCCATCCGGAGTTTCTGGAGGGGCGCCTGGACACCGGCTTCATCCCGCGGATCCTGGGAGAGAGGGGATTCCGTTCGCCGGGCCCCCACCCGGTGGCGGACATCGCCGCCGCGATCTTCGCCTACGAGTCGGCGAGGCGGCAGCGGCCCTGCGCCGGAGGCGCGACGACGGGGCCGAGCGCCTGGCGGCGCGCCATGAGAAGGGGGTGAGCCGTGCGCTACGTGATCCTTCGCGATGGCGAGCAGGTGCCGGTGGAGGTCCAGGAGCGCGACGGGGGCTACCTCGTCAAGCTCGGCGGGGTGACCCACGAGGTGGACAGCCGGGAGGTGGTTCCGGGCCTCCTCTCGCTCCTCGTCAACGGGGAGAGCTGGGAGGTGACGGTCTACTCCCCCGAACCCAACTTCTACCACGTCCATCTGTGGGACGGCATGCGGCGCGTGGAGCTGCTGAGCCCCATCGACGTGGTTATGCGCAGCCAGGGAGGCGCCACGGCGGGCCGCGGCCTGCACGTGCGCTCGCCCATGCCGGGCAAGGTCGTGCGCGTCCTCGTGGCTCCCGGTCAGCGGGTCTCCAAGGGCGATGGCCTGGTGGTGGTGGAGGCCATGAAGATGCAGAACGAGCTGCAGGCGCAGGGCGACGGCATCGTGAGAGAGGTGCGGGCCCGCGAGGGGGAAAACGTGGAAGGGGGCGTGGACTTGGTGCTCCTGGACCCGGTAGATGGTGACGGATGATCGTAGATGGATGATGGGTGATGGATGGTGGATGGTGGATGATGGAGGAGAGAGGGCCGGCTGGTGTACCAAGCCCCTCGGCAGGGATTCGTGATGAGGTGATGAGGTGATGACAACCCCCAGGGACCCTCCCGCACTCAGTCCTCAGCACCCAGCACTTGGCACAAGCACCAAAAAAAAGGGGCCCGCAGGCCCCTTTCGTCACCGAAACGAGGTACGCCTTGTCACTTGATGGTCTCGGCGAGGCCCTTGCCCGGCTTGAATTTCGCGACCTTCTTGGCCGCGATCTTGATGGGCTTGCCGGTCTTGGGGTTCCGGCCAGTGCGGGCATTGCGCTTGCCCACGCTGAAAGTCCCGAAGCCGACCAGGGTCACCTTGTCGCCCTTCTTGAGGGCCTTGGTGACGGAGCCAGTGAAGGAATCGAGAGCCTTCTGGGCGTCCGACTTGCTGATTCCGGCACCGTTCGCGATGTGAGCAATCAGTTCCGCCTTGTTCATTCGAACCTCCTTTCCAAGGTTTCATCCCTAATATATTCCTGCAATCCCCGGCTGTCAAGGGTTTCTTGGGGGGCAACCGGCTGTGAAGGCCGGTTGCTGGTGGTTTGGGATTATTCTATATAACAGATTGAGTTTGCAATGCCTTATGCGGATGGTGACCACCTAGCTGAGGCCCTTCGGGCATTCCTGGAGGGGGCCGACCCCGAGAGGTTGGCGGCGACGGCCTTCGAGCGCATGGCGAAGCGGGGCGAAGAACCGGCCCGGGTGCTCTGCCTCGGCAAAGCCGCTCCGGCCCTGGCTCGGGCCGCTGAGGCCATCTGGCCAGGAGTTCCAGGCTTTCTGTACGGCACCTCGCCGCACCAAAAGGCGCCTCGCGCATGGACCGAGCTCTACGGCGATCACCCCAATCCCACGGCCGGCAACCTCAGGCGGACCCGGGAGGTGCGGGCATGGCTGGAGCGGGGAAGTGGCCCCCTGCTGGCCTGCGTCTCGGGCGGGGGGTCGGCGCTCCTGGTGGAGCCACGGCCGCCCTGGACCCTGAAGGAGAAGGCGGCGGCCATGGCCCTCCTGATGCAGCGCGGCGCATCCATCGGCGAGATCAACACCGTCAGGGCGCGACTCTCCACGGTGAAAGCCGGCGGGCTGCTCGGGAGCGTGCGGCCGTGGCCGGTCCTCACGGCCATCTGGAGCGACGTGGGGGCGGGCCAGGGGCGCCTCGTGAGTTCGGCCCCCACCTTGCCGTGGCGGGTACGCGAGAGCGCGGAGGCCGTGGCGGCGAGGTACGATCTGCGACTCGCGCGCCCTTTGCCGGCACCCGGGTCGATAGCAAGCGCGGCGAGAGGAGACCGATGGATGGTGCTCTTCGACGCCCTCGCCCTCCGGCGGCTCGTGGCTGCTGGGCTTCGCGAGGAGGGATACACGACCATCGAGTTGCCGGTCCCGGAAGGTGTCCATGCGGGGCGGCTCGCCGCAAGGATCGTGGAGCGCTTCGCCTGCCGGCGCTCTCGCGCTCCGCTGGCCATGGTGGGGACGGGCGAGGCCACGGTCGTCGCGCGAGGCGCCGCGGGCCGGGGAGGTCGCTGCAGCCACCTCGCCGCCGCTCTCGCCCTGGAGATGACGGGGCGAAACCGGAAATCGCCCTGGCTCTTCGCGGCGCTGGCCACCGACGGGGTGGACGGCTCGGGTGGCGCGGGGGCCTTCACCGATTCCGCGCACGCGCCGCCGGCCGACGAGCTTCGTGCGGCTCTGGAGCGCCGCGACACGGGACGACTCTGGGAGTGGCGGGGGGGGCTGCTTGCGCGCGGACCTACCGGCAATAACCTCCGGGACCTCTGGGTCCTGGCCGATGGCCCGTGCGAACCGGCGGGCGCCCAGCGGGGAGAGGAGGGGCACCGGAAGTGAAGCGGCTCTTCGACCCCTCGGCGGCCGGGCTCTACATCCACGTTCCTTTCTGCGCCTCCATCTGCGGCTACTGCGATTTCTACCGGGTGCTGGACCGGGGCGGCGGCGTGCCCGCGGGCTTTGAAGATCTGCTCCTGGTGGAGGCCGCCCTCTACCGGGAGTCTCCCCCCGTGGAACTGGATTCGATCTACCTCGGAGGAGGCACTCCTTCGCTGCTCGCGCCCGAGCGCCTGGGGCGATTGATGCAGGGCCTGGGAGTGGTCTTCACGTTCCGCCCGGACCTGGAGGTGACCCTCGAGGCCAATCCCGAGACCGTCACGCCGGAGGCCCTCCGCGGATGGCTCGACGCGGGCGTCACTCGCCTCTCCATCGGCGTGCAGAGCCTCGACGGGCGGGTCCTCGCGGCGCTGGACCGACGGGCCGGCCCCGACCAGGCGCTGGAGGCGGTGGAACAGGCGGCGTCCGCAGGCTTCGCGCGCCTCTCGGTGGACATGATGACGGGCGTGCCGGGCCAGGATTCCGGCTCCCTCGAAGCGGACCTGGAGCGCGTGGCGCAACTGCCCGTGGACCACCTCTCCTTCTACAGCCTGGACCTGCATCCGCAGACCAAGCTCCACCGGGCCGTACTGCTCGGCCGCCAGTCGGTGCCGGATGACGATGCCGCCGCAGAGATGTGGGAGCGCACCCACGAGCTCCTCACCGAGCGGGGCTTCGAGCACTACGAGGTCTCCAACTTCGCCCGGCCGGGCGGCCGCTGCCGCCACAACCTCCGGTACTGGCAGGGCGGGGACGGCATCGGCCTGGGGCCCGCCGCCTGGGGCCGCTTCAGGGAGCGGCTCCTGGCCAACCCGAGGAGCCTCGCGAGGTGGAGGGAGGCCCTGAAGGAGGGACGGACTCCCTGGGAATCGGTGGAGCCGCTCGCTCCGCGCAGGCAGCGGCAGGACCTGCTCATCTTCGGCCTGCGCGTCTGTGATGGCGTGCCCCTGGAGTCGGTGGAGGAGGTCCTCGCCGAGGACGGCCGGGATCCGCTGGCGCTCGTGAAGGCCTTGACCGACCACGGATACGCGCTGTTCGAGGAGGGAGTGCTCCGCCTGACTCCCCTGGGATTCCTCATGTCCAGCGAGATCCTCGCCTACCTGCTGCCGCGGGGATGGAATGAGCCGCCGTCCTCGCGCTCGGGCGACCTGGCCGGCGCCAAGGCGGGGGAGGAGTGAAGCGCCCGGGTGGTGGGCCGCACGATCCGCACGAGCCCCTCGTAGGCCGCGTGGAGATCCTCCACCGAGCGGATGAGGGCGGCATCGTCGCCCGAAGCGGCGGACCGCCCATACCGATCCACGGCCTCCTGGCGGTCCACCGATCTCACGCTGGCATAGGCGAAGAGACCCCCCGTCAGAAAACCCGCGGCGCCGAGCTGAAGCCCGACGAGGCCGAGGAGCGAGACCAGGCCCACGGCGAAGAGCTGGAACCTGGCCGCAGAAGGGGCGGCGCCCCCGGCCGCCGCGCGACGCCTTCTCAGGCCAGCCAGTCGGCCACGATCCGGGCCACGTCCTCCCAGCCCGGCTCGCCGAGGACCCAGTGGGCGTGGTCCGGAAGCTCGCGGTAGGTGACCACGTTCACCCCGTGCGGGTTGACGGGGGGAGCCGGGCCGCCCATATTGGCAGTACGAGCGCGCTGTGAGGCAAATTCGGGGGGTCCGTCGCCGGTCGGTCTGCCGCGGCGGGGTTTTCCTCCAGTCGAATGTCGCATGAGGAGAGGCGGCCATGGCAGAAATGCAGATCAAGATCGGCGACAGGGGAGCGGTCAAGGTGGTGGAGCTGGTGGGGTCGGTCACCCTCGGCGCGGGAGACCTGAAGGTGCGGGAGGCCATCAAGGAGCTCGTCTCCGGTGGGCACCAGAAGATCGTCCTGGACCTGGGCGAGGTGCCCTTCATGGATTCCACGGGCATCGGCGAGCTCGTCGCGGCCTTCACCTCGGCCCGAAACCGCGGGGCCACCTTGAAGCTGGCGCGCTTGACCCGCCGGATCAAGGATATCCTGGACATCGCCCAGCTCTCGGCGGTCTTCGAGAGCTACGAGTCCGTCGAAGAGGCGGTCCAGTCCTTCTGACGGGGCTCCCGGCGCCCTTCCGCCGGCACGACGACCAGCCTGAATCCGCACCCGGATGCGGCCGGGCCTCCGGCCGTTCTCCGAGGAGGCCTTCGCGCGTCTCGAACCGCGAATAAAGGGCGGGCTCTGGCGTTCCTACGAAGATGAGAGCGCGAACTGGCCATCGCCGGAAGCTGACGGCGGCGCTCGTGGCCGCGGCGGCGCTGTGCGTCCTCGGCGCGGCAACGTGGGCGCAGAATCCGAAAGGAAAAGGGCAACCGATGTCCGAGAAGACGGAGACGATCACGCTGGGCGGGGGCTGCTTCTGGTGCATCGAGGCGGTCTTCGAGGAGCTCAAGGGGGTGGAGAAGGTGGAGTCCGGCTATTCGGGCGGGACGGTGCCGAACCCGACCTACGAGCAGGTCTGCACCGGGAGGACGGGCCACGCGGAGGTGGTGCAGATTACCTTCGACCCGGTGGTGATCTCCCTCGGGCGGATCCTGGAGGTCTTCTTCGCGGTCCACGACCCGACGACGCCGAACCGGCAGGGGGCGGACGTGGGGCCCCAGTACCGGTCGGTGATCTTCTACCGGGGCCCCGAACAGCGGGCGGCCGCCGAAGAGGCGATCCGTAAGCTGGAGGCGGCCAAGCTCTACCCGAGGCCCGTCGTCACGCAGGTGGAGCCCTTCCAGGCCTTCTACAAGGCCGAGAACTACCACCAGGAGTACTACCGCCTCCACGGTGAGGAGCCCTACTGCCAGCTCGTGATCTCGCCGAAGATGAAGAAATTTCGGGAGCACTTCGCGGCCCTGCTCGGAAGGAAGTGAGTGCTGGGGACAGGGGACAAGAGGCGGCCACAGCATGGCACGATGCTTTCTCTCGGCATCACCTCATCACCTCATCACCCCATCTCCTCATCTCGGAATCTTGCTGGAGGCAAAACCTCTTCGTGTCCTGGTGTCTTGGTGGTGAATCCCTTTTTCGTGCTTTCCGAATCCCGGATCCCGCTCCACCCCCCAAATTCCGCGATGGAATTGCACTCGTAGGAACGCCGCCCCCGGCGCGACGGACCGTACGCGGGCACCGCATCCTGGTCGCAGGGTCACCCGGTTCGCGGCGAGGCGCCGCTCCTACGCAGGCGTCGAGCCGCTATCGCGGAATTGGAGCACCCGTCCGATCTTGCACGGACGCGGAAGTTGGTTTATAATCAGCCTTTTGAAGGAGGTAGTTCTTCATGAAGAAAGCCATCCATCCGGCCTATCACGAGGTGACGGTGACCTGCGCCTGCGGAAACAGCTTTGTGACGCACTCCACCAAGAAAGAGCTGAAGGTCGAGATCTGCGCGGCCTGCCACCCCTTCTTTACGGGCAAGCAGAAGTTCCTGGACACGGCCGGCCGCATCGAGAAGTTCAATACCAAGTACGGCAAGAAGCCCAAGGAGTAGCTCCCGAATCATGCCGGGCCGAACGGGCTCCATTCGCCGGTGGCTCAGGGCCAGCCTTCCCCTCCTGGCGGAGGGCAGCGTCCTCGTGGGAGGACAGGCGGTCATCGAGGGGGTGCTCATGCGCCTGCCCGAGACCTACGCCGTGGCCGTCCGGGACGCCAAGGGAGAGGTGCGCGTGAAGAGGGAGCGCCTGCCGGAGACGGCCAGGGGCCGCTTCGGAAACCTCCCTTTCGTCCGGGGCAGCATCATCCTCTTCAAGGCCATGATGTTGGGGATCTCGGCGCTGAACTTCTCGGCCGAGGTGGCCATGGAGGAGATCGGCGAGGAGGAGGGGGAGAAGGGAAAGGGAGGCTCGGCCTGGCCCATGGCCCTGACCGTGGCGCTCTCCCTGGCCGCGGGGGTGGCCATCTTCTTCTACGTGCCCCTCCTGCTCACCCAGCTCCTGACTCGGGTCTGGCCGCTGGCGAACCACTCCGTGGGCTTCAATCTCATCGACGGGGCCATCCGGATCGTCATGTTCGTTCTCTACATCCTGGGGATCTCCCTCATGAAGGACATCCGCCGGGTCTTCGGCTACCACGGGGCGGAGCACAAGGTGGTCTACACGTGGGAAGCGCGGGAGGAGCTGACGGTGGAGAACGCCCGTCGCCACTCCACGCTCCACCCGCGTTGCGGCACCTCCTTCCTGCTGTTCGTGATGGTGGTGGCGATCCTGGTCTTCTCGCTGGTTCCATCCAGCGCTCCCTTCTGGGTGAAGCTGCTCTCCCGCGTGGTGTTCCTGCCGGTGATCGCGGGCATCTCCTACGAGCTGATCCGCTTCACGGCGAAGTTCCCGCGCTCGCCCTTCGTGAGGCCGCTGCTGTGGCCGGGACTGGGCATGCAGCTCTTGACCACCCGGGTGCCCGACGACACCATGCTCGAGGTGGCCATCCGGGCGCTCAAGGAGGCCCAGGAGCTGGGAGTGGCCTCCCTCGCCGCCTAGCCCCCCGACCCACGAACCCCGCGCCGAGGGCCGAGGCCCGCCTCGCGACGATGACCGATACGGACGGAGCCATGGATACAGCCATTCTGAGCCGCCTCGACAAGCTGATCTTGAAGCACGCCGACCTCTCCGAGCAGTTGAGCCGGGCCGACGTGGTGGCCGACCAGGCGCGCTTCAGGGAGCTCTCCAAGGCCTATGCGGACCTCTCCGAAAAGGCGGCGATCTACACCCGCTACCGGAAGCTCCAGGCGGACTACCAGGAGGCCCAGGAGCTCTTGCAGGGAGACTCGGAGGAGATGGCCGAGATGGCCCGGGAAGAGATCGCCCGGCTCGAACCGGAACTGGCCAAACTCGAGCACCAGCTCAAGATCTGCCTGCTCCCCTCCGATCCCAACGACACCAAGAACGGCATCCTGGAGATCCGGGCCGGCACGGGGGGCGAGGAGGCCGCGCTCTTCGCTGGGGACCTCTTCCGCATGTACGCCCGGTACGCCGAGCGGAGGGGCTGGAAGCTCGAGGTGCTGGACGAGAGCCGCACCGAGCTGGGTGGCTTCAAGGAGGTGGTGGCCTCCCTCTCCGGGGAGAAGGTCTACTCCCGCCTGAAGTTCGAGGCGGGCGTCCACCGGGTGCAGCGCGTCCCCGCCACCGAGGCCTCGGGGCGGATCCACACCTCGGCCGTGACGGTGGCCGTGCTGCCGGAGGCGGAGGAGATCGACGTTCACATCGAGGAGAAGGATCTCCGGATCGACCGGTTCTGCTCCTCCGGTCCGGGCGGGCAGAGCGTGAACACCACCTACAGCGCGATTCGCATCACCCACCTGTCCACGGGCCTCGTAGTGAGCTGCCAGGACGAAAAGAGCCAAATCAAGAACAAGGCCAAAGCCCTCAAGATTCTCCGCTCCAGACTCCTCCAGTTGGAGGAGGAGAAGCGCATGGCCGAGCTCTCGGCCACGCGGAAGTCCATGGTGCGGTCGGGGGACCGCTCCGAGAAGATCCGGACCTACAACTTCCCCCAGAACCGCCTCACGGACCACCGCATCAACCTGACCATCCACCGCCTGGCGGACATCCTGGAGGGGGACCTGGACATGCTCCTGGACCCGCTGCTGGAGAGCTTCGAGGCCGAGAGGCTCGAGGCCGAGTTCGACAAGGTCGTGTAATCCCGGCGGGGTTCGCCGGGGCTCGTGTTCGAGGTGGATCATGGACCTGGGACTTCGGGGCAAGGTGGCGGTGGTGTGCGGGGCGAGCGCCGGGATCGGCCTGCCCGAGGAGGTGGCCGCGGCCGTGGCCTTCCTCTGTTCCGAACGGGCGGCCTACATCACCGGCGTGGCCCTGCCGGTGGACGGCGGACGCCTTCGCGGCCTGCTGGCCTGAGCGCGAGGGCGGAACCATGGCCGCCCGAGGCTGGGCCAAGAAAGAGGTTCTGATCATTGCTCGAACGCACTAAGATCCGCCTAGTAGCGCTCTTCGGTTCACCGCTCAACACCCTGCACAGCCTGAGGGCCAGGGAGGCCCTCATCGCCCGCTGGGTCCTCTCCTCCTTCGTGATCGGGGTGACGACGGGCGTGCTCGTGGCGGGCTTTGACTTTCTTCTCCGGGACCAGGTGGTCTGGTATCTGTACAGCCTCCGCTCCAAGCCCGCCTATGCCCTCCTCCCCGTTGCCGGCCTCTTGTGCGCCTGGCTCGCCACGCGGTACCTGGTGCCCAGTCGGGAGGGGGAGCTGACGGAGGACTACATCTTCGTCTTCCACGACAAGAACCGCCGCATGCGCTTGGGGAACCTTCCCGGGAAGCTGGTGGCCAGCTTCCTGACCATCGCCAGCGGCGGAAGCATGGGGCTGGAGGGCCCGGCGATCTATACGGGGGCCGCCCTCGGCGATTCTCTCCAGAACTGGCTGGGGCGCTACTTCGGGCGGGAAGACCGCAAGATGCTGCTGGTGGCCGGGGCCTCGGCGGGCATGGCGGCCATCTTCAAGGCGCCCCTCACCGGCGTGGTCTTCGCCATGGAGTCTCCCTACAAGGACAGCATGGCGGCGAGGGCCCTCGTTCCGGGACTCATCGCCTCCTCCTCCAGCTACGTCACCTTCGTGACGCTCGTCGGCAGTGAGCCGCTCTTCGGCCAGAGCGGCTTCGGGCGGTTCGGGGTTCGCGACATCCTCTACGCCGCCCTGCTCGGCCTCTGCTGCGGTATCGGCGCGCGCCTGTTCGTCTGGCTCACGCACCTTCTCAAACACGCCTTCCAGCGGTTGCCTGGAGTCGTGCGCCCCCTCATCGGAGGCCTGGCCGTGGGCGCCCTGGGAACGCTCGTGTTCGTGGCTTTCGGAGAGCCCTACATCTACGGCCCCGGATACATGCTCATCCGCCACGCCCTCGCCGTGCAGGAGCCCGTCAAGCTCCTTCTCCTCCTCTTCGGAGCCAAACTGCTCGCCACCTCCTTCACGGTGGCCGGGGGAGGCGTCGGCGGGCTCTTCTTCCCCCAGGCGGTGCTGGGGGTGATTCTGGGCTCGCTCTTCAGCCTCGTGGTGCCGGGCGTGCCCGGCCCCCTCTTCCCCCTCATCGGGCTGGCGGCCTTCGTGGGCGCCGGCTACAGGACGCCGCTGGCGGCCGTGGCCTTCGTGGCGGAGACCACGGGCAACCCGTGGGTGCTCATCCCGGCCATGATCGCCACGGTGGTGAGCTTTCTGGTCATGGGGCAGGCGGGGGTCTCGGAGAAGCAGCAGAACCTCATCCAGGTGACGAGCTGAGGCCGGCGGGGGCCTGAGCGTCAGCTCACCGTCAGGACGACCTTCCCGACGGTCTGGCGCTCCTGCATCCGCCGGTGGGCCTGGGCGGCCTTCTCCAGCGGAAGGGAGAGCCCCACGCGGGGGCGGATGAGGCCCTTCGCCCTGAGGGCCAGCATCTCGTCGGCCGCCGCGCGCAGCATCTCCGCGCGGTCCGCGAAGTGGATCAGGTTGAAGCCGGAGAGCGTCCGGTCCCTGTCGATCATCCCCAAGGGAGCGACCAGCAGCATCTTCCTGAGGCGCCAGAGAGCGCCGAGCCTGGCGATCCGGCCCGGCTTCACGGCGGAGGCGGCCCCGAAGAGGACGTGGCGCCCGCCGGGGGCCAGACTCCTCCAGGAGCGGGCGAAGGTCTCGCCGCCCACGGAGTCCATCACCACGTCCACGCCCCTGCCCGCCGTGGCCTCCAGGATGACCCTTCGGAAGTCCTCCTCCCGGTAAAGGATCACGCGCGCCTCGGGGCACTCCTCGCGGACCACGGCGCCCTTGGACTCGCTCCCGACGGTGGCGAAGACCCGCACGCCCAGTTCTCTGAGGAGCTGCAGGCAGGCGATCCCCACGCCGCCCGCCGCCGCGTGCACGAGCACGCTCTCGCCCTTCTGCACGTGGGCGAGGTTAAAGAGGCCGTGATAGGCGGTGAGGTACTGGACGGGGAAGGCGGCGCCCTCGGCGAAGGTCATGTCATCGGGCATGCGCATGGCGAAGGAGGCCGGGATGACCACCTTCTCGGCGTAGCCGCCGAAGCGGCAGAAGCTCATCACGCGCTCCCCCGGTTTGAGCCCGCTGACCCCCTCTCCCACCGACTCGATCACCCCGGCGGCTTCGAGGCCCGGAACGAACGGCGGTTTGGGGGCGGCTTTGTAGATCCCCAGGCGCGAGAGGAGATCGGCGAAGTTCACGCCGGCGGCCCGGCTGGCGATGAGAACCTCGCCCCGCCCCGGAGAGGGGACCGGCACCTCCCGCAGGGCCAGCACCGATTCGTCCCCGTGCCTGGTCACTACCACGGCTTTCACGGCCTCGCTCCTCCTCGCTTCAGCCGGTTCGAACCACGGCCACCAGCGTTAGCAGAACGGCCACCAGCAGGCCCCGCCTGAGCCAGAAGAGCCGGTGGGACCAGAGACCCTCGCGCGGGATGCCGCGGTCCATCCCGAAGAGGATGCCCACGGCCAGGAAGACCCACAGCAGGACGTTGGAGATCGGTTGGGGGAGGGCCGGCGCGCGCCAGAGCCCGCGGGCGTCCAGCACGATCCCGGCCGCGATGAGGCCGCACACCACGATGTAGGCGCCGGAGGCCAGGCAGAGCTTTCGAGCCGTCTCCTCGGTCCATTCCCGCGCCATGAGGCCTCCCGATGCGGCCTAGTGTGTCACAGGCGAGAACGGGAGGAAAGGGCGCCGAGGGCCGGTTCGCGGGTAGGGGACTAGGGGACTAGGTGACTAGGTGACTAGGGGACTAGGGGACTAGGGGACTAGGGGACTAGGGGACTAGGGGACTAGGGGACTAGGGGACTGGGGGGAGGGCCGCCATCCGGCCGGATCAGGCCTGCCCCGCCGCCGGGGCCTTGGAGTAGCGTTCGGCGCTCTCCCGGACGGGCCTGGGGCGCATCTTCCAGGCGAAATAGGGGGCGGCCAGCCGCTTGACGGCCTTCAGCTTGGTCTCGTACCAGAACTTGCCGAGGCCGGGCGGCGCCAAGACCTTGGCATCGTCCGGGTTGACGATGAGGCTCACTTCGATGTTGGGCGTCATGCCGATGGGGATGCCGTTCCTGCGGCAGGCCTCGTACATGCAGCGCATGACCTCCACCATCTCCTCGAAGGGCGGCGGGGGATGGTGCTCCATCTCGGCGCCGATCACGGGGCGGAAGATGCAGACCGTGGGAAAGCATCCCATGGAGGTGATGGTGTCGATGGCCTTGAGGGTCTCCTCGACGGGCTCCACGCCGGCGATGATCTCCCCCGAATTGCGGCCCTTGCCCATCTTCTTCGCGCAGTACTCCATGGCATCGAAGAAGGCCTTCTGGCCCACGGTCGCGGCTTTGCCGGGGCAGAGCCGCGCGAAGACCTCCGGGTTCTGGAACTCGTAGCAGAAGGAGAAGTGGTCCGCGCCCAGGTCCATGAGCCAGTCGTACTTCCAGAAATCCCGGCTGGGGATCACCTGCACCCCCACCAGCGCGCCCACCTTCTCCTTGACGGCCTTCACGTAGGGGGCGCAGCGGTCCAGCCCCCTCCCCGCCTGATAGCCCGAATTGAAGTGGACGAAGGTGACCCCGTCCTCCTCCTTGGCCGCGAGGGCCGTCTCCACCACGTCCTCCACGAGCTTCTCGGCCACCTCGTTGACCCCCACGTTCAGGCCCGTGGTGCAGAACTTGCAGCCCTGACTCGGCTCCGTGTACCAGTAGAGACAGGAGTTGGAGACGTAGATGCCCAGGTAGGTGCCCTGGAGGACGCCCACCTTGCTCATGGGCGTGCCCCGGCTGGTGGTCATGGTGTACCACTTGGGCTGGGGCGGGATCCGGACCCCGTACTCCAGGCCGAGCTGGCGGTCGTCGGCGATGACGTAGCCGTCGCCGATCTTGAGCAGCCGGTAGGGGGAGGTGCCGGCGAAGTCCTCCTCCACCGGGACGTTGACCCAGATCTCCTTGTGCCTGGAGGGAATCACGAGTTCGAGGCCCGACCCCAGGCCCGCCCGGGTGCGGGAGAAAAACCGCCCGTCCAGGTCCAGGGTGCACGACGGATCGATGCGGATCCCCTTGCAGAAGAGGTCCACCTCCAGCTCGGCCGAATTGAGCACCCGCATGGTTTCCCTCCGCCCACAGGGTACGCCAAGTCCCCAGGGGGCTCAAGGCGGTGGAGGAGCGGTGCCTGAGATCCTTCCGGGTGAGCCCGCTGCCGGCCTTCTAGGCGTCATCCTGACGCACCCTTCGAAGGACTGCCCTGGAAGGATCTCAAGGGCAGGAGGTGCTGAAACGGTGATGGGGATTCTTCCGGGGGAGCCCGTTGCGGGCGGCCCTCAGAATGACGGGGATGAGAAAGGCGGAAAGGGGGTAACTCACGCCACGCAGAAGCTGGAAGGGCCTCTGCCAGGAGCGGCCTCTCGAACGGGGTCTTTGGCCGTGCTCTCCGTGGCGCACCCGCCGCGAGCCGCCGGTATGGGACTCCGGGAGGGCGGGCGTGGCAGAATGGCGGCGGAGGTGGGACGTGCTGACCGCGGTCCTCGTCTTTGCCGTCACCTACGTGCTCATCGCCGCCCGGCGGTTCTCCCTGCTCCACATTGGCCGGCCGGCGGGGGCGCTGCTGGGCGCCGTCGGCATGGTGCTTCTCGGCGTGCTGACGCCAAGGGAGGCCTACGCCTGCGTGGACCTTCCCACCATCGGCCTGCTCTTCGGGATGATGGTGCTGACCGGCTATCTTCGCGAGGCGGGCCTCTTTTCCGCGGTGGTGTGGAGGACGTTGGACCGCCGGTGGTCCCCGAGGGCGGTCCTGGGAGGCGTGGTCTGGCTGTCGGGGCTGGCCTCCGCCTTCCTCGTGAACGACACGGTCTGCCTCATGATGACCCCCCTCCTGTGCGCCCTCGCCGAGGCGTCGGGCCTCGAGCCCCTGCCCTTCCTGCTGGCCCTCGCGACCTCGGCCAACATCGGCTCCGTGGCCACCCTCGCTGGCAACCCGCAGAACATGCTCATCGGCATGGCCTCCGGGATCCCCTACCGGGAGTACCTGCTGGTGATGGCGCCCGTGGCCGCCCTCTGCCTCGGGCTGAACCACTGGCTCCTGCTGGCGGTCTTCGGGAAGAGGCTGCGCTCGGGACCCGGGGCGGAGGCCTCCGGAGAGGCCCCGAGGGTCAAGAGGGCCATCGCCACGAGGAGCCTCCTGGTGCTGGCGGGCGTGGTTCTGGCGTGGCTCCTGGGGGCAGACCTCGCCTTCACCGCCATCTGCGGGGCGGCCCTCGTGATCCTGGTCAACCGCATCTCACCGTCCAAGGTCTTCAGGGACCTGGACTGGCCCCTGCTCCTCTTCTTCGCCGCGCTCTTCGTGGTGGTGGGGGGCGTGGAGCGGGCGGGGGTGGTGGCGGCGCTCCGGGCCTGGCTTCCGGCGGGCGGCGGCGCGGCGGGCATCGCCGGCTTCACCGTCGTCTCCGTGGCGGCGAGCAACCTCTTCTCCAACGTCCCCTTCGTGCTGGTGGCCGCCCGATGGGTGCAGGGGCTGCCCGCCCCGAGGCTCCACTGGTACCTCCTCGCCCTCACCAGCACCTTCGCTGGCAACCTGACCCTGGTGGGGTCCATGGCCAACCTGATCGTGGCCGAGCTCTCCGGGGGGCTTCGGGTGATGGGCTTCAGGCAGTACTTCCGCTACGGCGCGCTGGTCACGCTCGTGACCACCGTGGCGGGCGTCCTCTATCTGGTGCTGGCCTTCGCCCTCTGGCCCGGCTGAGGCGCCCTAGTGTTGTGTCCCCGTCCTGTGTTTACGGTGGCCTTTTCCCGGGACACAACACTTCCCAAGGGGCTCCGCCCCTAGGGCGCCCGCCTGCGGCGGGCTGTTACCCCGAAAGAGCGGGGAGGCTTCCTCCCCGCACCCCTCCGTGTGCTGTCTATGGCCTGCTTCCATGGTGAACCATCACTCTGACAGCACACTAGCGCAGGGTCTCGCGGGTGATGGTGACCTGGGCCCCCACGCGGAAGAACTCCCGCGCGGTATGGAGGCTCTGGTTCTGCGGATCCTGAACGGTCCGTTCCAGGAGCTTGGGCCGGATCCTCACGAGCAATTCACCCTTGGCATCGGGGAGCGAGCGGACTTGCCCGATGGGCATGTTGAACAGACCGGTGCCCAGGTTGAACGCCAGCCGGACGGTCATGCCCGGCTCCACGGGAATGGGCGTGACGCCCACCCCCCGCACGCCGGGAGTCGCCTTTTCCAGTTTCACCGTGGCCGTGATGTGTCCGTGATCTTCGCGGATGGCGACGATGCGCCCCTGCCGGAAGGGTTCGTACGGGGCGCCGAGGGGCACTCCCTGGGCGCTAAGGGCCGTCGAGGCGAGCGTGGCGAGCAGCGCCGCGAGGAGCCAGCGAGAGGAGATGTCGAGCCGCAGCATGGTCTGTTCCTCCTGGGGTAAGGCTAGGGCCCCGGCGACGCGCCGTCAAGCGCGCCGGCGGAAGGCAGACCGGCTCGACACGGGGGAACGGTCTTGGATAGCCAGGACCGAAGGTATACTGGGCGCAAGGCACGGCGCGGCGGTGGCGTCGCACCAGGGGGAGGCCAGACGTGAGGCGAAAGCTCGTCAAGGTTCTGCTGTGGGGTTCGGCGGCCCTGCTCGCGGCGATGGGCGCGGTGGTCCTCCTGGCCCTCTTCACGCCGCTGCCCGACCGGATCGCTCAGGACCTGCTCGCCAGGGCCGTGAGCCGGAGCGGAGGCACGCTCGCGATCGCCCGCCGTGAGGGCCGCCTCGTCAAGGGGCTGGACCTCTACGGCGTCTCCTTCTCGCTTCCCGGCAAGGTCACCTTCACGGCCCGGCACCTCCACGTGCGCCTGTCGGTGCTGCCCCTGGGGGCGGGGATCATCCGCGTGACCGACGTGGTCATCGAGGGCCCCGACCTTGACCTGACCCGGCCCGCCCCCGGCGGGGGGCCGGCCTCCGCCTCCCGGGGCCTGCCCAGGTGGCTGAACGTCTGGGTGCCACGCTTCCAGGTCAAGGCCGGGCGCTTCGCGTGGCACGGGCGGCCGGCGGCCGCGCCCCTTCTCTGGAGCGGCATCGCCGCCGAGGGCTCGGCCACCCTCTCCAACGGCTCCCTCCACCTGGCGCTGGCCTCGCTGGAGGCCCTCTGTCCGGCGGCGCTCCCTTCCAGGCTGAGGGCCTCCGGGAGCTTCGGCTGGTCGGCCGGCGGGAGCGGACGCTTTGACGGGGAGGTCTCCTCCGCCCTCTCCCGCGTGAAGGGACAGGCCAGCCTGAAGGCAGGCGGGACCTACTCCGCCGACCTCGCCTTCGCTCCGCTGGCCCTGCGCGAGGCGGCCGTGGGGTGGGCGGCGGCCCCGGACCTGTTGCTCACCGGTAGCGCGGAGGTGAAGGGCGAGGGCGGAACGCTCCGCTGGAAGGCCAAGCTGGACGCGAAGGGGCTGGGGCCCGTCAGCTCCGACGGCAGCGGAGAGATCTCCTCCGGCCGCGTGCACCTTCAGGGCACGGCGGCCACCGGGGGCGCCTCCCTGAGCCCCTTCTGGAAGACGCCCGCGGGCCGGGAGGCGCAGGTGGCGGGCACGGCGAACTGGTCCGTGGACGGGGGCCGCGGCGCCGTCCGGTGGAAGGCCGACGGGGAGCTCCGCTCCTCGCGGATCTGGGGCTTCTCCGTTCAGGGCGCCCGCGTCCGGGCCGAGGGCACCGCTCACGAGGGCTCGCTGTCGGTCGAGGGCCAGGCGGCCATGGCCGGGGCCGTGCACGGCAGCCTCTCCTGGAGGCTGCATCCCGCGCACTGGCAGACGGAGCTCGCCGGCGAGAAAGTGGACCTTCAGGGCGTGCTGAGTGAGCTGGGCCTCATGCCGGCCCTTCCGGCCGGCCTCCATCCGCCGGAGGGGCCCTGGAAGGTGGGGGCCCTCTCCATGGGCCAGGAGGCGGCCCAGGGCTTCACCCTCTCGGCCAAGGTTACGGACCCCCACGGCGGGGAGTGGAGCGTGGCGGCCGGCCCGCTGGGCTCCGGCCGCCCAGTAATCTGGTCGGCGGCGGTCACCTCGCTCGATCCCTCCTTCTGGGGGCTGGGTCCGGCCGGGCGGCTGGGCGGTCGGGCGACCTTTCAGGGCCCCTCGGCGCGGGAGGGCCTCCTGGACCTGGAGCTGGGATCGGGCCAGTGGGACGGCGTCGCCTTCTCGCCCCTGTCCCTGCGGCTCCACCTGGCCCCCTCGGGCACGACCCTGGCCCCGGCGACGCTGTCCTGCGATCTGGGAACGGCCAGGATCGGCGGCGCCCTCTCCTCCGATGGCCAGCTCATGGCCGAGGTGAAGGGCGAGGTGAAGGACGCCGCCCGGCTCGGCCGCCTTTTCGGCCTCGAAGGGCTGACGGGCGACCTGAAGGCCGACGTGCACCTGGGGGGGCCGTGGAAGAACCCGTCGGCGGAGGGGACGGCCTCGGCGGAAGGGGGCTCTTTCGGCACCCTTAAGCTGACCCGCCTGGAGGCCTCCGGGCGCTGGGGCGGCACCGGGGGCGCCTCGGACCTGAAGCTCTCTTACACCGGCCTGCGGGCCTCGGAGACGGACCTCGGCGACGGCTCCGTGGACCTGCGGGGCATCCCCGCCCGGGCGGAGGTGACCTGGAAGGCCCTCCTGCCGGGCAAGAGGAACCTGTCGTTCCGGGTGAGCGGGGCCCTCGTCCCGCCCCGCATGGACCTCCGGGTGTCGGACATCCTGATCGAGACCACCGGCAAGCGCTTCGCCCAGGAGGGGGAGGCGCGCGTGGAGTGGACGCGCGACGCCCTGGGGTGGTCGGGCCTGGTGCTCGTCAAGCAGAAGAGCCGGCTGGAGGCGGAGGGCCGCCTGGACCTGCGCGACGGCTTCGCCGCCGCCCCCATGCAGGGACGCGTCGTGGCCGTCCACCTTCCCCTGGCCCTCCTCCCCCTGCCGCGGACGGCGGGCGCCATGGAGGGCTACCTGGCGGCCGACCTGACCTGGTCGGGGCGCCTGGACGCGCCCCAGATCAACGGTACGGCGGAGCTGACCGAGGGGAGCTACACCTACCCCGAGAGCGACCTCACCATCGCCCCCATCACGCTGGCCATGAAGGCCAAGGGCGACCGCCTCGTCCTCACCCGGGGCACGGCCACCACGCGCGAGGGGGGGCGAGCGGACGCCACGGGCTACGTCCAGTTCAGGGGCTTTCTGCCCGCGACCTTCGACTTCCGCGTGATGGCGAAGGCCTTCCCCTTCGTCGTGGGGAGGGAGATCGACGGCCTCGCCGACGTCAGCGCCGGGCTCTCGGGCTCCATCGAGAGGCCCGTCATCAGCGGCGAGGCCCAGATCCTCAAGGGGAAAGTCGAGCTCCCCGACCTCGCCCAGCAGCAGCCCATGCCGGCCACCGTCCGCTTCGTGAACGTCCCCAAGGGGCTCGATCTGGGCCGGGAGCAGGAGCGGAGTGCCCCGTCCGTCGTGGGGCGCCTCAGGGGCCAGGTGGTCCTCTCCAGCCAGGGCGGCCTCTGGGCGAGCAACCGGAACCTGCTGGCCGAGGTCACGGGCCAGATCACCGTGCGCCTCACCGCCAAGGGCCCGGCCGTGGGCGGCCGCCTGAACCTCCAGCAGGGGAGGTACCTCTTCGAGGGGAAGAAGTTCCTCATCCAGGAGTCGAGCATCAGCTTCAACGGCACCACCGACCTGGTGCCCTACCTGGACGTCACCGCGCTCTACAAGGCCGACAGCGCGGACATCACCATCCGCCTCACGGGGAACCCGGCCCATCCGGACCTCACCCTCACCTCCGATCCGGCCATGGAGAAGGCCGACATCCTGGCCACGCTCCTCTTCGGTCGCCCCCTGGGCGACCTCAACGCCGGCGAGCGCTCGTCCTGGTCCAGCGCGGCCGCCGGCATGGCCGCCCGGTACCAGGCCGCGCCCCTGCTGGAGGACATCCGGGGCAAGCTGGGCCTGGACACCCTCACGGTAGGCACCTCCTCCGCCGGGCAGGGCACCGCGTTGGGTTTCTCCAAATATCTGGGGGACCGCACCGTGGTGGAGTACCAGCAGATCTTCGGCACCCTGCCGGGCGAGAGGGTGAACCTGCGATACCGCGTGAACCGCCACCTGAGCCTCCAGACCCAGGTGAGCACCAACGGCGAATCGGGGGGCGACGTGCTGTGGGAGCAGCGGTACTGATGCGCGGGCGGGGGAGGCTGTGCGCGGCTCTGCTGGCGGCCCTGCTCTGGACGGCGTGCCTCGCGGCGCAGGGGCCCGCGGCGCAGGGGCCCGCGGCGCAGGGCGCCCCGGCGGGCGAGGCCTTCCGTGAGGTTCGCTTCCAGGGCAACCACGCCTTTCCGGACAAGAAGCTCTATGACGTGACGGGCCTCTCGCGGCCCTCTCGCCTGCGCCTCTTCAAGGGGCACGCCACCTACAGCCGCGCGGAGCTGGAGTCGCGCGTTCAGGAGCTGCTCCTCTTCTACCAGCGCGGCGGCTACTTCGAGGCCAGCGCCGAGCTCAAGGCGGAGGGCGGCGGGAAGGCCCTCATCCTCATCCGGGAGGGGCCGCCGGGGCGCGTGTCGTCCGTGGACCTCCGCCTCGAACCGGCCGGTGCGCCTCAGCCCATCCCCCTCTCGGTCCTGCAGCGGAAGCTGCCCGTTCAGCCGGGCGACGTCTTTTCGGCCCAGAGCTACGGCGACGCCGCGCAGATGCTGGCCCGCGCCTGGCAGGACCGGGGCTTCCCCTTCGCCGAGGTCTCGCCCGAGGCCGTGGCCGACGTGGCGGCCCACGAGGTCGCCGTCTCCTACACCGTCAAGCCCGGCGAGGCCATGCGCTTCGGCCCCGTCACGCTGGAGGGGGTCATCCACGCGGAGCCGCTCATCCTCAGGCGGGCCCTCGCGTTCCGCACCAACGAGCCCTTCGACCAGCGGAAGGTGGAGAAGAGCATCGCGAACCTCTACCGCCTCGGGCTCTTCGACCTCGTGAACATCCACCTCAAGAAGAAGGGCGGACCGCCCGGCATGGTCCCCGTGGTGGTCCGCGTCAAGGAGGGGCGCCACCGGCGGTTCCAGGGCAGCGTGGGCTACGGCACGGAGGAGGGGCCCCGGGGCTCCCTGAGCTGGGAGACGCTCCGCGTGGACGACCGCGTGGTGGACATCGGGACGGCCTTCCGCACCTCCGACCTCGTCAGGGAGGGCTCCCTCTGGTTCCGCAGGCCCTACTTCTGGACCTCCGACAACTGGTTCAACGCCGATCTGGTCTACGGCCGGCGGGTCGAGAACTCCTTCACCTACCGCTCCGCCAAGGCCAGGGTGGGGCTCGACCACACCTTCTCGGAGCGCTGGACGGGCGAGCTCTACCTGGTGGGCGAGCGGGTCCTCCAGGTGACCCCCGACGTGGCGCTCGACCAGGCGCTCTCCGCCGGGGCGAGGGATGTGGCCACCATGGGCTCCGTGGCCGCCTCGGTCACCTACCGGACCACGGACGACCCCGTCAGTCCCAGCCGCGGGCTCCTCGCCACGCTCTCCGCCGAGCCGACGCACGTGCTCACCACGGGCGACAACTTCACCAAGACCGACCTGGCCGTCCACTCCTACTTCCCGCTGAGCCACCGCTGGGTGCTGGCGCTGCGCATGGAGCTGGGGGCCATCCTCACCAGCCAGAAGCCCTCCCAGATCCCCATCACGCGGCGCTTCTACGCGGGCGGGGCCAACAGCCTCCGGGGCTACAAGTACGACAGCCTCGGCCCCCTCTCGAAGGATGGGGCGCTCCTGGGCGGCAGCGGCCTGGCCCTGGCCTCGGCGGAGCTGCGCTTCCCGCTGCCCGGCGAGCTGACGGGGCTGGTGTTTGTAGACGCGGGCAACGCCCTCAAGAAGCCCCTCGACTTCAGGGGGGCCACCATCTACTCCGGCACGGGCTTCGGCGTCCGCTACAAGACCCCCGTGGGGCCGCTCGGCGCGGACCTGGCCTGGAAGCTGAAGAAGGACCCCCGCGACCCCTCCGGCTTTCAGCTCTACTTCTTCATCGGGTACGCGTTCTGAGGCGAGGGGCGATGAAGCGATTAAGCGATTGAGCGATTGAGCGATTAAGCGATTGAGCGATGAAGCGATTAAGCGATTGAGCAATGAGGCGATGAAGCGAGAGGCGAGAGGCGAGACGCTAGACGCGAGGGCATTCTGCCCGAGTCGCGGAGTCCCCCGTTCTCGCCGCGCCGGTGAGCACGCCCGCACGGTGGGCATGTCATCCTGAAGCACTCTTCGAAGCTTCTCCCCTGAAGGATCTCAAGGGCAGAAGGAGCCCAAACCTCGCCTGAGATCCTTCGGGAGGAGCCCGTTGCAAGGAGCCCTCAGGATGACGGGTCCCGGGGCGGGGGGGTGAGACGCGAGATGCGAGAGGCAAGGCGCGAGACGCGAAAGGCCGGGCGAACCGGGCCGTTGTCTCTTTCGGCATCTCCTCATCCCCTCATCCCCTCATCCCCTCATCCCCTCATCTCCTCATCCCCTCATCCCCTCATCCCCTCATCCCCTCATCCCCTCATCCCCTCATCACCTCATCTCCTCATCTCCTCATCTCCTCATCTCCTCATCTCCTCATCTCCTCATCACCTCATCTCCTCATCTCCTCATCACCTCATCTCCTCATCTCCTCATCACCTCATCTCCTCATCTCGATGGCCCCCGGAGGCAATCAAACGCCCCGTCCCGATGTTCATCAACCCGAGGAGCGACGATGAACCGAGGGCGGTGGCTGGTGTCGGGGCTTCTGGCGGCGGCGGCGACCTGGGGTGCGTGGTCCGCCTTGCGGCACCTGGGCCTCGCCGTCGACGAGCGCCCGTCGTCCGCCGCCATCCGCGGAGTCCGGGAGGCACGTCCCATGACCTTTCCGATCCAGAAAAGCGACGAGGAGTGGAAGCGGCAGCTCACGCCGCTCCAGTACGAGGTGACGCGCCAGAAGGGGACCGAGCGCCCCTTCACGGGCGCCTACTGGAACAGCCATGAGAAGGGAGTCTACTGCTGCGTCTGCTGCGGCGCGCCCCTCTTCCGCAGCGACGCCAAGTTCGACTCCGTCTGCGGCTGGCCCAGCTTCTTCAAGCCCATCTCGCCCGGTGCCGTGGACAGCCAGGTGGACCGCTCCTTCCTCATGGTGCGCGACGAGATCCTCTGCGCCCGCTGCGGCGCCCACCTCGGCCACGTCTTCGAGGACGGCCCGCCCCCCACGGGCCTGCGCTACTGCATCAACTCCGCCGCGCTCAAGTTCGTGCCGGACGGTAAAGACGGAGACAGCGCAGCAGTGAAACCGGGAGACAGCCAGAAGAAATAGGATTCACCACCAAGACACTAAGGCGCCAAGGGAGACCGGGAGAAGGCGAGGATTCACCGCTGAGGCGCTGAGGACGCGGTGGGGGGCCACTAGCCGAGACGCCGCCCGGTTCTCCGGTCATTCTGGCGAGCGAAGCGAGTCCAGAATCCAGGGCGATGACGGAGAAGGATTCCTGACAAGCTGAAATCCTGGCAAATGAAGCGCGTCCAGGACCTAATGACCTTCATGGGGCGGGTTCAGGTCTATACGGTCTTTCCATTCGAAATTCGCGATTCTACTTTCTGTTCTTCTCCCACAGCGTGGCCATCCTGGCCTTGACGCCCGCGTCCATGGCGATCACGTCGGGCCAGTCGCGGGTGAAGCCCTCGCCGGGCCACTTCTTGGTGGCGTCGATGCCGAGCTTGCCGCCGTAGGCGAAGAACTGCGAGGCGTGCTCCAGGGCGTCCGCCGGGCCGCGCGCGAGCTCCAGGTCGCGCCCGGGGTCGATGTTGGCCAGCACCCGCCACGCCACCTCGCTCGCGTCCTGCACGTTGACATCCGAGTCCACCACGACGATGACCTTCGAGAACATGGCCTGGCCGAGGCCCCACAGGGCGTGCATGACCTTGCGCGCGTGGCCGGGGTAGGCCTTGTCTATGGAGACCAGGACGAGGTTGTGGAAGACCCCCTCGGGCGGCATGTGCAGGTCCGTCACCTCGGGGAGCTGGCGCTTGAGGATGGGCAGCGTGACGCGCTCGATGGCGTACCCCATGAAGGCGTCCTCCATGGGAGGCGGCCCCACGATGGTGTGGACGTAGAGCGGCTCCTTGCGCCGCGTCACGCACTCCACGTGGAAGACGGGGTAGTCGTCCGCCAGCGAGTAGTAGCCCGTGTGGTCGCCGAAGGGCCCCTCGCGCCGCAGCTCCGCCGGGTCCACCCAGCCCTCCAGCACGATCTCCGCGTTGGCCGGCACCTCCAGCCCCACCGTCTCGCAGGCCACCATCTCCACCGGCTCCTTGCGGATGAAGCCCGCCAGGATCATCTCGTCGATGTCGTCCGGCAGGGGCATGGCCGCCGAGAAGTAGGTGGCCGGGTCGGAGCCGATGGCCACCGCCACCTCGATCTTCTCCCCCGCCGCCAGCGCCTGCCGGGCGTGCTTGGCGCCGTGCTTGTGGAGCTGCCAGTGCATGCCCGTGGTGGCCTCGTCGTAGACCTGCATGCGGTACATGCCGCAGTTGCGCTTGCCCGATGCGCGGTCCTTCGTGAAGACCATGGGCAGGGTGATGAAGGGACCGCCGTCCTGTGGCCAGCAGGTGCAGACGGGCAGGTCGAGCAGGGAGAACTGGCCCTTCCCGAGGATGACCTCCTTGCACGGCCCCGACTTCACGGTCTTGGGGAGGAAGGAGGCCAGCTCCGCGAGCTGGGGCAGCATCCTCAGCTTGTCCAGGAGCCCCTGCGGCTGCTTGATGTCGAAGAAGGCGGCGATGCGCTCGTCCACCTCCTCGTACCGCGCGATGCCCAAGGCCTTCAGCATCCGCCGGTGCGTCCCCAGGACGTTCCCGAGCACCGGGATGGCGTGGCCCCTCACCTTCTCGAAGAGCACCGCCGGCCCCCCCTCCTTCACCGCCCGGTCCAGGATCTCCGTGATCTCCAGGCGGGGGTCCACCTCCTCCCGGATCCACAGCAGCTCCCCGTCCCGCTCCAGCGCCCCCACGAAGTCCCGCAGGTCCTTGTAGCCCATCTCGGCCTCCACCGGCCCAGGGTAGTGCAGGCCGCCCGCGAAGGGAAGGGAGGCGGAGAGAATCGCGAATGCGAATGGCGAATGGATACAGAATGAATGCGGGCCATCGAGGCGGGCCGCGGCAAAGACCGCGGCCGAACCGCGCCGGCCGCCCTTCCCTCGGTGGGGCGGGCGCCCCGCCCGTGCGCCCGCGAAGGAAGACATCCGCCCGTAGCGGCCGGTGGAAACCGGCCGAAGAGCCGCCGGTTCGGGAAGCGTCATCTATAGAAGCGCGGCCCCGCCCGTAGGAGCGCGCTCCAGAGCGCGAACCCTCCAAGTCGCGCGTGCCGTTGTCTTTCCGGCTTCCCCCCGAGGTCCGCCCTATCGGGCTTCCCAGGAAGAACCCCGGACATCATCGCGGTCCAATGGAACCAGCGCCACGCTCGCCGGCAAGGTGCGCCGCCGTGAGGCCACTGCAGCCCCTTGTCCCTCCTTGCATTCAGGAGCTTCACCGGGGAAGGCTCTTGGCAATCGCCCGCTTGTGCCGCTTCCTCCTGGGGGGGTAGACTGAGGCTCCAGCCCGGTTCAGCGACATTCTGGCATTCTCCAGCGGCGGCTTAGCGAGGGGGAGCACTATACTGGAAACGGGATATCACCAGAGGAGAAGCCATGCTTGCAACCCAAATCCGTCAGAAGGACGCCGTCTTCTACTTCATCGCCTACCCCGCCCGCGACGCGCTCGACAAGGTGCGCTTCATGCGCCGCTACTACGACGAGGGTGCCCAGCTCGCCCCGAACCACGTCGGCAAGGAGGACGAGATCGCGCGTTTCGTCGCCGCCATCGAGCGAACCGACGCCGCCTTTCAGCGCGAGCTGAGCCAGGCGAAGGTTCGCGCGATCAAGAACTTCTACGAGACGGCCAACACCCAGCCCCCAATTCCAGGGACGGTCCTCCTTTTCACGCCGGAGCACCTCGCCTTCCATCCCATCGCCCCCTACGACAACGTGGGCAACCTCGAGGAGCCCCTGGAGAAGTTCCTCATCATCGACGGCCAGCACCGGCTCGCCGCCCTTCACTTTTATCTGAAGGACAAGCCGGACGACGCTGGGATCGTTCTCGTTCCGTGCGTCATCTTCGACGGCCAGGCCGCCGACTTCGCCACGGAGATGTTCGTCACCATCAACTCCACCGCCACCCGGATCAACAAGAGCCACCTCGTGGACCTCTACGAGAAGGTGAGCTGGGAATCCCCGGACAAGAAGCTTGCGGCCAGGGTAGTGGAGCGGCTCTACTCCGAGCAGGACAGCCCCCTGCGCTACCGCATCAACCGCCTGGGTGGCCGCAGCCAGAAGGAGAAGTGGATCCTCCAGGCCGAGCTCTACAACGAGCTGCACCGCTGGATCGCCGCCGACCGCGAGGCTCGCGGCCGCGTCAACGTCACCGACCATGAGGTGTGGCGCTACTACGGCCTCGTCCGCGACTTCCTGAAGGCCGCCGGGCGCGTGTGGGGCGAAGCGTGGGGCTCGAAGAGGCACCGGATCACCGAAGCGGTCACCCTCAAGGCCATGGTCCGCATCTGCGCGCAGCTCGCCGGCACGGACGAGCTCCCCGCGGAGGACCGCGTCTCCCGCTGGGAGGAGCGCCTCGCTCCCTGGACACAGAAGACGGGCGACTTCCGCGAGGAGGGCTTCTACGAACGCTTCCCCGCCAAGGGCCAGGTGGAACGCGTCGCCCGCATCCACCGTGAGCTGGGTCGCCTCGTCGGTCTGGAGGCGCCGTCCCCCGGCGGGCCGCGCCGCAGGGGTCGAAAAGACCAGGGTGAGGCCTGATGCCCGTCCCCGGCCGCAACGACCCATGCCCCTGCGGCAGCGGGAAGAAGTACAAGCGGTGCTGCCTGGGAAAGGATCAAGTCCGGAGCCGGCCGGCCGGTGAGCCTTCCCCCCTTGAGAATAGGGCCACCCCCACGCTCGGCGAGCGACTCGGTGAATTCGCTGTGGGGAAGGAGTTCGTCCACCATAACGTTTTGGGCTTGGCGCTGCTTTGGGGGGACGGACGGCTCGCCCCCTCGAAGAAGGCCTTCGAGAGATTCGTCTTCGGCGATGACGCCCGTCAGGTTTTCATTCCCTACTTGATCTACGATCTCACCTTCCCGCCAAACCAACCCTCCATCGCCGGCCTCTTCCTGGAGAGACACGGCCCGAGCATGACCGGGGAGGAGCGCGCTTGGCTGGAGGCGCGGCGATGTTCGGTCCTCAAGCCCTTTGAAGTCATCGGCGTCCGGCTGGACGAGGGGCTCCTCCTGAAGGACCTCTGGAGCGGGCAGACGGTCTGGGTCAAGGAACGGCTCGCCACGCACCAAATCGCGCAGTGGGACCTCCTTGTGGCTCGGCTGGCGGCCGAGCCGGGCAAACCGGTGGAGATGGAACAAGGAGCCTTCCTCCTTCCCCAGGACGCCCGGCAGGAACTCCTGGAAATGCTCCGCGTCGAACGCAAGTCCCGGCGCCAGCCGGACGACGTCACACTCTTCCGGGAGCTGGCGCCGGTCCTCACCTTGTTTTGGCAGAAGTACGCCATCTTTCGCCCTCTCCCCGACATGCGTAACATGGACGGAGACCCGATGGTCTTCGTCACGCAGGATTTCGAGGTCTTGGACCGCCCCGCGCTCCTTTCCGCCCTCGCTTCGGACCCGTCGATGCAAGCGGGGGACGACGCCGGCTCGTACCGGTGGGTCCGCCCCGACGAAGACGGCGGTCTCATCACCCTTGGTCATCTGCGGATCGTTGGCGGAAGGCTCGTCGTTGAAACGAATTCCCGCAAACGCGCGGGCGCCCTGCGCAGGCGCATCGAGCGTCACACGGGGGGAAACGCGGTGCGCTTCGAAAAGAGCCGGAGCCAAAGTTTCAAGGCGGCCATGCGCCGCCACGAGAAGACTCCACCGCAGGAGAAAGACCGAGGGGGGGAGGGGGTCAAGTCTTTACTGTTAGCGTCTCGGATCACTAACTCTAAAGACCTGGCCCCGGTTCTCGCTTCCCCCCGTGGGGCGGGCGCCCCCGCCCGCCGCTTCGAAGGCCCCCCCTCACGCGCAGCGGCCGATGGCCACATCGTCCGTCGGCCGCAACGAGTGGCCGCCGCACCCAAGGCACCCATACCAGGGAGGCACGCGCGCCCCGCCCGTGCGCCCGCGAAGCAAGGCACCTGCCCTCAACGGCCGGCCGTCCTCGAAGGCGCCTCCCCACAATCTCCTTAACCTGCAACCTGCAACCCCTAATCCTTAGCCCCTCTTCTTTCCGGCCGGTTGCGACGGCTGTCGCCCTTGCCAGCGGGAGTGATGCCAGATTCCCCTCAAAGGTGTATGCTTTGCCCTTGGACCAACACCCAGGAAGGACGCACCGGGAAGAGGCGGAAGAGGGGGAACATGCCCACACCCGAGAAGGAAGCCAAGTTAATCATTAACGGCGTGCATTTTGCGGCCGGACGGATGCTGCGCCTCCCTGTGTTTTCGAGCGCTGTTCCGTTGTCTCAGTGGGCTTTTTAGCCGTGTCGGACCTCAACGAAGCCGCTACGAGAAAGAGGCTCATCGATCCCAAGCTGCGGGCAGGCGGCTGGAACTTGTGTGCCTTCGATCCCGCGAAATCGGCAAAAGATCTCGACCGTTGCGCCCTGACGGAATACCCCACCGACAACGGCCCCGCTGACTATGCGCTTCTGGACGACGGCCGGATCATCGGCATCGTCGAGGCCAAGCGGCTGACGCTGGGCCCTCAGAACGTGTTGACCCAGGCGGAGCGCTACGCCAGGGGCCTCCAGAGCGGTCCGTGCAACTTCAACGGCCTACGGGTTCCCTTCCTCTACTCGACCAACGGTGAGGTGATCTGGTTTCACGACATCCGGCATCCGCTGAACCGCTCCAGAAAGATCGCGGGCTTTCACACCCCTGAAGCCTTGCAGGAGATGCTGTCCAAGGATTTCGACGGTGCCTGCGGGGCCCTCCTCTCGACCCCCAACGCTCACCCGCGCCTGCGCCCGTACCAGTGTGAGGCCAACGAGGCGATGGAGCAGGCCATCGCCGCTCGCAAGCGGGCCATGCTGGTGGCCATGGCGACGGGGACGGGCAAGACCTTCACGCTGGTGAACGAGATCTACCGGCTCATGAAGGCGGGTGTGGCCAAGCGGGTCCTCTTTCTCGTGGACCGCCGCGCGCTGGCCGCCCAAGCCGTTCGCGCCTTCGCCTCCTTCGAACCCGAGCCCAACCTGAAGTTCGATCAGGTCTATGAGGTCTACAGCCAGCGCTTCTTCAAGGACGATCTGGACGAGGACGAGAAATTCGACCCCAAGGTGCTCCCGTCGTCGTACCTGCTTTCACCGAACGCGGGCTTGGCCTTTGTATACGTCTGCACCATCCAGCGCATGACCATCAACCTCTTCGGCCGGAACGCCGTCTTCGCCGCCGGCGAGGAGGACATCGACGAGGACGCCGACAAGCTGGAGATCCCCATCCACGCCTTCGACCTGATCGTGGCCGACGAATGTCACCGCGGCTATACGGCCCGCGAGGAGGCGATCTGGCGCGACACCCTGGACCACTTCGACGCCCTCAAGATCGGCCTCACCGCAACGCCCGCTTCCCACACTACCGGCTATTTCAAGGAGATCCCCTACCGATACGAGTACACGCGCGCGGTCCGCGAGGGCTACCTCGTGGACTACGACGCGGTCTCCATCCGCTCCGACGTGCGCATGAACGGCGTCTTCCTCAGCGAGGGCGAGCGGGTGGGGCTCGTGGACCCCGAATCGGGGCGGGAGCGGCTGGACAACGTGGAAGACGAGCGCCAGTTCGCGCCCACCGAACTGGAAGAGAAGGTCACCTCGCCCGACAGCAACCGGAAGATTCTGGAAGAGATCCGGAAGTACGCGGACGAGCATCAAGCGCTTTATGGCCGTTTCCCCAAGACGCTCATCTTCGCGGCCAACGACCTGCCCCACACGTCCCATGCCGACGACCTCGTGGACAAGGCCCGCGACGTCTTCGGCCAGGGGGACAGCTTCGTCCAGAAGATCACGGGGCGCGTGGACCGGCCCCTTCAGCGCATCCGGGAATTCCGCAACCGCAGGCAGCCGGGCATCGTGGTTACCGTGGACCTCCTCTCCACCGGCGTGGACATCCCGGACCTGGAGTTCATCGTGTTCCTGCGCACGATCAAATCCCGCATCCTCTTCGAGCAGATGATGGGCCGGGGCACGCGCCGGGGCGAACTCTATCCCGACAAGTCCCACTTCACGGTCTTCGACTGCTTCGGAGGGACGCTCCTGGAGTACTTCCGCACCGCGACCGCCATCACGGCGGAACCGCCGCAGAAGGAGGCACGCACCCTCCACGAGATCATCGAGGATATCTGGGCCAACCGGGATAGGGACTACAACGTCCGGTGCCTGGTCAGGCGGCTCCAACGAGTCGCCAAGGAGATGTCCGGCGAGGCCCGGGAGCTGTTCGCCGCCTACATCGAGGAGGGGGACGTGGCCCGCTTTGCAGCGGAACTGCCTCGATGCCTGCACGAGGACTTCACGGGCGTCATGGCGCTCCTCCGCGCCCCCGCCTTCCAGGATCTCCTCGTGAACTACCCGAGACCCAAGCGGACCTTCCTCGTCGCCTACGACACCGTGGACACGGTGGCCAGCGCGTGGCAGGTGCGGGGGAGCGACGGCGCCCTGCTTAAACCCGAGGACTACCTGGCCGCCTTCGCCCGATACGTGCGGAACAACCAGAACCAGGTGGAGGCTCTGACCATCCTCCTCGAACGCCCGAAGGAATGGGGCGGCCACGCCCTGCTCGACCTGCGCAAGAAGCTCACCACCAGCCAGGAGGGTTTCAGCGAGGCCAACCTCCAGAAAGCCCACGAACGCTGCTACCACAAGGCCCTCGCCGACATCATCTCCATGGTCAAGCACGCCGCTCGCGAGACCGAGCCTCTCCTGACGGGCGAGGAGCGGGCCGAGCTGGCCATCGGACGCGTCACGAAGGGGCTCTACATCACACCCGAACAACAACAGTGGCTCTCCTGGATCAAGGCCCACCTTGCCGTGAACCTCTCCATCGAGAAGGACGACTTCGACCTCTCGCCCATCCTCATGCGCCACGGGGGGTGGGGGCAGGCTAACCGAGCGTTTCAAGGGCAGTTGGAAGGGTTGATCCAAAAGCTCAATGAGGTGGTGGCGGCATAGAGATGAGAAGACAACCAGGGCAGGAGGGAGGGGGATAATCGATGCGGAAACCCACGGGAATCGTAGCGAGGAGGATAGCCCTGGAGTTGCGGATCGTGCTTCTCAGAGGGCAGAAGGTCATTCTCGACGCGGACTTGGCGGCGCTGTACGGCGTGACGACGCGCCGCCTGAACGAACAGGTCCGTCGCAACCGCGACCGGTTCCCGTTGGATTTCGCGTTCCAGATCACGGCCGGCGAAAAGCGGCAGGTGGTCGCAATTTGCGACCACCTCGCCCGGCTCAAATTCGCGAAGAGCCTTCCCCTCGCCTTCACGGAGCACGGGGCCATCATGGCGGCCAGCGTGCTCAACAGCCCGAAGGCGGTCGAGGCGAGCGTCTTCGTGGTTCGGGCTTTCGTCCGGCTCCGGGAGGTCCTGGTTGCTCACCGAGCACTCGCCCTCAAGTTGGAGGAACTCGAGACGAAGATAGGCGCCCACGACGCGGAACTGAAGACCATCGTGGAGGTCCTGCGCCAGCTCATGGGGAGCTGCACCAAGAAGAAGCCCATCGGCTTCGGCGCGCGGGAGAGAAAGGCACGCTACAATCTCTCCGCGGAGGAGCCATGTCCGACATCGTAGGCAAGCTCTGGGGCTTCTGTCACACGCTCCGGCACGACGGAATCGACTACGGGGACTACATCGAGCAGATCACCTACCTGCTCTTTCTGAAGATGGCGCAGGAGAAGGGGGTGGAGGTGCCCGAGGGCTGCGACTGGGGCACGCTGGCGGGGCTGTCGGGTATTCGGCTCACTGACCGCTACGTGGACCTCCTGCGCCGCCTCGGCAGGGAGCGGGGCATGCTGGGGGACATCTTCGCTCAGGCGCAGTCCCGCTTCACGAACCCGGTGAACCTCAAGAAGCTCATCGGCCTCATCGACGAGACCGAGTGGACGGCCCTGGACGTGGACGTGAAGGCGGCCGCCTTCGAGGGGCTCCTCGAAAAGGCCGCGAGCGAGGGCAAGAAGGGAGCGGGGCAGTACTTCACGCCGCGCCTCCTGATCCAGGCCATCGTCCGCTGTATCCAGCCGGACCCGAGGACGCACAAGGAGTTCACCATCTGCGACCCCGCCTGCGGTACCGGGGGATTTCTCGTGTGCGCCTACGAGTGGCTCCTGGAGCAGACCCAGGGCGGCGCGCTGGAGCGCGAGCCAGCCAAGCGCATCAGGAGCAAAACCTACTTTGGCCAGGACCTGGTGCCGCGTCCCCGCCGGCTGGCGCTGATGAACCTCTACCTCCACGGGCTGGAGCCGGTCATCGGCCTGGGGGATTCCATCTACGAGGCGTACTCGGGACCCAGGCACGACGTGATCCTCACCAATCCGCCCTTCGGCACCAAGGGCGCCAACCAGGCGCCGGAACGGGAGGACTTCATCGTTCCCACGAGCAACAAGCAACTCAACTTCCTCCAGCACGTGATGACCATCCTTAAGCCGGGCGGGCGCGCCGCCGTGGTCGTGCCCGACAACTGCCTTTTCGCCGATCAAGCGGGCGAGGTCTTCAAGGTCCTCACGGAGGACTGCGATCTGCACACGGTGCTGCGTCTGCCCAACGGGACCTTCACGCCTTACAGCCCCGGCACCAAGACCAACGTCATCTTCTTCACCAAGGGGCCGGCCACCGAAACGACGTGGATTTACGACGCCCGCACCAACGTGCCAGGCATCACCAAGAAGGACCGGCCCTTGACCAGGGAGCACTTCGCCGAGTTCGAGCGGTGCTTCGGCCGGGACCCCAACGGCCGCGCAAAGCGGTCGGAGAAGGACTCGAAGGAGGACCGCTGGCGGCCGTTTCCTATCAGCGAGGTGAAGGAGCGTGCCTACAAGCTGGACGGCCTCAAGTGGCTCAAGGACGATTCGCTCGACGATCCCGACAACTTGCCCGAGCCCGAGGAGCTGGCCACCGAAGCCATAGAGGAATTGCGCGGCGCCGTGGAGGAGCTGAATGCCGTCCTGGCCCTCCTCGAAAATGGCGCTACGGAAGAGCTGCCCCAAGTCGCCGAGAAGCCCCGTGGCTACAAAGCGCGCTGAGTCTCAAGGGCCGATATTCCGTGAAGACGAGGGCCTGCCCGAGGGGTGGGTGTGGGCTCGGCTGGGTGGCGGCATTGTGGACGACATCCAACCTGGATTTGCTTGCGGTGAGCACGACGTTGAGGGAGCCAGCGTTCCTCATCTCCGCCCAATGAACGTGACGGCGGAGGGCACGGTCTCCCTTTCGAACACCAAGCATGTTCCCAGGGCTTACATTACCAGCGATACACGGCTCCTTCGCAAGGGGGATGTTCTCTTCAACAACACCAATAGCCCTGAGCTTGTGGGCAAGACCGCCCACTTTGATCTCAATGGAGAGTTCGCGTTTTCAAACCATATGACACGCCTCCGTTGTAGGGGCGCTGCATTGCTCCCCGCGTATTGTTCCTTGGCTCTTCACCGGAAATGGCACGAGGGATATTTTCTTCGGATTTGCAACAACCACGTATCACAGGCGAGCATCAGTCGATCAGTCCTCGCTGATGCGGAGATCCCCTTGCCCCCTCTTCCCGAACAGCGCCGGATCGTGGAGAGGGTGGAGGCCCTCCTCGCCCGCGTGAACGAGGCTCGCGCTCGCCTCGCCCGCGCCCCCGCCCTCCTCAAAGCCTTCCGCCAAGCCGTCCTCGCGGCTGCCTGCGCAGGCAAGCTTACGGCCGAATGGAGGGAGAGCCGGACTCCTGATAGGGATCGCGACGACGTCCCTAGTGGGTGGCGCATTGCGACGGTCTCCGAAGTCGCGTCGAGGGAACCACGCTCTATCCAGAGTGGCCCGTTTGGCAGCAACCTGCTGCATTCGGAGTTCCAGACGACTGGCGTGCTGGCCATCGGTATCGACAATGTGCTGGACGGATCCTTCTCGCTCGGACGCAAGCACCGCATAAGTCACGCGAAGTCTGCCGAACTCTCGAAGTACCGCGCACGCCCCGGCGATGTCCTGATCACAGTGATGGCCACAGTGGGTCGTGTATGTGTTGTGCCGGATGACCTTGAGCCGGCGATCATCACCAAGCACGTGTACCGTATCACCCCCGATCGGACACAGGTTGAGCCGAGATACCTTATGTTCTCGTTGATGGGTGATCCTGGTCTGACTGAAGACATCGCCGAGCAAGTGCGCGGACAGACCCGCCCCGGCATCAACGGAGTGATTCTGAAGGGTCTCCAAATCCGTGTGTCACCGCTTGACGAGCAGCGCGAGATTGTCCGTCGGGTAGACGCCCTCTTCGCCCTGGCCGACGCCATCGAGGCGAAGGTAGCGGTAGCCCAGAAGCGCGCTGAGGCTCTCACGCAGGGTATCCTCGCCAAGGCGTTTCGCGGCGAGCTGGTCTCCACCGAGGCCGCCCTCGCCCGCGCCGAAGGCCGGTCCTACGAGTCGGCCAAGGAATTCCTCGAACGCGTTCTCACCAAGAAGGCGCAAGGTCGGGCGACGAACTCTGGGCATCCACCCAGGCGCAGACGGAACAGCCGCTTGCACCAATCGGGAGGAGGCTCATGAAGGAACAAGGGGAACCACGTTGTCCGCTGTGCGATTGGGAGCACAACGTAATCATCCCACCGCATTGGTCTCCGGCTGTCGAAGTAGCTTGCCCTCGCTGTGGTCAGTTCATCATCACGCCAGAGGCGGGAATATCGATGCAAGCCCTCACGTCCGTCCAGAAGGCACCGCTGATGGCCGTACTCCGTGAGAGAACGCTGTTGAAAATGGCGCGGCTACTTGTGACCACCTCTGCAAACTACGGAATCCCACAAGACACTTTCGCCAGGACAATCCCCGAGAAGGTTAACCGCTTCCTCTTGAACCTCGCCAGACTGGCCCCGGATGCCGGAGACCAGTTCGCCCTCGACCCCGAGCGCGATTTCCCGCTCGGCCACTGCACGAGCGGACAGGGTCTCGAACACGTGCGCGACATCCTGGTCAGCGGCGGCTGGGTGGAGAGAGACAAAACCGACGACAGCCTGCACCGGCTGACCCTCGCCGGCTGGGCCCGCGTCGCGGAACTTCAGAGAGGGGCGATCGACAGCTCGGCGGTCTTCGTCGCCATGAGCTTCAAGCCCGACTGGGATGCGGCATGGAAGGAGGGCATCCGGCCCGCCATCGAGGAGGACTGCGGCTACAAGGCCCTTCGCGTGGATGCGGTGGAACACACCGAGGACATCAACGACCGGATCATCGCCGAGATTCGGCGCTCCAAGTTCATGGTGGCCGACTTCTCGGCGAATCCCGGTGGGGTATACCTTGAAGCCGGCTTTGAGATGGGCCTCGGACGCACCGTCATCTGGACCTGCCAGGACAATGAGGAAAAGAAGAAGGCCCTCCACTTCGACATCAGCCACTACAACTTCATCTTCTGGAAAGACCCCGAGGACCTGAGAATGCGGCTCAGGGACAGGATTCTCGCACTGTTCGGCGAGGGGCCCAGGCATGAACCGGGCAAGTGAGGAGGAGAGAGTCGTCCGATCTTACTTCGTTGACGAAGCGGGCGATGGAGGCTGAAATCGGCACTCCGGTGGATGCGGGCTCACCCGCTCGTACCGACTGGCCGGGGGAGCGTCACGAGCAGGAGCATCTCCGCCCGCGGGCGGTCCCTCGCAGAGGATCCCTTGCCTAGCTGAAGAGAGCCCGAACGGCGATGAGAACCTCTCGCAGCTTGTCCGGATGAAGGGCGGCGACCTGCCTATGGATCAGCCCCGCTTCGCAGGTGAAGAGCTTCGAAACCTTGATGATGGACGCCTGCTTGATCCTCCCACTGGTCACATCGGAGGGATCCAGCCTAATCTCTGTTGCGAGGTCGGGAACCGAAGGAAGTTGTGAAGTAATGGCGGCCAGGATGAGATCGAAATGGTGGAGGTTGAATTCGTCCGGCGACAAAACGAGCGCTGGGCGAACTTTGGAGCCGGTTTGATCCGTGAACGGGAAGGGGACGAGGACGACCGCGCCCTGCCTATAACTGGTCCCAGCCGTCATCGTCAGGGTTGTCCCAAAAGGCGAAGGCGCTTTCGGCGACTTTGAGCCAGCCTTGCTGCTCCGGGTCAGGAATGGGGGGGAGTGGCGCAGGCTCTGCGACTTTGTCCCTGGCGGTGGCCGGGGGAGGTTCGACGTGGACGGCGGGCGTATCGGCCGGCATCCAGCTCAAGAGAATCGGGAAGCTCGCGCAAGGATTCCACGTTCCAGCGCCGGTCGGGAGCGCGGAGTTCGGGGCCAGAGACATGCCGTAGCGGTGCTTGCCTTCGTGAAGGTCCAGGGCGGTCGTGGAAGGCATGGCAATCTCATTTCTCATGGTATTCCACCTCCCATTGGGGGGGCTGCATATTCAATATAGGCCCCTGCTGGCCTCCCGGCATTGGGGCCAGGAGCACTTGCCCGCGGGTGTGAAAAGTGTCCGTACGCCTTGCACTCTCGATGATTGCTCCCCGTGCCGTCACGGGAACAGGTGGGGTTGCGCCCTGAATCAGGGCGGCGGGATTGAAGGGGGTTCTCAATTCCAGATATTCCTCATAGGCCAAGTAAGCCTTCCAAAGGAGCTTGTCGAGGCGCCCCTCGCTCATGGTCACATTCAGCCCCAGGTCGTCCTTGGCCTCCTTGCGACTAATGGGATAGGCGTGGAGGCACAACTCCCGGGTCAGCTTCTCGACGATGGAATCGATCCTCTGCCCGTCTTTCGCCGGGTCGAGGTGGAGCTCTAGCATCTTCGTGGCGGCGAGGCGGGCCATCCGGATCGTGCGGTAGGCGTTTCCGAGGGCGAGTGGGGAGACGTTGGCGTTCAGATGGGTGAAGACCTGAACCATCTGATCGTCCTTGATGTGGGCTTCCTCGCGGGCCAAGGCTAGATAGGACCGGATATCCTCTACGCCGATGGAGAGGCGCTGTTGGGGATTGGTGGGGTCGGGCGGATTGAAGGGATGCACCGTCGCCGCGTCCACGGGCGTTAGTTCCGCGAGAGGTCCCATGAGGATCTCGTCTGCACCCAGCGCGACGGCCGTGGCGGCGCTGTGAGCCCGGTATGGAATCAGGACGCCGAAATGGCCGCAATGCTCCCGGATAAGGCGAACGATGCGCAGCGGCGTGAGCATGTCCCCGCCGCGGCTGTAAAGCAGGAGATCAATCCTCGGCACTCGCCCGATGGTCTCCAGATGCTCACGGAAGAGGAGGACCGTATCTTCGCCGATCTGTGTTGCGAAAGGTTGGCGATCCCCCGTGAAGTAAACGATAATCCTGGACTTGCGGGCCTTTTCAAGCCGACGAATCGCTTCAATTCTCGCTTCGCGGGACATAACGCCCCCCATCCTCTCGAAAGCCCTAAAGGCAGCGCCAAGTATAGACTGCAAAACCCACCCGGCGTCAAGGGGACGAGTAGGGCGCTATGTGCCCAATTTGCGGCGGGTCTGGCGCTGTGGATTGTGGGCCTCGCGCTCGGTGATATAAGGGCGCGAAAGGACAGGTGGGCCGGTTTCCATCAGCCAGTAGGTAGCAAATAGCGCCCCCACTTCATTTATTGGGTTCGTCCGCGGGGAAAGCGAGAATGGATGGTCCTTTGTGCCTAGGCGGAACCGCCACTTGGGCTGCCAGAACTTCGAAGGGAGGAAGGGGGTCCGGCGGCTCGCGGTAGGCGGCGGCGTGGGTGGCATGGCCCCGGATGGTGTCTGCCGGTAACGACTGGGCGCCCCCCTTGCCACTGACCTCCGGTTTCCGGTAAACTTCTCCCATCGTTGCAAGTCAGACCGTTCCACTGGGGGTAAGCACAATCTCTTTGGGAGGAGCCGTATGATCACCGAACAGTCGCGGGATGAGCCGGTGTCGGCGGGTTCGAGGCTGCGGGCGGACTACCTGGCGGGGCAGGCGGGGTACACGCTGGGGGTGGCGGCGCTGGAGGCGCTCCTGCCTCCGGGCTACCTGGACGAGATGCGCGGGGTGCTGGCATCGGTCAACGCCGCGCGCCAGGACAGGGTGCTGATGGCGGCGGAGTCGCGCGAGGCGACGAAGGGCTAGGCGGCGGCCCTGAGATCTGCCAAGGTCTGGCGGCGCAAGATCGCCAAGCGGGCGGCGCGGGCGGCGCGGCTGGGCAAGAGCATGCCGAGGGAGCTGACCGCCGTCTTGCAGGCCAGGATGGGCCCCGAACTGGCGTCGCAGGTGCTGGAGATGACCCGCCTCTTCGAGGCGAACCTGGCGGCCATGCCCGGCAGCGGCGCCGACAAGCTCCTGGAGGAGGGGCGCGGCCTGTGCGACAGCCTGGCGAGCCTGGACGCGAACCAGGAGGTGAAGCGCCTGCGGGAGCTGCCGCAGCCGTTCAGGACTTCTACGAGAAGAAGGGCCTCCTCTACGTGGGCCTGAAGGTGATCCACGACGCGGGCCAGGAGCTGCACGCCGACTCCGCCTCGCAGTCATCTCGCTACAACCTCTCCATCCTGCACCGGCGCGGCAACCACGCGAGCCAGCCGGAAGCCGCGCCGCCGGCGCCAGCGCCGGCGAGCTGACGCCCTCAGCACGGTGCCAACAGAACGCCACTTGCCTCAAGGGGGCGGGGCCCGGGTCCCGCCCCCTTACTGCGTGGGGTGCCGAGGGCGCCCCCCGCCCCCTTCGCCGGAGCCCGGGGGCGTGCAGAGCCGCTCCGGAGGGGTGTAGAACCGCTCCGCACTCCCGCAAAGCCGCTTCGCAGGCCCTCCCGCCGTGCGCGTCGCGCGGCTGGGGTGAGAGAGCGGCCGCCCCCTTCACCGTCATTCCGGCGACCGCCCCCTTCACCGTCATTCCGGCGACCGCCTCCTTTGCCGTCATTCCGGCGACCGAAGGGAGTCCGGAATCCTGCCCTTCCTCCGCAGGCGAAGCGATCCTGGACGCGCTTCGCTTGCCAGGATGACCGGCCCAAGAAGCCGGGCCGCAATGCGGTAGCCTTTCGGCCCCAATGAATCGGGGCCGCAACGGGCGAGGGAGGGCCTTCGAAGTGGCGGGCGAGGGCGCCCGCCCCAGGGGGGATGAGGGAGGGCCTTCGAAGCGGCGGGCGGGGGCGCCCGCCCCACGGGGGATGAGGGGGGGCCATCGAAGCGGCGGGCGGGGGCGCCCGCCGATCGG
>JAJYLT010000012.1 GCA_021787565.1 Acidobacteriota bacterium
CCCTCTGGTACAGGCGCGAGACCGACACCCCGGGCCGCCTCGCCAAGGCCCTGGCGTTCCCGTACAGATTGCTGCTTAATAAGTACTTCGTGGACGAGCTCTACTTCGGCGCCTTCATCCGGCCCTTCGTGATGATGTCGAGGATCGCGTGGGGCATCGACCGGTGGCTGGTGGACGGCACGGTGAACGTGGTGGCCTACTCCAACGAAGTCCTGGGCATGCTGTTGAGGTTCTTCCAGACCGGCTACATCCGTAACTATGCCCTCTTCATCCTTCTGGGCATTCTCGTGCTCCTGTACTTCTTCATCTGAGCGAGGGGGAGCCTGATGGGCGACGTGTGGATGGGCGTGCTTCCTGTGGCGGGCATGGGCGCTGCTGCCTGCCTGCTGTTCCTGCTGGCGGCGGTGATCCGGAACGGCCGCACCATGAACCTCCTCGGCGCGGCGGCGGCCCTGCTGCTGGGAGGGGCGCCCGTGCTCATGCTCTGGCGGGAGGGCGGGAAGGTCGTGCCCCAGGCGCTGCTCTCCAGCGACAAGCTGGCGCTCTTCTTCGACGGGCTCTTCGTGATCGTGACCGTCCTGGTCCTCCTGCTTTCCCTGGACTACTTCCGCAAGAAGGAGGCTCATCACCCCGAGCTGGCGGGCCTCGTCTGCCTGTCCGCCACGGGCATGATGGTGCTCGCCTCGGCCACGAACCTGATCACCTTCTACCTCGGCTTGGAGACCATGTCCATCTCCTTCTACGTCCTGGCCGCCTTCATCCGCACGCACGAGAACTCCATGGAGGCCTCGCTGAAGTACTTCCTCCTCGGCGGATTCTCCTCGGCCTTCCTGCTGCTCGGCATGGCCTTCCTCTACGGCTCCTCGCGCTCGCTGGACTACGGCGGGCTGGCGGCGGCGCTCGGCTTGAGGATGTATGCGCTGGGCCAGCCGATCCTCATGCTCGGGTTCTTCCTCTTCCTGGTGGGGCTCTTCTTCAAGCTGTCGCTCATCCCCTTCCATTTCTGGGCGCCGGACGTCTACCAGGGGGCGCCGACCCCCGTGAGCGCGCTCATGGCCGTGGGCGGGAAGACGGCCGCCGCCGCCGCGGCCATCCGGGTGTTCCTCTCGGTCTTCTCGGCCAACGGCGAGCTGGCGCAGAAGTGGTTGACCCTGATGATGGCGGTCGGGATATTGACCATCTTCGTGGGGAGCATGGTGGCCCTCACCCAGAGGCACATGAAGCGCCTGCTGGCCTACTCGTCCATCGTCCACGCGGGCTTCATCGCCCTCGGGATCGGGGCCCTGGCCATTCCCGCGCTGGCGGCACCCATGCTCCAGGCCATCCTCTTCTACCTGGCGGCCTACCTCTTCATGAACGTGGGGGCCTTCGCCGTGGCGGGCGCCGTGGAGAAGGGAGGAAACATGGACGAGAGCCTCACCTCTTACGCCGGCCTGGGCAACAGCGCTCCCGCGCTGGCGGCGGTCTTCTCGGTGTTCCTGTTCAGCCTCGCCGGGATTCCCCTGACCGCGGGTTTCCTCGGCAAGTTCTATCTCTTCCGTGTGCTGGTCAACGGGGGGTACTACCGGATCGCGGTGCTCGGGCTGGTGGGTGCGGTGATCGCCACCTACTACTACCTGAAGGTCGTGGTTACGCTCTATTTCCCTTCCCCCGGCGACGAGCCCGTTCCCAGGCCGGAGGTGCCGGCGTGGACCCTCGCGGTCCTTATCCTCACGGGCGCGGCCACGCTGTATCTGGGCATCTTTCCCGACCTCCTGACCGGAGTGATCAGCGGCCTCCGGATCGGCTGAAGCCCCGGGACGCGTTTGGACAGTATCCAAAGCGGGGCGGCCCGAATCTCGCCTTCATGCTCCCGCCCCTTCATCCTTCGGACCACAGCCTGAATTCTGTCCCCCGGGGAGGAAGAGGGCTGGTTTTGGCGTTACACTCGTCTGGCAAAGCCAAACGATGAAAGGAGATCGATCATGGCTACGATCACGCTGCAAGGGAACCCCATTCACACCAGCGGGAGCCTGCCCGCCAAGGGGGCGAAGGCGCCCGACTTCACGCTGACCCAGGCCGACCTGTCGGACGTCTCCCTGGGACACTTCACGGGCAAGAGGAAGCTCCTCAACATCGTCCCCAGCCTGGATACGGGGGTCTGCGCCGCCTCCGCGCGCCGCTTCAACCAGGAGGCCTCCAAGGTCCCGGGGGCGGTGATCCTCACGGTTTCGTGCGATCTGCCCTTCGCTCAGAAGCGGTTCTGCGAAGTGGAGGGGATCAAGAACGTGGTCGCCTTGAGCGAGGTGCGGAACCGCGCCTTCGGCGATGCCTACGGCGTGAGGATCGTGGATGGTCCCCTGGCGGGCATCCTCAGCCGCGCCGTCGTGGTGCTGGACGAGCACGACAAGGTCCTCTACACGGAGCAGGTTCCGGAGATCGCGAAGGAACCCGATTACGAGAATGCGCTGGCGGCCCTGAAGGGCTAGTGTAGTGTCCCCGTCAAGTGTTTGGAATCATGCCCGTCCAGAATAGGCCGCCTTGCCGGCTCCGAACCGCGGCTGGGTCTGGGCCGCGCCGTTGGCGCGGCGCTGGGGGCCTTTGACGGGCGCGTCCACGCCAGCGTGGCCGCGCTCCGGCCGCAGGCCCTCAGCCGCCCTTCGGGCGCCAGGCCCAGCCTTTGCTGGAGTATACCGCCCCTCCACCCTCCACGGGTGCGCCGCCGGCGACGGACCTCCTGCTTCGTCATGTCTCGGCGTCCGCATCCTCAGCGTACAGGGAGTACGCTTGCGGTGCGGCCGCCTCACCTTCCTTGCATGAGGCCCATCGGCGCCGGGACGCCGCTTTTCGCTTGCAGCGAAAAGCGAAGGGACGGTGCCAGTCGAAGAGGTGCGGGGAAACGGGGAGCGCCCCCCGCGCGACGCGCCGGGACGCGCCTTCCTCCGCTTCGCTCCGGAAGGCAACTTAAGGGAGTGCTGGACTTGTTTTTGGACAGCCATGGTTTAGAATGACCTCTTCCCGGGACACAGCGCTTTCCAAGGGGCTCCGCCCCTGGGGCGCCCGCCTGCGGCGGGCTGTTACCCCGAAAGAGCGGGGAGGCTTCCTCCCCGCACCCCTCCGTGTGCTGTCTCTCGCCTGCTTCCATTGTGAACCTATCACTGGGACAGCACACTCGCCCCGCCAGGCAGGCTGGGCTTTACGGGATCAGCAGCGAGTCCCCGAGTTTGAGGCGATGGCTGGGGCTGATGCGGTTGGCGCGGCATATGCGGTCCACGCTGGTCCCGTACCGTCGCGCCAGGTCCCAGAGCGTATCGCCCTGCCGGACGTGATGCACGCGTTCTCGGGATGCGAGGGCGCGGCTCCGGCCCGGGGTGCCGGCTCTGCGGGCCGGTTTGCCCTCGGCCAGCACCAGGCGCTGGCCCGGGTGCAGGAGGTTCGAGCTCAGGTTGTTCAACTCCCTGAGCCGGTCGATGGGGACGGCGGTGCGTCTGGAAATGGAGGCGAGCGAGTCTCCGCTGCGGACGCGGTAGACCCGGGCGCCCTTGGATTCGCGGGACCGGCTTTGGGCGTAGAGCGCGGGGTCGCTGGCGGCGGAGCCCAGTGGAATCACCAACGTCTCGCCGCGGCGGACCCGCCAAGTCGGCATGCGGTTCGCCAGTCGGATCGCCTCCGTGCTGACCTTGTAGTGGGCCGCGATGCGCCGGAGGGTGTCGCCCCGCGTGACCTTGTGCATGGCCACGGCGATGCGCTCGTCCGAGGGAACCGCCTTGAGCCGCGCCATGAAGCCGTCCAGGTGGCTCGCGGGAATGCGCAATTCGAACGGCCCGGGTGGCGTCATCAGGCGATTCAAGGAGGGGTTCAGGGCTTGGATCGTCTCGATGGGCACCTGGGCGCACTTGGCGATCACCCGCAGGTCCGTGGCCTCATCGATGGTCACCAACGCCGTGGACGGCGGAGGGTCGGGGGCCGGGGGGGTGAAACCGTAAGCCTTCGGGTTGCTGGCCAGCAGGATGGCGGCGAGGATGGCGGGGACGTACTCCCGCGTCTCCCTGCGGAGGAGCCGCGTGTCCCTCAACTTCCAGAAGGTCGAGTTCGGGCGCCTCTCCATGTAACTCTGGATTTTTCCCTCCCCGCAGTTGTATGCGGCGAGGGCCATCTGCCAGTCGTTGAACATCCCGTAGAGGTCTTTCAGGTATCGGGCCGCCGCGCGGGCCGTTGCCTCGGGGTCTCTCCGCTGGTCCTCCCAGAAGTCCACCTTCAGGTCGTACCGGATGGCGGTTCCCTTGATGAACTGCCACATGCCCACGGCCCTCGCCCTGGAGACGGCGTCGGGGTTGAAGGCGGACTCGACGATAGCGAGGTAGACCAGCGAGGGCGGCACCCCCTCGTCCTTGAAGATCTCCTTCATCCTGGGGATGTAGGGGCCGCCACGGGTGAGCGCCCGCTCGAACCAGTCGTGCAGCTTGGTCTGGAAGAGCTGGACATAAGTCAGGACGGCAGGATTGTCGGTGGGAATGGCGAAACCCAGGTGCGCCTGCTGGAGGGCCGCCTCGACCTCCTGGTAGGTGGACTTCAGGGCGTCGGGGGGCAGGAAGGTGGTCACGTGAAGCAGGTCGTCGTCCGTCGGAGAACCATTGGTCTGCTCGGGCGATGCGGGGGCCGCGTTGGCGTCGAGCTGGAGCTGAAGGCAGAGGTCGCACATGCGCTCCAGCGCCCCCTGAAGCTTGGGATCGGACTGCTGGTCCGCCGTGAGGGCATCGTAATTCGTGAGAGCCTGGGTCATCTCCCTCGCGACCTGGGCGGCCTGCTCGTCCGTGAGGTCCGGGTTTTCCGCCCGGGTGCTGAGCTGTTCCATCGTGGAGAAGAGGCTGTCGGTGGGACTGGGCGCCTTGACGATCGCCGGGGCGGGAGCCAGGGCCACCCCCGTCGGCTTCTTGGCGGGAGCGCAGCCCCACGCCAGCAGAACCGGGAGGAGCAACACGAGGAGCTTGCGTCCGTCCCTCGTCATAACGGAATGTTCCCGTGCTTCTTGGGGGGGGTGGTCTCGCGCTTGTTCGCCAGGGCGGACAGGGCGTTGATCAGCTTTGGACGAGTCTCGGAGGGCAGGATGACCGCGTCGATGAATCCCTTTCTGGCGGCCACGTACGGGTTGGCGAGGGTCTCGCGGTAGGCGCCCACCATTTGGGCCCGCGCGGCCTCGGGGTCCGCCGCCTGGCCCAGTTCCTTCCGATAGAGGACGTTCACCGCTCCCTCCGGGCCCATCACGGCGATCTCCGCCGTGGGGTACGCGAAATTGAGGTCAGTCCGGATGTGCTTGCTCGCCATCACGCAATAGGCGCCGCCGTAGGCCTTCCTCGTGATCACGGTGACCTTCGGAACCGTGGCCTCGGCGAAGGCGAAGAGCAGTTTGGCCCCGTGCACGATGATGCCTCCGTGTTCCTGGTCCTTGCCGGGAAGGAAGCCCGGAACGTCCTCGAAGGTCACGAGCGGAATGTTGAAGCAGTCGCAGAAGCGCACGAAGCGCGCGCCTTTGATGGAGGCCTTGATGTCCAGGACTCCCGCGAGAAATGCCGGCTGGTTGGCGACGATGCCCACGACGCGGCCTCCCAGGCGGCCGAAGCCGACCACGATGTTCTGCGCGAAGTCGCGGTGCACTTCGAGGAAGTTGCCGTCGTCCACCACCCCGTAGATGAGCTTCTTGATGTCGTACGGAAGGTTCGCGTTCTCGGGCACGACGGTGTTGAGCGCATCGTCCCGCCGGTCCGGCGGATCCTGCGTCGCCTTGGCGGGCGGGTCCTCCTGGTTGTTGGAGGGAAGGAAGGAGAGGAGGGCGCGCACCGTCCCGAGGGCCGAGGCGTCGTCCCCGGCGCTGAAGTGAGCCACGCCCGAAACGGAGGCGTGAGTGTGCGCCCCGCCGAGCGCCTCCTTGGAGATGTCCTCGTGCAGGACCGTCTTGATGACGTCCGGGCCCGTGATAAACATGTAGGAGGTCGCCTCGGTCATCACCACGAAGTCCGTGATGGCCGGAGAGTAGACCGCGCCGCCCGCGCACGGACCCATGATCAGGGAGATCTGCGGAACCACGCCCGAAGCCAGGGTGTTTCTGAGGAAGATGTCGGCGTACCCGCCGAGCGAGCCCACGCCCTCCTGGATGCGCGCTCCGCCCGAGTCGTTGATGCCCACGATGGGAGCCCCGACCTTCATGGCCAGGTCCATGATCTTGCAAATCTTCCTGGCATTCGATTCGGAGAGGGAGCCGCCGAAGACCGTGAAGTCGTTGGCGAAGAGGAAGAGGGGGCGGCCGTCCACCCTGGCGAAACCCGTCACCACGCCGTCGCCGGGGACGCGCTTGTCCTCCATGCCGAAGTCGCGGCAGTCGTGCTCCACGAGGGCGTCGGTCTCCTCGAAGGAGCCCGGATCCACCAGGAGTTCGATGCGCTCCCTCGCCGTGAGCTTGCCCGCGTCGTGCTGGGCCTTCAGCCTCTCGGGGCCGCCGCCCTCCCGGCCCGCCTTCAGGCGGTTCTCGAGTTCCTCGAAGCGGCCCGGCATCACTGCGCCTCCGAGAAGGTGCGGTAGGCGAGGCCGCTCACGGTGTCCCGGTAGTTGTCGTCGGGGGCCGAGTTCTGGTAGCGGTTGACGAAGTCCAGGAGCTTTCTCGCCTCGGCGTCACTCTTGTCGAAGTCCAGGAGGTCCTTCAGGTTCTGGCGGGCTCCCGTGACGTTGGAGGCCTTCAAGTTGAAGACGGCCCAATTGTAATAGCCGTCGCGGATGAGCTGGGCCACCGCGTCCCGCTTGCCGAGCTGCCGGGCCAGCGTGTCGTCGGGGTAGATGAGGCGCCAGGCGATCCTGAGGCACTCGGCGAAGTCGCCCTCCTGCAGGGACTGGATGGAAGACTGGTACTCCTTGAGGAACTGCTGGTTCTTCGCATCCTCGACTTGCTGGCGCTGGAGGGCGTCCCTGGCCTTGGAGAGTCCGGCCTGGGCCTCGGCATTGGAGGAATCCATCCCCAGGGCCTGCTGGTACAAGGCCACGGCCTTCGCGTAGTCCTTGCCCTCCATGGCGTCGGCGGCTCCCTTCAGCAGGCCGGGCAGAGTGGGCGCGGGCTGGTTCTCCAGCGGCGTGGAGGGCTCCGAGCTTCCCTGGGCCGACGTGCCGGGTTTGGGGAGACGGGGCGGCTGGGGCTTCGGGAGGTGCTGGATCTCGGCCGGAGGGTTGGAATCGCTCCCGCCCAGGAAATACCGGGTTCCCAGGAAGATGCCCAAGCCGGCCAGAACCAGAACCACGGCGATTCCCGCGATCAGGGCGACGCTGGGGTGGCGGGACGCGCCGCCCTTGCCGGAGACCCCCTTGAAGGCGCGCTTGGCCGCCATTGGGGCAACGGGCGGGGGCGCGGAGGAGGCGGCGGCCGGCGGCGCGGACGCCGCAGCCGGGCCAGGCGCGGGAGGGAACCCGCCGTCGAACTGGAAAGACTCGGGGGGCGGAACAGGAGCGGGAGCCGAGGGCCCGTGGGCCGCCGGGGCCTGCGCCGCGGGCGCCGCCGGAGGCGTGTCCAATTGGAAGCCGGCGAAGGAGAATTCGTCGGGCGAGGAGTCGTCGAGCTGGAACCCGCCGGAGGTCGGCGGGGCCGGCGGCGTCTCCGGCTGGACCCTCATCTCGGGACCCGTGGGGATGTTCAGGTCGTCCTCGAGCTCGAAGTCGGCGGGCGCGGATTGGAAGGTCGGGGGCGCCGGCTTCGGCTGGGGCGGCGGCGCGACCTGCGGCGGCGGCACGACCTGCGGCGGCGGCATGACCGGGGCCGCGGCCGGTGCGGCCGGCTTCGGAATGCGGTCAAGGTAGTACTGCGCCTCGCGGTGGCCGGGGAAGTCGCGGAGAATCCGGGTCAAGAGGTCCTTGGAGCGGTCGAACTCTCCGGCGTTGAAGGAGGCGATGGCTTCGGTGAGAAGAAAGTCGGACTCCTGCTCGTGGGATTGAAGCCTGGCCTTGGCCTCGTCGATGAGCCGCTGGGCCTCCTGGTTGTCCTCGTCCATAATGAAAATCCGCGTCCAGGCGTCGATGGCGTCCCGGTAGCTCCCCTGATCGAACTGCTTCTGCCCCTCCGCGATGTACTCCTGAACCTTGGCCTGCTCGGCCGGGGAAAGCTGCCGAGCCGCGGCGATGGTGGTCCGCTCCGCGAGCGGGGGGGCATCCAACAGTTCGAGGGAATCGGCGCCGAGCGCCGGAAGGTCCTGTCCGCCGTCCGTCTTTTCGGCCGGCGTTTCAAAGATCGGCCGGGAATCCAGACTGACGGTCTCGTAAGGGGAGAGGCTCTCCGGAAACACGACGGCCGGCGGGGCCTGGGCCGCCTGGGGTTGGGGAGGCGGCGGCGAAGCAGGCCGCGGAGGTCTCGGTGGAGGAGGCTGGGGGATCCCTGCCGGCGGGGCCTGGGCGGGCGCGGCAGGCGCCGGGCCGATGGGGCCGGCCTTCATGGCCTCGGCCAGGGACCGGGCCCCCGCGTTGTTCGGCGACACCTTGAGGATTTCCTGAACCAGGCGGGAGGCGCCTTCGAACTGGCCCTGCTCGTAAAGGGCCTGGGCCCGCTTGACCTTCTCGCGGACCTGCATGTCCAGCATCATCTGGTCCTGGAGGTCGATGAGCGTCTGCCGCGCCGCCTGGTCCTGAGGGTTGGCCTGCACGACGGACTTCAACAGGGTCGCCGCCTCCTGGAACTTCCCCGCGTCCGCCAGCTTCTTCGCGGTTTCGATCCGTGGATCCGACATGGACGATCCTCCCGTTCCCTGGCATTCTACACGCCGGTGCGGGCCGCGGACAAGCCCGCGGGGAACGGTCCTTCGTCCGAATCCGTCGAGGCGGTTCGTCTCGATTCCAAAGCTTGACCCATGAAGCATCGGAGGGCCATACTAAAGTGCCATTTTGGAGGTTTGACTCGGATGGAGGAGGCATTCCGGACGCTGGCCGTGAGGGGAGTGCACTGGTTCGACGTCCTGGACGTTGTAGCCGTGACCGCGCTCTTCTTCCTCGTGTTCCGGCAGGTGCGGGGCACCCGGTCGCTGCACATGCTCATCGGGGTCGTGGTGCTGGCCGTGGCCAACGCCCTCTCCGGCCTTCTGGAGATGACCGCCACCCACCGCCTCCTCCAGAACCTGCTCTTCTACATCCCGTTCGCCGTCATCGTGCTGTTTCAGGAGCCCATCCGGAAGTTCCTGGCCTCCCTGGGAGGGACCTTCTTCGGGTATCGCCCGGGCCGCGAGGCCACGAGCCGGGTAGCGAGGGAGACGGCCAAGGCTAGCTTCATCCTCGCGGAGCTCCGCTACGGGGCGATCATCCTGCTGGAGCGCAGCCAGGGGCTCAAGGACTATGCCGAGACCGGCATCCGCGTCGGGGCCGAGGTCTCCTCGGACCTCCTGGTCACCCTCTTCTACCCGGGGACCCCCCTGCACGACGGGGCGGCCCTCATCGTGGAGGGGCAGGTGATGGCGGCCAGCTGCTTCCTGCCGCTCACCGCCGGCGCGCTGCCCACCACCTACGGGACGCGGCACCGCGCCGCCGTCGGAATCACGGAGATCACGGACGCCGTCTGCGTGGTGGTGAGCGAGGAGCGCGGAGTGGTGTCCCTCGTGATGGACGGCAGACTGGAAACGGTGGACAGCTCCGACGAACTGGAACGCAGGCTCACTGACCTCCTGGGAGGGAAGCCCGTTGAAAGCCCGGCAACCGAATCCGGAAGCTAAGGGCAGGCTCCGCGAGCGCCCGCCCCTCTCCCTGATCGTTCTCTCCTTCGTGCTGGCCCTGCTCTACTGGGGGTACACGGTCTCCGAGGAGAAGTCGCTGAAGGACGTCAGCGTCCCCCTGGAATTCACGAATGTCCCCAAGGACAAGATCATCGTCGGGGAGAACCTTCCCCGCCTGGTGACGGTGGAGATCAAGGGCTCCCCCGAGATGCTGAGGAGGGTCCGCGAGGAGGACGTGGACGCCAAGGTGGACGTAGGCAAGCTGAAACTCGGTCCGCAGGTGCTGGAAATCGGCCAGGAGGACATCCGGCTGCCCTCTTCCGTCTCCTTCGTGCGGGTGTTGCCCGGGGTGCTGCACTTCACCCTGGAGCGCAAGGTGACGGAGACGCTGCCTCTGGATCCCCACTTCACCGGACACGTGACGAGGGGCAATCAGGTCCTCGGCTGGTCCATCGAGCCTCCCAGTACGCGCATCGAAGGGCCGGAGAGCATCGTGCGCCGCATGCGCCACGCTCCCACCCAGCCCGTCTCCCTGGAAGGGCGATCGCAGGACTTCCAGGCCCCGGTCGTGCCCACCTTCTCGGACCCCGAGATCAGCGTGCTGGACCTGGGCCCTTACACCCTCAACGTCCGCATCGGCGAGCGCAGGAGCCAGAGAACCATCGGCCCCATACCCATCAAGGTCCTGAATGCCAAGTATCCCGTCGTGCTGGATCCCACCACGCTCAAGGTCATGGTGGACGGGCCCTTCTCGCTGGTGCACTCCCTCACGCCCCAGGACCTCGTGGCCGAGGTGGACGTGACGGGGCTGAAGCCATCGAACCAGGCCTACCAGCTCAGGCCGGCGGTCCGCTTCTCCAGCACCAACCTGGCGGCGCACATCGAGATCACCTCCTGGATCCAGCGCTTCGTGGGCGTCAAGGTGCTCAAGCCGGGACAGACCGTCGAGCCCTCCCTGGCGCCCGTTCCCGCCGGGGGGAATGCTCCGTGAGGCGCCGCTACTTCGGGACGGACGGCCTGCGGGGCCGGGCCGGTCAGTTTCCCCTCGACCTTCCCACGGTGAGGGCCCTGGGCAGGGCCGCCGGCCTCGTTCTCGGCGGGGCTGGAGCCTCGGCGCTGGTGGGCATGGACCCCAGGGAGTCCAGCGGCTGGATCAGCGCGCAATTGCTGGCGGGCCTTCGGGAGAGCGGCGTGGAATGCCGCTTCGCGGGGGTGATTCCCACGCCGGGGCTGGCGCGGCTCGCGGCCGCCGGCGGGTATACCTTCGGCGCCATGGTGTCGGCCTCCCACAACCCCTTCGAGGACAACGGGATCAAGTTCTTCTCCGGCCGTGGATTCAAGCTCCCCGACGAGACCGAACACCACATCGAGGTGGCGCTGGAGGGGCTGCGGGGGGGATCGCGGCCCGCGCCCGACGCCGGCTCTCCAGGCCCGGCGGAGGAGGGGACGGAACGGGCCTACGTGGAGTGGCTCCAGAGCCTCTGGCGAGGCGGTTCCCTGGAGGGCCTCCGGCTGGTGCTGGACGGGGCGAACGGCGCGGCCCACCGGGTGGCCCCGGCCCTCTTTCGGGCGCTGGGAGCGGAGGTGGTGTGCCACGCCTGCGAGCCCGACGGCCGAAACATCAACGCGGGCTGCGGGAGCCTCCACGCGCGGGACTTCGCGGTCAGGGTCCGCGAGGCCGGCGCCGACATGGGGTTCGCCTTCGACGGGGACGCCGACCGCTGCATGGCCGTCACGCCCTCCGGAAAGGTGCTGGACGGAGATTTCATCCTCTACCACGAGGCCCGCGCCCGCCTTCCCGAGGATCGGCTGCCCGGAGGCTGGGTGGTGGGGACCGTGATGAGCAACCTCTGGCTGGAGCAGGCGCTGAAGCGGGAGGGGATGCGCTTCTTCAGGGCGCCCGTGGGCGACCGGTACGTCTTGCAGTGCCTTCAGGACCGCGGCGGGCTCCTGGGAGGAGAACCCTCGGGGCACATCCTGTTCCTCGACCTGGCCACCACGGGCGACGGCCTGCTGACGGCGCTCAACTACGCCATGCTCGCCAGGGACGCCGGAGGAATGGAGGCCCTGGCGGAGGGCATCCGCCCCTACCCGCAGGTGATGGTCAACCTGAGGGTCGAGAGGAGGCTCCCCCTGGAGGAGCAGCCGGCCATCTGCGCGGCCGTCGAGGAGGAGAAGGCGCGGCTGTCCGACCGCGGGCGGATCATCCTGCGCTACTCCGGGACCGAGCCCCTGCTGAGGCTCATGGTGGAGGCCGACACCCCTTCCCGCGTGGAGGGGGTCGTGGAGAGGCTGAGGGCCGTCCTCGTGCGAACGCTCGGCGAGGCTTGATCTCTAGGCGAAGGAGGGTCCCATGAAGCTGGGCGTCAACATCGATCACGCGGCCACGCTCCGGCAGGCGCGAAAGGGGACCGAGCCCGATCCGGTCCACGCCGCCGTGCTCTGCGAACTCGCCGGAGCGGACGGGATCACCGTCCACCTGAGGGGAGACCGCCGCCACATCCAGGACCGGGACGTGGAGCTGCTGAAGCGCACCATCGCAACGCGGCTGAACGTCGAAATGGCCGCCACCACGGAGATGATGGAGAGGGCCGCGGCCATCCAGCCCTGGCAGGTGACGCTGGTGCCGGAGAGGCCCAACGAGGTCACCACCGAGGGGGGTCTGGACGTGGTCCTCAACCAGGCCCAGCTCACGCAGGCGTCGGCCAGGCTGGCCTCCCACGGGATCCGCGTGAGCCTCTTCGTGGACCCGAACCTGAACACCGTGCGGGCCGCCCACAAGGCGGGGGTGCAGGCCGTGGAGATCAACACCAACGCCTACGCCGTCGCCCGCACGGAGGCGGAGCGGGCGGCCGCGCTCAAGGCCATCGACGAGGCCGTGAGGATGGGGAGCAAGCTGGGCCTCGGCGTCCTCGCCGGCCACGCCCTCACCTACCGGAACGTCGGCCCCATCGCGGCCATGGAGCTCGTGGAGGAGCTCAACATCGGCCACGCCATCGTCGCCAGGGCCCTGTTCGTGGGGCTTCAGCAGGCCGTGGCCGAGATGAAGGCCCTGCTGAAGTAAAGTTCGGAATTCAGAAATAGGAAAAAGAACCACCACGAAGACACCAAGGCACCAAGGGAAGGCGAAAGTCGAATCGGAAAAAGGGCAAACCACGGAGACACAGGGCCACAGAGAATGAGGAGAGAAGCGAATGGAGGAGTCCGCCACCGGCAGCCCCACCGCCTCGGCGTCATCCTGAGGCCCTCTTCGAAGCGGCACCCTCGAAGGATCTCGGGGGTGGAAGGTACCCGAACCCCGCCTGAGATCCTTCCGGGGGAGCCCGCTGCGGGGAACCGTCAGGATGACGGGAGGCGCGGGTGGCGAGGCCGAAGACGGAATTCGGGAAAGAGAACCACCACGAAGACACCGCAAGGCACCAAGGGATGGCGAAAGGCGAATCGGAAGAAGGGCAAACCACAGAGGCACGGGGCCTCAGAGAATGAGGGAGTTGGAATGATGCCTGTCCAAAACAGGCCGCCTTGTCGGCTCCGAACTACGGCTGGGTCTCGGCCGCGCCCTTGGCGCGGCGCTGTGGTCCTGGTCCGGGCGCGTCCACGCGAGCGTGGCCGCGCTCCGTCCACAGGCCCTCCGCCGCCCTTCGGGCGCCAGACCCAGCCTTGCCTCGTGTTCGCGGTCCCCCCACCCTCCACGGGTGCGCCGGCGGCGACGGACCTCCTGCCGCGTCAGGTTTCGGCGCCCACATCCTCAGCGTACAGGGAGTACGCTTGCGGTGTGGTCGCCTCACCTTCCTTGCATGAGGCCCATCGGCGCCGGGACGCGCCTTCCTCCGCTTCGCTCCGGAAGGCAAACCGCACAAACGCGAGTCGGGAATGTTTTGGACGGCCATGAGTCGGCATGACTTCAATAGGCGACGGGGAGCGGTGGGCCGCGCCCGGGAGCGTGCTCTTCCCCTCCGCGCCTTCCTCGGTCATCATTCTTCGCGTCTGGCGCCTCACGTCTCGCCCTTCGTAGGCAGCCCCCCATGAGAGTCCTCGACCTCAGCCACCGCATCGAACCGGAGATGCCCATGTTCCCGGGCGACCTGCCACCCGCGTTCCAGGCCGCCGCCACCGTGGAGCGGGACGGCTACGCCGCGCGGCGAATCGGGCTGCACAGCCACACCGGGACCCACGTGGATGCCCCGGCGCACCTCCTGGCGGACGGAGGGACGCTGGATGCGATGGACCCCGGCCGGTTCGTGGGCAGCGCCCGGGTGGTCCGGGTCCCCGTTGGGGAGACTTCCAGCATCGGATTGGGCGAACTGCAGAGGCTCGCCGGCGACCTGGCCGGACTCAGCTTCCTGCTCATAGATACCGGGTGGGCCAAGCGCTGGGGAACCCCCGGCTACCAGGAGGGCTTTCCTTGCCTGGAGCCCGAGGCGGCTCGCTGGCTGGCCGGCTCCGGCCTCTCGGGCGTGGGCGTTGATGGCCCCTCCTTCGATCCCGCCGGGTCGGACGGACTGCCCGTCCACCGGATTCTTCTCGAAGCCGGAAAGCTCCTGGTGGAGAACCTGACCGGCCTCGACCTCCTGGCGGAGGCCCCGTTCCTCTTCGCTTGCCTTCCCCTGCCCCTGGCCCGCGCGGAGGGCGCGCCGGTGCGCGCCGTGGCCATCCTATGACCTCCTGGCGGCATCGCACCGGCCTCGCGGCGAGCGCTTTTTTAGGCGCACTGCTCGCTCTTGGGCTCCTGGGCCTCGCCGCGTGCGGCGGGGAGCGGACGCGGACCGTGGAGATCGTCCTGCCCAGCGAGGGCGGCGTGTACTGCCCCGGCCGGGGCTTTCTCTACGCCCGGACGAGCGAGAGGATCCGCTTCCTCCTGACGGGAAAGGCCACGGAATCGGACCTGCGCGACTACATCGCCGTCCTCATGGGGGAGCCGGGCCTCCGGGCCCCGGAGAGCGTGAAGCGGCACGAGATCCTCTCCAGCAGTGTCGAGCTTCTCCTGCACCCTTTCGCGGGCGCCGAGAGTTCGGCCGATCGCGAGATGGCCCGCTTGCAGACGGGCGCCATGCAGGGTCAATTGGCCGAGGTGAGGCACTCGCTCTTCGACCGGGCCTCCTTCGACGCCTCCCTGGACTCGGTCCTGGTGCCCATGGGCGCCTACGGACTCGGAGGGCCGGCGGCGGGCTGGGGCCTGCTGGATCTGGCGACGGGCAACTTCCGCCGGCTCGCCGATAGCTCCCTCCTGCCCGCCGAGCGAGGGCCGGGAGGAGCCGGAGGGCGGATCGAGATGGCCTGGCTGCACCCGGGACGGGAGGGGCTGATCCTCGCCGTGGACGGGGCCGGACAGGCCGGGGTCTCGGACCTCCAGGGCCGCCGCTACCCTAAGGCGGGGGAGGCCGCCTGGTCGGTGGCCTGGAACCCCAGCCTTCCGTGCGCCTACGCCTCAGGCCCCAGGGGCGTCTTCAGGGTGAGCCTGAAGGGGCGGCTCACTCCCCTGCGCCTCGGGAAGCGCGCCCTCTTCCAGCGGATCGAGGTCAGCCCTGACGGACGCCGCATGCTGCTGTTCCCGGCCGGAGGCGCGGGCCCGCCCGTGACGGTTGAACTGAACCGCGAGGGTCTGGCCGCGGGGCGCGCGGTTCCCATGCCGGAAGAGGCGGCGCAGGCGCCTTACGTGGTTTGGGAGCCTCAAGCCGGCCGCTTCCTCTGGTGTTTCGATCCGGCGGGCGGCCGGGCGTGGCGGGTGGACACCGCCGCGGGGAAGGTGGCCGGGACCTGGTCCTACGACGCCAGCCGGACGAGGCTGAAGGCCGTGCAGACCGGGGACGATCCGACGGTGACCGTGGCCTACGTGCCCGCCGGCCGGCCGGCCTGGGCCAGGGCCCTCGCCTACCTGGACTGCCGGACCATGACCTTCGTCGGGATCGAGGCGGTGCCCCCCGTCGCCAATCTGCGCTGGAGCGCCGCGAAAACGGCGGTTCACTGACCGGGCGCCGCGCGAATCCTAGGGACCTCAAGAAGCGCGATCATGCCTGTCCAAAATAGACTGCCTTGCCGGCTCCGAACCACGGCTGGGTCAGGGCCGCGCCGTTGGCGCGGCGCTGCGGGCCTGGCCCGGGCGCGTCCACGCGAGCGTGGACGCGCTCCGTCCGCAGTCCCTCAGCCGCCCTTCGGGCGCCAGACCCAGCCTTGCCTGGTGTACACCGTCCCCCCCATCCTCCATGGGTGCGCCGGCGGCGACGGACCTCCTGCCGTGTCAGGTTTCGGCGCCCACATCCTCAGCGTACATTCAGTACGCTTGCGGTGTGGGCGCCTCACCTTCCTTGCTGGGGGTCAGGCCCCCCGGGGGCTCTCGGCGCGTTGCCCGCCGGGCCGGAGCAGATTCGCGAAGGCCCGAGGAAGGCGTGCGGGGCGGCACGCCGACGAGGGCCGACAAAGAAGATGCCCGGCCCGGCGGCAACCCGGAGGGACGCTGCGCCCTGGGCGGTCCGCTTCGTTCCGGCTCGTCAAAAGGGGTCCACCCTTCCTTCCTCGCCGCGCCTCGCGGCCCATTCCAGGGCGCGACCGTCGCGCCAGAGATCCCCGGGGGGCCTGACCCCTGGGCCCATCGGCGCCGGAACGCCGCTTTTCGCTTGCAGCGAAAAGCGAAGGGACGGCGCCGGTCGAAGGGGTGCGGGGAAACGGGGAGGTTTCCCCGCTCAGAGGACCACCCCCGCAAGGGCAGGGAAGAGCAGCTCCCCTGGCGTACGCCAGGGGAGCGCCGAGGAGGGGCGGCCGAGCCCCTCCTTGGGGAGCGCCCCCGCGCGACGCGCCGGAAGGCAAGACGCACACACGCGAGTTGAAAATGTATTGGACAGCCAAGAATTGCGATCAGCGGGGGGAGACGACGCGCCTCACAACCGGCTGGGGCGGTAGCCGAGCAGGCGCGCCGGAAGAGTGACGACGGCGGCGATGAGATCGAGCATCCCCTTCACCGCGATGCCCACCACCCGGAAGGGGATGGACAGCAACCAGAGAAGGGGATAGAGCACCAGCACCAGCAACGCCAGCGGCCAGCAGAAGAACAGCAGCAGGAACCAGAGCAGGATCTTCACCACGGCCGCCTCCTTTCAGCGCCCTCACCGTCATCCTACGGCCGAAGCTTCCATGAGGTTGCGCGCTTCGGCCTCGTTGGCCGCTCCAGGGAGGGTCTCGCCGGCCCCGGCGCTCTTCATAGGACGGCTGTGGCGGGCTGGGGGGTGGAGGTTTGCCCCGCCAGGAATGCGTCCAGCGCGGCGCCGAGGGCCTTGGCGGAGGGGTAGCGCTCGTCGGGCTTGAGCGCGAGGAGGGTGAGGACCACGGCGTCGAGGGCGGGAGGCACCGCCGGGTTGGCCCGGGACGGCCTGGGCCTCTCCGAGGCTTGGTGGCTCTGGATGAGTTCCAGAAAACCCTCGCCCTCGAAAGGGGGCCGGAGCGTAAGGAGTTCGTAGAAGATAGCCCCAAGGGAGTAAAGGTCGCTCCTGGGAGAGTAGGGCAGGTGCAACAGGGGTTCGGGTGCCATGTAGCGTGGAGTGCCGAGCACCTGGCCGGTCACGGTGAAGGAAGTGGCATCCAGGACCTTGGCCACGCCGAAGTCGGCGATGCGCAGCCTCTCGCTGGGTCCCTCCAGGAGAATGTTTTCGGGCTTGAGGTCCCGGTGGATCACTCCCTGGGCGTGGGTGAATTCGAGGATGCCGGCCACCTCCCTGACCATCGAACAGGCCTCCGCCGGTGACATGGGGTCCGACAGGCTGTCCAGCTTGGCGCGCAGGGTCGTGCCCTCCACGTACTCCATGGCCAAGAAGAGCCGGTTCTCCGGATCGCCCCAGTCGAGGATGCGCACGATGCCAGGGTGGTCGAGCCTCTCGCCGATGGCCGCCTCCTGGAGAAAGCGGCGGCGGAATGCATCGTCTTGAGCCTGAGCGGGCAGCGGCAGTTTGAGGGCCACGGTGAGGCCGTCGCTCGCTCGCCGCGCCTTCCACACCTCGCCCATGCCGCCCCCCCCCAGACGCTCCAGCAGCTGGTAAGAGCCGATTGAGGCAATGGCGTCCGGGGAGGGCGCCGCGGCGCGTCGGCTTTTCCACAGCAGAATCCCGGCCAGCGTGGCCAGGAGGACCAGACCGCCTCCGAGGAGCGCCAAGGGGCCCGGACCCGTGCCTGCCTTCTTCCGTATGGCGGGGGTTTCCGGAATGGTTTTGGGAGCAGGAATGGGGGTCATGGTCCAGGTGAAGAGCGAGCGGATCCCGGCCTGGATTCGGACCGTTGTCCTGACCTCCTCAAACCCTGCATTCACGAGCCGGAGGAGGTGGTCACCCGGTGGAAGGGTCAGCAGCAGTGTGCCGCCACCCACCACGCCACGAGAGGCACCGTCGACCTCCACCTCTGTTCCCTTGGGCTGCACGCGCAGCTCCAGCTCGCCCATGGCTGGTAGGGTAGGGGAGGTGTTTTCATCGGTCGCCTTCCCTTTGGCGGGAGCCAGGGCCACCTGCACCGTGAGTTCGTCGCCGGGCCTCAGCGTGAAGTCCCTGCGTTCGGGTTGGAAAGGAGGCCGTTTGAACACCGCCTGGTGGCGGCCGCTGGCTTCGAGGCTCAAGTCCAGGGGGGTCCGACCCCGCAAGGCTCCGTCCAGCCAGAGCTCCGCCCCTGTGGGCTCGGAGAGGAAGTGGACGAGCGCGCGCTCCTTCTCCCGCGGCTGAGCCTGGCCACGGCCTTCGGCAGCCGGTGCGACGAGCGGTGGCTGGACGGGGGGGTTCGCCGGCTCGGGCGCGGCGGCGGCCGATTCCTCCCTCCGGCAGCGCTCCAGCAGGACTTCGATGGCCTCGCGGGGTTCCTCGCCGCCCGCTAAAGCCTTCTTGAGACTCTCCTCGGCCTCCCGCGGCTTGCCCTCCCCCAGGTAGGCCTGGCCTAGGAGTTGGTAGGGGTAGTAATCGGAGACGAAGTTGGTCCCGTAAAGGCGTACCCGCTTGCCGGACGAGGGGTGAAGGCGGATGGCCTCGCGCAGGTGCGCCACGGCCTCCTCGTAGCGGCCGGCGCTCACGGCCTCCTTGCCAGCCGTGTAGGCGTCCCAGAAGGACTCCTGGGCGTGGAGCCGGCCTGCGGCGGCCAAACCGAGGGCCGAGCATAGGACCCAGCACAAGGCGCGCCGTCCCATGGTCATGGCCCAACGAAGGCTTTATGGAAGAAACGCTGGATGGATTTGGGGGCGGTGATGCGGTAGATGACGGAGCAGTAAACCCTCCACTCCCTGCCCCGCACGGAGCCCACGGCGTCCGGAATGCGGGGTGTTTGGTTCACGCTCTGAGGCTCCAAGTAGGAGCCCGAGCGAAAGTTCGCCCAACGGTACTGGACGGCCGCGTCAAGCTTCCACGTGTTGGTGTTGTACCCCGTGCCGGCGGAGAGGAGGTAGTAGTTGACGCGTTCCCCGAAGTAGGGGTCGCGGCCCCCTTGCGGGTCATACCCCACCCCGAAGCGGATGGGGATCACGCCATGGGCCGTCAGGTGGAGGTATTCGGCGCCGAGGCTCGCGGAGAGGGTGTCCCTCGTGGTCGTTGCGCCCGCCGGCTGGAAGTCGAGGAAATTGAGGGCCGGGAAAACATTGGATACGCCTTCGATCTCCATCCTGCTCCATTGTACGTGGGTCAAGTCCAGATCGACGGTCCAGGTATCGGAAGGCTTCCACGCCAGGCCGGCACTGATTTGCCGGGGGAACCGCAGGCGCGTCGAGAAGGCCTGAAACCCCTGAAAACCGTTGGGCAGGTTGGAGGTGAGGGCCGTCGTGAAGTGGTAGTCGGCGTGGAAGGAGGAGCGGTAGACGAGGCCGACGGAGAAGCGGGGATAGAGCAGGAGGATACCCAGATTATAGTTGCGCCCCGAGATGTGGTTCCCCTGGACGAAGTTCAAGAATTGAGGCGCGCCCGTTCCGCCGATGGGCGTGTCCACCATGGAGGAACCTATGCTCCAGTCGCCGCTCCAGAAGTTGACGCTGACGCCTACCAGGGTTCGTTCCGTAAGGCGGATGCCTCCCGCCACCGACGTCGTGCCGATGCTTCCGTCGAGGTCGGTCTGGGAATGGATCAGGAAGGCGGGTCCCGTGGGCAGGCTCTCCATGACCGTCGCCGGGGCGTGGAACCAGAGCCGGTAGGCGCGCTGCCAGCTCACCTGGAAGGTCACCGGTTTGCCCGCGAGGTGAAAGGGGAAAGCCACGCTGGCGAAATCCGGGGAACCTCTTCGGTAGCTCATGGTGAAAGGGGAGTAGGTGGCCGCCAAAGAAGGATTCAGGGCCGCGCCGTTGTGCATGCTCTGGTCCGAAGCGGCGTATACGACGGAGAATTCCGGCTTCTCCAGTTGGGCCAGGCCAGCGGGGTTCCACGATGCGGCGGTGCCGTCGTCGGCGATGGCCGTGAAGGCGTTGGCCATGCCCGCCGCGCGGGCCCCGGCGCCCGCCGGCGTGAGCGAGAAACGCAGGAGGTTCCCGAGAATGGGCGTTTCTGGCTCATCGGCCCGGCTGCCCAGGCCCACGAGCAGCAGAGCGAGAATCAGCAGGAGGCGTTTCACCGTGGCTCCTTTCCGGAAAAGGGCGGACCATCCGCCATAGTGGCAACCTGCGTTCCCCGGACCTTCTGCAGTCGCCGGAAGAGGGTGCGAAGGGGGATCCCGCTGCGGCGCGAGGCTTCCGCCACGTTGCCTTCCGATTCCTGGAGGAGCCGCTCCAGGTAGCACTCTTCGAACCGGAGCCGGGCCTCGCGAAAGTTCGACACCGCCAATTCCTCCAGGTAGGGTGCCATCAACCGCCCCCCCGCTTCCAGCAAGGAGCGTACCCGCGCCTCCTCGATGAGCGGTCCCGTGGCGATTGCGGCGAGGTGGTTGACGACGCTCTCGAGCTGGCGCACGTTTCCGGGCCAGTCGAAAAGGCGCAAGAGTTGCAGCGCGCCAGGAGTAAAGCCCTCGGCGGTGCCGCTGCGCCTGTATGCGCCCTCCAGGAAGTGGGCGGCCAGCAGGGGGACGTCGCTGGCACGCTCCCGCAGGGCGGGCAGAAGAATCTCGAAGGTGCTCAGCCGGTAATAGAGGTCGGGCCTGAAAGTCCCGTCGCCGATGCTTCGCATGGTTCGGGGATGGGCCGCGGCCAACAGCCGAACCTCTACCGTGCGGTCCTGGCGGTCGCCCATGCGGCGCACTACCTTGAACTGGAGGGTACGCAAGATCTTTGCCTGAAGAGCCGGAGCCATATCGCCGATCTCGTCCAGAAAGAGGGTCCCGCCGGAGGCCTGTTCAAAGAGGCCGGCATGGTCGCGAACGGCGCCCGTGTAAGCGCCTCGAACGTGACCGAAAAGCTCGCTCTCGGCGGTCTCCGCGTGGACGGCGGCGCAGTTCAGGGCCACGAACGGGCCGGCCGCCCTTTCGCTGTGCAGGTGGATCCACCTGGCGAAGAGCTCCTTGCCCGTGCCCGTTTCACCCAGAAGAAGAACAGGGTGGGGCGTCGGGGCCGCGCGCTCAGCGAGCTCCAGGGCCTTCCGGATGGCCGGGGACCGTCCCAGGATGGGGCCCGCTTCGATGCGCCGGTGGAGGGCCAGGGAGAGGGACTCACGGCCCGCCTCCGCTTCCTGAACCCTCCGATCAAGCGAGCGGCACCGCCACAGGGCGGCCAGTTGGTGGGTGGCCCAAGGCGGCCAAGCGCGAAGGGTCTCCAAGACCAAGGAGGGGTCCTGGCACGGCTTGCCCCAATTCAGGTAAATCACTCCCGCCACTTTCGTTCCCATGAGAAGGGGGAAGGCCACGAGCACGGGCCCGGCCAGGCCGTTCAGGCTGGCCCCCGGCTTGGCGAGGTCGGCGGGTGCCCACACCGCCTCGCCCCTTCGAAGGCACTCGGCAAGCGCCGTCCTGCTGATCCTTCCTGGGTCCTGGTGTTCGGAGGAGGCCTCATAGACCAGGTCGGTCTCTGCCCCTCGTCCCTCCCTTGCACCATCCATAACGCGAAAGAAGAATGCCCCCTCGGCCCCGACGAATGTTCTCAGAGCCTCGGCCCACCGCCGATCCAGAAGTTCCTGGCGCTCGCCGAGGCGCATCTCCTCCTCTAGCAGGGCCGCGAGGGAGGGAGGCGCGCCACGGGTGGCACGGCTTGGTAGTGCCAAGCCCGGCACGGTTCCCAGGCTGAGGGTGGGTTCGGGGGCGTGAGAATCCGCTGGGGGGCGGGAGGTGACCATGAGTTCCACGGCGCCCAGCTTGATGCGGTCGCCTTCCGAAAGGGTGGCGCTTTCCACCTTGCGCCCGGCAAGAAGGACCCCGTTTCTACTCCCGAGGTCTTCCAAGGTCCATCCCTCGCCGGCCCTGGTGACCCTGGCGTGGTGCCCTGAGACGGAAGGGGAATCCAGGACGAGATCGTTGGAGGGCGCCCGCCCGATCAAGACCAGGTCGCCCTTCAGGGGGAAGGGCCTCCGCGTACCGTCGGCAAATGCCAAGTAGAACTGCTCCACCGCATGACCTCCTCTAAAACGTAGCATTTCTGGGCCCGCCAGTTCAAGAGCCCGGGTGGAGAACGCAGGGGCGGAGCGGGATGGCACGGCGATTGCCATTGTGGGAGCGAAAGGAGGACCGATGCGTATGACCCCCAGCCCTTGGCTCAAGATCGCGGAGGAATCCGCCGAGGTCCACCGGGGACCATTTGAGATGATTTTCAACCTCTCAAGAAGGAGATCTATGATGAACAAAGCCACGGTAGTTTCTCGCTTCACTCGCGGAGGCGGCATTACGCAGAAAGCCGTCCTGGCCCTGCTGCTCATCGGCAGCCTGGGCCTCGCGGCTCACGCGGCCACGGACCCCCTCTGCGGGGCCTACGAACCCAACGATTCCTTCCAGGCGGCGGCTCCCATCACCAGCGGAGAGCTCGTGAACGCCGCCATTTGCCCGGCCGGGGACCAGGACTATTACAGCTTCGCTCTTTCGGGCGCGGGGTCCCTCTCGCTGGCTCTCCAGACGGCGCAAAACTTTCAGGACAACAGCGGCACCGATACCGGAGGAGTGGTGGCCGAAACCTCCGACGGTACCGGCGATCAGGCTTTGTCCCTCGAACTCTACGACGCCGGTTTCAACCTCGTCGCCACTGGGGCAGCGAGCGGCGGGGATGTGGTATCTCTCTCCTATGCGGCCCAGGCGGGAACCTACTACGCCAAGGTCTACGATCCTCTGGCCACGGATCAGGAGGGCTACACTCTTGTGGCGTCCTGGGGCGGCGGCGCCAACCAGGTGCCATTGACGGTGCTGGCTGAACCTCAGGGCTCGGGTTCCGTGAGCCTCAACCCTTCGGGCCAGAGCTTCCCTTCGGGTACCCAAGTGACCCTGACCGCCGTGCCGGGCGCCGGGTCCACCTTCGGTTTCTGGTCCGGGATTTCGGGGATTGACCCTGCCGCCAATCCGATCACCATAACCCTCTCGTCGCCCACGGTCATCGAGGCCCACTTCAATTCCGGCGGCGACTTTCAGGCGGTCGCGAGCCTTCAGGGCATCGTCCCAGCGTCCACGCTGTCCGCACCCACCACCGTGACCGTCGCCAGCGGTTCCAGCGCCACTCCCGTCGTGAGCGCCTCCTACTTCGTGGATGGCTTGGTGGCCGCCTCTTCGACCACATCGCCCTTCGCCTGGCTCCTCCAACCCGGGCCCCTCGGAAACGGTACGCATACGCTGAATGTCTTCGTGCGTAACTCCCTGGGTGCGGGAACGAGCCTCACGGTGCCCTTCACGGTGGAGACCGTCTCGGCGCCCTCCATCACGGGGATCAAGAAGCTAGGCAACCCGTTGCGGCTGAAGATCTTGGGAACGGGATTCGTCTCCGGCTCCAAAGTCACCATCAACGGCACGGCCACCCCCCATTCCCGGTACAAGGCCAAGAAGAAAACCCTCATCGCCGGTTCGGGTAAGGCGCTGAAGCGCATGCTGCCGAAGAAGACGGGCGTCTGCGTGAGGGTGGTGAACCCCGACGGCACGGCTTCCGCCTGTTTCACCTTCACGCGGTAAGGGATTTGATGAACTGAATTTCTGCCCTCCCTGGTGACTCCCAGGATTCTTCAGCCGAAGGGTCCTGGGAGCCACCTTCTGGTTTGAGGCGACGGGGCGTGCGATGGGGTCGATCTCGACGCAGGGGGAAAGCGCGATTCCTTGCCCTGGGGCCCTTGCTCTTGAGTTGCGGAGGCCCAGAAGGCTCTCACTGCTCGTTTGTGTGGGGGACGTGTTGCTGGCCTGCCTTCTGGCCGCCCCGCTACTCTTTCTCGGGCAGGCTCACGAGTATTGGCTCACCGACGAACCGTTCGTGGCCGAGGTGGCCAGGGAGATGCTGGTTTCGGGCAACTATGTGGTCCCCACCCTAAACGGGACCCCTTTCCTGGAGAAACCGCCCCTCTCCTACGCGGCCATCGCCCTCTCGTGGAAGCTGTGCGGGCAATTCCCATGGGCGGCGAGGCTTCCCTCCGCTCTCTTCGGCCTGGTGTCCGTGGCCGCGACCTACCTCCTCGGCCGGCGGCTCTTCGGAAGGTCCGTGGCGCTCTGGTCGGCGCTGATCCTCCCCACGCTCTTCCTTCCTTTCTACCTGGCCCACTACGCCCTCGCGGACCCGGCTCTCGTGGCCTTCGTCGCCGCCTCGCTGGCGGCCTTCGCTTACGCATCGGGAGAGCGGGGGTGTCCATGGGCTCTGCTCCTCGCCTATTTGTTCTCCGCCCTGGCCTTTCTGTCCAAGGGACCCATCGGCCCGCTGATGATCGCGTTAGGAGTGGCGCCGCAGGTCGTGGAGCAGAAGGAGGGGCCGCTCCGGAGTCCGTGGCTCCACTTGGCCGGGGTCGCGCTATTTCTGGGGTGCGTCGTGCCTTGGATCACGGAACTCTGGCTCCAAGGCGGATGGTCCTTCTTCCGCGAGGCTTTCCTCGCCAACACCCTGGGACGCTTTCTTGCCATCCCCTCGCTGGTTCCCAAGAATGATGCCCTCTCCACGCACGCGGCGTCCGTTTATGATTATCTCGGCGGTCTGCTCGGGCAGTCGTTGCCCTGGACGCCTCTGCTCATCCTCGCTGCATTGCGAGCGGCTGGCCGATGGATCCCGATGAGCCGGAAGGGGGCCGCCCTCGGCGGTCGCTTTGGCAAAGAGGGGCCCGGATGCGGCGAGCGCTTCCTCTTGATCTTCCTGGGCGCGAACCTCCTCCTGCTCAGCCTCGCGAGGACCAAGCGATCCATGTATCTTGCCCCGCTATTTCCCGCGCTGGCGGTAATCATGGCGAAGGAATGGCTCGACCTGGAGTCAAGGCGCGGCGGGGCCCCCCTCTGGGTTCGCTGGATGACGGGCCTTCAGGTGGCTGTGACGGGTGCTTTCGCCGTCACTGTCGTGGTGGCCTTTCTCTATCTCTCAGGCCTGTCGGTCACGCCCCTTCGGGGCGTTGTGCTCTGGGGCATGTCCTTCGCGATCATCTTCGCCATGGCGGGATGGAGCCTTAGAAATTTCCGGACCTGGCGCAGCCGGAGGTACGGACCTCTCTTACGGGCCCTCTGGGGGCAGGCGGCCGCCTCTTATCTCCTCTTGATCTTGCTGTGCTTCGGCCCGCTGGACGGCCAGAAGAGCCTGGCCGGCTTCTTTCGAGAGGCAGCCCGGATGGAGCGGGCCCGAAATGGTGTTCCCTGCCTGCTCCTTGATAACGAGAGCTACGTCGGCATGGCGGGGCTCTACTTCCATCGAACGCTGCCCGTCAGGGGGCTCTCATCGAAGGAGATGCGGGGACGGCAACCCGAAGACATCATCACCGACAGCGCCGGCCTCGAAGTTCTGAGTCGCCTCCGGAGGTTCACGCCCGAAATTGTCTGCGATTCAACCATCGGTGGCCCGGGCGTGTCGCGGAGCCTTTTTCTGATCCACCTCGAGCCAGCGCCGGGCGCGGGGTCTCAGCCCGGGGTACCCGCCGCCTTGCCTGACGCTTCGGCCTTCCGAACCGGAGCAGGAGGGTCCAGAGCGCCCGCCTCCCGTCCCATGGAGCGTGCAGAAGTTCAAGAGCGCCATGTGGCCAGGCCGTGAAATTGGCTGCCGCGCCTTCAGCGGTCCTGGAGGGGGTGGTCGGCCCAGGGGTGGAACTTGCCGAGGCGGCGGTATTCGGCGACGTAATCGGTGTAGTTGCGCCAGCCGTTGCGGACGGCTTCGCGCTCGGTCTCGGTGAGGGGGCGGACCGGCTTTGCGGGGGAGCCCATCACCAGGTGGCCGGCGGGCATGACGCGCCCCTGGGGGACGAGCGAGCCGGCCCCCACGATCACCTCCTCCTCGATGAGGCAGCCATCCAGCAGGATCGCGCCCATGCCGATGAGCGAGCGTCCCGCGAGGGTGCAGCCGTGGAGGATGGCGCCGTGGCCGATGACGATCTCGGGGCCGATGTCGAGCGGGAAGCGCTCGTGGGTCGTGTGGAGCGCGCAGTGGTCCTGCACGCTGGTCCTCGGCCCGATGCGGATCCAGTGGACGTCTCCGCGGATGGAGGCGTGGAACCAGACCGAAGCCTCCTCGCCGATGGTCACGTCGCCGTTGATGCGCGCCGTGGGGTCCACGTAGACGGACGGGTGGATATTGGGTGAGCGTTCGAGGTGGGGCAGGCGCATGGGGCCTCCGGGGATGCAAGACGGTTCCCACTACGTCATTCCGTGGCAGGCACCGAAGGGCCGCTGACACGGAATCCAGCCGTACAAAGGGATAACGCGAGACGTGAGGCGCTAATCCTCATGGGCGAGTCATCCTGAGGACTCCTTCGAAGGGCTGCTCGCTCAGGATCCCGGGGCAGAGAGACCTTCGGCGGCGCCGGATCGGCGGGATCCTGTGCTAGCCGCCCGTCGTGGGCATGCCACAGGATGACGGGAAGAAGGACGCGAGACGCGAGACGATAGACGCGAGACGCGAACGAATGGGGATTGAGGATTATGGAAAGCGCCGGGCAATGGCCCGCCTCCCGCTCTCCTCATCTCCCCTTCCATCATCCCTCATCCATCATCCCTCATCCATCATCCCTCATCCTTCATCCCTCATCATCCATCATCCCTTCACCACCTTGTCATAAATCCACAGGGCCAGGGCGATGAGGACGGCCCAGGCTCCGAAGGCGAACCAGACGCCGTCGAGCATGCCGCGCGCCTGGAAGAACTTCACCAGGTGGCCGCCCACGGAGGGGCCGAAGCCGAAGCCGATGGCGAAGGGCAGGAAGCCGTAGCCGATGTAGAGCGCCAGCTTCTCCTTGGGCGCGATGACGGCGACGTACTCCACCATGCGCGGGCTGAACATCATCTCCCCGATGGACCAGATGACCAGCGAGAGGGCCACCGCCCAGGCGCCGAGCGCGTAGCCGAAGGGGCCCACGGAGGCCACCGCCACGGCCGAGATCAGGATGCCCACGACCATGGAGGGCAGAGGCCGGTAGCGCCCCATCCACTTCCCGACGAGGACCTGGAAGCAGACGATCATGATGGGGTCCACCGCCTGGAAGTACTCGATGTGGGCCTTCATGGCGGGGTCCAGGCCGGTGATGAAGAGGGGGATGTTGGTCCAGATCTGGCTGTAGAGCGCCCAGACCCCCGAGAAGATCAGGATGAAGACGAGGAGCTTGCCGTCCCCGAAGCGCTGGGGCTGGAGGAGGCCGCCTCCCCGCCGCCCCTCGCGCCGCTCCCGGGCGCGCAGGGGAAGGTCCACGGCGAGATTCAGCAGGACCCACAGCCCCGCGGCCAGCAGGAGCATCTCTCCGTCCATCCAGCCCTTCAGCCACCCGGCGTAGGCCATCGCCAGCCCCGCGGCCGTGAGCAACAGCCGGGCGTTGCCGAGCACCAGGACCATTTCCCCCAGGACCACGCCGAGCGATTTGCCCTTGGCCTCCTCGGCCACCGGGAGGTTTCGGAAAAAGACGAGGGTCACGGCCAGGGCCGCCGTCTCCACGATGCCGCAGGCCACGAAGATGAGCGCCGGGTGGCCCGTGGAGGTCCGCACCACGTTGGCGAGGAAGGGGGCGAAGAAGGAGCCGATGTTGATGACGGTGTAGTAGATCGAGAAGCCGAGGGTGCGGTTCTCCTCCGTGGAGGCCGACTTGACGGCGCCGGCGATGACGGGCTTCATCACCGCCCCGCCCAGGGCGATGGTGAGGAGGGCCGCGAACATCCAGGGATAGCTCGTGACCCGGCTGGCCCAGAAATAGCCGGAGGTGATGATGACGAGGGAGACCGCCATGGTGGGCCGGAAGCCGTAGCGGTCGGCCAGCGCGCCGATGAGGATGGGCAGGAAGTAGCCCATGAAGAGCATGGTGCCGTACATGGCGTTGGCCCGGAGCTGGCCGAAGCCGAGGTCCTGCGCGAGATAGATGATGAGGTAGGCGAGCATGCAGTAGGAGGCGAGGCAGTGCAGCAGCTCGGTCGCGATGGCCGCCCAGAAGGTCTGGTTGAACTGCCGTAGGGAGGCCAGAAGTCCGGTCTTCATGCGGGTCTCCTCAAAGGGACTTCACGAGGGAGGGGTCAGCCGGATGCGCCGCAGGATGGCCGGGATGTCGCGCGGGTAGGCGTGGATCCAGAGGACCGCCAGGCCGAGGTGCTCGAAGGCGTCCCAGACGGCGCGGCGCGAGGCCGAGTAGCGGATGGCCTCGCGGCTGTCGCCGGGGAGGGGCGCGGGCGGCTTGAGCAGGATGAAGTGGCGGTTGGGGACGGCGAGCTTGCGGGCCAGATCGATCAGCCGCCGCAGGTTCGGGTCCTCCCCCGAGGTGCCGATGAAGAGGCAGGTGGTCCTGGCCAGGAGGTCGATGAAGACGTGGTCCGTCCAGTGGTACGGCTGGTGCAGCCGGTCGTGGTAGTCGTCCTCCGAGAAGATAAGGCTGGTGGAGCGCCGGAGGGAGGGGTCGGCGGGCAGGAACCCGTGGGTGTGGTAGATGGGGATCCGGCAGCGGGGGATCTGGATCGGGGCCTCGAAGATACTCCGGTAGCGCCCCGCTACGCCGAGGCGCTGGGCGAAGGTCTCCAGGAGGTCGTCGAAGTTCAGGGTCAGGATCGCACAGAGGCGCTCCATCGCCAGGATCTCCCGCACCGTGCCGGAGAGCCGGGGCGGCCGCTGGTAGAGGGCCTTGCGGACCTCGTCCAGGAACCGGTCGCCCAGCTTCGCCTTGACGTAGCGGACGATCATGGGCCGGACGCGCTCCTTGAGGGTGGCCTCGATGTCCCGCACGTGGAGCGGCGCCTCCTCCGGCCCCACGGCGTCGTACAGCCCGGCCAGCGAGCTGCGCAGGAGGCTCCGGGTGAGCTCCTCCCACATGGGCACGCCGCAGGCCTTGGAGACCCCGGCCCCGAGGACGAGGCTGAGCCGGCCCTCCCGGTAGGCCTCCTGGAGGGCCTGAAGCTCGGGAGCGTTCCACTCCCGCTCCTTCTCGACCTCGCGCTCGGCCAGCGCCTTGCGCCTGGCGGATGGTTCAGCCACCGGCCTCCTCCAGCCGCCCCTCCCAGAGGTAGGTCCGCGTCTCGGCCACCAGCACGCCGCTCAGCGCCAGGAGGGAGACGAGGTTTGGCACCGCCATGAGGGCGTTGGCGATGTCCGCGAAGGACCAGACCAGGGGCAGGGTGGCCACCGAACCGAGGAGAACCGCCCCCACCCAGAGCAGGCGGTAGGGGAAGATCACCTTCGGGCCGAAGAGGTACTCGGCGGCCTTCTCGCCGTAGTAGGACCAGCCCAGGATCGTGGAGAAGACGAAGGTGAGCAGGGCGAAGGTCAGGAGGTAGGGGCCGATGGCCGAAAGGTCCTGGAAGGCGCTGCGCGTGAGGGCGGCCCCCTGCAGCCCCTTGGTCCAATCGGCGGAGATCACCAGGACCAGCCCCGTCATGCCGCAGACCACCACCGTGTCCCAGAAGGTGCCGGTGGAGGAGACGAGGGCCTGGCGGACGGGGTTCTTGGTCTGCGCCGCCGCGGCCACGATGGGGGCGCTGCCCAGCCCGGACTCGTTGGAGAACAGCCCCCTCGCGATGCCGAAGCGCATGGCCTGGAGCACCCCCGCCCCGAGGAAGCCGCCGGCTGCGGCCTGGGCCGTGAAGGCGTCCTTCACGATGAGCAGGATGGTGGCCGGAATCTCCGGGGCGTGCATGATCAGGATGAAGGCGCAGCCGATGATGTAGACGAGGGCCATGACGGGGACGAGCGCCTCGCAGACGCGGGCGATGGATTGGATCCCGCCGAGGATGACCACGGCCGTGAGCACCGTCATGGCCGTGCCGGTGACCCACGGCGAGAGGGAGAAGGTCTCCTTCGCCAGGGTGGCGATGGAGTTGGCCTGCACCATGTTGCCGATGCCGAAGGCGGCGAAGGCCGTCAGGGCGGCGAAGATCAGCCCCAGCCAGCGGGCCTTCATGCCCCGTTCGAGCACGTACATGGGGCCGCCCGCCATGGAGCCGTTGGGCATCGTCACGCGGTACTTGACGGAGAGGAGCGCCTCGGAGTACTTCGTCGCGATGCCAAAGACCCCCGTCAGCCACATCCAGAGCACGGCCCCTGGCCCTCCGGCCGCCACGGCCGTGGCCACGCCCACGATGTTGCCCGTGCCGATGGTGGCCGCCAGCGCGGTGGTGAGCGCGCCGAACTGGCTCACGTCCCCCTCGCCCTCCCGGCCGCGGCCGAGGGAGAGGCGGATCCCCTTGAAGGTGTAGCGCTGGACGAAGCGGAGCCGGAAGGTGAGGTAGAGGTGCGTCCCGAAGAGGAGGATGAGCATGGGGGGGCCCCACACCTGGTTGCTCACCGCCCCCGCCAGTTTCTCCAGGGCTTCCATTCCGCTCCTCTCCCGGCCCGACGCGCCGCCCGCCCATCCTCGCATCGGGGCCAGCCCCCGGTCAAGGAAAGGAGGGGGACCCCAATTCCGCGATAGCGGCTCAACGCCTGCGTAGGAGCGGCGCCTCGCCGCGAACCGGGTGACCCTGCGACCAGGATGCGGTGCCCGCGTACGGTCCGTCGCGCCGGGGGCGGCGCTCCTACGAGTGCAATTCCATCGCGGAATTTGGGGAGGAGAAGAGCGGAGCGAAAGACGGGGTCAGGAGTGAAAAGAGACAGCGGCACCACCAAGCCATGCGGCAGGCCGATATGGCCGTGGGTGTCGGGATGGCGTGCCATGCTGACGTGAGAACGCCGTGCTCGCGCCCACGCGGCGCGGTCACGTGGCGGGCGGCTTATGGCAGGACGGAAGCAAGGCCGGCCGAAGCCAGCGTAACGAACCGACCGGGAACTCCGTTCTGTGTACGGTGTCATGTCATGCCGGGTGCCGGAACGGCACGGCCGTTGCCAATGGGCTTCCTTGGCATTGAAGGAATGGGGAAGTCTGCGGCCTGCCCGGAAGCTCCCCGTATCTTGAGTGACGCCGGGCGGCATGGACGAGTCGGAGAGAGGGGGGTTCACCATGGCAATGGGGAAGGGCTGGACGGCGCGTGGCAGCGCGCGGGCGGTGGCGTGCATCTGCTGCATGGTGGCGTCGATGGCCGGCGTCAGCGCGTGGGGGCAGCAGGCGCTCTCGTTTGTCGAGAGCGCTCCTGGGTTTCAAGCGGTCATGCCGTATCAAAATTTCGGCAATGGAGAACACATCAACATCGGAAATGGCGGACTGACAGTCATCCATCCTTCGGCCATTTCGCTGCCGCAGAACATGGGCCAGGTGCTCCGTCCCACGCGCGTATACAACAGCAAGAACCCCAACCTGCCCTTTGGGGTCGATATCGATGATAATTTCAACTACCAGGCGGACCTCCCGTACGGTCCTCTCGGCATGGGGTGGCAGCTCAACTACGGGCGGGTGTTCTTTCGGATGGGCGAGGCGGACGTTCCCAATACCGGGGCCGGTGCGGAAGGGACAACGGAAAAAATATCGCTCTGTTTTTATTACTACCAAGACGAGAGTGGCGCCGAACATGAGCTGTATCTGAAGGGGGGCACTGAAAATTACACGGGACCGGGCTCGAGCAGCCAGAACCCGAACGACTATCCGTGTGCTAATTCGCCGGTGGCCGGAACCTGGTACGTGACGAACGATGGAAGTTACTTGCGAGCGCTCTTTACGGGAGGGGCGAACGGCGGGACATGGACCATTTATTACCCGGATGGCTCGACGCGGGTTGCGGGGGGAGCGAACGCCTATTTTCAGCCCATTCCAAACGCGGCGGCTGGAACCGTACACCAGAATGGTGATGGTACGTACTGGTATCAGGCCGGGCTCCAGAACATGCGGACGAATGGTTGGTACGTGACTTCCATCAAAGACATCGCGGGCAACACGATTACCCTGAGCTACCTCGCCGCGAACAGCCCCGGCTATCCCGGGTACAATAAGGCTGGTGCCCTTGTTCTTCCCGGGTCCATCAATCAGATCACGGACGAGTTCAATGTCTCTACTCGCGCTGTCACCTTCCATTACAGCCAGGGACTGCTGTCGAGCATCTCGGCTTACGGATATGGGGGGCAGGCACTGACGGAGTCGTACACCTATACCACCGGGATTTTCGGCAATCATAATGAGAGCCTGCCCCTGCTCCAGGAAGTCACGACACCAGACGACCTCCAAACGGTCTACGGGTACACGGCCGTGACCGACGACGCCGGTGTACCATGGATGCTCCTCTCGCAGATCGGCTATCCAACGGGTGCAGTTTCCTCCTACACCTATGGAACCTGGAGTTTCGAATGGCGCGTACCGGCTGCTATCTTCGAAGCGACGGGGCAGTGGCAGAGCAAGGGGGAAACAGAGGTCGCGGTGACGAGCCACACCATCACCCTGGCGCCGCTGAATCTGCCTGAAGGCAGCGGAGGCTTGGGATCACCGAACAACAGCTTGACGTGGACTTATCAATATTACGGGAACAACCCGTCAGCGAATCCTCCCGAGAACTATTACTTGAACTACCTGAACCGTTCCGTCAACGATCAACCTATCATGTCCATGCCCGTGCTCGTGACGGATCCGCTGGGGACTCAGGAGGCCCACTTCATCGCCTTCGGAGATCTCGACAGCTCCGTGAGCACCCTGGTGCCGGCAGGGCACGAAATCGCGGTGATTCGTTACGCTCAGGGGACGGTCTTTGATCCCAGCAGCGCCACCAGCGTGGAAAACGGGCGGATCTTTGAGAAAGACCTCTATTACTCCTCCGGCTTCGGGGTTCATGATAACGAGCGGATGGGGGATGCGGGTTTCTGCGGGGATTATACGGGTGGGGCCGCGCTGACCCCGCTGGACATCATTCCGAACTCGAACCCGCGCATCTGGAAGGTGGTGGAGACCGAGTATACGCCGGCGTCCGGCTCGCCCGGGACGCCGCAGTGGAGCCGCACCACCCGGCATGCTTTCTGGGACGGGTTCGGCCACTATCTGGTGACCGAGGTCGGCCAGACAGCGGACCTGACTGGCACGGGGTCCAGTACCTATCCAGTCATGCGTGTGACAGTGTCCCAATACGCCCTTCAGACGGAGGGGAAGACCTCTTACCAGACCAACGAGTTGGTGCAGCAGTACACCGGCGGGAACATGAGCGCCGGTCCCTTTCCGGCCGTCAATGCGCCGCCTGCAGGAACGACCTCGCTGGCCCTCCTGCAAACGCAGGTGCCCGATTCCGAAGACCAGGCAACGGAATCATCCTCCGGCACCTACTCTATTTCGGAGCCTACGGGTGGAGGGGGCGGGCTGCGGGCGATCTCCTACACGTACACCACCACGGGTCTCCTCGCCTCCAAGATCGAGTATGAAGCGGTCCAGCATAGCGTCACAGCGGGGTGGACCCCAGCCACGTCGACCTCTTCCTGGTCCTGGAACATCAGCCCTCCGCAGTCGCCGTCTCCAGAGAATGAAGGCGGGGATGTGACGACCTCCTATAACTACGATCCCAACGGCAATATCTCTCAGCTCGAGTACTCTCAAACCGGCGACTCCTACACCATGATCTTCGACTGGACAGATGGTGTGGTGAGTTCTCTCCAATGGAGCCGGAGCGGGTGGCCCGCCGGGCTCTGGACGCGCAAGATCGACCAGTACTCGAGCCTGATCAGGAGCCAGACGGATATCTGTACAAGCGGCGGACTGACGACCAGCTACGCCTATGATAGTGCCGACCGCCTCTCGATCATCGCACCGCCCGGCGAGTACCCGGTCAATATCGCCTACCCCCCCACGACAACGTCGCAGAGTATCGGAAAGGTCCACCAGTGGAACATTGAACACGTTATCGAGTACTACAAGGGCCAGCATGCCATCTCGTCCGGCACCGTCACGGCGCTGCCCCCCGACGAGAGCCAGCTGGCGACACCCAGCAATTTCGGCCCCCAGGATCTTTACAGCCAGTACACCTTCGACGGCCTGGGGCGGCTGTGGAAGACGGACACGGTGCGGCCTGACGGCGGCTGGCGGGAGCAGGTCACCCTCTACGATCCGCTGGGGAGGAAGCTCTTCGCCTCGCTGCCCTACGATCCGGCCAGTTCGCCCGGAATCAGAACGATAACCTACCCGCTCGCGAGCGGCAGCGCCTTCACCTTCGGCGTGCCGATGGGCACATCGGGCAACGCGCTGGGCACATGGGACATGATCCAGTCGGGCAATCCTCTCTCTGGGTGGGGGACGCTGGATCCCTTCTACCGGACGGTGGAGGTGATCCGGCCCGACGGCTCGACCACGACCACCACCTACGCCAGCCAGCTTGACTGGACGACCACCATCAACGGCGTCGGCGGCGGAGGGCAGTCCAGCGGTATGGAGTATACGAAGGATATCCTCGGGGAGCTTCTCACCGCGACCCCCGTGCAGGCGGCCAGCATCGGGGCCAGCGGGACCTATTCCTATGACGGCCTGGGGCATCTCACCAACGTCAGCCTGAGCGGACAGACGCGAAGCTACCAATACGACGCGCTGGGGCACCTACTCAGCCAAACCAACCCCGAGACGGGGACCATCACCTACGGCAGCTACGACGCCCTGGGAAACCTTCTGAGCTATACCGACGCCAACGGAAATGCGATCAGCGAGGCCTATGACTTCATGGGGCGTCGCACGAGCGTGAGCAGTAACGGCCAGACCCTGGCTACGTGGAGCTACGACGGGGGCGGCAGCGGACCCTACGACCGCCTGACCGGGACCGAGACCACCGCGAGCCCTCTCGCGACGCCTCCGCCCTTCGGCAACGGCGGTACGGTTACCGAGGCCTTCACTTACGATCCGGCCACCGGCCGGATCGCCGGGAAGAGCGTCTCGTTCAGCCTGGGCAGCCAGATCCCGGCCGAGAGCTACAGCCTCTCCTACGGATACGACCTGATGGGGAACCTGGCGACGGAGGGTGTGGGGGGATCCAGCTCCTTCGGCTACACCCTCACCTCGGCCTACGGGCACGGCGGACTGCTCTCGAAGAGCTTCCAGGACGGACAAGGCGTCTCCGCGATTCAGTACTTTCCTTCGGGGGCGCTCCAGAGCCTCGCCTACACGAACGGCACGACCACCTCGTTCGCGCAGGACGCGGTGGAGCGGCTCGACGGGATTGCCGTCGCCAAGGGCTCCTCTTCGCTCTGGTCCACCGGCTCCTACACCTACGACGGGGCGGGGAACATCCTCTCGATCGGCTCGGACAGCTTCACCTACGACCTGCTGAGCCGCCTCACCGGCGCGACGGTGAACCACAGGAACCCGGCGACGGAAGCGGCCGGGTCGGTGCAACTCACGTACGGCTACGACCCCTGGGGGAACCTCACCTCGAGGGTCGCGCAGGTTGTGAACGGCAATAACATGGACCCTGGCAGCCCGAACCAGACCACGTTCCTGGGCGAGACGAACTTCACGGCCACGTACAATGCCTCCAACCAGCTCCAGACGCTCAACAACCAGCCGATGCCGAGCGGCATCTACGACGCGAACGGGAACCTGACCACGGAAGGCAACAACATCCTCACCTACGACCCGCTGAACCAGGTTCAGCAAGCGGTCACACCGGGCAGTTCGCAGACGCCCTCCTACAGGGACTACTATTTCTACGATGCCTCAGGCGAGCGCGTGGCTTCGGTCCATACGACCGCCTCGACGAGCCAGTTGAACACCGTGACCTACTACGCCCGGACGGGGTCTCAGGTCCTCGCCGAGGAGCACCTGGCGCTGGATGGGAGCACGCCAGCGGACCACGTGAAGGCGTACCTGTACGTGGGGTCGAACCTGGCCACCTCCGAGGAGGGGGACGTGGGGGGCGCCGGCGGCACCTACAGCATCTCGGGCACCATCACGCTGAACGGCTCGGGGCTCTCCGGGGTGACGGTCAGCGCCGGGACGGGCGGCACGGCCACTACGGACGGCAATGGCAACTACACCATCAGCAACCTGGCGAACGGCACCTACACGGTGACGCCGAGCCTGAGCGGGTACACCTTTTCGCCGGCGAGCGCCTCGGAGACGGTGAACGGCGCCAACATCACGGGCGTGAACTTCACGGCTGCGGTGGTGACCACGACCTACAGCCTCTCGGGCACGGTGACGCTGAACGGCTCGGGGCTCGCCGGGGTGACGGTGAGTGCGGGTTCGGCCTCGGCGCAGACGGACAGCAGCGGGGTCTACACGATCAGCGGCCTGACGAACGGCACCTATACGGTGGACCCGAGCCTGAGCGGCTACACGTTTTCGCCGGCGAGCGCCTCGGAGACGGTGAACGGTGCCAACATCACGGGCGTGAACTTCACGGCTGCGGTGGTGACCACGACCTACAGCCTCTCGGGCACGGTGACGCTGAACGGCTCGGGGCTTTCGGGGGTGACGGTGACGGCCGGGTCCTATTCGGCCTCGACGAACAGCACGGGGGCCTACACGATCAGCGGCCTGGGGAACGGCACCTTCACGGTGACCCCGAGCCTGAGCGGGTACACCTTCTCCCCGGCCAGCGCCTCGGAGACGGTGAACGGGGCCAACATCACCGGGGTGAACTTCACGGCGAGCGCGGTGATCGGGACGACGACGCTCTTCAGCGACGGGTTCGAGGGCAGCGCGTGGTCCACGGCGCAGGTGTCCGGGACCGCGGGTGCCTGGACCATGGTGACCTCCGGGGCCAATCCCGGCGCCTCCCCCCATGGGGGCTCTTATATGGCCGATTTCAACTCCCATACCGCCGCCGCGGGAAGCGAGACGCGTCTTTACACGACATCGGGCTTCGCCATCCCCTCGCAGGCGGGCGCCGTGGTCACGCTGACCTTCTGGATGGATCACGACACGGGCTTTTCGAGTGCGGGCGACGAGGTGCAGGTGCAGGTCTCCACGAACGGCGGGGGCACCTGGACGGACGTGCCGAACGTGGTGGCGGACGGGTTCTTCCGCGTGAACGGCAGCACGGGCTGGGCCGAGATGAGTCTGGACCTGACGGCCTATGAGGGGCAATCGAACGTGCAGCTCGCCTTTCTGGGGACGAGCGGGCAAGGCGAGGACATCTATCTCGACGACGTGACGGTGGTCGAGGGCCCCTCGTCGGGCTACAGTCTCTCCGGGACGGTCACCTCGGGAGGCGCGGCTCTCTCGGGGGTGACGGTGGTGGCGGGCATCCGGGTGGCGTGGACCGGGGCGAATGGCAGCTATACGATTTTAGGATTGGGAAACGGGACCTACGGCGTGACTCCCAGCCTGGTGGGGGACGCCTTCACTCCGGCGAGCGCCACCGAGACGATCAGCGGGGCGAACGTGACGGGGGTAAACTTCTCGGGCTTGTCGCAGGGGATCTCGGGCACGATCACGGTGAACGGGTCGGGCCAGGCGGGGGTGATGGTGACAGCCACGGGCGGTGGGGTGACCTATTCGGCCAAGACGGCATCGAACGGGGCCTACACGATGGGCGGGGTGCCGAACGGCACCTACACGGTGACGCCGAGCCTGTCGGGGTACACCTTCAGCCCGGCGAGCGCGAGCGTGACGGTGTCGGGGACCTACGCGACGGTGAACTTTACAGCGACGCCTCCGGGGAATACCTACTCGATCTCGGGGACCTTCACGATCACGGGGATGCCGAACCCTTCGGGGATACCGGTGACGCTGTCGGGGGCCGCCTCCGTGAGCACCACGACGAACACGAGCGGGTATTACATCTTTTCTGGATTGGCGAACGGCTCGTACACGGTGACGGCGGGGCAGCCGACCGGCATCGTGATCACTTACAACAAGAGCTCGAAGGCGGAGACGATCAACGGAGCCAACCTGACGGGGGTGAACTTCACGGGCTCGGTCTGCACGCGGTGCACGTCGGGGACGGTGGCGCTGGCGGACGGGACGCCGGTGGCGGGGGTGTCGGTGAGCGCCGCGAACGCGAGCGCGACGACGGACCAGACGGGGCTGTACATCTTGCAGCCGCCGGGCAACGGCCAAGGGAATCAGCAGGGCGTGGAGGGGACGATCGTGCCGTCGCTGCCCGGCTACCGCTTCACGCCGGGGGACCGGCCGTGCGATTCGCACCACAGGACGCAGCAGGACTTTACGGCGGCGCCGGCGGGGCAGGGCTCGGTAAAGACGGGGGCTGGGCTGAAGGCCGGGAGCGGGAAGCCGGGAGCCGCACGCCCGCAGGCAGGTCATCCTGAAGGCTCCTTCGAAGCTTCTCCCCTGAAGGATCTCGGACGAGGAGCCAGCACAGCCGTCCATGGGAATCTTTCGGGAGCCTCCTACGGCGTGAGGCCCCACGGCGGCCCCGGGCCGAGCCCGTTCGGGCGGGCCGAGGCGTGCTCGGGCATGGACGAGGGTGAAACCGCCGGGATGGAGGCCGAAGCGGCCCCCGCGGAGGCCGTCCGCACGGAGGCCGCGGCCCTCACGAACACGGCGGTTTACTTCTACGTGTGGGACCAGGTGGGGAGCGTCCGGGTGGTGACGGACGGGGCGGGGAACCTGGTGGTGATCCACGACTACGAGCCGTACGGGGTGGAGATCCTGCCGAACAACCCCACGGCCATGCCCACGGACGCGCTGGCGGGGACGCACCTGTACACGGGGCAGGAGCGGGACGCGGACACGGGGCTGGACAACTTCCACTTTCGCTCCTACGCTTCCACCATGGGCCGCTTCCTCAGTCCCGACAACATCCCCGGCACCCCCCTCAACCCCCAGAGCTTCAACCTCTACGCCTATGTCCACGGAAACCCGGTCAACTACAACGACCCGACCGGGCACTGGGCGGGAGGGCTTCCGCCACAGCGGTACTACAACAGCGACCCCTTTGGCGGCCTGAACTTTGCGCCGACTGGCGGAATCTTCGAACCCGAATCCCTCCTGGATGCCTTGATGGACAACCTACCGAACCCCGCCCAGCAGGCCAACACCCAGCCCGCCGCACAGGACAAACAAGATCCCCAAAAGCCAACCGCCGGGCAGGAGGGGACAAAGGAAGCGAGTGTCTCCGTTACCATTGAACAGGTTAAAGCAAACCAGCATTGGGGCCATGCCGTCATAAAGGTGGGCGGTGACACTGCCGTTGGTCTTGTGCCAAATTCCCACGCTGCGGCGATTGCGGCTGTCGCCGGCGAGGCAGAAGCTCCTGGAGTGTCGGTCCCTGTACCTGGTCACGTGGAGGTAAGTGACGCGGTCCGGGCCGAGAGCAGTGTGAGCCTACAAGTTACGCCAGAACAGGCAAAAGAGATGCGCGCCTTTATCACGCAATCGGAGCACCAGCCACAGTCGTACGATGCTGTATACCACAATTGCGCCCATTACGTCGAAGAAGTACTGCATGCCGGGGGGATAGCCGCGCCCCATGACCGCACCCCTGGGGGGCTGGTCGCAGATTTGAGGACGCTGTACCCGCAAGGAGTGACGCCATGACCAAGTCCAAGATACCTTGGATATTGGGCATCATAGGCATAGTGGTCGGATTGGCCTTCATGGCAGCCTACTTCTATGACCTGCACTATAATCCCTTCCATTTTCCCACCCAGGAAGAGGTGACGGCTCTCCCGAGCTACTCGCCTCCGCCGTTGTACACATTCCTTGAGGAGCTCATGCTCGTGCTCGTACCTGGTCTGTGGCTTCAACCGATGATAGGTGGATGGGTTGCAGTCGTGACATGGGTGTTGGCTGTTCTCCTTAACGGTCCGATCTATTTCGCCCTAGGGTTGCTTGTTCTCATGCTGACACAGCGCGTGAGGCTCCGCCACACCTAGCGACGCTTTCCTGTTCTTCCGAGACGGTGAACAGCACCAACATCACGGGTGTGAACTTTACGGGCACGGCGGTCGTCAGCACCTACAGCATCTCCGGGACGGTCACCTACAACGGCGCGGGGCTTTCGGGAGTGAACTTCACGGGTTCGGTCTGCACGAAGTGCACGTCGGGGACGGTGGCGCTAACGGACGGGACGCCGGTGACCGGGGTGACGGTGGGGGCGGCGAACGCGAGCGCGACGACGGATGCCACGGGGCTGTACATCCTGAAGCCGCCGGCGGGGAGCTCGGCGGTGACCGGAACGATCGTGCCGTGGAAGGCGGGGTACAGCTTCACGCCGGGGAACCGGCCGTGCGATTCGCACCACAGGACGCAGCAGGACTTCACGGCGGCGCCGGCGGGGCAGGGCTCGGTGAAGGCGGGAGGTGGGCTGAAGGGCGGGAGCGGGGAGTCGGGCGCGGCACGCCCGAAGGCAGGTCATCCTGAAGGCTCCTTCGAAGTGTCTCCCCTGAAGGATCCCGGACGAGGAGCCAGCACAGCCGTCCATGGGAATCTTTCGGGAACCTCCTACGGCGTGAGGCCCCACGGAGGCCCGGGGCCGTGCCCGTTCGGGCGGGAGGAGGGGTGCTCGGGGATGGATGAGGGGGCGAGCGCCGGGATGGAGTCCGAGGCGGCCGCCGCGGAGGCCGTCCGCACGGAGGCCGCGGCCCTATCGAACACGGCGACGTACTTCTACGCGTGGGACCAGGTGGGGAGCGTCCGGGTGGTGACGGACGCCTCTGGGCAGGTGGTGGTGATCCACGACTACGAGCCGTACGGGGTGGAGATCCTGCCGAACACCCCGGCCTCCATGCCCACGGACGCGCTGGCGGGGACGCACCTGTACACGGGCCAGGAGCGGGACGCGGACACGGGGCTGGACAACTTCCACTTTCGCTCCTACGCTTCCACCATGGGCCGCTTTCTCAGTCCCGACAACCTCCCCGGCACCCCCCTCAACCCGCAGTCCTTCAACCTCTATGCCTACGTCCATGGAAACCCCGTCAACTACAACGACCCGACGGGGCACTGGGCGGGCGGGCTTCCGCCGGGACAGCGGTACGACAACGGTGATCCGTTTGGGGGCCTGGACTGGGTGCCGACTGGCGGAATCTTCGAGCCCCTATCTGCCGTGGATGCCTTGATGGACAACCTACCGAACCCCGCCCAGCAGGCCAACGCCCAGCCGGCCGCACAGGAGAAGCAGGATCCCAAACCAACCGCCGGGCAGCAGGGGACGAAGGCGCAACGAGGCCACACCTTGACCGAAAGTCAAGTGTCCGGCCAAGGGGGGAATCCCGCTGGCCATATCGTGGTAAGCGTGGACAACGGGCCGCAGGTGGGATATGGCCCGAAGAAAGATCTTTCTCGTGGCCAAGTCGTGAAGGAGGCTCTTGATAGCTCAGTAAGCACGCCTGGCCAGGTGGAACCCCGTGCACCGGGAACAAAAGTGCTCAAGTCAGTGACATTCCATGTATCTGGCAGGCGGGCAAAGGATGCTCAGGCCGAAATTGAACTATGGACAAGCAATCCTGGGAACTATCAGCTGAAGGAGCACAGCTGCGTTACATTTGGCGAGGCCGTTGCAGCCGCCGCTGGGGTGCCGGCTCCGAATGACCTGTTTCCTGCGTTCATGATTAGGGATTTGCAGAAAGAGCAGCAAGCCGGAGTTGCTCCATAGGAGGCCAGCCGATGTCAATTAGGCGAGCTATCGTTGCTGGTGCCCTTACGGGCCTAGCGGTAGCAATATTCCTATCATTGATGGTCCAGTTTCGGCCATTCTCATCTCTCGTTCCATGGGATCAGTTGACGCTGGCTCTTTGCCCTTTCTACTTAGTTGCCTTTATGAACGTTGTGCATACCATGTCGGGGGTCATTGCCATAGCGATAATCGGGAATGTGTTCATCTATGGGGCAATAGCTGGTTTAGTGGTAGCGGGACTACGTGCCATACGGTTGCTCGCAGGAAGAACAGTGAGGCGGCGGCATCAGGGGGAATAGGCTGAAAGACTACGGGGGATGGATTCCGGCCGAAGTCGATCCGGCGGAAGGTGGTGCATGCCCGGCTAAGGGGCAGCATGGGAACTGGGGGTCAGGTCTTTCATTGCCACATTTCGCTCATCCCGCACAGAGGCCGCGGCCCTCACGAACACGGCGGTTTACTTCCTACGTGTGGGACCAGGTGGGGAGCGTCCGGGTGGTGACGGACGGGGCGGGGAACCTGGTGGTGATCCACGACTACGAGCCGTACGGGGTGGAGATCCTCCCGAACAACCCGACCTCCATGCCCACGGACGCGCTGGCGGGGACGCACCTGTACACGGGCCAGGAGCGGGACGCGGACACGGGGCTGGACAACTTCCACTTTCGCTCCTACGCTTCCACCATGGGCCGCTTCCTCAGTCCCGACAACATCCCCGGCACCCCCCTCAACCCCCAGAGCTTCAACCTCTACGCCTACGTCCACGGAAACCCGGTCAACTATAACGATCCGACCGGGCACTGGATGGCGGGGTATGGGTCGTTCACCATGGGCATTGGCCTGTATGGCACGGTGTCCAAGGAGTATGAAGACGGGTCGGGAGGCTCCGAAGACGCCGCGCGAGTCATCACCGATGCACTGCTCAACAGTGCCCGCGCCAACCAGAGCACCCGGTCCGCCAGCCAGCCCGCCGCCCAGGAGAAGCAAGATCCCAAACCAACCGCCGGGCAGCAGGGGACGAAGGTTTCGAAACTCGACAAGGCTAAGTTCGTGAAGTACATGGACAAGCATGCCAAGAAGGCCTCGCAAGGAAGGTGCGCCGCTTTCGTTAGGAGAGGATTAACGGCCGGTGGCATAGATGTGACTGGTCACCCTGTAGATGCAAAGGACTATGGACCGTTTTTGGAGAAACGCGGGGCCTCTGCGATTCCTGCGAACGATCACAAATATGAAAAGGCTGATATCGAGGTCTTTGGGGGGAACAAGGCACATCCTTTTGGACACGTTGCGGTATACGACGGCAAGCAGTGGGTCTCGGATTTCAAACAGAAGCACTTCTCGCCGTATCAAAAGGATACGCCACCGAGTAGGGTCTACCGGTTTCCTGATGGCGATTAGCGTAGATGCAGGAGATGCCTTTGTGGCATCGCACACTTTCTAATCGTTGCGTGACGCCGTTTCGAGACTTCACGAGAGGGAATAATCCATGACCAACATTTCCAGGCTCCTGGTTCTCTCGCTGATCCTGTGTTCACTTCCATTCCACTGCCAGGCTCCCCTTAATCATGAAGCTATTCAGCAGTCGCCAAAGGACTTTGTGCAGCAGTTCTATGGCTGGTATCTTCCCTTGGCACTGAAGGGAACTGAAGAACCCGCGCAGAATCTCGCGCTGAGAGAGAAGTCGGGCAACTTCAGCAAGGAGGTCTACGAGGCGTTGAAGGAGGATTCGGATGCACAGGCCAAGGCTGACGGAGAAATAGTGGGGTTAGATTTTGATCCGTTTCTCGCCACCCAGGACCCTTGTGAACACTATGTGTTGGGGAAGGCCACCGGAGACGGCGAACGCTATGAGATTCCGATATTCGCTGTGTGCTCTGGCAAGCAGAGCAAAAGGCCTGACGTTGTTGCCCAGGTGGAGCGCAGGGAAGGCTCGTGGGTATTCATCAATTTCTACTATCCCAAGGTCGGTGGCGACTTGCTGAGTATCCTGAAAAGACTTCGAAAGGACCCGCTACCCCAAGGCCGGTAGCGACTTGCTGGGTCTAAGGGGAAGGGTGTATTTGTTAGTGGGGGAAGAGGGCTGGTCCTGAAATGACAGATGTGGAGGGCGAGCCGGTTCTGGATGGAGGGAGAACGGGCACTGCCAGGGGCCGTCCAGACGGAATCGCGGCCGTTACGAACACGGCGGTTTACTTCTACGTGTGGGACCAGGTGGGGAGCGTGCGGGTGGTGACGGACGGGGCGGGGAACCTAGGGGGGGTAGGGGTCAGGTCTTTAGTGTTAGCCTCACTTGTGCTATGCTCCGGGGGTATGGTCTTTGTGTGGATTCATGAACGGCCCTAGGGAGGTGAATGATGGCCCGTCCGCTTCGGATTGAGTTTTCTGGTGCGGTTTACCATGTGACGTCGCGCGGGAATGATCGTCGGACGATCTTCCGGGACGACGAGGACCGGCGGCGATTCCTGGAGGTTCTCGGCCGGACGGTGGTGCGTTGGGGATGGGTGGTTCACGCCTACTGTCTCATGGGCAACCACTACCACCTCGTGATCGAAACGCCCGAGCCGAACCTCTCGCGAGGGATGCGGCAGCTGAACGGGGAGTATACGCAGGCGTTCAACCGTCGGCACGTGCGGGTGGGGCACCTCTTCCAGGGGCGCTTCAAGGCGCTGGTGGTGGAGAAGGAGAGCCACCTGCTGGAGCTGTGCCGGTATGTGGTGCTCAATCCGGTTCGCGCGCGTGGCATGCGGGTGGGCTCTCCCGAAGACTGGCCATGGAGCAGCTATCGCGCGACAGCGGGAAGGGGCTCGGCGCCGGCATGGTTGACGGTGTCATGGATCTTGTCGCGCTTCGGCAAAGATGGGGCCAAGGCCCGAGAAGGGTACCGGCGCCTCGTGGCTGCGGGCATGGGACAGAGGCCGGACCTGGACGAGTGGGCAGGCTTGTGGATCGGGTCGGAGGGTTTCGGGGCGCGCCTGAGGGGCCTGCTCGGGGAAAAGGAAGAGGTCCGCGAGCACCCTAGGCGCCAGCGCCGCCCGGATCGTCCAGATCTGGCGTCCTACCTGCCGTTGGACCTTTGCGAGGACCGGGCCAAGAGGGACGAGGCCGTCTACGGCGCCTACATCGAGGGGCGTTTCAGCCAGCGGGAGATCGCGGATCACCTCGGCTTGCACTACGTCACCATCAGTGGCATCGTCCGTGCCAAGGAGTTGGAGAAGCGACAAGATGGTAAGACCGAAAGGAAAAGGAGATAGCGGCCGGCCGTGGACAGAGACACTAACACTAAAGACCTGACCCCTGTCTTGACTGTCTTTCACTACTAAGCCGCTATCCGGCTACAGAATTATCTTGGACAGCAGTGATGGGACCTCCTTTTCCCGGCTCCAGGCTGGCGCTCACCCCTTGCGACACCGCCGAACCCCCTTCCGATTGGTCCGCGGTGAGGCGCGGATCACACTTTCGATGGCGCCTCGGGTAACTTCCCTCTCGCCGCCATCGTACAATGGCGCATGGAGAAGACCATGACGGAAAGCGGAGAGAGGGTGGAGGATCACGAAGGGGGGCGGAGGGCCAAGGGATCTCCAGTGGGATGGCTTCGCCGCGTCTTCATCGGGAAGGCGGGCCTCAGAACGGGCTGGAGACTCCTTCTGTTCATCGTTCTGACGGGAGCGGGAATGGGAATCCTCCGGCTGGGGATCTCGGCCGTCCCCGGTGCCAAGCAGCTTGTTCGGCTCCAAGAGGGGCAGCTGTTCAGTTCGGTGACTCTTCTCGTCTCGGAGGTGATCTCGTGCCTCGCCCTCCTTGCGGCCGGGCTCGTCATGGCCCGGATCGAGGGAAAGTCCATCTTTACGTACGGCTTCGCGTTGAGGAGGGACCTCGGGCTGCGGCTCGTGGAGGGGGCCGCATGGGGGTTCGTATTCGTGACAGCCTTGTATGCCCTCCTCGCCGTCGAAGGGGGATTTCTGGTGCAGGGATTCGAGACCGGCGGCGCTCTGCTCCTTTCCTCAGCAGGCCTATGGGCCGTGGCCTGTCTCGGGGTCGGCCTGGCCGAGGAGTTCTCCTTCCGGGGCTACGGGCAGCACACGCTCGCCGGCGGAATCGGCTTCTGGCCCGCGGCGGTGATCCTATCCTTCGTCTTTGGAGTTCTTCATCTGGCCAATCCGGGCGAGGGCTGGGCAGGTGCCGCGAGTGCGGCCGTCTTCGGCCTCTTCTTCTGCTTCTCCCTCAAGAGGACGGGCACCCTCTGGCTCGCGATGGGGATGCATGCTGCGTTCGACTTCGGGGAGACGTTCCTCTTCGCAGGCTCGACCGGCCTCCTCGCGACGAAGAGACACCTTCTCGAAAGCGCCGTCCACGGACCCGCGTGGCTGACTGGGGGAAGCGTGGGGCCCGAAGCCGGAGTCAACGGCCTCGTCCTCTTCCCCCTCCTCTTTCTGGCTTTCCACTTGACCCATCCCGAACAGGCGGAGACTCCGTCCTGAGGCGCACCCAGGCCCGACGCGGGACATCCCGCGGCTCCATCGGGACTTTGACGGGAATTCCCAACGGGGCGCCGGAGACTTGGTGTTGTGTCCCCGAAATAGCTTTACGGGGCATCCTGACCAGGGACACAACACTTCCCCAGGGGTTCCGCCCCTGGAACGCCCGCCCGCGGCGGGCTGTAACCTCGAAAGAGCGGGGAAGCCTCTTCCCCGCGCCCCTTTGGGTGCTGTCTACCACGCAATGCCACTGTCAACCTTTTCAGGGACAGCACCCTAGCGTGGTGTCTCCGAAACGGGTTCAACAGGAAGGCTCGCCCCATAATTCGTGCACGTCCGGAGGGCAGGCAGGCCTTCCAAGCGTCTTAGGCGCTTTTCCGGGCGAGTAGCGCCGGAGGGAGAGGCCTGGTCTGGTGCGGATCATCTCGAGGTATTCCCGCGAAGGGCTCCTTTGGAGAACCTGCCCTGAGGGCGTCCTTGCGAAGGGAAGCTCCCAAGGGAATCTCGGCTGTCCTTTCTCGGCCTTCCCGTTGTCGCCACGGGGGAACGCGGGGTCAGGGGGAACGGGAACGAGGGGTCAGGTCTTTCATTGCCACATTTCGCTCATCCGGCCGCGTGCGATTCGGGGGACATGCTGTCCGGTCCGCGGGTCCATGGGATTGAGGGGATCGGCCGATGGGGGCATCGACCGCCAAGGGTGAATGGGAACATTCGGGGGCGGACAGGCGGGGCGCCTGTCCCTCCCGAGTCTGGGGGGGCCGAGCCGCTGAGGAGCGGCGCCGCTTCGCCGGTTCTGCGCACCCTGCGGATCTCTCTCCCGGCTGTGCCTTCCGTTCCTTTGGCCCGACAGGGAGAGCGCGAGGGCCGGCTTCCGGCCGGGTCCTGCTCAGTTGAGGAGGGCCGGGTCGAGGCGAAGGGAAGCGGGGCGGCGCTTGAGGCGCTCTTCGAGGGAGCCTTTGAGCAGGCGGAAGCGCTCGGGGATGGAGCGCGCCTCCAGGAGCGCCTGCTTGGCCTCGGGCCCGAGGCGAAGGGCCATGGCCGCCACCACGATGAGCTGGTCGTCCTCGCCCTTGGCCAGCTCGCGGATGACGGTGACCACCTTCTCCGCCGGGCCCTCCAGGAAGAGCGGGAGGGCCGCCAGGAGGTCGAAGCGCAGGGATTCGACGGAGCTCTCGCTGCCGCGGCCCTCGGTGGAAAGGGGATCGATCCGCACCTGGCGGTAGCGGGTGAGGGTTTGCAGCTCCTCGGCCACCCGGAACTCCTGCACGCCCAAGAGCCAGATGAGGTAGCGTCCGCCCGTCAGCTCGTGGTGCCTGGCGATGATTCCTGCGCAGCCCACACCGCGGATGGGGGGCCGCTTCATGGATTCGAGACTTTCCGGTTCGCCCTCCTCGCCTTCGATCTGGACCATGCCGATGATGCGGTGACTCGCGAGGGCGTCGCGCACCATGTCCCGATAGCGGCGCTCGAAGATGTGCAGGGGCATGAGCTCGCCCGGCAGGAGCACCGTGTGGACCAGGGGGAAAATCGGAATGACCTCGGGCACGGCTACGGGCTTCATGACCTCTTTCCTCTCGCGGCTCCTGGCTGGATCCTCTCCTCTTGCCCTAACGCGCCGGAGGGGCTCGACTATTGCGGGAGAAGATACCCAAATTCCGCGATGGAATTGCACTCGTAGGAGCGCCGCCCCCGGCGCGACGGACCGTACGCGGGCACCGCATCCTGGTCTCAGGGTCACCCGGTTCGCGGCGAGGCACCGCTCCTACGCAGGCGTTGAGCCGCTATCGCGGAATTGGGGAGAAAGCTAAAAGTTGCAGGTTACAAGTTAGAAGTTGAAAGTGAAGGGTGAAAAGAGGCGGTGCTTACTTGGATTCGCCTTTCACCGTTCCGTGGTACAACGGCCGGAGGAGGCTCGGGTGGAAAAAGAGGGGGATCTGATCTTCGAAAGAGCCGAGGAGCTGGAGGCCCGGTGCGCGGAAGCGGCCATGGGGGGGGACCTGGTGCTGGCCGCCCGCGGGCGCCTCGCCCGGCGCATCCTCCATCGCTGCCGCCTGGCCCGGATCGGCAACGCCTCCGGATGGGTCTCCCCTCGGGTGTTCGGCCTGGAGCACTGGATCCGCTCCGTGTACGAAGGTCTGTGGGACGAGCGCCGGCCCATGGGCGGGGCCGCCGCCCTGCGCCTCTGGCACGCGGCCGCGGCCCGCGAGCCGGCGCCCGGCGGACTCTCGCCCGCTCCCTCGCTGTACCTCCAGCTCCAGGAGAGCTTCGAGCTCCTCCAGGGGCGGCGCCTTTCCGTCCAACTGGACCCACGAGGCGACGAGCTTCCCGCGTGGCGGGCGCGGGTCACCCGGCAGTTCCGCAAGCTGGCCGCCGCCGAAGGGTGGGCGACCTCGCCGGACAGGATGGAGGCCGTGTGCGGCGCGCTCGCGGCGGGGCGCGTGGCGCTCCCTCCGCGGGTCGTCCTGGCGGGCTTCGACGATCCCGCGCCCATGGTCGAGGAGATCGCCGGAGCCGTCGCCTCCCGGATGGGGCTGGTCCGCTGGCGCGCGGGCGCGGCTCCCGAGGAGGGGACGCGGGTGCGGGTCTTTCCGGTGCCCCTCCAGGAATGCCAGGCGGTGGCGGCGGAGGCCCTCGACGCCTGGAACCGGGGTCAGAGGCGCCTCGGAATCGCCTTCTTCGGCCGCGAGTACGGCGACCTGCTGGCGCGCTGCCTCGATGAGCTCGCGGCCGGGGCGCCTCTGCGGGAGGGGGCCCTGAGGTACAACCTCACCCAGGGCACGCCGCTCACCGACCACCCGCTGGTCCAGGCCGCCCTCACGCCGCTGGGCCTCGCCTCCGAAGGGAGGGCGTGGGAGCTCCTGCCCTCCCTGCTCGCCTCGCCCTACGCGCGCCCTTCGCTCGAACGGTGGAGCAAGCGGACCCTCGACCTCCTCTGCTCCGCCACCCGGACCGGCGGGACACGCGCCGCGGTGGAGGGGCTCTGCGCGCAGGGCCTGCCCCTGCGCGCCCTCGCGGGGCTCTTGCGGCCCGGCCCCAGGAGACTGGAGGAGTGGCTGGCCGGCCTGGCCCGGCTCTGGCGCGAGCTGGATTTCCCCGTGCGATCGCAGCGGCGGGAGACCCGGGAGACCGACGAGCTGGCCTGGCGCCACCTGTGTGACGTGGTGGAGGCCCTGAGGCGGGACGCGGGCGATCTGGAGGTGACGGCGTCGGAGGCCGCGGCCTGGATCGCCGCCGCCTCCTCGGGCATCGAGGTCATCGAGAAGACGCCGGAGACGGCGGGCATCCAGGTCCTGCCCGTCTCGCAGGCCCGCGGCCTGGCCTTCGACGGCCTGTGGATCGTGGGCTGCCACGGACGGGCTCTGCCTCCCCCGGTGCCGGATCACCCGCTCCTGGCTCCGGCGGAGCGGGGTCTGCTGGAGGAGGCCAGCCCCCAGGGCCAGTGGGCGGCGGGACGAAGGACGCTGGAGGCGCTGGCGGCGTGCAGCGAGGCGTGCCGCTTCAGCAGAGCCGCGCAGGCTGGCGACGAGCGCCCCTTTCTGCCCTGCCCCCTGCTGGCGGACGAGCCGCCGGAACGACAGGAGGACCGCCCGCTGGACCTCTGGTCCGATCCTCCGGAAGCCTGGCTCCGGGCGCGCTGGCTGCGCGGGGGTCTGACCGGGCTCGCCTCGCCGCCGCCGGCCCCGCGCGCGGGAGGGGATGGTGCGCCCTTCGCCGTGCCGTCTTCCCTCAACGTGACGCAGGACCTTCAGGCGCTCATGCAGTGTCCCCAGAAGTTCTTCTGCGCCCGGGCGCTCGGGCTGGAGCCCCTCCCCGAACACCGGGAGGGCATCGCCCCCGAGGTGCGCGGGCAGGCGATCCACTCGATCGTCGCGGCCTTCGTGCAGGGCATTCTGGACGACGCTTCGGGCTGGCCCGCCGATGGGGCGCTGGCCCGGCGCCGCCTGGAGGCCGCCGCGGACGCGGTTCTGGAGCGCCACGCCCGAGAGGGCGCCCCGGCCTTCTGGCGCGTCGAGCGGAGGCGCCTTCTGGGCGATGACGACGCGCCCGGGCTCCTGACCCTGTGGCTTGAAATGGAGCGGGAGCGGGCCGCCGCCGGCTGGCGCTTCCTCTTCGCCGAGGAGCCCTTCGAGGATCTCGCGCTGGAGGGGGCGGAGATGGCGCTTCGCGGCCGGATGGACCGGGCGGACGCGCATCTAGAGGAGGGTCTGGCGGTCTGGGACTACAAGACGGGCCAGCTTCCTTCGCCGGCCGAGGTCCTCTCCCACTGGGCCCACCCGCAGCTCCCGGCGTACGCGGCCGCTCTGACGCGCAGGCCGCTGGCCGAGGAGGTGCGCAAGCGCCTCCCCGCCCTTCCCGAAGGCGGGCCGGCGGTGCGCGGAGGCTACGTGGCGCTCCGGCGCGTCAGGGATCTCTCCGCGGCCTTCCTGCGCGAGCCGGGCAGGGGCGGTGGCGACGTTGTTCTCTCGGAGAAACTGGGCGAGTGGGAGCGGGCCGTGGCCCTGCGGCTGGAGGGGCCTAAGGCGGGACGCTTCGCGGCCGATCCGAGACCGCCCTTTCTGGGACCCGGGAGGGAGGGCGCCTGCGCGTTCTGCCCTTACGACAAGATCTGCGGCTATTTCGACGGCACCGACCGCCGCATGGCCGAGGAGGAGGAGGCGTGAGCCGCCCGGCCCCCGACCGGGAGATTCGACTGAAGGCCCTCGATCCGCGGGGCAGTTTCGTGTTGGAGGCGCCCGCCGGCTCGGGCAAGACCGACCTTCTCACGGCGCGCTTTCTGGCCCTTCTGGGCACGGTGGCCTCCCCCGGGCAGATCGTGGCGCTCACCTTCACCCGCAAGGCCGCGGACCAGATGCAGCAACGCATCCTCGGCGTCCTGGAACGGGCCCGGAGGGGAGCGGAGCCGGAGCACGAGTGGGACGCGCATCTGTTGGACCTGGCGCGCCGCGCCCTCGACAATCCGGGCTTCGCGGAGGGCGTACTGCGAAACCCCCAGTCCTACCGGGTGGGCACCTTCCACAGCTTCTGCTCCTCGGTGGCGGGGGGCTGGCCGCTGGAGGCGGGCGTCCCCCCGGGCGCGAGCCTCCTCGAAGAGCTGGACCAGGGCCGGGCCCTGGAGGCCGCCGTGGAGTCCTGCTTCGGGGCGATTCTTTCGGGCGGCGCTCCGGATCTGCGCGAGGCCTTCGAGCGGCGGCTGGCGGCCGCCGACAATCGGTACGAGCGGCTCAGGGAACAGGTGACCAGCCTGATGGCCCACCGGGACCGACTGCTCGCTTTCGAGGAGTTCCTGCGAAGCGGCGGCGGAGACCTCGGTGCCGCCGCGGGGCGCGTCCTCTCCGACCTGGTGGCCCTCGCGATCCGGCCGGCGCGCGCGCACTTCCTGGACCACGAGGAGCAGTGGCGCGAACTGCGCCGCGCCCTGGAGGCGTGCGGGGCGCCGTGCGCGCGGGACTGTCCCCTCGAAATCCCCGGCGAAGGCCTTGAGGCGATCCCGGCCTGGCAGGCGCTTGCCGGCCTGGTCCTGAAGAGCGATGGGGGCACCTACACGAGCTTCGCCGGCGCCAAGTTCGGCGCCGGGTTCGGGAAGACGGCCGCGGCGCAGTTCCTGAAGGAGATTCCGGCGGAGGCGGCCGAGGCCCTGGCCACGGTGCGGCGCTGGCCCCCCGCGGGGGAGGACCCGGTGGGACTGGAGGCGCTGGCGGACCTGCTGGCCCTGGCCGATTCGGCGCGGCGGCACCTGGCGGCGCGGATCCCGGGAGCGGGGCTGGACTACCTCGAACTGGAGCTGGCCGCCCTGCGCTCCCTGCGCTGGGCCGAGGTCCCGAGCGAGAGCCTCATCTTCTACAACGAGCACCTGAGGCACCTCCTGGTGGACGAGGCGCAGGACATGAACGAGGTCCAGGTGCGGATCCTCTCGCGCCTGACGGAGGGGTGGGAACCGGGCGACGGGCGGTCGCTCTTCGTGGTGGGCGATCCCAAGCAGAGCATCTTCCGCTTCCGCAGGGCCGAGGTGAGCCTCTTCACCGGCCTTCAGGAGCGGGGGCTGGCGAGGGAGGGGGAGGCCAGCTATCCGCTCGTCCCCCTCGAACTGACCTCCAACTTCCGCTCCGAGCCCGCCCTCGTCGGGTTCTGCAACGCCCTCTTCGAGGCCCTCTGGCCCGAACCGGGGAAGGACGGGGAGGGGGTCGCCTTCCGGGCCTCCGAACCGGCGCGCGAGGCCTCCTACGCGGGGGTGGGGGTGCGGGTGCGGGTGGCGCTCTTCACGCAGGGCGAGGAGGCCCGACCGGGAGCGGCTCCCCTGCCGTCCGCCGCGGAGCGGGAGGCCGCCTACGTGGCGGGCAGGGTCTCCGAGCTGTACGCGGCGGAGCCGGGGGCCACCATCGGCCTGCTCTTCCCCGCCCGTCCGGCCCTGGGGCCGTTCGTGTCGGCCCTGAACCGGCTGGGAGTGCCGGTCCGCCTCGTGGAGGGCGAGAGCCTCGCCGGCCGGCCCGAGGTCCGGCACCTCGTCAACCTCTTCACGGCCCTGGCCCGCCCTTACGACGACGTGGCCTGGGCGGGGTGCCTGCGCTCGCTGTGGCTCTGGCTATCGGACGCCGAACTGCTTCGGCTGTCCTCGCTGGGCGGCTTCTGGTCGTCGAAGGTGCTGGCGCAGGCCGAGGGCGAAACGCCCTCCTCGCCCTTTGGGCTGGCCGCGCGGGAGGCGCTGGCGGCCTTCGGCCGGGAGCCCTACGAGAGGACGCTCGCGCGGCTGTGGGAGGACCTCGGGGGCCCGGCGGCCGCCGCGGCGCGATACGGAGCCGCCGGGGTCGCCAATGCCCGTGCCTTCCTCGATCTGCTGGCGACCTGTTCGGGCAGGCCCGCCGAGGAGGCCCTCTCGCGGCTGGCCGAACTGCTCGATTCGGCCTACACGCCGCCGGACCCGAGGGCGGCCTTCTCGCCCGTCTCGGCCATGACCGTCCACAAGGCCAAGGGCCTCGAATTCGACCACGTCTTCGCCGTGGCGCTGGGCCGGGACCCTCTCGGGGGGAGCCGGCAGGAGCACCCCTCCTTCCGCATGGAGCGGGTGCCCCTGCCCGGCAGGCCCGTGCTCGTCGCCGCCGGGCCGGACGCGGGGCGGGGCGAGCCGAACCTCGCCTACCGGCTCCTGGAGGAGCTCGACCATCGGCGCCAGTTGGACGAGAGCCTGCGCCTCTTCTACGTGGCGGCCACGCGGGCCAGGCGGAGCCTCACGCTCACCGGCAGGGCCGGCATCACGCAGAAGGGACTTCTCTCGGTCCGCAAGAAGTCCAGCGCGCTGGGGCGGCTGATGGCCGCCGTGGGCGGGGCGGAGGGGGCCCTCGACGAACCGTGGCGCTCCCTCGGCCTGAGCCTCGAAACGGACCCAGAGCCCGCGCGCGGGGGCGCTCCGGCCGGCCGGCCGCGCCTTCCGGGCGAGTCTCCGCCCTTCGAGGCCCAGCCCCTGCCCTACCGCATCAGCTCTCCGTCGGCCCTGCAGGAGGAGACGGCGCAGGCCGCGCCCTTCGGTGCGGACGACGCGGCGGATCCCAACGCCAGGCCCCGCGGCGTGGTCCTGCACCGGCTGTGGGAGCGCCTCGCCCTGGGGGCCTCCCTGCCGTCCGAGAGGGCCGTGGCCGCCGCCCTGGCGGCCGAGGGGATCGGCCTCGCGCAAGCCTCCGCGCAGGCGCGGGAGGTGCTGGAGGAGGCCAGAAGCGCGTGGGAGCACGCCTCCTTCGCCGCTCTCCGAGAGGGTGCCCTCGCCCTGCGGCCCGAGGTGGGGCTGGAGGACCACGACGGGGCAGGGGGTCTGCGGGTGGGCAGGCTGGACCTGCTGATCGAGCGGACCGATGGGTTCATCGTCGTGGACTATAAGACGGGCCGGCCCGACGGCGCGGAAGAGGAGTGGCTGGAAGCCCAGAGGAAGCACTACGGTCCGCAGCTCCGGGCCTACGTCCAGATGGTCTCGCGGGCCTTCGGCGCAGAGGCCGCGACGGTTCGGGCTTTCCTCTATTTCACCTCGTTTCCAAGGCTGGTAGAACCGTGAGGGCCGGCGCCCCTTCGGGCCCGGGCGGTGCGGCGTGCGCCGCCAGCGACGGGGGCGCGTGGGAGGGAGTTCGGATGCGTGCTTGGACGGCAGTGACCCTTCTTATTCTCGCGTGGATTCCGGCGGCGGGAGGGACGGCCCTCTCTCCCTCGTACGCCGTGAGCGGCTGGTCTCTGGGAGACGAAGACTCCTTGAACCGCGCCGTGGGGTGCCGGGCCATCGACGAGGTGGACCTGGACTGGTTCTATTCTCGGAGAAACGGCACGGTCATCCAGGGCTTCAACGATCCCGCCCTTGTGGCCGCTGCGAGGTCGGCCGGTCTCTCTCTCTTCGCCACGGTCAGCAACTGGAGCGACGCCAGAAACGATTTCGATCCCGCCGTTCCCAGAGCCATCCTGCAAACGCGCAAGAAAATGCGGCGCCACGCGGCGAACCTCGCGGCGCTCTGTGCCACCTTGGGCTACGACGGCATCGACCTGGACTGGGAGTCGCTCAAGGCCAGGGAGCGGGACCGCTTCAGCGATTTCGTGGAGGAGCTCGCCGCCGACCTGCACGCCGAAGGGAAACGGCTGGCCATCGCCATTTCCGCCAAGACCTCGGAGCCGGGAGACTGGTCCGGAACCAAGGCCGAGGATTGGTTTCGCCTTGGGGCGGCGGTGGACGAGTTCAAGGTCATGACCTACGACTACAGTGGGCCCTGGTCTTCGCCGGGGCCCATCGCGCCGCCCGGCTGGATGGACGCGGTGCTGACCTTCGCCGAAAGCGAAGTGCCGCCGGACAAGATCATGATGGGGCTTCCCTTCTACGGCTACGACTGGTCGGGGGGCACGGCCGTGGGGCTGGACTGGGCCGACGCGCAGGTCCTCATCGCGCAGTACGCGCCGGCCGTCGCGAGGGACCCTTCCGGCGAGGCGACCTTCATCTACACCGACGCCATGGGCATCGTCCACACGGTGTTCTTTCAGGACGAGGTCTCCATCGCGGACAAGCTCGGGGTCATCACGGGAGACCATCCAGCCATCCGCGGCATCGCCATCTGGGTGCTGGAGCGGGAGGACCCGGGCTTCTGGGGAGTGATCGACGGCTTGCTGAGGCCGGGGGACTCCTGCCCGTAGGAGTCGCGGCGGCGGTCCGGGCTCCCCGCCCGATGCGATACACTGGCAAACGCCAGGCCATCGGACGGGCGGCCGGGCGATTCGTGGGAGGATGCTGCCATGTTCAAGCTGGTGCTGCTGCGGCACGGCGAGAGCGCGTGGAACCGCGAGAACCGCTTCACGGGATGGACCGACGTGGACCTCACGAGCCAGGGGGTGGCGGAGGCCGTCGAGGCCGGCCGGCTCTTGAAGGCGGAGGGCCTGGGCTTCGACGAGTCGTTCACCTCCGTGCTCAAGCGCGCCATCCGCACGCTCTGGCTGGTTCTGGACGAGATGGATCTCATGTGGATTCCGGTGGTCCGCGACTGGCGCCTGAACGAGCGGCACTACGGCGCCCTGCAGGGGTTGAACAAGAGGGAGATGGCCGAGCGGTTCGGCGAGGAGCAGGTGAAAATCTGGAGGCGGAGCTACGACGTGCGCCCCCCCGCCCTGGAGCCTTCCGACGAGAGGTCTCCCGGCAGGGACCCGCGCTATGCGGAGCTACCCCAGAGCCAGATACCCCTCACCGAATGCCTGAAGGACACCGTGGCGAGAGTCGTTCCCTGCTGGCAACAGCAGATCGCCCCCCGCGTGCGGGAGGGGAGAAGGGTCCTCGTGGTGGCCCACGGCAACAGCCTGAGGGCGCTCGTCAAACACCTGGACGGCATCAGCGACGAGGCCATCGTGAGCCTCAACATCCCCACCGGCATGCCCTTGGTTTACGAGCTCGACGACGCCCTGGTTCCCCAGCGGCGCTACTACCTGGGAGACCCGGAGAAGGTCCGCCAAGCCACCGAGGCCGTCGCCAGTCAGGGCAAGGCGAAGAGGGACTGACGCGCCGCCCCGATCAGGCAAGATCATTCCTCAACTCAGGTCATCCGAAACTCTCGGCGATTCGTCTCATTATGCCTTTTCCCGCGCGCCGTGTGAATCGGTGATCGATCCCCAAATTCCGCGATGGAATCGCACTCGTAGGAGCGCCGCCCCCGGCGCGACGGACCGGACGCGGGCACCGCATTCTGGTCGCAGGGTCACCCGGTTCGCGGCGAGGCGCCGCTCCTACGCAGGCGTTGAGCCGCTATCGCGGAATTGGGGCGATCCATCGCTGCCGGCGATTTCCACCGTTGCGGTGGAAAGGGCGGTGGAAAATACTGTGAATTCTCCGGCAACATCCTGCAAAGCGAGGGGATGGCCGAACTTGCACTCTCATTCAGCGCCCCCGGGGCTCGGACTCGCCAGGGCCGGCGGCGAAGGGACGCGCCTTCATCCTGTGCCTCCAGTCGTGGGATACTGCCTGGAACAGAGCCATCGCGGGCTGAATGGATGCATGAAGGCCTGGGGCCGCCGCCAGAGATGGGGTGGGCCCGCGGGGCCGCCGGCGGAGGGAGTGGGCGCAAAGGAGGCGCGACGATGGGGCGGCTGCTGATTGTATCCAATCGGCTCCCCGTGACCGTCAAGGTCGAGGAGGGGGAGTTCCGGATCACGCCCTCGGCTGGGGGCCTGGCCACGGGGATGCGGGGGCTCCACGAGGGCTCCGACTCCCTCTGGGTCGGCTGGCCGGGCGAGCTTCCCCGGCTCAGCGAGGCCCGCCGCGAGGAGTTGGAGCAGAGACTCGCCGAGTTCCGGACCGCCCCCGTCTACCTGAGCCAGACGGAGGTCAACCGCTACTACGAGGGCTTCGCGAACGGTGTCCTCTGGCCCCTCTTCCACTACCTCACGGACCGGGTGCGCAGCGATGCCTGGAAAGATTGGCAGACGTACTCCGAGGTGAACGAGCGGTTCGCCCAACGGGTAGCCGCCGAGTACCGGCCGGGAGACACGGTATGGGTGCACGACTACCAGCTCTGCCTGGTGCCGGTCCTGCTCCGACAGCTCGTGCCCGAGGCCCGCATAGGCTTCTTCCTCCACATCCCTTTCCCCTCGTCTGACGTGTTCCGCATCGTGCCTTGGCGGACGGAGATCCTGGAGGGCATTCTGGGCAGCGACCTGGTGGGCTTCCATACCTACCCCTACCTGCGCCACTTCAGCCGCTCCCTCAACCTCTTGCTGGGGGTGGAACCCGACGGCGAAAGGCTCGTGTACGCCAACCGGGAGGTGCGCCTCGGCGTGTTTCCCATGGGAATCGACGCGACCAGGTTCTCGGCCCTTGCCGAGAGCGCCGAGGTAGCGGCCGAGGTCCAGTCCATCCGGGAGGAGCTGGGAAAGCGCAAGCTCCTGCTCGGCGTGGACCGCCTGGACTACACCAAGGGGCTCCCCGAACGCATGCTGGCGATGGAGCGGCTCCTGGAGCGGGAACCCTCCTGGAGGGGCAGGATCCGCTTCATCCAGGTGGTCGTGCCCTCCAGGACCAAGGTGGAATCCTACAAGGCCTTCCGCCGCAACCTCGACGAGCTCGTGGGCAGGGTCAACGGACGATACGCCACCATCGATTCGGTGCCGATCCACTACCTCTACCAGTCCGTTTCGGAGCATCAACTGGTGGCGCTCTACCGCGCGGCGGACGTCATGCTCGTGACGCCCCTGCGGGATGGCATGAACCTGGTCGCCAAGGAGTTCGTGGCTTCGCGGTCGGACGGAGACGGCGTTCTGGTCCTGAGCGAGTTCGCCGGGGCCGCCGCCGAGCTCGCCGAGGCCCTCCAGGTCAATCCCTACGACGCGGACGCGGCGGCCATGGCCATCCACCGGGCTCTGACCATGCCCAGGGAGGAGCGCAGGACGCGGATGGAGGCGCTCCAGAGGCGGGTCTTCACCTACGACGCCTACCGGTGGGCGGACACCTTCTGGAAAAGGCTCCAGGAGCCTCCCGCCGCCGAGGTGGACAGGATGCTCTCTCCCGCCGGCCCCATGCAGGAACTGGCAGCCCGCCTGCGCGCGGCGAAACACCTGGTGCTCATCCTGGACTACGACGGGACCCTCGCGCCCTACGCCAGCTCGCCCCAGCTCGCCGAACCCGACGAGGAGCTCAAGCGCCTCCTCAAGGCCCTCAGCTCCCGCCCCGGCACCTCGGTCCACGTCGTGAGCGGACGCTCCCGCGAGCTCATGAGCCGGTGGTTTGGCCGGTTGCCGTTGGGGCTCCACGCGGAGCACGGGTTCTGGTCCAGGCCCCAGTTGGGGGGAGAGTGGAGGCCCCTGAAGGTGCGCGCGCTCGAGTGGAAACGCCGGATCCTTCCGCTGATTGAACTGGTGGCGGCACGGACACCAGGGTCACTGATCGAAGAGAAGACGGCGGCCATCACCTGGTACTACAGGATGGCCGATCCGGAGTTGGGGGCCCGGCGGTTCGAGGAGCTCAGGCGCCTCCTGGAGAAGGAGGTCAGCGGTCTGCCCCTGGAGGTAATGACCGGCCCCAAGTCCCTGGAGATCCGCGTGCGCGGCGTCCATAAGGGGGCAATCCTGGACCGCCTCGGCGCCAAACGGGGGATCACGCTGCTGGCCATGGGGGACGACGCGACCGACGAGGACCTCTTTGGGGCGCTCCCCGCGGGCGGTACCGCGGTGCACGTGGGCAGAGGGCCGAGCAGTGCGGCCTACCGGGTGGCCGACCCCGCCGCCGCGCGGCGCTTTCTCGCATCCCTCCTGGCGTGAGGATGGATAACAGATCATGCCTGTCCAAGGTAGAAAACGATGCCGGCTCCGAACCCCGGCTGGGCCTAGGCCGCGCCTGTGGCGCGGCGCTGGGGGCCTGGTCCGGGCGCGTCCACGCGAGCGTGGCCGCGCTCCGTCCGCAGTCCCTCAGCCGTCCTTCGGGCGCCAGGCCCAGCCTTTGCTGGAGTACACCGCCCCCCCACTCTCCACGGGTGCGCCGGCGGCGACGGACCTCCTGCTTCGTCAGCCTTCATCGCCCACATCCTCAGCGTACATTGAGTACGCTTGCGGTGTGGTCGCCTCGGCTTCCTTGCATGAGGCCCATCGGCGCCGGAACGCGCCTTCCTCCGCTTCGCTCCGGAAGGCAAACCGCGCGAATGCAACCTGAAATGGTCTTGGGCAGCCATGATGATGGATGAGGGATGACGGATGAGGGACCGTCGCAGCCTTTTTCTTCTCACTTCTCACTTCTTACTTCTCACTTCTTACTTCTCACTCCTCCTTTGCCCACCACCTGCCGGCAATTCGCATCGCGGCGCCGGAGGCACCCCTAGGCACTGGATTTTCCTCCAGATTGTGTTATAACTATCCAAGGCCATGGGTGCCGAAGGATGTCTGTGGATGAAGCTTAGTAGGGCGAGTGGATCACCGGCTCCCGTGCCTTTGGAGGCACGCCCCGATTCGTCCAACGATTCATACGGTGCGGAAATTGTGCGGCGCCCCCCGCGGGTGCGGGGATGGGTGAAGCCGTGTTCGGCTTCGGCCGGCTCGGGACGGTCCGGCCGGAGAGAGCGGGTTTGAAAAGGGAGGTGTTATGTCCGTCCGGCTGTTTGTAGGGAACCTCTCCTACGATGCGACTGAAGAGGAATTGAAGGCGCTGTTCGCCGCCGCGGGTCCCGTGGCCCACGTCCATCTTCCCAAGGACAGGGAAACGGGGAGACCGAGGGGCTTCGCCTTCGTGGAGTTCCTCGAGAAGTCGCAGGCGGAGGAGGCCATCCGGCGCTTCAACAACCAGGATTTCAAGGGCCGGCCCATGGTGGTCAACGAGGCCAGGGCCAGGGAGGCGGGCGCGGCTCCGCGCCCGTACTCGCCCAGACCGTTCTCCCCCCGTCCCTCGTCGCCGCGCCCCGACTGGAGCCCGGCTCCCGCGGGCGAGGAGGAGGAGGGGAAGCCGCGCGGGATCCGCAGGACCTTCGGCGGAGCGGAGAATGGCCCTCACAAGAAGAAGCGCTACGATAAGGGCGAACGGGTTCCCAAGGGGCCCATCCGGGAACGCCACAGCGGTCGTCTATACGACATCGAGGACGCCGGGGATGACGTCGAGTGGGAAGGCGACGATATCGCCAGGCGCGCGGACGACGAGGAGGAGTAGGACCTCACTCGTCCTCGTCCCCCTCCTCCGGCTGGAGGAGGAAATCCTCGATGAGCTCGATCAGGGCATCCAGCCGTTGGATTCTCTTGGGGTCCGTCGCGCGGTTGGCCTGCACGGACAGGTAGCCGGCGATCTCCTCCCAGTCCTCTTCGGAGAAGGCGACCAGCAGCTTCCCGCCGCGGACCGCGACGGCCCTTAGCTCCTCGGCGATTCCCAACTCGTCCCCGGCCTCCCTCAGGAGCGTGTCGCGCTCGCGGGGCGTCAACTCCATCTCGAGCTTCGGAGACTCCTGGGGCACTTCGGTCTCGTCCACGGCTTTCGCACCTCCCGACCCGCCCCGGGTGGCGCCCCGAGGCATTCCGGTGCCATCTTATCTCCGGGAAGAAGTGGCCGTCCAGAATTCGCGCCGGACTTCCGTCGCGCTGTATAGCGCAGGGATCCGGATTGTCGAGTACCTCCCCGCGGTCCCGCCCAGCAGGGTATGTGGACAGCCGAAGCTTCAGGCTGAACTTCGAGATCGGCTGTTTCACTCACAGCGAGACGCAAGACGGGACGAGAGACTTCAGACGCCAAGGTGCTTTTCTTTCCTAGTCCCCTAGTCCCCTAGTCACCTAGTCACCTAGTCACCTAGTCCCCCAATCCCCCAATCACCCCACCACGAAATTCCCCTTCCGCCTTCCCTCTGTTATCCTATCGCGCGGCTCGCGTGGGCGGGCCGCCCTCTGGGAGCCGACGCCATGAGCATGCCGCACGCCGAGAAGATCGCCGCCGAGCTTTCCCTGGCCCTCACCCAAGTGGCCGCGACGGCCGAACTTCTGGCCAGCGGGGCTACCGTGCCCTTCATCGCGCGCTACCGCAAGGAGGCCACCGGCTCGCTCGACGAGGTGGCCGTCGCCGCCGTACGCGACCGGCTGGAGCAGCTCCAGGCCCTGGAATCGCGCCGCGCCGCCATCCTGGGCTCCCTCGAGGAACGCGGCCTCCTCTCGCCCGAGCTGGAGGGCGCCCTGCGCGGGGCCCAGACCCTGGCCCTCCTCGAGGACCTCTACATGCCTTACCGGCCCAAGCGTCGCACCAGAGCCACCGTGGCCCGGGAGCGGGGCCTCGAACCTCTGGCCATCAGGCTGTGGGCCCAGGACCCCGAGGACCCCTTCGACCCGCTGGAGGCCGCCCTTCCCTTCGTGGATGCGGAGAAGGACCTCGCCTCGCCGGAGGAGGTCCTCGCGGGGGCCCGGGACATCCTGGCGGAGATGGCCAGCGAAGACGCGGAGGCCCGGGGGCGCATGCGGGAGCTCTTCCTCCGCGCGGCCCGCTTCACGGCGAAGATGGTGGCAGGGAAGGAGACCGAGGGGGCCAAGTACCGCGACTACTTCGACTGGAACGAGCCCGCGGCCGCGGCGCCGTCCCACCGGGTCCTGGCCATGCGCCGCGGGGAGAAGGAGGGCTTCCTCACGCTCAAGGCCGCCCCCCCGGAGGGGGATGCGGTGGCGCTCCTGGAGGGGCTTTTTCTGAGGGGGGGCGGACCCGTTACCGAGCAGGTGAGGCTCGCCCTGGGGGACGGCTACAAGCGCCTCCTCGGTCCCTCCATGGAAACGGAGCTGAGGCTGGAGACCAAGCGCCGCGCGGACGAAGCGGCCATCCGCGTCTTCGCCGAGAACCTGCGGGTCCTCCTGCTGGCCGCCCCGCTGGGACGCAAGGCCGTTTTGGGCGTGGACCCGGGCCTGAGGACGGGCTGCAAGCTGGCCTTCCTGGACCCGCAGGGCAAGCTCCTCCACCACGACGTGGTCCACCTCACGGGCTCGGATCGGCAGGCCGGGGAGGCGAAGGAGAAGCTCCTCTCGCTCGTGGGTCGGTTCGGTACCGAGGCGGTGGCGGTGGGCAACGGCACGGGAGGCCGCGAGGCGGAGACCTTCCTCCGCGGGATCGGCCTGCCTCCCGCCGTGACCGTGGTGATGGTCAACGAGAGCGGTGCCTCCATCTACTCGGCCTCGGAGGTGGCGCGGGAGGAATTCCCCGACCAGGATCTCACGGTGCGCGGGGCGGTCTCCATCGGCCGGCGGCTTCAGGACCCGCTCGCGGAGCTGGTGAAGATCGATCCCAAGTCCATCGGTGTGGGCCAGTACCAGCACGACGTGGACCAGGCTGGGCTCAAGCGCGCGCTGGACGACGTCGTGGCCTCCTGCGTCAACCGCGTGGGGGTGGAGGTGAACACCGCCAGCCGGCAGCTCCTCGCCTACGCGTCGGGGATGGGGCCGCAGCTCGCGGCCCGCATCGTCGAATATCGCGAGGCCCGCGGCCCTTTCCGGAACCGGCGGGAGCTGCTGCAGGTCCCCCGGCTCGGCCCGAAAGCCTTCGAGCAGGCGGCGGGCTTCCTGCGGATCCGCGACGGGGAGGAGCCGCTGGACGCCAGCGCGGTGCACCCCGAGCGCTACACAGTGGTGGAGGCCATGGCTCGGGACCTGGGCAGCTCCGTGGCCGACCTGCTGCGAAAGCCCGAGCTTCGGGCCCGCATCGAGCCGCGGCGCTACGTCACCGCCGAAGTCGGGCTTCCCACGCTGACCGACATCCTCGCAGAGCTGGAGAAGCCGGGGCGGGACCCCCGCGAGCGCTTCGAGCCCTTCGCCTTCGCGGAGGGGATCGAAAAGCTCGAGGACCTGCGCCCAGGCATGCGTCTTCCGGGAATCGTAACCAACGTCACCGCCTTCGGCGCCTTCGTGGACGTGGGGGTGCATCAGGACGGGCTGGTGCACGTGAGCCAGCTATCCGACCATTACGTCAAGGACCCTTCCACCGTGGTCAAGGCGGGCCAGCGGGTAATGGTCAGCGTCCTGGAGGTGGACCTCCAGCGCCGGCGCATCGGGCTCTCCATGAAGGGGGCCACGGAGTCCAAGCGCCAGGATTCCCCCTCCGAGAGCCGGCCGGCGCCGCGCGAAGGGGGCACGCGGAGGGACCGCTCCTCCAAGCCGCCCCGATCCAACTGGTTCACCGACGCGATGGAAAGGGGCCGCCGCCAGTAAGCGCCCCCGTGCACCACAGCGCCAGGACGCGCCTTCCTCCGCTTCGCTCCGGAAGGCAAACGGCTCAGGAGAGGGCAGGAAGCAGGATGGCGGCCGTGATGATGGATGAATGATGATGGATGATGGAAGAGTTTTTTCTCCTCACTCCTCACTCCTCACTCCTCACTCCTCACTCTTCTCCTTCTCCTTCACCTTCACCCTCCCAACGCCCATTGTGGTTCGGGCCCCGTGCGAGGATACTGAAGAGAATGGAGGAACGCATGCGCAGCGGCTTCATCGCGGTGGTGGGGCGGACCAACGTGGGCAAGTCCACCCTGGTGAACGGCCTGGTGGGTGAGAAGGTGGCCATCGTTACCCCCAAGCCCCAGACCACGCGAAACGTCATCCGGGGCATCCTGAACGAGGCGCGGGGCCAGATGGTCTTCCTCGACACCCCCGGGCTCCACAAGCCTCGGACGAGGATGAACCAGACCATGGTGCGGCAGGCGCTGGAATCGGTGGAGGGCGTGGACGCGGTCCTCTGGATGGTGGACGCCTCCCATCCCTGGCAGGCCGAGGAGGAGCGGCTGGCCGCCCACCTGGCCAAGTCCGGCCGGCCGGTGGTCGTGGCCGTGAACAAGATCGATACCCTCGGCTCGCGCGAATCCGTGCTTCCCGTCCTGTCGGACCTGGCCGCCCGCGTGCCGGATGGCACGCTCTACCCGCTGAGCGCGCTGGATCCCTCGCACTACCCGGGTTTGCTGGACCTGCTCTTTCCGCTGCTGCCCGAAGGGGAGCCGCTCTTCCCGCCCGAGCTCTACACCGACCAGCCGGAGAGGCAGCTCGTGGCGGAGGTGGTCCGAGAGCACGTCTTCTCCCGCACCTTCCAGGAGGTGCCCCACTGCGTGGGCGTCCTGGTGGAGAGCTTCGAGGAGGCGGCGGAGGAGGGGGGCAAGGTGACGCTCCACTGCGCCATCCTCGTGGAGCGCGAGAGCCAGAAGCCCATCCTCATCGGCAAGGGCGGCCAGAACCTCAAGGCCATCGGCATGGGTGCGCGCAGAGAACTCCAGCGCATCCTGGGCTGCGGCGTAGAGCTGAGGCTCTTCGTGAAGGTCAGGCCGGATTGGCGGGAGGACGCCTCCATCCTCCGCGAGATGGGGCTGGCGTGAGGATGGAAACGGAGAGACGGTGAAACGGGGAAACAGGGCGTGGAAGGCAGGCCTTCGAGAAGGCTATCGCGTCTTCAACGCCCCATCCCCCGGTCATTACCTGCGGATTACTCGCCGCTCCCGGCCTTCCCGAACTGCCGGATGAGGTCCTTGAGGGCGACCACCACCCCAGGCTTATCCTTCAGGTCGGGGTTGGGGGCCATGGCCGCGCTCTTGCCCACGGCCGTCCCGCCCTCCACGATGGCCTTTTCGATGGTTGCGTCCGAGGTGGCCTTCTGCCAGGCCTTGCTGTGGTAGTCCTGCGGCTTGGGATTCAGGGCCACCGAGGCGGGCCCGTTCCCGCGTCCCTCCTGGCCGTGGCAGACGGCGCAACGCGTTTTGAAGATCTGGAGTGCCTCCGTGCGGTCCGCCGCTGTCACCGTCACGCCGGAGCCCGCTCCGCCCGCAGGGGAGGCCGATGCCTGAGGACCTCCGCAGACGATGAGCAGGAAAAGAGAGAAGGCGGCAGCTACGGCCGCCGTTGTGATTCTCGTGCTGGAAGATGTTCGCATTCAAGTCCTCCTTTACAGTCGCCAGAAATCAGCTGGCCGCTTGCACCATGAACGGCAAGGCGGCGTAACCGAGGGAGATCACCGCGCCGCCTTTCGGAGCAATGATCGGAGCAGGCCCGCGTCGCGCTTTCCGGTGCGACGCGGAACCTCTCCCCCAAGACAACCCTCGAAGGCGGGCGGATATGCCCGCCGCGGAGCGAGAACGTTCCCGCTAGCCGGCGGTGACCACCTGGATGACCGGCGGCTCCTTCTTGCCCAATTTCTGAAGCGCGAGGGAGAGCTTGGCGGCCAGGAGGCGCACCGCCCCGTCGAGGCTCTGGACGCCGATGTCGTCGCTCAAGCGGATCACCAGCTCGCCGTTGGGGCCGTAATGCCAGCTCTGTCCCGGTTGAATCAGGTAGGTGTAGTACTTGCGCAGGATGCGCTCCTCCACCTGCTGGCCTTGAGCCATGGCATCGGCATCGAGCTTGACGGCGCGAAGCTGCTCGGGGGAGGCCCGCCATCGCTCCAGCACGAAGGGCAGGATCTTGGCGCCCAGCTCCACGCGGCTCCCCTCGCGGCTCAGGAGCCGGAATCCTCCGGCGTCGGCGGCGGCTGCCACGGACACGGCGAGGGCGAGGAAGGCGAGCGGCGTCAGCCAGGGGCGGTCCAGAAGGAGCGGCAGAAAGGATCGGCGTGATCGGCTCATCGAGCCTCCCATTTCCATATGTACCACACGCGGCCGGCGCGTGCCAGGGCGGTGGGGGGCGCTCCCGCCATCGTCCTACGGAATCTCCACGGCCACCGGGCAGTATCGCTCCGGCGGCTGATCCGGGGTGATGAGCGGCGTGGCGCTGAGCCGGGGCAGGAAGCCGGCGAGGCGGCCCAGAAGCACGAATTCGCCGACCTGGAGGTAGGAGCATCCCTGGCGATCGCGGTGGGAGGAGTCCGGACGCAGATAGGCTTGAACCACCGTGTCACCCCTGAGCAGGCCGCTCCGGACCGCCTCCCGCCACCGCTCAGGTGGAGTGAACCCTCCGGCGAGGACGCCGGAGCCCTCGTAGCCACGGGCGGGTTTCAGGATGAACTCCGCGGGCCGCCGAAGGAGGAGGGTCTCCATCTCCGCCTCTTCCCCGTTGAACTCCGTCTCCCCTCTGGCCAGCATGCGCGTCCAGGGTATGGAGGAGGCCAGACTGGCGCGCACCTTCTCCGGGTACAGATGAGCGAAAGCCGGGTCCGAGAACAGCACGAAGAGGGTTTTGCTCCAGGCCGGGTCGGTCCGGAAACCGCCCACGAAGCAGGCGGCGTCGCCGAGATAGGCATCAAGGAAGGGGCGCACCTGATCCGCCCGGGCAAAAAGCTCCTCGCTCACGACGCGCCGGTAGACCAGGTCGATGGAGCCCGAGCGACCCGCCAGCCGGCCATCCTTGAAACGCAGGCCCCGCGGGTCTTCGAGGGCGGCGGCGAAACCGCTCTCCGTGAAGAAGGCAGCCAGGGCCTCCTGCTCGGGGCGGGTCCCCACCTCCTCCCAGTCCACGATGGCGATGCGCGGGCTCTTGATGCCGCGCCGGTCCCACTGCCGGAAGCAAGAGATGAGGGCCTTCAGCAGCTTGTCCTGGAGGGGCGCGTGCTCCGGGGGCCGACCCGTCTCCCGACGCCACAGGGCGGAGAGGGCGGCGGCGTAGTGCCAGCCCGCCGTGCCGTCGGTGTTGAATTCCATGAAGCGGGGACCGCCCGGGAAGAGAAAGGAGTCCATGCGGCCGAGTGGAATGGCCGGCTGGTAGCCGGGGTCCTTGAGGATGCAGTCGGTCTGAAGGGCCCCGTAGCCGAACAGCTCCCGGAGGCTGGGGGTGCGAACAAAGGCCTCGGAGACGATCTCCGCCGCCCGCCAGAGCTGCTCCACGGCATCGGTCAGGTTATCCAGCTCTGCCCCGCCTATGTCAAAGGGAGTGCGGGTCACGGGGAGAGGACGGCCCCGGAAGGCGATCCCATGCTCCAGCAGGAGTTCGTCAGACCAAGGGTTGTCGAAGGATGGGGCCATCGCGCCTCCGGGGGGGCCGCTCGCGCCACGGAGCCGTATACCACGATTGCCGCGCGCGAGTCCACAGAGCAGGTAGGCCGGCCCCCAGGGGCCGCGATGGAATTTCCGCCGGTGCGCCGGTGTGGGAGCCGTCGCCCGACGGCGACTTCCGCCCATTCGCGATCTGGCGATCATTCCCACGGCGCCAAATGCTGGAAGCGAAAGCTCCCGATCCCGGTCAGAATGCCTTGCCCAGCTGGCGAGCCTCGGCGAGCATGGTCTCGCGAACCTCCGGTGGAACAGACGGGACGGCGAAGAAGGTCTTGTGCTGGACATCGGGGATGCCGCAGAATCGCAGGGTCCCGTCGGTCATGGGGCGGATGTAGATCTCCTTGGCCTTGCCCGCGTCGTAGCTGTCTTCGGGGCCCCCCGTGGTGTTGACGACGAGGGCCTTCTTGTGTTTCAACAGCCCCTTGAGGCCCTCCGGGGTAATGGCGAAGGCGAAGCCCTGGAGGAGGACGCGGTCGATCCAGCCCTTGAGGGCCGCCGGCAACCCAAACCACCACACCGGGTAGATGAAGACCAGGCCCTCGGCCCAGCTCACTAGGTCCTGCTCCTTCTGGATGTCAGGCGGGGTGGTACCACCCATGATCTGGCCGAAGTCGGTCCCGTCGAGGGTGGCCTTGAAGGGCTCGGCGTAGAGGTCGTGGACCTTCACCGCGTGCCCGGCCTCCTTCAGGCCCGCGGTGATCGTCTCGAGGACGGCATGGTTAAAGCTCTTGGGGTTGGGATGGCTGTAGACGACGAGTACGTTCATCGCTTTCTCCTCTTCAGCTTGGATGGGCACTCTCGCCCCCCACCTGCTCTGACAAATACCTAACCGTGCCCCGTTGCCGTTTCTTCCCCAAGAAGGATTCAAACCCTACAGCGGCGCGAAGCGGAATCCGTGGAAACGGCGAGGCCGCGGCTTGCTGGTTGCGTGCCCCGACGGTTTCGAGCGGCTTGACAGGGTGGCCGGCGGGCCCCATACTCAAGCTAAGTTCAAATAAGGAGGTTAGCCATGGCGAAGGAAAACACAGCGGTTGCCGTTTTCAATACTCATGTCGAGGCCGAAACTGCCGTGAAGGAATTGCAAAAATCGGGCTACGACATGAAGAGGCTGTCCATCGTGGGCAAGGACTATCACACCGAGGAGCAGGTGACCGGCTACTATCAGGCTGGTGACCGCATGGTGTACTGGGGCAAGCTGGGCGCTTTTTGGGGGGGGCTGTGGGGCATTCTATTTGGAGCCGCCTTCTTCTTTGTCCCTGGGATCGGCCCGCTAGTGGTGGCCGGGCCCCTGGTGGCCGCCATCGTTGGGGGCCTGGAGGGCGCGGTGGCCGTCGGGGGCCTGAGCGCGCTTGGCGCTGGCCTTTACAGTATGGGCATTCCAAAGAACAGCGTCCTCAAGTATGAAACCTCCATCAAATCCGACAAGTTCCTGCTGGTGGTGCATGGCTCGGCGGAGGAGATGGCCAGGGCCAAGGGGATCCTGGAAGGCATCGGGCACGAGGTGAACGTTCATCCTCCCAGTGAGGGATGAGCGCGGGAGCCCGGCCAGCAGCATGGACGCCAAAGGCTATCGCAGCTGAGTCTTCGGCGCGCTTGCTGCTGCCATCCGGCGCCGGAAAAGACTCTTCAGACGTGGTCCGTTCCGTATTTTTGTCGCTGTGATCTTCAGAAGGAGGTAAGAACATGGGCAGGAAGAACGTGTTCATCCACTTACTCGCGGCGAGCCTTCTGGGGGCCGCCTTGCTAGCCCTCTCGGGGTGCGCGACGACGGGAGAACGCGCGTCGGGGCCGCTGCCCCAGCCCGTTCGCATAGCCTCCATCGTCGAGTGGAGCAAAGGCGGCGTTCCGGCCGCGACCATCATCCGGCGGATTCGCGACTCGGGAACGGCTTACCACCTGAGCGCAGGCCAAATGGTCAAGCTGCACCAAGAGGGCGTTCCGAACGTCGTACTGAATTACATGCAGGCCACCTATGTGGATGCCGTGAGCCGGAACCGGGCCCGCATGGACATCCGGAACTGGAACCGCTACGACGACGGCTTTTACTACGGAGGTGCCGGGTACGGCTGGGGTTGGCCCTCGTTTGACGATGAAGAGGGCGGCGATATGGGCGGCGAAGGGGACTAGCAGGCGCGCGGGGGGGGCCGCCTGGCGCCCGAATCATTACGGCGTCAAGAGTCTTGAAGGGCACCCCGGTGGGTGCCCTTTTCTTCGCCCATGGGTTACTTTTGCGGTTATCGTGCATCTTCTAACTTCTTGGGCACCGGAAAAGAACTGATGCGGGGCCCGAAGGAGAAGACGCATGGCGGACAAAATGAACCTCATCCTCATGAATGGCACGCTGGACAAGCTGCTGGCCGCGACGACCATTACCTCTGGCGCCGTGGCCATGGGCAAGGAGGTGACGATTTTTGTCACATTCTGGGGGCTCAATGCTTTCCGAAAGGGCGCGTGGGCGGACCCGGCCGCACAGAAGCTCCCTGCGGACTACCAGCAGTACGCTCCCGCCTTGAAAGAGGCCATGCAGCGCATGGGCGTCAAGCCCTGGATCGAAACGCTCAAGACGGCCAAAGAACTCGGCAACGTCAAGGTCTACGCGTGCGGCCTGACCATGGACATGTTCGGGCTCAAGCTCGCGGATTTGGAAGACGTGGTGGACGGGGAGAAGGGGGTCGCCGGCTTCGTCGGTGATTCGGAAGGCGCGCAAGTACTCGTGTTCTAGGCACCATTCTCCCGGAGGCTCTCTATGCCCGACCTAACGATCAAACAGGAAATCGACGCTCGGGGGAGCGCTTGCCCAGGCCCCCTCATGGAACTGATCCGAGGGCTCAAATCGGCCAGCGTGGGTGAAGTGGTAGCCGTGCTGTCGAACGACCCTGGTTCCAACAAGGACATCCCGGAATGGGTCCAGAAGATCGGTTACGAACTCGTGGCCGCTGAAACCACGGGGAACCAGACCCGCTTCGTGGTCCGCAAAACCAAATAACCTTTTCCTTTCCTGGAGCCCGGTCACCTCAGACTCCGGAAAGAAAAACCACGGCCCTTTTGGCTGCGTAGGAGAATGGCATGCACCGAATCGTCATTCTGGGGGCGGGCGTGGGGGGAAGCGTGCTCGCCAACCACCTGGCGGAGCACCTGAAGGAAGAGATCGCCAGCGGAGCGGTGGGTATCACCCTGCTCACCGACAACCCGGAGCACACCTATAAGCCCGGTTTCCTGTACGTCGCCTTCGGCAAGGACGAGGCGAGGGTCTTCCGTCGGCCCGTCCGGGAACTGCTCAACCCGCTGGTCACTCTGGAGACCGAGACCGTCACTGGCGTCGACACCAAGACACGGCATGTGCACACCCAGAGCGGCCGCCGCTTTGCCTTTGACCAGCTCGTTCTTGCCACGGGGGCACGGGTACTGCCCCAAGCTACGCCGGGATTGGCCGAAAGGGGCAACTGGTTCTACACCCTGGAGGGCGCCCTCGCGCTGCGGCAAAAGATCGACCAGATTGAAGGGGGACGGGTCGTCGTCTCCGTCATCGGCATCCCCCACATGTGCCCGGTCGCCCCGCTGGAAGTGACCCTCATCCTGGAGGACCTCTTGCGGCTTCGGGGAATGCGGGAGAAGGTGGAGATCCTCTACACCTATCCCATCAACCGGGTGCACAGCATTCCCAGCGTGGCGGAGTGGGCGGCGAAGGAGTTCGAGAGCCGTGGCATCCGGAGCGAAACCTTCTTCAACGCCGACCACGTGGACCCAGAAAAGAACGTGCTTGCGAGCTTGGAAGGCACGGAGATCCCCTTCGACCTCCTCATCGCCATCCCCGAGCACCGGTCGGCCTCATACCTCGAAGACTCGGGCCTGGCCAAGGGCGGCTGGGTCGCTACCGACCGCGGTACGCTCGCCGTGAACGGTCAGGAAGGCATTTGGGCCCTCGGCGACACGACGGACCTGCCCGTAAGCAAGGCGGGGTCCGTGGCCCACTACCAGGCCTTCGTGCTGGCGAGAAACGTGGTGTGCACCTTCAGGGGCCGCAAGCCGGCCTTCCAGTACGACGGCAAGACCATGTGCTTCATCGAGACGGGTCTGGACAGCGCCACCTTCATCGAGTTCAGCTATCTGCGTCCCCCCAGGCCTCAACGCCCCTCCAAGATGATCCACTGGGCTAAGCTCGTCTACAACAACACCTACTGGCTGAACGTCCGGGGTGTTTTCTAAGGGCGGAGGACGGCCATGGCAGACACCCAGCAAACAGTCGCTAACGAAGTCCTGCTGCACAAGATGGATCTCCTCTTGGAGCGGTTGGATCACCTCGAACGGAGGCTCGACGCCCTGGAAACGGGCGGCGTGGCGGAGATCGGCCATTCCCTGGAGCTTCTCGAGGGAGCGCTCACGGACGACATGGTGAAGGCCCTCGCCCAAAAGCTCCGGTTTCTTGGGGAAGCGGCCTTCTCGCCCGAGATCGAGGGATATCTGAGCCAGCTCCGCCAACCTGAGTTCGTGGAGATGCTCCAGAACCTCACCGACCCGAAGACCTTGGAGCTCCTTAACGGTCTCTTGATGAGCGCCTCCCTCCTGCGGGACGCCCTGACGGACAACATGATCACCGAACTCGTCCAGAAAATCCGGACGCTGGCCGAGGTGGTTCTCGACCCCTGGGTGAACGAGTTGCTCGTGCGCTTCAACAGGGCCCTCAAACTGGCCCAGGCCACCTACCCGGACGTGAAAGTGAAGCCCGTCGGCGGCGTACTGGCTGCCCTGCGGCAGGCCAATGACCCGGATTCCCGGCGGGTAGCGGCTCTCATGCTCGCGGTCATCAAACAAATGGGCCGCGAGCTCGCCTAAGGATCCGCGCAGGAAAGAGTGTTCGCGGGAGGCGTCATGGAAGACATGCACCCACGAGGGACGGAAGCCGGAGAACCGGTGCGCCTGGGCGTCCTCTCCTGGGCCCACTTCATGAACGACGGCTACGTCAACTACCTGCCAGGCATCCTCCCCGTGCTTTTGGAACGCCTCCAGGTGCCGCTGGCGCTGGCGGGGAGCCTCATCCTCGCCGTCCAGGGGCTCGGCTCCCTCCTCCAGCCAGTGGCCGGCTGGTGGGCGGACCGGCGCGGGGGGCGCGCGTTCATCATCGGAGGTCTCGCGCTCAGCGCCTTGGGGGGCAGCGTCATCGGCATGGCGCCGACCTACTGGATCCTCATCGCGGTCCTCGTCTTCGCGGGGCTCGGCAACGCCGCCTTCCATCCCCAGGCGCTCGCCGGCGCGCGGCAGCTCGCGCGCCACCGGGAGGGGCTCACCCTGTCGGTATTCCTCGTGGGAGGCGAGCTGGGACGGAGCCTCTGGCCGACCCTGGCGGGGCTCGTGGTGGCCTGGCTGGGGCTCCAGGGGCTATGGGTCGTGGCCCTTCCGGGCGCACTCACCCTGTTGCTTCTGGCACGCATGGCCCCGAGCCTCCCCGCGCGTCCCACTCAGCCGCTGGGCGAGGCTTTCCGGTCTCAGCGCTGGGCGGTCTGGGCGCTGGTGGGCTTCGTGGGCCTGAGGGCCCTCGTCTCCTACGGCGTTTCGACCTTCGTGCCGCTCCTATGGCACGCGAAGGGCGGCTCCCTGCTCGGGGGCGCGTCGTTGATCACCGTCATGCTGGGCGTGGGGATCGCCGGTAACCTGGCGGGTGGGGGGCTGGCCGACCGGATCGGGCGAAGGCCGGTGTTGGTGGGTTCGAGCGTCTTCTCGGGGCTCTTCCTCGCCCTATTCCTCCTGGCCAGCGGAGCCTGGCTCTGGCTCCTGCTGGGGCTCCTGGGCATGGCGACCTTCGCCACGGCGGCCGTCACCATGCTCGTGGGCCAGGACCTCTTCCCGCACCACCACTCCATGGCCTCGGGGTTGGCGCTCGGCGTGGGCAATGCCGCCGGGGCCGCGGCGGTCTTCCTCCTCGGCTTCGTCGCCGGCCGCTTCGGCCTCGTGGCCGCGCTCTGGTGGATCGTGGTGCTGGCTTTTCTCGGCGTGCCTCTCGCGCTCGCGCTTCCCGAACGCCCGGCTACCCGGGGCGGAAAGCCGGCGGGCCAGAGCGCGTAAGGCCCCGGTCCCGAGCCGGCGGAGGCTCAGTCGGAGAGCTTCTGGTAGAGGCGGCCGGGGGCGAGGCGCGCCATGAGCGCGATGAGGACCCAGCGGCGCGGCACGTAGGCGACCTTGGCCCTGCGGCGGATGGCCCGGAAGATGCCTCGCGCGGCCGTCTCCGCGTCCACCACCCAGAACATGCCCGGCTGGTCCTCCGTCATGTGGGTGCGGACGTACCCGGGCCGCACGTCGGTGACGCCGATGCCGAATCGGCCGAGGTTAGCGCGGAGCCCGTCCAGGTACCGTGAGGCGAAGGCCTTGGAGGCGTTGTAGGCGGGGACGGCGGCGCTGCCGCTCAGGGCGGCCACGGAGGAGATGCCGACGATGTGGCCGCGCTTCTGCTGGTAGAAGAACCTCGCGGCCCAAGAAGCGCAGCCCACGAAGCCGAGGACGTTCGTGGCGACGGTCACCCGTTCCTGCTCCCAGGCCAGCTTGCGGTTGTGGGGGGCCACGCCCGCGTTGACGACCATGCAGTCCAGTCCTCGCAGCTCGGCGGCGAGGGCGTCGAGGTGAGAGGGGAGCGCGTCGGCGTCGGTGACGTCGGCCGCGCGGACCTTGACGGAGGGGCCCAGCTCACCGGCCAGGGCCTCCAGAGCCGCCTGGTTGCGGGCCAGGAGGCCCAGCGCCCAGCCTTCCCGGGCCATGATCCGCGCCAGCTCGCGGCCCAGGCCCGCGCTGGCTCCCGTGATGATCGCTTTGGGCATTCTCTCCTCCATGCTCGATCCACCCTACCGCACGCGGGGCCGGGCGGTGAACGCGCCTGCGCAGTTGGCCCTCACGCCTTCTGGCCGTTGATGACGTAGTCGTCTCCGTCCTTCAGCGGCAGTCCGATGCCGCCGCACTCCTCGGGCTGGGCGGGCGCCCACGGGCCCATCTGCCCGACCTTCCGGCGGAGCCCCTCGGCCTCGCTCTCGATGGCCGGGAAGCCCTGGTTGAGGAAGGCCCGCTCCAGCGGGAAGACCTCCCGCTCCATGAACCGCTGCATGAGCTGGATCATGCCCCGGGCCTGCTCGCTCACCGTGAAATCCATCGTCGCCTCCCCTGGCGTGACTCCGCGGTTCTTGGTGCGATCCCCATGGTAGGGCCTGAGGCGGCCCGGGTCAAAGGGAGGCGGGAGAGCATGGGCTTGCTGTCCGGTCAGGAGAGGCCGAATTCCCGGAGGATGGCGTCGGTGTGCTCGCCCAGGGCCGGAGCTGGCGCGGGGGGCGTGACTCCCAGCGAGGTCACCAGCGGTCCCGGCGCTCGAAGGCTGCCGCCGCCGGGGGCGGGCGTCGCCTCGAAGAAGGGGGCCAAGGGTGAGGCTCCCGAGGCGGCCTCGGCGAGCCCGTTCACGGCGGAGAGCGGGAGGGCGCGTTCGGTGGCTTTTTCCAGCCAGTGGGCCGAGGGTTCCCGGCCCATGGCCTCCTGAACGCGCTCGGCCGCGGCGCGCCCCTCGGGGCCGGGGTCGAGCCCCGCCCCCGCCAGCTCGGGCAGTCCGACCAGGTCGAGGAAGGCGGTCCAGAATTTCGGTTCGAGCGCGCAGAGGGAGACGCTTCGCCCGTCCGCGCACCGGTAGCAACGGTAGGCGGGGAGGACGCCCGCCGACAGACGCTCCCAGAGCCCACCTCCGCCCGCCGCGGCCTCGGCCAAGGGCCAGAGGAGAAAGGGGAGGGGAGCCGGCGCGAGGGGCTGGTCCAGGAAGGCTCCGCGGCCCGTCCTGGCCCTCCGGAGCAGGGCCGCCAGCACGGCGGAGGCGGCCAGCAGTCCTCCGCCCACGTCGGCGAGCGGGACCGGCAGCGGGAGCGGTTCGGTGGAGGAGGCGAGGGCCCCGGCGAGCGCCGCGAAGTTCAGGTCGTGGCCCACTCCGCGCGAGGACGGGCCGGAGGCGCCGAAGCTGCTCATGGAGCAGACCACGAGCGCGGGGTTTCCGGAGGCGAGCCGGTCGTACCCCACGCCCCACTTCTCCATCGTGCCCGGGCGGAAGCTCTCGGCGAGCACGTCCGCGTGTTTGGCCAGGGCGCGGAGCCGAGCGGCGTCGGGCGGATCTTTCAGGTTCAGGCAGAGCGACTGGGCGCCGCGGTAGAGGGCCGCGAAGCCGGCCCCGATGCCGCCCACGAGCGGAGGGGTGGCGCGCAGGAGATCGCCCCCGCGCGGCTCCTCCACCTTGATGACGCGGGCGCCGAGATCCAGCAGCATGCGCGCCAGGACGCCTCCGGGCAGCATGCGCGTGCAGTCCAGCACCAGCGTTCCATCCAGCGGCGGGGAAGAGGGTGTCTTCACGGCTCCTCCTGGTCGAAGATCAAGGGGCGGCAGCCCATCGAACCACCGCCCGCACGCCGGATCTTCAGCGGCTCCGGACCGGCCGGAAGGCCTGGATGAAGCGCATCATCTCCGCCAGGTTGCTCACCTTGACCTTGCCCATCATGAAGGCCGACTGGGGGTTCACCGTGCCCGTCTCGATGCCCAGGTAGGTGGCCTCCTTCATCTCGACGCGGCAGTCGGGCTCGCCCGCGAAACCCTCCGAGACCGAGACGGACTCGCCGTCGATCCGGACCGTCCACTCCGGCGAGGCGGCCCCCTGGATGCGGTAGTGGAAGAGCGAGCGCCAGCCATCGGTCTTGCCCGGTCTCAGCCGGGTGGGCAGGGAGCGCATGAGCCCCTCCACGGTGCGGGGCGGTTCGGGCGGGGCCGGCAGGTCTCCGGCCGGCGCGGCGGAGGGCGAAGGCTCGGGCGGCGCGGGCGCCGGCTGGCTGGCCTCGGCGGGCCGCGGCGGTTCGGGGCGTGCCGTCTGGCGGGGCGGCCGGGCCGGGGGCGCGGCCCCCTCCCCCTCTGGCGAGCCCTGGTCCAGGGCCAGGCGGATGATGATCTCGCGCATGATCTCGGAGGTGCCGGCGGCGATGGTGGCCGCTCGGGCATCCCGGTAGAATCGCGCCGCCGGGTACTCCTCCATGAAGCCGTAGCCGCCGAAGAACTGGAGGCACTCGTCGGCCACCTTCTTGCCGAGCTCGGTCGCCACGAGCTTGGCCATGGAGGATTCGAGCACCGCCGGCCGGCCCTCCGACCGCAGCCACGCGGCGTGGTAGGTGAGCTGGCGCGCGGCCTCCAGCTCGGCGTACAGGTCCGCCATGCGGTGGCGCAGGGCCTGGAAGCGGTCCAGCGGCCGGCCGAAGGCCTTGCGCTCGGCCATGTAACGGCGGGTGAAGTCCAGGGCCACGACGGAGCTTCCGATGGAGATGGCGGCGCCGCAGAGCCGTTCCAGGGCGAAGGCCTCCATGATCTGATAGAAGCCGCTGTTCTCCTCGCCGATCAGGTTGTCGGCGGGAACGCGGACCTCCTCGAAGGAGAGCTCCGCCGTGTCCGAGCTGTGCCAGCCCAGCTTGCGCAGGCGGCGCGCCACGCGCACGCCGGGCGCGTCGGCGTCCACGGCCAGGAGGCTGATGCTCGCCGCTCCGTCCTCGGCGCGGCCGGTGCGCACGGCGAGGGTGAAGAAATCTCCCTCGGCGCCGTTGGTGATGAAGGTCTTGGCGCCACTGACCACGAAGTGCTCGCCGTCGCGCTTCGCGCGGGTGCGGATCGAGGCCACGTCGGAGCCCGTATCCGGTTCGGTGATGGCGAGCGCCCCCACCTTGGCCCCGGCGATGGAGGGGGCGAGGTAGCGCCGCTTCAGCTCCTCCGAACCATTGGCGGCGATGTGGGCCGTGGCCATGAACTGCTGCACCGAGACGGAGGCGCAGAAGCCGCCCATGAGGGAGCGGGGAAGCTCCTCCAGGAAGGCGACGGCGAAGAAGAGATCGGCCTCCTGGCCGCCGTAGGCCTCGGGATGGAGGATGCCGAGGAAGCCCAGCTCGCCCATGCGCCGGAAGATGCTCCGGGGGATGCGGCCTTCCTGCTCCCACGCCTCGGCGTGCGGTGCCACCTCCTCCGTGATGAACCGCCGGACGCTTCGGCGGAAGGTCTCATGCTCCTGCGTGAAGTAGATCGAATGCATCGGTCACTCCTGACTGGCCCCGCTGAGGTGCGTGGAACGGAACCCGCGAAGCGCCCAATCGCTTAGTCGCCCAATCGCTTAATCGCCCAATCGCTTAATCGCTCAATCGCTTAATCGCCTAGTCCCCTAGTCCCCTAGTCCCCTAGTCCCCTAGTCCCCTCATCACCTCATCGCCTCATCGCCTCATCACCTACCCCCCCTCACCCCTCGTAGAACTTCTTCCCGTTCTTGGCCATCTCGGCGAGGAGCGGGGCGGGGGTGAAGCGCTGGCCGTGCAGCTTGGCGAGCGCCTCATAGTGGTCCACGGCCTGGCGGGCACCCAGGGCATCCAGGTACCGGAAGGGGCCGCCCCGGAAGGGAGGGAATCCCAGGCCGAAGACGGCACCCACGTCCCCGTCGCGGGGGCAGGAGAGGACCCCCTCCTGGAGGCAGTGGACGGCCTCGTTGGCCATGAGGAGGGCGAGGCGTTCGGCCATGGCCTTGCGGTCCACGGGGCGCCTCGGCGCGCCGCCGAGCAGTCCGTAGACCTCCGCGTTGGGCCGCTTCCTTCCCTTCTTCCCGCGGGGAGGATAGAGGTAAAAGCCCCGGCCGTTCTTGCGCCCCTGGTAGCCGGCCTCAAAGAGCCTGGGCAGGGCGTCGCTCGCCCCCAGACCGCGGTGGGCGTACACGGGCCCGAGCTCCTTGGCGACGTGCGCGCCCACGTCGATGCCCACCTCGTCCAGGAGCGTGACCGGCCCCACGGGGTAGCCGAAATCCTTCAGCGCGCCGTCCAGGGCCTCCATGCGCGCCCCCTCCTCCAGCAGCAGCACCGCCTCGTTCAGGAAGGGGGAGAGGATGCGCGTCGTATAGAACCCGGGGCCGTCCTCCACCACGATGGCGGTCTTGCCCTGTTTCACGGCGAAGGCGCGGGCCGTGGCCACGGCCCACGGCGCGGTCTTCTCGGCGACCACGAGCTCCAGCAGGGGCATCTTGGGCACGGGGGAGAAGTAGTGCATGCCGAGAACGCGCTCGGGGTGGAGGGCCTTCTCGGCGATGGAGGCGATGGGCAGGGCGGAGGTGTTGGAGGCGAAGACGCACTCGGCCGGCACCAGCGCCTCCACCTCGGCGAGCACCTTCCGCTTGAGCTCGAGGTCCTCGAAGACCGCCTCGATGACGAGGTCGGCCCGCCGCAGGGCCTCCGCCTCCTGGGTGAGGTGCAGGCGGGCGAAGAGGCGGTCGCGCTCGAAGCGCGAGATGGCTCCCGATTTGACGCGCTTGGAGAGGCCCGAATAGACGCCCCTGGCGCACCCGTCCAGCGCCTTCTGCGAGAGGTCGCGGACCACCACGGGGGCGAGCTCCAGCGAGACGGCCGCGATGCCGCTGCCCATGAAGCCCGCCCCCAGCACCGCGAGCCGGCCGACGGGCCTCGGGGGCGTGGCGTCCAGCGGCTTCTTGAGCTCGGTGGTGGCCTCGAAAAGGCCGATGAGGGCCTTGCATTCCGGTCCCGCCACGAGCTGGCCGAAGAGGACCGACTCCCTGTCGTAACCGGCCGCCGGCCCCTTCGCATAGCCCGTCCGGACGCAGTCCAGGATGGAGAGGGGCGAGGGATAGAGCCCGCGGGTCTTGGCGAGCACGCTCTTGCGCGCCTGCCGGAAGAGGAGGTTCCGGCCGGGGGGGGATTCCAGCAGTCTCTCCATCCACGGGCGCTTCCTCTCGCTCCGCTGGATGGAGCCGTCGACCAGCCCGAGGGCCGTGCGGATGGCCGTCTCCTCGATCCCTCCGGGGGAAGTGAGGGCGTCCACGAGCCCCATCTTCAGGGCCTTGCGGGCCCGCACGCGCTGGCCCGTGAGCATCATGGGGAGCGCCGTGGGCAGGCCCACGAGGCGGGAGAGGCGCACCGTGCCGCCTCCCGCGGGAAGCAGACCCAACTGGACCTCGGGCAGCCCCAGCACGACCTTGGGATCGTCCGCCGCCAGCCGGTAGGCGCACGCCAGCGCCACCTCCATCCCGCCGCCCAGGGCGAGGCCCGCGATGGCGGCCACCGTGGGCTTGGAGGAGCCGGCCACGCGGTCGAGGAGGGCGTGGCCCGCGCGCGAGAAGCGCTCGCCCACCATCGGATCGCGGATGGAAAGGAAGAATTTGAGGTCGGCCCCCGCGATGAAGTTGTCGGGCTTCGCGCTGACGAGCACGCACGCCTTGACCCCGGGATCGCGCTCGATGTCGTCGATGACGCCGCGGAACTCCTCCACCACCTCCGGCGAGAGGATGTTCACCCTGCCATTGGGGTTGTCGAAGGTGAGAACGGCCACCCCGTCCGGTCGTTTGGTCACGCGGATCGCGCCCATGGTCACACCCTCTCCAAGACGATGGCGTTGCCCACCGCTCCGGCGGCGCAGGCCGCCACCACGCCGTACCGCGCCCCCTCCCGCTCCATGCGGCGGCAGCAGGTGGTCACGAGCCTTCCCCCGGTGGCGCCGAAGGGGTGGCCGATGGAGAGGGAGCCGCCCCACGCGTTGAGCTTCTCGGGGTCGAGGGCGCCCACAGGCTTCTCCATCCCCAGGCGTTCGCGCGCGAAGCGCTCGTCCTCCAGCAGCTTGAGCACGGCGAGCATCTGCACCGCGAAGGCCTCGTGGATCTCCCAGACCCCCACCTCGGCGGGGGAGATGCCGGCGCTCTCCAGAGCACCGGGGATGGCGAAGGCCGGGCCCAGCAGGAGTTCGTCCAGGGGGTCCATGGCCGTGGTGCTCACGGCGCGAAGGGCGGCCAGAGGTTTGATCCCCTTGGCCCTGGCGCGCTCCTCGCTCATGAGGAGGACCGCCGAGGCGCCGTCCGTGAGGTAGGAGCTGTTGGCCGCCGTCACCGTGCCGAACCGCCGGTCGAAGGCCGGCTTGAGGGAGGCCATCTTCTCGTAGGTGGAGTCCCCCCGCACGCCGTTGTCCGCCCCCACGACCTTGAAGGCCGGCGGCGCGTAGAGCGGCACGATCTGGTCCGCGAAGAATCCCTTGCGGGCCGCCTCGGCCGCCCGCTGGTGGGAGCGCAGGGCGTAGGCGTCCTGGTCGGCCCGGGAGATGGCCAGGGGCTTGGCCAGGCGCTCGGCGTTCTGCCCCATGGAGAGGCCCGTGGAGAAGTCGGCGATGGCGGGGACCTCGGGCGCGAGGTCGCGGAACTTGAGCCCCTTGGCCATGCCGAGCAGACCCTTCAGCCCACGGCCTTTCTGGCCGGCCATGAGGCGCTTGCGGACGTTCCTGGAGACGCGGATGGGCGCGTCGGAGAGGGTGTCCGTCCCCCCGGCGATGGCCACCTCCGCCTGGCCCAGGGCGATGGCGTTGGCGGCGCTCAGGATGGCGAGATTCGAAGAGACGCAGGCCACGGTCACGGTGAAGGCGGGCACCGAGGAGGGCAGGCCGCTCGCCAGGCCCACCTCGCGGGCCACGTTGCTCGTGGCGGGGTCCTGGAGGACCGTCCCCATCACCAGGAGCTCCACCTCGCCGGGCTCCACCGGGGCGTGGTGGAGCAGCCCCGCCACCGCGTGGCGGCCGAGGTCGTACGCGGTCAGGTCCGTGAAGGCGGTCCCCGAGCGGGCGAAGGGTGTGCGCCGGCCGTCCACCACGACGACGCGGCGTCCGTTCATGACGCTTTTCATTGCGTTCCCCCATCCATAGGCAACCGGGTCAGCGTCCGAATCCATGCGGAGCTACCACCCTGTTGTATGCGCCCCTGCCCGGGGTGTCAAGGTTGCCCCGCGCTCTGCGCACTCTCCCTTCATCGCCCAATCGCCCAATCGCTTCATAGCTCCATCGCTCCATCGCTCCATCCCCCAATCCCCGTCCAGTGTTATCCTGGTCCCGGCTCGTCCACCGGCAGATCTGCCTCGTCGCGCACGCGGGATGAAGCGGGCGCCGGCGCCGTCACACCGGATTTCGAGGAGATGCGACCCATGGAAGACGATCGGAACGCCGAGGCCCAGGGATTGGTGACGATCCGCACCTACATGACCCTGATGGAGGTGGAGTGGGCGCGCTCGGTGCTGGCCTCCGCCGGGCTCTGCTGCTTCGTGCCGGACGCCGTGGGGGGAACCCTCTTCCCCATGCCCGGCGGCATCCGCCTCCAGGTGCCGGCCTCCGCGGCCGAGGAGGCCGAGCGCGTTCTCGCGGGCCAGGAGCTCGAAAGGGGACTGGTATCTCAGATGGCGCACGGCGGGGAAGCCGCCGCTCCCGAGGCGGAGCCCAGCTCGATGGAGGAGGAGCCCGAGGCGGTGGAGGCCGTGGAGCCGCACGACCTCTGCCCGGCGCCTCCGGCCCCGCGCTGTCCGGCCTGCGGTTCCCAAGCCGTGGAGGATACCCCTCCTCCGAAGTACGCCGCCGAGAGCGCCCTCAGCGGCGCCTTCTCGCGGTTCCTGGGGCGCGGCTGGCACCGCTGCATCGACTGCGGCCACGAGTGGAAGGGCTGAGGGCCGAAGGTTTTCCCCTCTCCTAGGAGCGGGCTCCTGCGCGCGAACCGCGCCGGCGGCGCTTTTCGCCGGGCAGTGCGACGAAGACCGCCGTCACCGTGAAGAGAGCTTCATCCCGCTCGCCCTGCCAACGCCGCGTCTACCGACGGAACTCGCTGAGGTTGCGCAGGAAGTGCAGGGTGTCCTCGCGGGTGAGCATGCCGACCATGCGCCCGCCCTCCATCACGGGAAGCTGGTTGAATCCGTCCCGCTGCATCTCGTCCACGGCGCGCCAGAGTTCGGTGTCGGGGGCGAGGACCTGGAGCTTCTCCACGGGGATCATGGCCTGCTCGCTCGTCGTGGTGCCCCACGAGGCCCTGGGGATCTCCCGCAGGCGGTGGAGCGTGAGGAGCCCGGCCAGGCTGTCGCCGCGCTCGACGACGAAGCACCGCCGCCCGCTGCCCAGGATGTGCTCGTCCACCAGGCGCTGGAGGGTCAGGTCCGCGGGAACGGAGGCGTACTGGTTGGTCATGGCCTCCGAGACCCGGTGGCCGGCCAGCACGTCGTGCGCGTCCTGGGTGTGGATCTGCCCGGCCGCCGCGCTGTCCAGGAACCATCCGATGAAGGCGATCCACACGCCGTTCATGAAATTCCCGGTGAGCACCTCCCAGACGCCGTAGAAGATGAAGAGGAGCGCCACGAAGCGCCCGACCCACGCGGCTATCAGCGTGGCCTTGCGGAAGCTGCCCGTGACGCCCCAGACCACGGCCCGCAGGACGCGTCCCCCGTCCAGCGGAAAGCCGGGGATGAGGTTGAACAGGACCAGCATGCCGTTGATGAGGGCCAGGTACTCGGCCAGGGCCAGGACGGGCCCCGCGGAGGAGAGGCTCTGCCGCAGAAGCCCGAAGAGGACGGCCAGGGCGAAGCTCACGGCCGGTCCCGCCACGGCGATCCAGAACTCCGCCAGGGCGCTGGGGGGCTCGGCTCCGATCTGGGCCACGCCCCCGAAGATGAAGAGGGTGATGCTGCGCACGGGGATCTTGTAGCGCATGGCCACCACCGAGTGCCCCAGCTCGTGCAGCAGGACGCTCGCGAAGAGCAGGATGGCCGTCAGGGCGCCCGTCACCCAGTAGAGCCCAGCCGGCCAGCCCGGGAACTCGTGGGGGTAATAGCTCGCGGCGAGCGACCAGGTGATCAGGCCGAAGATCAGAAACCAGGTGTAGTCCAGTCCGATGGGAATCCCCAGGATGCGTCCCAGGGGGATGGTATTGCGTCCCATGGTTCATCTCCTGTGCATGAGGGCCGCCGCCGCGAGGGGCGGCCGGAGAGAGCCGGCGAAAGCGGTGGCCCGGGTCCGGCTCTCTATTCCACCCTGGGCCCCTGCCGAGCGCTCCTGACCTCCTTGAGAGAATAGAGTAGCGCGGGCAGGGCCACGAACACCATGAAGAGCCCCACCAGCACCTCCCCCGAATCCAGGAAGACGTACCGGTTCCACCCCAAGAGGGTGAGGATGCCGGCGAGGGCGAAGAGCAGCCCGCCGAAGAAGAGCGTGCGGCCGCCGGTCTGGGAGCCGATCCGGCGGATCTCCTCCTCGCTGAGAAGGCGCGTCCAGCGGAGCGAGGCGCCGAAGAGCGCCCCCACGGCGGCCAGGGTGATCATGGTCCCCAGGCCGAAGAGGAGGCCTGGGAGGAAGCCCAGCCAGGCGCTCCCCATGGCCGAGGCCGCGACGGTGTTCACGAAGAGGGAGAAGGGGCCGAAGCCGAAGGCCGCGATGAAGCCGTGCACGAGCGTCCACCGCACGGGCGGCGCCTGCGGAACCTGCGCCTTGTGCGTGTGGTGCATCTTCAGGACGTTGCTCGTGCACTCCATCCCTTTCCCCGCCTCGTGGTGGTGTCCCAGCAGGTGCAGGTGGAGGTACCGGTTGCGCCGCAGCACGACGGCGCCCGCCGCCGTCATCACCACTCCCACCGCCACGTAGACGATGCCTTCGAGCAGGGGAAGGCGCAGGAAGGGCGCCAGGGCCAGGTAGGCGAGCTCGGAGACGATCATGCGCTGGAAGGTGAAGGCCGCGGAGAAGTACAGGCCCGCCCGCATGCCCTCCCAGCCGCTGGCGCCGCCGATGGCGTAGCTGAAGGTGATGGGCCAGGTGTGCTCGTCCGGCAGGATCCCGTGCAGGAGCCCGAAGAGGAGCGAATAGGTCAGCGCCAGAAGAGGGCTCATGGCCGTGCCTCCACGGTATGCTAACACGCCGGGCCGCCCGCTCGTTCCCCGGCGCGCCCAGAGACGAGAACCGGCGCGGCCCTCCTTGCGTACTCAACGCCCTGGCCGTATGGTGACGGTCGTCGGAGGAACGGCGTGCGGAGATCTCGACACCTTCGAGAGCCAGGTGCGCTTCTGGGATTTTCATCAGGCCCCGAAGGAATCCGAACCCGCTCGCGAACCCACTGAGGGCCGCCAGCTCCCGTAGCGAGCAAAGCCCGAATCGGCCGTCTCCGCAGGGCTTCATTCACATGCGGAGAGGATGATGCCCGCGGCGTCAACCCTGCCACTGGAAGCCGCACCGGACGCAGCGGCGCCAGGCGCCGCCTCCGAGCAGCTCCCAGTCCGCCGTGTCCGGGCCGGACACCTCAGGCGCGCGCATGCCGTCGGTCATGGGCTCTCCTACGCCCCCGCCTTTTCCTGCGCCCCTCCGGCGGGGGCTCCGGGCCGTGCTTTGGCGGTGACCAGGTTGGTGAGGTAGGCCGCCAGGAGCCCGCCGACGCCGTCGCTTCCCTGCACGAGGAGGTCGGGCGTCACCTTGACGTTGCCGGAGGCGATCTGCTTGGCGATCTCGATGGCCGTTACGCCCTGCTGGCCGATGATCTTCTTGGTCTGCGTATCCATGGGGTCCTGCGGCAGGCTGATCTGGCAGATGAGAACCGACACGCACTCCACGTGGTACTTCTCCAGCTCGTTCTTGGCCCTCTCCTCGGCCTTGCGCTGCTCCTCCTGGCGGTCCTGCATGAAGTTCATGGCGGAGGTGGAGGAGGCCTGGTTGCGGAAGCTCGAATCGATCATCGGGTGGATCACGTGGAGGATGAGGTTCTCGATGGAGCCGATCTTGGCGACCATGTAAGGGGCCTGGTCCGGGCGCACGCGGATGACCACCTTCACGGAGACGCTGATCTGGAAGCCGTCGCGCGAGATGACCTTGAGGGGATCGAACCGCGTCTCCTTCGAATCGTCCCAGTCGATCGTGATGTTGGTCGTGTCCACCACGTAGGCCATGTAGGCCCGCCGGTTGAGGTAGTAGACGCCGGGGCCCGCCACCTCCTGCTGGATGCCGCGGAAGCCCTTGGGGACGACGTAGCGTTCGATCCCCACGTCGAGCCGGTCTTCCAGCGCCCGGACGGGCTCGCCGTCGGAGGCGCCGCCCTCGCGCTGCGCGGCCTCCTCCACGAGCTGGCGGATCTCCGCGGGCTCCTCGCCCACGTTGGAGACGAGGATGGCCACCTGGCCGCGCTCCACCACCGCCACGTCGTCCAGGTCCACCTTGAAGATGAGCGGGTTGATGTAGTAGGTGCCCGGCTTGAGGGCGTCGAACTGCGGGCCGCGCTGGCCTCCCGCCTCCAGGAACTTGGAGGCGTCCTGAAAATCGCTGTGGCCCGACACGGGCTTGGCCACGTACTCCTTCTCGGGCATGGGCTCGCCATCGAGCGCCGTGACGAGGCCGATCTTCATGGCCGGAATGACCGTGGCCTCCTGGATCTCGACGCGGAACAGGTCTGTGTTGATGCGGTAGGTGCCCGGCGGCAGGATCTCGATCTGCGGCCCCTTCTGTCCGCCGCTCTTCAAGAACTGCTCGCCGTCCTGGAAGCTGTTGTGGCCGCTCACCACCTTCGCGAAGATCTTGCCCGGGGGCACGGGGTCGCCGTCGATGGATTCGAGGAGGCCCACCTCATTTTCGAGGACGTTCGTGAAGCTCAGCTTGTTCACGGCGTACAGGAAGGGGATGAGGAGGTGAAGGCCCGGCCCCAGCGTACGGGCCTGGATGCCGATCTCCCCGGTGAGCGCGATGACCCGCCCCTGGGGCAGGCTCTTCCCGAAGTACTTCCGCTCCACCACGGCGATCTGCGTGCCGCCCACGATGACGACGGCCTTGAAGAGGAGCAGCAGGACCACCAGGGCCCCGACGTAGGGCAGGTACACCGCCGCGAACCGCATCACCTCCGACATGACAACCTCCCCTCACGCCAGTGGGCGCCCCCCGGGGCCGCATCCGTGGCGGCCCTGGCGACAGGCCGGAACCGTTGGCCATTCCTTCATGCGCGGGAACCCCCTGAACGAGGCAATCATACCGAAAGCGGGGGGAAATTGCCAAGGCCCGGCTGGAGAGAGGCCCGGCGACCGGCCACGGACAGCCGTCAGTATGAAGGGACGGGGGGAAGGCGGAGGGGCGGAAACCCAGCGCCACCACGTCATCCTGAGGGCCGCTTCGAAGGCCTGCCCTCGAAGGATCTCGGGGGTAGTAGATGCCTGGACCTCGTCTGAGATCCTTCCAGCAGAGCCCACTGCGGGCAGCCGTCAGATGACGCCTCGGCCCCGTCACTCCAGGTCACGGTCGCACTTCGCTTCCCAGGATGTCAGCTTGTCCGGAATCGGATTCTGGACTCGCTCCGCTCGCCAGAATGACCGGGCCGAGAGTCCAGTGGGGGCCGCTATTGCGTCATTCCGGCTTGTCTGGAATCGGACTCTGGACTCGCTACGCTCGTCAGGGGGGAGAGGCGTGATGACTGCCTTGGGACAAGGGACAGGGAAAACTGGGACCACTGCCACGGACACGCGTTCCGGCGGCTCCTCATTCCCTCATTCCCTCATCACCTCATCTCGATCCAGTGCTCACCTATCACGACGGAGGTTCCCCATGATCCTCTTCCTCGATAACGAAGAACGGGGAGCAGAATCGCGTGAAACCACTATTCGACAGCGGGAACGGAAGAGGGAGGCCTCCATGAGGCGATCTCCGCCCTACTGGGCCATCTCCGCCCCGTGTTCGAGCAGCAGCGTCCTGAGCATCGAGCGGTGGCAATGCGCCTCGTCGGCGCAGTAGCAGCCCACGGAGAAGTTCGTCTGGTGCGAGAGGGCGGCCAGCAGCGCGAGAAGGCGCTCGGCCTCGGGCCGCTTCATCTCCGCGCGGTAGCACCGCTCGAAGGCGCGCCACGCCCGCTCGTCGGCCGCCTGTTGCGCCTGTTTCACCAGCTCCTCCGAGGGGGCGAGCTCCGGCAGCCACGCGTCGTAGAAATCCCGCGAGGCGTGCTCCGCCTTCGGCACCCCCCGCGGCGGCCGCCGCACCGTCCCCAGCCGCGGCCCCTCGCCCGCCACCCGCGGGCTCCCCAGCCGCACCACCCGGATCGCCACGGCAACCTCCTTTTCCCCGCCTCCGCCTGGCGACACTATAGCGCAGGAGCGGTGAGTAGGTGATGAGGTGAGTAGGTGAGTGGGGCGCGGGGCGGCCTTCGAAGGCGAGATGAGGTGATGAGGGGATGAGGTGATGAGGGGATGAGGGCGTATGGAGGCCTTCGGGGGCAGGGAAGCCCGGTCATCCCGGCTCCGATCCCGGTCATCCTGAGGGCTGCTTCGAGGCAGTGCTTCCGAAGGATCTCAATCGCCGGACGTGCAGGGCCGTTGCCCGAGATCCTTCAGGGGAGAAGCTTCGAAGGAGGCTTCAGGATGACCCACAGCTCATGTGGACACGGGATGAGGAAGTGAGGAGAACGGGGAGAGGCCCTCGGAGGCGGTAAAGCGACCGGCCCTTTTTTTCGCCCGTTTACCCGTGTAGGAGCGCTCTCCAGAGCGCGACAGGGTGATGAGGTGATGAGGTGAGTCGGTGAGGAGGGCAAGGGGGGCCTGCGGAGGCGAGATGAGGAGATGAGGGCGTATGGAGGCCTTCGGGGGCAGGGAAGCCCGCCCATCCCGCCGTCGATCCCCGGTCATCCTGAGGGCTGCTTCGAGGGAGTACTCCCGAAGGATCTCCATCGCCGGACGTGCAGAGCCGTTGCCCGAGATCCTTCAGGAGAGAAGCTTCGAAGGAGGCTTCAGGATGACCCACACGCCGTGAGGGCGCGGGGTGATGAGGTGATGAGGGCGCGGGGCGGCCTTCGAAGGCGAGATGAGGTGATGAGGAGATGGGGGGATGAGGAGATGAGGGCGTATGGGGGCCTTCGGGGGCAGGGAAGCCCGCCCATCCCGCCGTCGATCCCCGGTCATCTGAGGGCTGCTTCGAGGGAGTACTTCCGAAGGATCTCCATCGCCGGACGTGCAGAGCCGTTGCCCGAGATCCTTCAGGGGAGAAGCTTCGAGGGAGACTTCAGGATGACGCAAACGCCGTAAGGGCGCGGGGTGAATAGGTGATGAGGTGAGTCGGTGATGAGGGCGCGGGGCGGCCTTCGGAGGCGAGATGAGGAGATGGGGGGATGAGGAGATGAGGGCGTATGGAGGCCTTCGGGGGCAGGGAAGCCCGCCCATCCCGCCGCCGATCCCCGGTCATCTGAGGGCTGCTTCGAGGGAGTACTTCCGAAGGATCTCCATCGCCGGACGTGCAGCGCCGTTGCCCGAGATCCTTCAGGAGAGAAGCTTCGAAGGAGGCTTCAGGATGACCCACACCTCATGTGGGCACCGGGTGAGGAAGTGAGGAGGGCGCGGGGAAGCCTTGGAAGGCGGCATCTTGACCGGCTCCCTTCTTCACGCCTTTATCCCTTCACCCGCGTAGGAGCGCTCTCCAGAGCGCGACTCCCTCCTGGCTTCGCGCTGCTGACCGTCGTCCCCTGACCGTCGTTCCCTTGACTCCGTTAGCCAGTCAGCCCAACGCTGGGTCCTACACCATGCCGGCGCCCTTCAGCCCCACGAGATGGTGGACGAGCCACGCGATGGAGTTGCTCTTGCCGCTCCCGGCCGAGTGCTGGATGAGGTACCGGTGCCCCACACCCTTCAGACCGGCGTCCGCAAGAAGCGCCCGCACGACCCCGAGCTGGTGGTAGCGGGGAAAGATCTGGTCCTTCCTTCTTCTCCCCGCCCCCTCATCCCTGCGCTCGACGAGCTGGGCGTAGTTCTCCAGGATGTCGGTCAGGCCACGGGGCGTGAGGCCCTCCTTCCAGAGGTAGTCGGTCTTGATCCCCCCGGGGTTGGGAGGGTTGCCGGCGCCGTCGTTGAAGCCCTTGTTGAAGGGGAGGAACCAGGAGTCCTTGCCCTCGAGAAAGGTGCACATCCAGACTTTCTGGTCGTCCACGGCGAAGTGCACCGCGCACCGGCCGAACTGGAAGAGCAGCTCCCTAGGGTCGCGGTCGTACTCCTTGGGGGCGCCCTGGATGTACCAGGTGTTGTCGTAGGCCGGGGGATGCTCGCCGGTTGGGGTCCCCGTGCGGACTTCCTGGCCGCTCCGCCCCGTCAGGGAAGCCACGATCAGACTTTCAAGGCCCTTCTCGCTCGTGTCGGTGGGCATCAGGTCACCTATTCAGGTCAGCGATCTCCCGGAGCCGGCCGAGGACCAATCCCTCCCTCGCCTGGCTGGTTTCATCAGGGTCCAAGTGTCCCGCAAGCGCCTCGCGAAAGGCGCTCGCCGCCAGAAGGGCCCTGCTCTCGGACGAAAGAAACTGCCTAAGGTCGGCCTGGCTTCTCGCGGCCTCGCCTACCAGCTCCGGCCTGCCGTCCACTAGGATCACCACATCCTCGATGTCGGCGCTCCGCAGGTAGTCCCCATTACCGCGCGAGGCGAAGGCCGCCAGTTTCGTGGCGATGAAATGCGGGGCCGTGATGAGGTGGATGTCGAGGCCGGGCTCCAGGGTGAAGGGCTCGGCGGTACGGATGGCCTCGGGATACCAGCGGTTCGAGAAGCCGATCACGCTGGGATCGGGAGGCATGACGTCCACCTTGATTCCTTCCACGAGCCACCGGCACAGGGGAGCCTTCTCCTCCTGGTCGTGGAGGAAACCCAGGCCGCGCAGCCGCGCCTCCAGCTCCGTGTATTCGAAGTAGGTGGCGACCTCGACCACCACGTCCACATCCTTCGTGGGCCTGACGGCGGCTCCGGCAGGGTCGGTCACGAGCAACCCCACGACGGCACCGCCCAGGAAGACGACTTTGGATGGAAGCGGTTCCAGCCGCCGGGCCACGACCTTGAGGCGATCCAACTCCCCCCTGGAGAGCCTCATCGCAGGCGCTCGCCCAACATCTTGGCCGCCAGCTCACGCTCGCGGGCCCGGCCGCCCCGCACGGCGTCCGTAAGGGCCAGTAGTTCGTAGAGGGCTCGATCCTTGAGCGCCACCCCTGGGACGGAGCGGTAGAGGGGAGAGAAGCTCTGTCCGCGGACGGTGCCCTCCGCATAGGGCCAGACCGGCGGGTCTTCGTCGGAGGCCTGGATCCGAGCCGCCAGCGGCTCCGCGGCGTGCGCCGTGGGCACGCCCCGGGCCTTCCCTCCCAAGGTAGGTGGAAAGGCGTAGCGCACGCCGTGGGCCAGGAATTCCCGAAGGGACTCCCGGATAACCATCCGGTTCGGGGTGAGGAGCTTGGCCTGGATGAGCCGCTTGACGCCGCCGTGGACCTCCGAGGGGCTCATGGCGAGGTCCTTCGCGAGGCTCTCGTAGGTCCAGGCCCCGGGGCCCATGAGGGTGAGCTTTAGCGCGATGACGAGATCCTGCGGCTTCAGTACCATGAGCAGAGTATATTCGCAATTCGCGAATCGTGCAAGCGCATCAAGTCAAAGGGCCTAATCCTCTTCTCGACCCCAGTCATAGCTCCCCTCCACCTCGGCGGCCTGGGGGAGGTCGAGGTCCTCGTCGGGCTCAGTGGCTTCCACCTCGGCCCCGGGCTCGGCGGGGAGGCTGGCCGCGGCCTCTCGCACGTCCAGCTTGCCGGTTACCGCGTCTGCAACGAGGCGCGTGCGGTACTCGCGGAGAAGGGACATTCCTGATTGCGCACCTGGCTCCGGTCCCGTCATTCTAAGGGCCGCTTCGAGGGAGTGCTTCCGAAGAATCTCAATCGCCGGACGTGCAGGGCCGTTGCCCGAGATCCTTCAGGGGAGAAGCTTCGAAGGAGACTTCAGGATGACCCGCACGCTGTGAGGGCGCGGGATGAGGAGGTGATGAGGTGAGTCCGTGAGTAGGGCGCGGGGAGGCCTTCGGAGGCGAGATGAGGAGATGGGGGGATGAGGGGATGAGGGCGTATGGAGGCCTTCGGTGGCAGGGAAGCCCGGTCATCCCGGCTCCGATCCCGGTCATCCTGAGGGCTGCTTCGAGGGAGTACTCCCGAAGGATCTCCATCGCCGGACGTGCAGGGCCGTTGCCCGAGATCCTTCAGGGGAGAAGCTTCGAAGGAGACTTCAGGATGACCCGCACGCTGTGAGGGGCGTAATCGCGCTTCGCGACGCGCACCTGTTGCGAACGACGGCGGGGATAAAAGCCTGGACGAGGCCAACAGCCGGTGCTATAAGGGGGTTGGGGAACCTGCGGGGAAAGGCTGGGCGTGCTTGTGCGACAAGACTCCGTCACGGTCGAATCGTTACCGATGAGCTTTCTTCCTACTGCTGAAGAAAGGGGTTCATGGTACGTTCCATCACGTGAGCAAGAAACACCTTCCGATTGCGAAGTATTGCGATGAGTTCAGCTTCCGGTGGCCTCATCGGAAGGAAAGCGACGGAGAAAGTACGGAAGATGTTGTGAAAGGAGCGATGGAACACAGGACAAGCTACAAGAAGGTGGTGATGAAATAACCTCAAGACGAGGGTAGAGAGAAGAGGGAACAATGCGGCGTTTATTTTCGGTGATCGGCGTGGTTGTGCTAGCCACGTGTCTTTCGGTACGATCATCTCAGCCCCCAGGACCACCACAGACTCGGCAGAACAAATACGGCGACCAAGAGCAAGATAAAGGCCCCGGCACCCGCAACCATCAGGAACCGCCCAAATATCGGGCAACACCAACTCAATTCGATTCCCCGACAGACTACAAAGTTACTTACTATGGCTATCAGGATGAACAAGAGAACAAAGATAGCTTTTACAAGCACATCATAGACTTGTCTATGCTTGGAGTCACCATCATCCTGGCTTTCGGTAGCCTAGCTCTCTGGTGGATAACTTGGCGCACAGCCAGAAGACAACTGCGGGCATATATTGATGTGCCCTCCACGAATAGCCCGTGTGTATCCCACCTGAATGCCGAGAGAGAATATGCGTGAAGATAAGTTACACCAACCGAGGGCAAACCCCAGCTTATAAGGTCCGAGCCACAGCCAAGCTCGCCGTCCTGGATGGTAGCCTTCAAGGCGAGTTTATTATGCCACCATTCCCGGCACAAGATGGCCCTCGTGTGCTCAATCCCGATAGTACACACTTCCTTTATTGCTTTGCCGAACAGCCCATTTCGGTGGAGGTCCAAGAACAGATTAGACAGCCCATCACTGAATGCGGGAGCAAGTCGTTGTATGTGTGGGGAACTGTTGCCTACGAGGATGCCTTTCGGAAACCTCGGCACTCCTATTTTCGACTCTATCTGAGGGGGGATATCTCCGCTCAGACAACGTGGTTGTTCTGCCAAGGGGGCAATGACGCCGACTGATATCCCCGACAAAAGGGCCGGTAGCTAGTGTCCATCCTGAAACTGAAACTGCCGTGTGGTGAGACGTTTACGGGGTAGCGGCGGTCGGTGTCTTGCCTGCATCTCACTTGACAAGTCAATTAGTCTACCATATATTATATGGTAGTAATTG